>NZ_JBVHXA010000023.1:0-120717 GCF_055563935.1 Streptomyces sp. NPDC029169
GGAAGCTAAGCCTTTCAGCGCCGATGGTACTGCAGGGGGGACCCTGTGGGAGAGTAGGACGCCGCCGAACAATCATTGTGGGAAAGCCCCGCACCATCTGGTGCGGGGCTTTTCTGCGTTCTGAGGGCGCTTATCGTGTGGGCATGCGCTACGAACTGGTCGTCTTCGACAACGACGGTGTGCTCGTCGACAGTGAGCCCCTCGCCAACGCCATCCTGGCCGGCTATCTGACCGAGCTCGGGCATCCCACCTCCTACGAGGACTCCCTGCGCGACTATATGGGGGCTGCCATCCACCGCGTACACGATCTGGTCGGGGAGCGGACCGGGCAGCGGCTGCCGGCGGACTTCGACGAGACGCTGCACGCGCGCACGTTCGCCGCCTTCGAGCGGGAGTTGGAGGCCGTCGCCGGGGTGACCGATGTGTTGAAGCGGCTCGTCGACGGCGGAGTTCCGTACTGTCTCGCGTCCTCCGGGTCCCATGAGCGGATCCGGGTCGGGCACCGGAAGACCGGGCTCGACGCGTGGTTCCGGGACGAGAACATCTTCAGCGCCGAGGACGTCGGGCGCGGGAAGCCGGCGCCCGATCTGTTCCTGCATGCCGCCGACCGTATGGGGGTCGCGCCCGAACGCTGTGTGGTCGTCGAGGACAGCCGACTCGGGGTCCAGGCGGCGCTGGCCGCAGGAATGGACGTGTACGGGTTCACTGCCATGACGCCGGAGGAGAAGCTCGTCGGCGCCACCGGGTTCTTCGGTGGGATGGAGGAGCTCCCGGCGATATTGGGGGTGTGATCCATCTACCCATGGGTAGCGCCCGGTCCTACGCTGTGCCGCCATGACGGATGCGCGGTTGCGGCGTGGGCGGGGCTCCCTGGCGATCAGTTTCTTCGTGCAGGGAGTGACGTTCGCGCTCCTTGTGACCCGAATACCGGCGATCCAGGACCGGTACGGGATCTCCGACGCGCTGCTGCCCGCCTTCCTCGCCGCCGTGCCGATCCTCGCCGGTGTGGCCAGTGTGGCCACCGAGATGGTCGTGGCCAGGGTGGGTCCGGGTGTGGTGCTGCGATGGGCGCAGCCTGTCGTGCTCCTGGCGCTGCTGGCCGTCGGGGCAGGTTCGGAGCTGTGGCAGGTCGCCGTCTCCCTCGGGGTGTTCGGGCTGGCGGTCGGTGCGCTGGACGCGTCCATGAACATGCTCGGGGTGAGCCTCCAGCGGGCGTACGGGCGGAGCATCATGCTCGGGTTCCACGCCGCGTACAGCCTGGGCGGGATCGCGGGGGCCTCGCTGGCCTGGGCCGGGGCGCACTGGCATCTGCCGCTGTTCGTGTCCTATCTGCCCGTCGTGGGTGTGCTGTTGCCGGCGGCGCTCGTGGGGAGTCGGTGGTACTTCGGCGGGGAGTCCGCGCCCGCTTCCGTGGACATGAGCAAAGCCGCGAGTGGGGGCGTCGCGTTCAAGCTGCTGCTGCCCCTCTGTCTCGTCATGACCTTCGCCTACATCGGGGACTCCACCGTCTCCAACTGGAGTGCCAAGTACCTTCAGGACGTGCTCGGCAGCTCGGAGGAGCTGGCGACCGTGCCGTACAACGCGTACATGGTCACCACCCTTCTCGGGCGGGCCGTGGGGGACTTCGGCGTGCGCAGGATGGGGGCTGCCACGGTCGTGCGGTGCGGGGCGGTCCTCGCGGCGCTCGGGTTCGCCCTGGTCGCGGTGGCGCCGGGGGCCTGGGTGGGGATGGCCGGGTTCACGGTCCTGGGGCTCGGGCTGAGTGTGATCGTGCCGCAGACGTTCGCGGCTGCGGGAAGGCTCTTCCCTGGAGCGAGCGACGCGGCGGTCGCGCGGCTGAACGTCTTCAACTACGTGGGGTTCCTGATCGGGTCTCCGCTAGTGGGAGCGCTCGGGGACGCGTGGAGCTATCGGGGGGCGATGCTCGTGCCGATGGTGTTGGTCCTGGTGACGGTGGCGTACGCCACGTCGTTCGGTTCTCAACAGGCCCGATACGGTGGCGGGCATGAGCGGCCGCGCACTGTTGATGTGGGATGAAGCTGTCACGGGGTACAACTTCGGGTCCGAGCATCCGATGGACCCGGTACGGCTCGCGCTGACCATGGGGCTGGTGCGGGCGTACGACCTCGACCGTGCCGTGGACGTGGTGGCGGCGCAGCCGGCCGGTGACTCGACGCTGCGTCTCGTCCACCGCGAGGACTATGTGGCGGCCGTGCGGGCCGCCTCCGCGAACCCCAGGGCCGCCGACCAGGCGTACGGGCTCGGGACAGTCGATGATCCGGCGTTCTCCGGGATGCACGAGGTGTCCGCGCTGATCGCGGGTCAGTCGGTCGGCGCGGCGGAGGCGGTGTGGCGCGGGGAGGCCGCGCACGCGGTGAACTTCGCGGGCGGGCTGCATCACGCGATGCCGGGTTCGGCCTCGGGGTTCTGCATCTACAACGACGCGTCGCTGGCGATCGCCCGGCTGCTCGAGCTGGGTGCGGAGCGGGTCGCGTACGTGGATGTGGACGTGCACCACGGGGACGGGGTGCAGGCCGCGTTCTGGGAGGACCCGCGGGTCCTGACGATCTCGCTGCACGAGCACCCGCGGACGCTGTTCCCGCAGACGGGGTGGCCGGAGGAGACGGGCGCGCCGGGCGCGGGCGAGGGGGCCGCGGTGAACGTGGCGCTGCCGGCGGGGACCGGGGACGCGGGGTGGCTGCGGGCCTTCCATGCCGTCGTGCCCGAGCTGATCGCCGACTTCCGGCCGCAGGTCCTGGTGACCCAGCACGGTGCCGACACGCATTTCGAGGATCCGCTGGCGCATCTGGCGGTGTCGCTGGACGCGCAGCGGGCGGTGCAGGCGGCCTGCCATGAGCTCGCGCACGCGCATGTGGACGGCGGGAAGTGGGTCGCGCTCGGCGGCGGCGGGTACGCGGTGGTGGATGTGGTGCCGCGGTCGTGGACGCATCTGGTGGGGATCGCGGGGCACGCGGAGATCGATCCCGAGTCGGTGATTCCGTCGTCGTGGCGGGATCTGGTGTACGCGCGGACCCGGCAGCCGGGGCCGGTGCGGATGACGGACGGGCGGTGGCCGGTGTCCTGGCGGGACTGGGAGGAGGGGTACGACCCCGCCGACCGGCTCGACCAGGCGGTCCTCGCGACACGGCGGGCGGTGTTCCCGCTCCGGGGGCTGCTGCCCTAGGTAGGTGCGTTCGGTCGCCGCGTGGTTACGCCGACTGTGCGGTCTCGCCTGGTTTTTGGCCCCTCGTCACTCCCGCTGCGGCAGCATCGGTCGGGTGCTGAGTACCGGGGCGCTGCGGGCGCATCTGTTGGCGGCGAGGCTGGCCGGGACCGTGGCGACCTCGCGGGAGGAGAGTCTGCGGAGCTATCGGCTCTTCGCGGCGCGGGATCCGCGGGTGATGCTGGGTCTCGACCCCGAATGGGGCTGGGGCGAGGGAGACTTGCTGCGCCTGATGGCCGACAAGTGCGGGGTGTCGGGGGATCCGTCGCACCGTTCGGGGCCCGATGTCATCGATCCGGAGCGGACGTTGAGTGCGCTGGACGCGTTCGCCGAGCGGCTGGGCGAGGCGGCGGGACGGCGGGCTCCGGTGCTGTTCGGGACCGGTCATCCGCATCGGCTGCTGGGTTTCTACGCAGCGCTCGCAGACGCTCTGTCGGCGGTGGGATGTCTTGTCCTCACCCCCGCGCAGGGGCGATGTGTCGACATAACGACCCGGTTCGGTCTACGCACGTACGTCCTCGACTACGCGCGCGGTGTCGCCCTGGTGCGAGAACCGGGTCTGCCGGGAACGGGGCGTGAGACGGGGGCGCACACCCACTCGCCGCTACCGGTCAGGGCCGCTCTGGAGGGGGTCGTGGAGGGCGGCTGGCCGCTTCCGGAACTCGTCGTGGGGGACCACGGATGGGTCTGCGGGGCAGGTCAGCTGGGTATCGAGGCCATGGGCCTGGCCGATACGGACGATCCCGCACTGTTCGTCGGAGAGGCGGAGGGGCAGGTCTCCGTGGCCGTTCCGCTTGATGATGCCGTGCGGTCCGATCACTACCGCCCGCTCACTCGCTATGTACTCAATCGAGCGTGTCTGTCACGGTAAACGGCCGATGGCTGCTCCTCTTCCCCACTCGTACCACACGCCCCTAGTCTGGAGCGTGAGCGCACAGCGACGCAGGGTCACCGGAGGGGAAGCCGGTGGGCGTCGTGTGCGGAAGGTACAGGTGGGTCATGGCTGCTGGCGATAGGCCTCTGAACGAGGTCAAGTTTCTGACCGTGGCGGAAGTCGCCTCGGTGATGCGAGTGTCGAAGATGACCGTGTACCGCTTGGTGCACAGCGGTCATCTGCCGGCGATCCGGGTGGGCAGGTCCTTCCGGGTCCCGGAACAGGCGGTTCACGAGTACCTCAGGGAGTCCTACGTGGGGGTGGAGACGGCCTAGCGGGGAAGCCAGGGTGACCCTCGGATTACTGGTGCGGTGCCAGGGGCGGTAGGCTAACCCCTCGTAGGTCGTGTGGGCCCAGACGCCCCGCACCGAGTGAGAAGAAGTGAGCGAGGGTAGTCGTGGGCTCTGTTATCAAGAAGCGGCGCAAGCGGATGGCCAAGAAGAAGCACCGCAAGCTGCTCAAGCGCACCCGCGTTCAGCGTCGCAACAAGAAGTAAGCGACGGCTGGAACGACGGCTGTTTGTGCGTCGAGCGTGGCCCCCCACCGGCATCGGTGGGGGGCCACGCTTTTTTCGGCCGGTTCCACCCGGTTGCCCACGGCAGTCATCGCAGCGCACACCGAGGCGCTACGGTGGCGCACAGGGCCCTGCGGGAGAACCCGGGGCCGAGAGCGACGGAAGGCGCTGATCTTGGGCAAGGTCGTGCTCGTCACCGGTGCGGCCCGGCATCTCGGGGGCCGACTCGTCCGGCGTCTCCAGCGGGATCCCGAGGTGAACCGGGTGGTCGCCGTGGACGCGGTGGCGCCGGCCCATGACCTCGGTGGGGCCGATTTCGTACGGGCGGACATCCGCCAGCCAGCCATCGCGAAGGTGCTCGCGGAGTACGAGGTGGACACGGTCGTCCATATGGACGTCACCGGTACGGCGCTGGGCGCCGGCGGCCGTACGTCCATCAAGGAGACCAACGTCATCGGCACCATGCAGCTGCTAGGTTCCTGCCAGAAGTCGCCGCGGATCCGACGCCTTGTCATCAAGTCCAGTACGAGCGTCTACGGCTCCGCGCCCCGCGACCCGGCCGTCTTCACCGAGACGACTCCGCCCAAGTCGCTGCCGAGCGGCGGCTTCGCCAAGGACGCCGTCGAGGTCGAGGGGTACGTACGGGGCTTCGCGCGGCGCCGCCCGGACGTGGCCGTGTGTGTGCTGCGGTTCGCGAACATCCTGGGGCCGCGGGTGGACTCCCCGCTCGCCGAGTATCTGTCGCTTCCGGTGCTGCCGACGGTCTTCGGCTACGACCCGAGGCTGCAGTTCGTGCACGAGGACGATGTCATCGACGTCCTGCTGCTTGCCTCGGACGAGCCGCGCCGGGCGACGCTGAACAGCGGCACGTTCAATGTGGCCGGGGACGGTGTGCTGCTGCTCTCGCAGTGCGCGCGGCGCCTGGGGCGGCCGACGGTGCCGGTGCTGCTGCCCGCGGTCACATGGGTGGGCTCGGCGCTGCGCACGGTCGGTGTCACCGACTTCGCGCCCGAGCAGATCCGGCTCCTGACCCATGGCCGGGTGGTCTCCACGGTCCAGATGCGGGAGACGCTCGGGTTCAGCCCTCGGTTCACGACGGCCGAGACGTTCGCGGACTTCGTCCGCAGCCGCGGGCCGGGGCTGCTGCCGCCGGAGATGCTCGCGGGGGCCGTGGACCGGGTCGCGGCCCGGCTGGATCAGAAGGAGCCCAGGTAACGATGGCGGACGCCAAGGTCATTCCGTTCGACGACGACCGCTCACGGGCGCGCCGGCGGCCCGGCAGGGCGGGCTGGGACGCCGCCGTACGGGCTCTGCCGGGGCAGCAGGGGCCCGAGGACCCTCATCGGCACGCGGGGCCGGTGGAGGCGGTGGAGGCCGTGGAACCCGCGGTGGGGGAGCCGGGTGGGCCTTCCGAGTCCGGCGGGCGCCGGGCGGGGTGGGAGCGGCGGCTCGCGGGCGGGCTGGCGTTTCTGCGGCGGCGGGTGACCGGTGAGTACGAAGTCGACGAGTTCGGTTACGACAAGGAGCTCACCGACCAGGTCCTGATGTCGCTGGTGCGGCCGCTCGCGGAGAAGTACTTCCGGGTGGAAGTGAAGGGCGTGGAGAACATTCCCGCCGAGGGCGGCGCGCTGGTGGTGGCGAACCACTCCGGGACGCTGCCGCTGGACGGCCTGATGATGCAGGTCGCCGTGCACGACAACCACCCGGCGGGCCGTCATCTTCGGCTGCTCGCCGCGGATCTGGTCTTCATGCTGCCGGTCGTCAACGAGCTGGCCCGCAAGGCCGGGCACACGCTGGCGTGCGCGGAGGACGCGGAGCGGCTGCTGCGGGCCGGGGAGATCGTGGGGGTGATGCCGGAGGGCTTCAAGGGCATCGGGAAGCCGTTCAGCGAGCGGTACAAGCTCCAGCGTTTCGGCCGGGGCGGGTTCGTGTCGACGGCGCTGCGGGCCGGGGTGCCGATCGTGCCGTGCTCGATCGTGGGCGCGGAGGAGATCTACCCGATGCTCGGCAACGCGAAGACGCTCGCGCGACTCCTTGGCTTCCCGTACTTCCCGCTCACGCCGACGTTCCCCTGGCTGGGGCCGCTGGGTGCGGTGCCGCTGCCGACGAAGTGGACGATCCAGTTCGGCGAGCCGATCGCGACGGACGGCTATCCGCCGGAGGCGGCGGAGGATCCGATGCTGATGTTCAACCTGACGGACCAGGTCCGCGAGCAGATCCAGCACACGCTCTACAAGCTGCTGGTGCAGCGGCGGTCCGTGTTCTTCTGACTGCCTTCTGACGTACGAGTGGTGCCCCCTCCGGAGAGGGGGCACCACTCGTCCTAGCGGGCGTCCTCGCTGTCGATGTCGAGGCCGGGGAGCAGGCCTGGCAGCAGCGGCGGGAGTTCGACGTCCGGCATCGGGGGTGTCGCCTGGCCGCCCGAGGGCGTCGGGAGTGTGCCCGTCGGTGCGTTGTCGAGCAGGCCGCCGGTGTTCCCGCCGAGCAGGCCGTCGTCCTGCGGGGAGCCCGTGCCCGAACCGGAGCCCGAGGGCTGGGGCCGGGTGGAGCCTTCGCCGACCGTGGAGGGGGCGGCGGGGGAGGACGGCGGGCGCTGGGTGCGCGTCCCTGGGGTGTCCTGCGGGGTGCCGGCGCCGCCGGTCTCGACGGCGCCCTTCTCCGGGGTGCGCGGCAGCATGCTCTGGAGCGGCTCGACCTCTTCGTCTATGGCGACGAAGACGTCGTTCACCTCCTTGCCGACGTCGGTGAGCTGGAAGGGCAGCCGCTCGCGCAGGCCGTTCCAGGTGGAGCGGTGGGCCTGGGCGAAGGAGTTGAGCCGGGCCATCGGGCCGATCTCGCCGTCCCGTTCGTACGCCTGGCGCAGCAGCCGGTGGCCCTCGGAGGCGTCGTGCTTCATGCCGCCGAGGACGCGGCGGATCTCGCCGAGCGATTCGTGGTCGAGGGCGCCCGCGCGGCCGCGCTCCATGAGTCTGCGGGCCTCGCTGAGCCGGGTCGACGCCTGGTCCAGGTAGATCCCGCCCCGGTCGGCGTCGTCGTCGGCCATCCCGAGCTTGATGTCTTCCATCCCGCGCTTGAGCCCGTAGAGCGAGTCACCGGGAAGGGCGTCGGAACTCGCAGCGGCCACACCGCTGAAAGCGCCCGCGGCCACACCGACCGTGAGGCCGCCCGCGGCGATGCCCTTCGACCAGCGGGAGCGGGGGCGCAATTTCCGCAGCGGGGAGGCCCGGTGGGCTCCCCGCCCGCTCGATGTCCGCTGCTCCGGCACCGTAGGGCCCGCTGCCGCGCCTCCCTCCGCGAGCATCGCTTCCATGGCGGCCACGAGCTGTGCCCGTTGCACCACCTTGACCTCGGGGTCCATCTCCGGCTTCGGCAGCTCGCCGAGACCGTTCGCCAGAGCCAACAGCCGCCCCTGCTCGGCCGGTTCGGCCGACGCCTCGGGCTGCTCGGCCGTCGCGTCGTCGGGCGTCCGGTCATCCAGGGCCTGGGCGAAGGCGTTCGCCCGCCGGTGCGCCGATACGTTCGCGATCACTGGCGGCACCTCCTCTCGTCATGACGGTCGACTCCCCGGGGTGTCCGGAAGGTTGCACACCTTGAACACATCCACACGAACGAGTGAGTGGCTGCGGGCACGGCGTGACCACAGGGAGCCTGCATCCCGCACAACGAGCGGCGCGGCACTTGGGTTACGCGCGAAAGATGATCGGACCAGTGCGTCATCGAGGCGTCACCGACTGTGAGTTGGGCGGGGGTCGGGGGACATGGGGGGAGGGTGAGGGGTGGGGGCGCGACGCGGTCGGTGGGGGGCGCGTGTGGGGGGCGCGGAGCGGTCAGCGGGCGTCGTCCGGGAGCAGGCGCGCCAGGGTGCGCACGGCCCGGTACTGGAGGGTCTTGATCGCACCCTCGTTCTTGCCCATGACCCGGGCCGTCTCGGCGACCGAGAGGCCCTGCAGGAAGCGCAGCGTCACGCACTCCTGCTGCTGGGGGTTGAGCCGGCGGACGGCGTCGAGGAGGGCGGCGTTGGAGAGGGACTCCAGGACGGAGTCCTCGGGGCTGCGCTCGACCTCGTTGGCGTCGAGCATCTCGCCGGTGGTGACCTCCAGCCGGAAGCGGCTGGACTTGAAGTGGTCGGCCACCAGGTTGCGGGCGATGGTGACCAGCCAGGCGCCGAAGTCGCGGCCCTGCCAGGTGAAGGTGGAGATCCGGCGCAGGGCGCGCAGGAACGTCTCACTGGTGAGGTCCTCCGCCGTCGCCTTCCCGCCGACGCGGTAGTAGATGTAGCGGTAGACGGTGTCGCTGTACTGGTCGTACAGGCGGCCGAAGGCCTCGGCCTCACCGGCCTGGGCGCGCTCGACGAGGTCCATCATGCGGGCGCTGTCGCTGTCGGCGGTGGGGCGGCGGGCGGCGGTCGAGGTTCCGGTGCCGCCGCGGCTGCCCCGTCTGCCGACAGCGGCTCCGCTCTCGGCGAGGGCATAGCAGGGACCGGCAGGTGCCGGTGCGGCGAAGGCAAAGGCGGGGACAGGGCCGGCGTACGCGGTGGGGACGAAGCCGCGCAAGTGGTCGAGGACCGTTGCGCGCAGCGTAGCCAGGCCCGAGGCGTCAACCCCGACGTGTGGGTACACGGGACTCCCAGAGGCAGAGCTTCCATCACGTGCAGTGCGGGACCGTTCACTCGTCGTGGCGACGTGTGGGTTCCGTTGTGCGTCTGAGGAGAATAACGCTTCGTACAGGCAGCGCTACACCCAGTTGCGTAAATCACCGATTCCGTCGCACCTGTTACCGCTTGTGGACGTGATCAATCACAGTTCGTGACTGGTTGTTGATCGGATTGCTTCCGAGTGTGACTACGTGCGCGCTCAGTTGTGCCCGAGTGCTAAGGCGGAGAGTGATCCGGGCCGCTGCTGGGTACAGGGTGAGGAATGCCCGTGGGTCGACCTGTGCGGTGGTGTTCGACCACGTACGGGTGAGGGGGTCTGGTCCCGGGTTGTCGCAGATGATCGCGGCCGAAACGTATCGGCAGGCGTCGGCAGGGTGCGACGCGCCAGGCGCGCCGCCCAGGGTCAGCGGCAGTCAGGAGTAAGCGGCGGCCCGGAGTCAGCGGCGGCGGCGGTGCAGGGCGACCGCGGCGGCCGTGCCGCCCGCCAGCGCGCCGACGCCCGCCGCGGCCGGGATGCCGACCTTGGCGGCCTTGCGGCCCGTCCGGTAGTCGCGCAGCCGCCAGTCCCGCGCCTTGGCGTACTTGCGCAGCTTGGTGTCCGGGTTGATGGCGTACGGATGGCCGACGAGCGACAGCATCGGGATGTCGTTGTGCGAGTCGCTGTACGCCGCGCAGCGGTTGAGGTCCAGGCCCTCGGCGGCGGCCAGTGCGCGGACGGCCTCCGCCTTGGCGGGGCCGTGCAGGGGCTCGCCGACCAGCTTGCCGGTGTAGACGCCGTCGACGGACTCGGCGACCGTGCCGAGCGCGCCGGTCAGGCCGAGGCGCCGGGCGATGATGGTGGCCGTCTCGACGGGCGCGGCGGTGACCAGCCAGACCTTCTGGCCGGCGTCCAGGTGGGCCTGGGCGAGCGCGCGGGTGCCGGGCCAGATGCGGTCGGCCATGTACTCGTCGTAGATCTCCTCGCCGATGGACATCAGCTCGGAGACACGGTGGCCCTTGACGATGGACAGGGCGCTGTCGCGGGCGTCCTGCATGTGCTCCGGGTCCTCGACGCCGGCGAGCCGGAACCACGCCTGCTGCCAGGCGAACCGGGCCAGTTCGCGGCGCTGGAAGAACTTCCGCTTGTACAGGCCGCGCCCGAAGTGGAAGATCGCGGCGCCCTGCATCACGGTGTTGTCGAGGTCGAAGAACGCGGCGGCCTCGGCGTCGCCCACGACGGGGAACTCGGGCTCGGCGGGCTTCGCGGCCTCGGCCAGCGCCGCCGCCTCCCGTTCCGCTTCGAGCTGTTGCGAGGACTTGCGCGCCGCCTCGGCGGCGGCCTCGCCAGCCAGAACGCTGCGCGCGGTGGCGGAGCGCCTACGGGGGGTGAGCCATCCCATTGCGGCCATGTCGTGAGCATAGCCAGTCTGTTCGGTACTTCCGGACCTCTCGGGGTGCCGAGGCGTGAACACTCCGCGACTCTCCTGTTAAACGGACAATGGGGGCAAGCTGGAGGCAGGGAGTGTGATCGTGCGTGGCCGGGTGCCGGCCGGGCGCGGCGCAGAATGGACGGCATGTTTGGACGGACGAAGAAGAGCATCCCCGCCGCCGAGCGGACCGTGACGCTGATCGGGAAGCCGGGCTGTCATCTCTGCGACGACGCCCGGGACGTGATCGAGGCGGTCTGCGCCGAGACCGGGGCGCGCTGGGAGGAGAAGGACATCACCCAGGACGAGGAGCTCCACCGGGCCTACTGGGAGCAGATCCCGGTGGTCCTGGTCGACGGCGAGCAGCACACCTTCTGGCGTGTGGACGCCGGGCGGCTGCGGCGTGAACTGGGTGCCTGACCGGAAGACGGTTACCATCGTGGACGTTTTGTTGGGTTTCGGGGGCGTGATCGTGAGGAGAGTGTGCGGTTTTGCCCCCTTCGGGTTCTCAACGGGCTGACGCGCTCCCTGGTTCCGTCCTGGCGCGATCCGGTCGCGTGACCCCGGTCACTTTGGCCGGACAAAACGGACACCATCTTTGTGCACGCGTTCACAAAGACATAGCCTGCATTCGACGGGGCGGTCTTGGGACACACGGCCGCCTGCAGCCCCGCTCATCCCGCAGGAGCACCGTGGCAACTGGCCGAACTCACCGACCGGCGACCCGTAGCCGAGGAATTCCCGAGGCCACCGTCGCCCGGCTTCCGCTGTATCTGCGTGCGCTCACCGCACTGTCGGAGCGCTCCGTACCCACGGTCTCCTCCGAGGAGCTCGCCGCCGCAGCGGGGGTCAACTCCGCCAAGCTCCGCAAGGACTTCAGCTACCTCGGCTCGTACGGGACGCGCGGTGTCGGCTACGACGTCGAGTACCTCGTCTACCAGATCTCCCGCGAGCTCGGCCTGACCCAGGACTGGCCCGTCGTCATCGTCGGTATCGGTAACCTCGGCGCGGCCCTCGCCAACTACGGCGGATTCGCCTCCCGCGGCTTCCGGGTCGCCGCGCTGATCGACGCCGACCCCGCCATGGCGGGCACGCCCGTCGCCGGGATCCCCGTCCAGCACACCGACGAGCTCGAGAAGATCATCTCGGACCAGGGTGTCTCCATCGGCGTCATCTCCACGCCCGCCGGTGCCGCCCAGCAGGTCTGCGACCGGCTCGTGGCCGCCGGGGTCACCTCCATCCTGAACTTCGCCCCGACCGTGCTCTCCGTGCCCGACGGCGTGGACGTCCGCAAGGTCGACCTCTCCATCGAGCTGCAGATCCTCGCCTTCCACGAGCAGCGCAAGGCCGGTGAGGAGGCGGACACCGAGGTCGCCGCCGTACCGGCGCCGCCCGTGCCCCTCTCCACGGCGGGCGAGAACCAGTCCAAGGGCTCCGGCCGCAAGGGACCCGACGGGGACGTCCCCGCCGTGATGCCGGCATGAGCCTCCTCGTCGTCGGACTCAGCCACCGCAGCGCCCCGGTCAGCGTGCTGGAGCGGGCCGCGCTCGCCCCGGACACCCAGGCCAAGCTGCTCCAGGACACCCTCGCCGCCGAACCGGCCGCCGAGGGCGCCGTCCTGGCCACCTGCAACCGCATCGAGCTCTACGCCGACGTGGACAAGTTCCACGCCGGAGTCGCCGAGCTGTCCACGCTCCTCGCCCAGCACAGCGGCGTCGGGCTGGAGGAGCTCACCCCCTATCTCTACGTGCACTACGAGGACCGGGCCGTCCACCACCTCTTCTCGGTGGCCTGCGGCCTTGACTCCATGGTCGTCGGCGAGGGCCAGATCCTCGGCCAGATCAAGGACGCCCTCGCGCTCGGCCAGGACCTGCACACCGCGGGCCGGCTCCTGAACGACCTGTTCCAGCAGGCGCTGCGGGTCGGCAAGCGCGCCCACAGCGAGACCGGGATCGACCGGGCCGGGCAGTCGCTCGTCACCTTCGGCCTTGAGCAGCTCGCCGACGGTACGGACGTGAACGCCTGGGCCGCGGGCAAGCGCGCGGTGGTCATCGGCGCCGGCTCGATGTCCTCGCTGGCCGCCGCCACGCTCGCGCGGGTCGGGGTCTCCGAGATCGTGATCGCCAACCGTACGGCCGCCCGCGCCGAGCGGCTCGTCCAGATCCTCACCGAGCCCGGCGGCACGGGTGTGGCCGCGCGCGCGGTCGAGATGGTTGCCGTCGGCGACGAACTGACACGTGCCGACATCGTCGTCTCCTGCACCGGAGCCACCGGACTCGTCCTGACCGGCGAGGCCGTCGAGACCGCGATGACGGGCCGTACGGGCCCGCTCGCCCTGCTCGACCTCGCCATGCCCCGCGACATCGACGCCGCCGCCCACCGCGTGCCGGGTGTCCGGCTCGTCGACATCGAGTCGCTCGCCGAGGCCTCCGCCGACGCGCCGATGGCCGCCGACGTCGACCAGGTCCGCTCCATCGTCTCCGACGAGGTGGCCGCCTTCGGCGCCGCCCAGCGCGCCGCGCACATCACCCCGACCGTCGTCGCGCTCAGGGCCATGGCGGCCGATGTCGTGGCCGGCGAGGTCGCCCGTCTGGAAGGGCGTCTGCCCGACCTCGACGACAAGCAGCGCGCCGAGATCACCCAGACCGTACGACGGGTGGTCGACAAGCTCCTGCACGCGCCGACCGTGCGGATCAAGCAGCTGGCCGGCGAGCCCGGCGGCGCCGGGTACGCCGACGCGCTGCGGACACTCTTCGACCTCGACCCGGAGACGGTCGCCGCCGTCTCCCGGGCCGACCTGAATGACGCCGACGTCAAGAACCGAGGGCGAGTATGACCGAGAGGGCACTGAGGCTCGGGACCAGGCGCAGCAAGCTCGCCCTGGCCCAGTCCGGACATGTGGCCGACGCCGTCCGGCGGCTGACCGGCCGGCCCGTCGAGCTCGTGGAGATCACGACGTACGGGGACGTCTCCCGTGAGCACCTCGCGCAGATCGGCGGTACGGGCGTCTTCGTCACCGCGCTGCGCGACGCGCTCCTCGCGGGCGAGGTGGACTTCGCCGTCCACTCCCTGAAGGACCTGCCGACCACGCAGCCGGCCGAGCTGGCGCTGGCCGCCATCCCGGAGCGCGAGGACCCGCGCGACGTGCTGGTCGCCCGCGAGGGACTGACGCTCGACCGGCTGCCCGAGGGCGCCCGGATCGGCACCGGTTCGCCGCGCCGCATGGCCCAGCTCAACGCGTACGCGCGCAGCCACGGGCTGACCATCGAGACCGTGCCGATCCGCGGGAACATCGACACCCGCATCGGATACGTACGAAGCGGAGAGCTGGACGCGGTGGTTCTCGCCGCGGCCGGTCTCAACCGCATCGGCGGGACGGAGGAGCTCACCGGCTCCCTGTCGCTCGACCACCTGTCGGTCGACACCGTCCTGCCCGCCCCCGGCCAGGGGGCACTGGCGATCGAGTGCGTGGCGTCCGACGCCGACCTCGTCGCCGCGCTCGCCGAGCTCGACGACCCGCACACCCGGGCCGCCGTGACCGCCGAGCGCTCCCTGCTCGCCGCCCTGGAGGCCGGTTGCTCCGCACCTGTGGGTGCGCTGGCCGACCTGCTGGCCGAGGATTCCGGCCGCGGGCAGATTGTCACCGAAATGCGCCTGCGCGGCGTCGTCGGCACCACCGACGGCTCGACGCTGGTGCAGCTGTCCACCACCGGTCCCGTACCCGCGTCGCACGACGAGGCGATGCAGCTCGGACGCGAACTCGCGGACGAGATGCTCGCCAAGGGTGCGGCCGGTCTTATGGGGGAGCGAGCACATTGAGCCCCACCAGCCCGACCACCAGCCCCGCGCCCTCGGCCTTCTTCGGCCACGGGAGCGTCACCTTCCTCGGCGCCGGACCCGGCGACCCAGGACTACTGACACTCCGAGCCGTCGAAGCCCTCTCCGGCGCGGACGTCCTGATCGCCGAGCCGGAGGTGCTCGAAGTCGTCCGGTGCCATGCGCGCGCGGGCGTGAGCACGCCTGAGCTGACGGTTGTCGACGAGGCGTCAACAACCGCCGGTGTCCCCGTGTTGAGGGATGCCACCAATCTTGTCATGGAGGCCGCGCGCACCGGCAAGCGGGTCGTCCGTGCGGTGACCGGCGACCCCGGCCTCGACGGAAACGCAGGTCAGGAGATGCTCGCCTGCGCCGCCGAGGGCATCCCCTTCGAGGTCGTGCCCGGAGTGGCCACGGCCGTGGGCGTGCCCGCGTACGCCGGTGTTCCACTGCGCGACGCGCAGGGCACCGATGTGCGCTTCGTGGACGCCCGTACCGCCGACGACCGCTGCTGGACCGAGGTCGGCGCCTCGGACGGCACCGTGGTCGTCTCCACCTCGCTGGACGCGGTGGCGGCGGCGGCCGGTGAACTGGTGGCGGCTGGCCGTAAGCCGGACACCCCGCTCACCGTGACCATCGGCGGCACGACGACCCGGCAGCGGACCTGGACCGCGACGCTCGGCACGATCGCGCAGGTCTTCAAGCAGGGCAAGGTGCTCCCCTCGCCCGAGGGCCACCGGCCGGTCATAGCCGTGGTCGGCGAGCGCAGCGCCCCGGCGCAGCGGGACCAGCTGGCGTGGTTCGAGTCCAAGCCGCTCTTCGGGTGGCGGGTGCTCGTGCCGCGCACGAAGGAGCAGGCCGCGTCGCTCTCCGACCAGTTGCGTTCGTACGGTGCGGTGCCGCACGAGGTGCCGACGATCGCCGTCGAGCCGCCGCGGACGCCGCAGCAGATGGAGCGGGCGGTCAAGGGTCTGGTGACCGGCCGTTATGAGTGGATCGCCTTCACGTCGGTCAACGCGGTGAAGGCGGTGCGGGAGAAGTTCGAGGAGTACGGGCTCGACGCGCGGGCCTTCGCCGGGATCAAGGTCGCGGCGGTGGGCGAGCAGACGGCCGCGGCGCTGGTCGATTTCGGTGTGAAGCCGGATCTGGTGCCGAGCGGTGAGCAGAGCGCTGCCGGTCTCCTTGAGGACTGGCCGCCGTACGACCCCGTTTTCGATCCGATCGACAGGGTCTTCCTGCCGCGCGCCGACATCGCGACCGAGACGCTGGTCGCCGGTCTGATCGAGCTCGGGTGGGAGGTCGACGACGTCACCGCCTACCGGACGGTGCGGGCGTCGCCGCCGCCGGCGGACACGCGTGAGGCGATCAAGGGCGGTGGCTTCGACGCCGTGCTGTTCACGTCGTCGTCCACGGTGCGGAACCTGGTGGGGATCGCCGGGAAGCCGCACAACGTGACCGTGATCGCGTGCATCGGTCCGGCGACCGCGAAGACGGCGGAGGAGCACGGGCTGCGGGTGGATGTGCTGTCCCCGGAGCCGTCGGTGCACAAGCTCGCGGAGGCGCTCGCGGACTTCGGTCTGCGGCGGCGGGCGGCGGCGCTGGAGGCGGGGGATCCGGTGACGCGGCCGAGCGAGCGGCGACCGGGGGCGAGGCGTCGGCGCACGACGTAGTCCGGTTTCCCGGGGTGCGGGGCCTTGCCGGGGCCCCGCACCCCGCTTGCGTCCCCGCCCGCCCGGCGGGGCGGGCGGGGCAACACGGTGTCGGTAAGTGCACCGGGTTCGCAGGCGTAGCCTCGATCGCATGAACTCGTACGGAACCTTTCCCGGGGCGCGGCCGCGGCGGCTGCGGACGACTCCTGCCATGCGGCGGATGGTGGCCGAGACGCGGCTGAGCCCGGCCGATCTGATCCTTCCCGCGTTCGTGCGCGAGGGGATCGCTGAGCCCCGGCCGATCACCGCGATGCCCGGCGTGGTGCAGCACTCGCGCGACACCCTGCGCAAGGCCGCCGTGGAGGCGCTGGAGGCCGGGGTCTCCGGGATCATGCTCTTCGGTGTGCCGGAGGACGAGAAGAAGGACGCGGCCGGTACGGCGGGCACGGACCCGGACGGGATCCTGCAGGTCGCGATCCGGGATGTGAAGGCCGAGGTCGGGGACGATCTCGTGATCATGTCGGATCTCTGCCTCGACGAGTACACCGACCACGGGCACTGCGGAGTCCTCGACGAGCACGGGCGCGTCGACAACGACGCCACGCTGGAGCGTTACGCCGAGATGGCTCAGGTCCAGGCCGACGCCGGCGTCCATGTCGTCGGGCCGTCCGGGATGATGGACGGTCAGGTCGGGGTGGTCCGCGACGCGCTGGACACCATCGGCAAGGAGGACGTCTCGATCCTCGCGTACACGGCGAAGTACTCCTCCGCCTTCTACGGCCCCTTCCGCGAGGCCGTCGCCTCCTCTCTGCAGGGCGACCGCAAGACGTACCAGCAGGACCCGGCCAACATCCGTGAGTCGCTGCGGGAGTTGGCGCTCGACCTGGAGGAGGGCGCCGACATGGTGATGGTGAAGCCCGCCGGTCCCTACCTGGACGTCCTGGCGAAGGTCGCCGACGCCGTGGACGTGCCCGTCGCCGCGTACCAGATCAGCGGGGAGTACGCGATGGTCGAGGCCGCGGCCGAGAAGGGCTGGATCGACCGCGACAAGGCCATCTTCGAGACGCTGACCGGGATCAGGCGCGCGGGTGCGCAGATGATCCTGACGTACTGGGCCACCGAGGTCGCCCAGAAGCTCAGCCGCGGGGTCTGACGACGTCCCGTACGACTCCTCGATAGGGGCGGAACCGCAGGTCGGTTCCGCCCTCTTCGTCTTCGTGGGCCGTGAGGACGTGGACACGCCTGCCGTCCTCGCCGCGGTGGACGTACTGGGCGACGCCGTCGTCGGACAGAGTCGTGCTCAGGCTGCGTATGGGCGCTTCTCGGAGCCGCACCACGCGGTCGAGGGTGTAGCGGCCGGGCGGGCCCACCGTGATCAGGGGCTGGATGGAGTCGGCGATGGCCCGCTGGTTCACGGGGTCGGCCGCGAAGGCGAGGTGGGCGGCCGAGTCCGTCCACTGGGCGATGTTGAGGATCGTGCGGCCGTCGGAGCCCGCCAGGCAGTAGCGGGAGAGGAACGCCTCCGGCAGGCGGGCGCCCGCCCAGGCATCGATGACTCCGTCCATCACGGTCCGCCGCCGCTCCGCGTCCTCCGTCCGCCACTCGGAGATCAGGACGAGGCCGGCGTCCGGCCGTCCGAAGACGGGGAGCGCATGGGTCTCCACGATCCCCGTACCAGCTAATTCGTTAGTCATGACTAACAGTCTGCCCGGGTGCCACTCACCGCGCAAATGATTTAACGGACAGTGAGCATGCTTAATGGTCGGCACGCACCGATTGGTGAGGAGAAGCCGGGCGGCGCACCCTGGAAGTACCTCAGGAGGTGGTCCTCATGATGCACACGCTCGTCGGATGGCACATCGAGATGGAATTCAAGGAGGATGGCGACCGGACGAGTGCGGCCGCCATGGTGCGGCTCGGTGACGGCACCGAGTTCCGCGCCCACGGCAATGCCCACAGGCACCCGTCCGACCCGGAGCAACTGCGGGTCGGCGAGGAGATCGCGGGTGCCCGCGCACTCATGGATCTCGCCTCGCAGCTGCTCCAGAAGGCACACACCGAGATCGACGAGGTCTCGGGCCGGACGTCCCGTCCGATCCGTCCTACGCACTGAGCGGGTGTGCCGGCCCCACGACAGGTGGCGTCGTCATCGGCGCCACCATGTCGTACTGCCGTGATCAGCACGGGACAATGGGGGGACTGCTGGACGAGGGGGGACGGGGCGGGTGGCAACGGAGACGGACGGTTTCGCGGAGCTCGTACGCGGGCTGAAGGAGCGATCCGGGCTCAGCTACGGGGCGTTGGCCCGCAAGCTGCACATGAGCACGTCGACGCTGCACCGGTACTGCAACGGAGACGCCGTCCCTACGGAGTTCGGGCCTGTGGAGCGGCTGGGACGGCTGTGCGGGGCCACGCGCGAGGAGCTGGTCGAACTCCACCGCCGCTGGATCCTGGCCGACGACGCCAGGGGGCGGCGGACCGCGCCGGAGCCTGCTCCGGTTGCTCCGGCGGTGGTCGAGTCCGAGGGCGCCGAGCCTTCGACGCCCCAGCTCGAGCCTGTCGTCACCGCGCGAGCGCCCTCCCGCTCACGCAAACGCCTTCGGATCGCCCTTGCCGCTGCCGTCGTCGTCGCGCTCGCCGTGCCCGTCGCGTACGGCATCGGCCGGTCGGTGTCCGGAGACGGCGCCGAACAGGACGCCGACCAGGACAAGGCCGGCGAAGCGCCCGCCGGGGGCACGTCCGCACCGCCCCTGAGCGTCGGGATCAGCTCGTACAACTGGGCAGGGCCCTGCGGGCAGCACTACATGCTCGACCGGCAGCCCGAAAAGGTCCCGTCGCCGCCCCCGCCGCAGGACTCACGGGGCTGGGCGGCTGCATTCGACGGTGTCGACGGCGGCCACATGAATCTGGAACTCACCGCCACCGGACGCACCGACGCCGCCGTGGTCATCACCGGCCTGCAGGTACGGGTGGTGGAGCGCGCCGAGCCACTCGCCGGGGCGGCCTACTTCATGGGCGACGGCTGCGGCGGCGGTGTCACCCCCCAGACCTTCGACATCGACCTCGACGCGCAGCGCCCGTCCCCCAAGGCCGTCGCGGGCCAGGACGGCGACCACAAGGTGCCCGCCAAGGACTTCCCGTACAAGGTGTCCACCACCGACCCCCAGGTCCTGAACCTCGACGTGCACACCGAGAGCCATCTCGTCTCCTGGTACCTGGAGGTGGAGTGGAGCAGCGGTGAGCAGCGCGGCACGATCCCCGTGAACGACGGCGGCAAGCCCTTCCGTACCAGCGCCATGGAGGGCAAGAAGGTCTACAGCTACCGGTTCGACAAGGACGCGTGGGCCGCGGGCTGAGTCACGGACGGCCGGCGACGGTACGCGAGAGGCCCCGGCACGGGTGTCGTGCCGGGGCCTCTCGCGTGCGTCTCGCGTACGTGCGGATCAGAGGCGCTCGGGCGTCCGGATGCCCAGCAGGGCCATGCCCTGGTGGAGCGTGCGGGCCGTGAGGGCGCAGAGGAAGAGGCGGTTCTCCGCGACCTCCTTCGGCGGCTCCGGCTTGATGACCGGGCACTGGTCGTAGAACGTCGTGTACAGCGACGCCAGCTGGTACAGATACGCCGCCAGCTTGTGCGGGGCGTACTCCGCCGCGGCCTCGGCCACGGTCTCGCCGAACTGGTCCAGGTGGAGACCGAGTGCGCGCTCCGACGGGGCCAGCTCCAGCTCGGGGTGGGCGAGCGGGGTACGGTCGCCCGCCTTGCCGAAGATCGACCTGATACGCGCGTACGCGTACTGGAGGTACACCGACGTGTCGCCGTTCAGCGACACCATCTGGTCCAGGTCGAACTTGTAGTCCCGCGCCGCCGACGTCGACAGATCCGCGTACTTCACCGCGCCGATGCCCACCTGGGCACCCCGCTCGGCGATCTCCTCCTCGGTCAGGTCGCGCGCCTTCTCCCGGACCACGGACGCGGCCCGGTCGATCGCCTCGTCCAGCAGGTCCACCAGCCGGACCGTCTCGCCCTCACGGGTCTTGAACGGCTTGCCGTCCTTGCCGAGCACCGTGCCGAAAGCCAGCTGGACCGCCTTGACGTCCCCGTTCAGCCAGCCGGCCCGGCGGGCGGTCTCGAAGACCATCTTGAAGTGCAGGGACTGCCGGGCGTCGACCACGTACAGCAGGGTCGACGCCTTCAGGTTCTGCACCCGGTCACGGATCGCCGACAGGTCCGTCGCCGCGTAGCCGAAGCCGCCGTCGGACTTCTGGACGATCAGCGGCGTCGGGTTCCCGTCCGGGCCCTTGACGTCGTCGAAGAACACACACAGCGCGCCCTCGGAGCGGACGGCGACGCCGGACTCCTCCAGGATGCGGCAGGTCTCCGCCAGCATGTCGTTGTAGCCGGACTCGCCGACGATGTCCGGGTCACGGACGTCCATGTCCAGCTTCTCGAAGACCGAGAAGAAGTAGATCTTCGACTCGTCGACGAACCTCTGCCACATGGCGAGCGTCTGCGGGTCGCCGGCCTGGAGGTCGACCACCCGGCGGCGCGCCCGCGTCTTGAACTCCGCGTCCGCGTCGAAGACCTTCCGCGCCGCCTTGTACAGACGGTCGAGGTTCGACATGGCCTCTTCGCCGGACACCTGGGCTTCCTTGTGGTCCAGCTCGTGCGGGTGCTCCTCCAGGTACTGGATGAGCATGCCGAACTGCGTACCCCAGTCACCGATGTGGTGGCGGCGGACCACCTTCTCGCCCGTGAACTCCAGGATCTCGACCATCGCGGCGCCGATCACGGCGGAGCGCAGGTGGCCGACGTGCATCTCCTTCGCCACGTTCGGCTGCGCGTAGTCGATCACCGTCGTGCCCGCGTTCTCCGCGAGCGGCACGCCCAGGCGGTCGTCGGCGGCGCGGGCGGCGAGCGTCCTGATGATCGCCTCGTCGCTGACCGTGATGTTCAGGAAGCCGGGGCCCGAGACCTCGATCTCCTTCAGCACGTCGTTCGCCGGGATGCCCTCGACGACCTTCGTCGCCAGCTCACGCGGGTTGCCCTTGAGCTGCTTGGCGAGCGCCAGGATGCCGTTGGCCTGGAAGTCGGCCCGGTCGCTTCGTCGGAGCAGCGGGTCGGCGGAACCGGCCTCCGGCAGAGCTGCCGAGAGACCTTCCGCGAGACGCTGCTGCACGGTCGAAGCGAGGGAAGGGACCGAGGCCATGAGCTTCCGTTCCTGTCGGTGGTTCGGTGGTGGGCTATATCGCTTGTCAAGTGTCCCATGGGTGGGCAACGTGTTTTCTCCACCTGTGGACAACTTCGGAGTCCGTCTTTCCGTCTGGGAGAATGGCTGACGTAAGGCTGCAAGGCTTTCGAGGGAATCAAGGAAGAGGACGTACCGACCGTGGCTCAGAGCAGCACCGAGACCGACTGGGTCTCCCGTTTCGCGGACGAGGTCATCGCCGAGTCGGAGCGACGTGCGCCTGGCAAACCGGTCGTCGTCGCCTCCGGACTCTCCCCCTCCGGCCCGATCCACCTGGGCAACCTCCGCGAGGTCATGACCCCGCACCTGGTCGCCGACGAGATCCGGCGCCGCGGGTACGAGGTCCGGCACCTCATCTCCTGGGACGACTACGACCGGTACCGCAAGGTGCCGGGCGGCGTTGCGGGCGTCGACGAGTCCTGGGCCGAGCACATCGGCAAGCCCCTGACCTCCGTCCCCGCCCCGGCCGGCTCCCCGCACCCGAACTGGGCCGAGCACTTCAAGGCCGCCATGGTCGAGTCGCTGGCCGAGCTGGGTGTCGAGTACGACCCGATCAGCCAGACCGAGCAGTACACGGCCGGTGCCTACCGCGAGCAGATCCTGCACGCCATGAAGCACCGCGGCGACATCGACGCCATCCTCGACCAGTACCGGACGAAGAAGGCGCCGAAGAAGCAGCAGCAGAAGCCCCTCGACGCCGCCGAGCTGGAGGCCGAGGAAGGCTCCGGCGCGGCGAACGAGGACGACGGCTCCGGCGGCGCCGCCGGCTACTTCCCGTACAAGCCGTACTGCGGGCAGTGCGAGAAGGACCTGACGACCGTCACGTCGTACGACGACGACACCACCGAGCTCGCCTACACCTGCACCGACTGCGGCTTCTCCGAGACCGTCAAGCTCAGCGAGTTCAACCGCGGCAAGCTGGTCTGGAAGGTCGACTGGCCGATGCGCTGGGCGTACGAGGGCGTCATCTTCGAGCCCTCCGGCGTGGACCACTCCTCGCCCGGCTCGTCGTTCGTCGTCGGCGGCCAGATCGTCCGCGAGATCTTCGGCGGCGTCCAGCCGATCGGCCCGATGTACGCCTTCGTCGGCATCAGCGGCATGGCCAAGATGTCCTCGTCGCGCGGCGGCGTGCCCACCCCGGCCGACGCCCTGAAGATCATGGAGGCGCCGCTGCTGCGCTGGCTGTACGCGCGCCGCAGGCCCAACCAGTCCTTCAAGATCGCCTTCGACCAGGAGATCCAGCGGCTCTACGACGAGTGGGACAAGCTGGAGGCCAAGGTCGCCGACGGCTCCGTGCTGCCGGCGGACGCCGCGGCGTACGCGCGGGCCGCGCGCACCGCCGCCGGTGAGCTGCCGCGCACGCCGCGCCCGCTGCCGTACCGGACGCTCGCCTCGGTCATGGACATCACGGCCGGCCACGACGAGCAGACCCTGCGGATCCTGTCCGACCTGGACCCGGAGAACCCGGTGACCTCGCTCGACGAGGTACGCCCGCGCCTGGACCGCGCCGAGAACTGGATCACCACCCAGGTCCCGGCCGACCAGCGCACCGTCGTCCGCGACGAGCCGGACACCGAGACCCTCGGCTCCCTCGACGACCAGAGCCGCGAGTCGCTCCGCCTCCTCCTGGAGGGCCTGGACACGCACTGGTCCCTGGACGGCCTGACCACGCTCGTCTACGGCGTGCCGAAGGTCATGGCCGGGCTCGACCCCGACGCCAAGCCGACCCCCGAGCTGAAGGTCGCCCAGCGCGCGTTCTTCGCCCTGCTCTACAAGCTGCTCGTCAGCCGCGAGACCGGGCCGCGCCTGCCGACACTGCTGCTCGCCGTCGGCGCCGACCGCGTGCGCAAGCTGCTCGGCGCGTAACCGTCGTACCGACGACAGGAGGGCCGTCACCCGGAGCGGGTGACGGCCCTCCTGCGTACGACCGGGACGGTCAGGGGATGTGGTTCTCCGCCCACTCCTGCTCGATGCGGCGACGCAGCTGCGGGTGCAGCTCACGCAGCAGCGACGCGCTGCGCGGGTGCTTGATGTCGAACTTGTCGCTGAGCCGTATGTCGAGCTGCTCGACGGTCGGGAACTCCTGCTCCTCGTCGATGTAGTCCCACATCGCCTTGTACGCGGCCTCCGCGAAGTCGTCCATCAGCGGTTCGGGGTCGGCGTACTCGGGGTCGGCGTACTCGGGGGCGAACTGCTCCTGCTCCTGGCGGGGAGCCGGGATCGGTACGGCCTCGGGCTCCGGCGCCCCCAGCGGCGGCTCCTCGCCCTCCGCGTACATCGGGACATACGTACCCGCATACGCCTCCGGCGGCAGCGGCTGCGCCGCGAACCACGGACTGTCGTGCGTCGGCGGAACCTGCTGAACCGATTCCTCGGAGCCCTGGGGATCCGGTGCCTGCGGCCCCTGCTGGAGCTGCGGAGCCATCGGAGCCGCCGCACCCACCGGGACCGGCTGCACCGGCACCTGCTCGGCGAGCACCGGCACCTGCTCGGCGATCACCGGCTTCGGCGGAAGCAGCACCGGCTCCACACCCGCCGCCGCGAGCCCCGCCGCCGCCGTCTCCGCCAGCGGCACACCGTACTTCGCAAGCCGCAGCGGCATCAGCGCCTCCACCGGCGCCTTCCGCCGCCACGCCCGCCCGAACCGCGCCTGCAGCCGCGCCTGGTAGATCAAACGATCCTGCTCCAGCTTGATCACCTGCTCGTACGAGCGCAGCTCCCACAGCTTCATCCGGCGCCACAGGCGGAACGTCGGGATCGGAGACAGCAGCCAACGCGTCAGCCGCACGCCCTCCATGTGCTTGTCGGCCGTGATGTCGGCTATGCGGCCCACCGCATGGCGCGCCGCCTCCACCGCGACCACGAACAGCACCGGGATCACCGCGTGCATGCCCACACCCAGCGGATCCGGCCACGCGGCCGCGCCGTTGAACGCGATCGTCGCCGCCGTCAGCACCCACGCCGTCTGACGCAGCAGCGGGAACGGGATCCGGATCCACGTCAGCAGCAGATCCAGTGCCAGCAGCACACAGATACCGGCGTCGATACCGATCGGGAAGAAGTACGAGAAGGTGCCGAAGCCCTTCTCCACGGCGAGCTCACGCACAGCGGCGTAGGAACCCGCGAAACCGATACCGGCGATGACCACCGCACCGGCGATCACCACACCGATCAGTATCTTGTGCGTGCGTGTCAGCTGCACCGCGGCCACCCGCGATCCCCTCCCGTCAATCCACATCTCGCGGGCACAGCGTGGCACACGCGAGAGGAGCCCGGCCCCCTGGGGAGGGACAGGCTCCTCGACAACACGCGCAAATGAGGGTGTACGCGACGCCCGGCGCCGCCCCGGCCTACTTGTTCGCGGCCGCGACCGCCGCGACGGCCTCCTTCGACGCCTTCACCGCGCCCTCCATCATCGTCTTGTCCGAGGGAGCGTCCGCGCCCGCGTAGCCCGCCCCGTTGTACGTCAGCAGCACCAGCACATTGCCCGTACGCGCCACCACCGACGCGTACTTGAAGTCCTCGCCGGTCTTCCGCAGCTCGTACGCCACGGACTTCGCCTGGTCGCCGACACCGGCGGCGTCGCTCGTCCGCAGCTTCTTCGCGCCCTCGGTCGCCTGAAGCTTGGCCAGCTCCTTCGCGAAGTTCTCCTGGGCGCGCTTCTCGCCACTGCCCAGGGAGGCGTCCGACTCGTAGCGGTAGAAGGAGACGTCGAGCCAGCGGTACTGCGAGCCCTTCACGCCCTTGTCGTCCAGACCGTTCCACGAACAGCCACCGCGGCTCGCCGTGTCGCTGGACGCCGCCGCCGTACCGTTCTTCGCCTTCGCCTTCGGCACCAGGCTCGCGGTCGTCTTCGCCGAGATCGACTTGCACACGTCCGGCAGCTCCGCGAACTTCGCCGGCTCGACCGCCTTCGTCGACTGCTGGGCGCTCGGCGCCGAGGACGCCGAACCCTTGTCCGGAGTACCCGAACCACCGTCGGAATCCGAGGAGCAGCCGGCGACGACGAGCATCACCGGGACGGCTGCGCAGGCGAGTATGCGGGTGAGTCGCGGGGCTGATCGGTGCATGGTTCCCTCAGTCGCTTGTCGTCGTACGGTCCGGGCACGGGTCCGGGTACGGTCCGGGTACGGTCCGGGCCGTCGACACGTTACGCGGTCCCGGGGCGGTCACGGATCGGGTCCGGACGGCTACTCCTCCAGCCGCTCGGCGAGCAGCCGGGCCAGATTCCGGGCCTTTTCCTGCAGCTCCCGGCTGTCGGGGGCCTCCGCGGAACCGGTCGTCTGCTCCGCGTACTCGATCGTCACGACCACATTGGATGTGCGGAACACCACGCTCACGGTGCGGTGCCGCCCGTTCGCCCCGCCGCCGCTGAGCGTGTCGTCGAGGAACGCGACCTGGCCGAGCCCCTCCAGGACACGGGGCTCCAGACCGGTGGTGGGGGCGCCGGTCGGGGTCTGGCCCTGCGGCGGGGTGGCGGTCGGGCCGGTGGGCTTCGCCGTGCCGCTCGGGGGAGCACTCGGGGTGGTGCCAGGGGTGCCGGTGGGGCTGACCGGCGTCTGGGTGGTCGCCGGGGGCGGCTGGGGGAGGTCCGCCGCGACCTGCTTACGGGTGAACACCTCCTGCGCGCGGTCGTCGTCGCTCACACCCGGGTCGTACGACACCACCCGCTCGATGTCGAGCCGCAGCCGGTGCGAGGCGTCGGGCGTGTCCGCCTTCCAGCTGCAGCCGACGCGGCGATCGGTGTCGTACGTGACGGCCGCCGAGCCGCGGTACGCCGCGTCCCGCTCGTCGTCCGGGAGCTGGGCGGCACCGGGCAGCAGGTCCCGGAGCGTGTTCTGCGGGACGGCGCCGCAGGGCTCGAAGAGGGTGCGGTAGCGGCCGGGGGGAGCGACCGCGGCGGCGGGACCGGCCTTGGAGTCGACGGCGCCGGTGCCGGATCCGCCGCCGGAGGAGCATCCGGTGAGCCCCAGGACGAGCGCCGCGGCGAGCGCTGTCAGACCGGGTACGTACGCCTGTCGCTGCACGCTCCAGGCTCCCTTCTCCCGAAGACTTCCCCGAAAACCCTTTGCCGCCGGAGACCGGTCGGTGGACACAATGTCTATCGCACGCGCTGCCGTTGATGCCGGTCCGTCGTCACCTGTACGGGCCTTGGAGCCGGTTTTTGCGTTATCAGGCTTTTGGGGGAATCGAGGAAGTATGTCGTATGTAGAGGTGCCGGGCGCGAAGGTGCCCATCCGGATGTGGACCGATCCTTCCACGGTGGAGGGCGGCGCGATGCAGCAGCTCCAGAACGTGGCCACGCTGCCGTGGATCAAGGGCCTGGCCGTGATGCCGGACGTGCATTACGGCAAGGGCGCGACGGTCGGCTCGGTGATCGCGATGCACGGGGCGGTCTGTCCGGCGGCGGTGGGTGTGGACATCGGCTGCGGGATGTCGGCGGTGAAGACGTCACTGACGGCGAACGACCTGCCGGGGGATCTGTCGCGGCTGCGGTCGAAGATCGAGCAGGCGATTCCGGTGGGGCGGGGGATGCACCGGGACGAGGTGGACCCCTCGCGGCTGTTCCAGTTCCCAACGGCGGGGTGGGACGACTTCTGGTCGCGCTTCGACGGGATCGCGGAATCGGTCAAGTTCCGTCATGAGCGTGCTCAAAAGCAGATGGGAACGCTCGGATCGGGCAATCACTTCATCGAGTTCTGTCTCGATGAGTCGGGTGCGGTCTGGCTGATGCTGCACTCCGGGTCGCGGAACATCGGCAAGGAGCTCGCCGAGTACCACATCGGCGAGGCGCAGAAACTGCCGCACAACCAGGGGCTCGTGGACCGGGACCTGGCCGTGTTCGTCGCGGACACCCCGCAGATGGGCGCATACCGGAACGACCTCTTCTGGGCGCAGGAGTACGCGAAGTACAACCGGGCGATCATGATGGCGCTCTTCCAGGAGGTCGTCCGGCGGGAGTTCCGCAAGGCGAAGGTGACCTTCGATCCGGTCATCTCCTGCCACCACAACTACGTGGCGGAGGAGCGGTACGAGGGGATGGACCTGCTGGTCACCCGTAAGGGAGCGATCCGGGCCGGCTCCGGCGAGTTCGGCATCATCCCGGGCTCGATGGGCACCGGTTCGTACATCGTGAAGGGGCTTGGCAACGAGGCGTCCTTCAACTCGGCCTCGCACGGAGCGGGCCGGAAGATGAGCCGGAGCGCGGCGAAGCGGCGCTTCTCGACGCGGGACCTGGAGGAGCAGACGCGGGGCGTGGAGTGCCGTAAGGACTCCGGTGTCGTGGACGAGATCCCGGGTGCCTACAAGCCGATCGAGAAGGTCATCGATCAGCAGCGGGACCTGGTCGAGGTGGTCGCGAAGCTGAAGCAGGTCATCTGCGTCAAGGGCTGAGGTCCGGCTCAGCACGTTCGTTCTCCGGAACCGCGAAGTCGAATGAAGTCGAGCGTTTCCCGCCGGAATTTAATGTGTACGCCAGAAGGAGGCCCGGGTATTCCCCGGGCCTCCTTCTGGCTGCCGCCCCACCGGATCATGTCCGGCAGGGGCCGATTCCCGGCGTCAGGCCTTCTTCGCCGTCGGGGGCCGGTAGTCGTCCTCGCCCAAGCAGAAGGTGACGTGGCTCAGGTCCGCGAAGTTGCCGCTCGCGTTGATCGGGGAGTGCAGCTCGTCGTCGGCCGCGATGCCGCCGAGGGGGCGGTAGTCGTAGAAGTTGGCGTTGTCCCCGCCCTTGACGAGGACGGCGACGACATCGAGTTCGCTGTCCTGGTTGAACGAGAATTCCAGCAGCTGCCCCGAGGGCACCTCCCCCGGGGGGGTGGAGCTGACGGTGAGGGTGAGGTCCCCTTCCAGGCCGTCGCGGACAAGGTGGGTCGTCCCGCTGACAGGTGCGGTGTTCGTGTCGAACTCGGGTTCCAGGAAGTCCGTGAGGGGAATGACGTCGACGCAGTCCGGGTTGCCCGGGACCTCGATGGGCTGCACCCCGGCTCCGGACGGGGGGCCCGCTACCAGCGGCGCGGCGGCCGCCGAGCCGGCGAAGGCGACCGCCATCGCCGTCGTCAGGCTGAGGCCGACGAGGTGCGACTTCACCCTGGCCTTGCCCGGCCGTCGCTTCCCACGAACTGCTCCGGTGATTGCTCGCATGAAATCTCTTCTCCTTCTTGGGGTGTGACGAGACCTCGACCGCCGCGGAATTCCGCGCCGTTCCTCCTTTGGTGTGTACCTTCGGAACTGCGTTCGCCGCGGGGCATCCCGACATTGACATGGCGTTACCGCCGCCGCGCTCCAGGACCCCGTATCCCTGCGCCATCCGGGCGCGATTGAGCACCGTAAGGGGGCAGGGATGCCGCCATGTGCGGGTATCGGCCGGCGGTATCGCCGACCCGAGTCCGGCAGCCCCGGCGTCGCCACCAGGTGGGACCACCCCTGTGGCCGAACCTGGCTTGCGCTCCGGCGAGACACATCTCCTGAAAGTACGAAATTCCTCTACATGCGTTGATATAGAAGTCATATGAGGTGTTCGTCGGGGTCACAGAGGGTAGCCATGCAGCGGTTCACCAGCGCGGCGTCAGGGCAGGCGGCCTCCGTCACGCCGCAGCGAGCAATCTCCCGAAGAGCTTGGACTGCCGGCTGGTATGTGCCGGTCGCCGTCTCCGTCGATGGCGCCGGGGTCGCGCTGCCGGTGGCGGTGACGCTCCATGTGGCCGGTGAGGCCGGCCCCGTGAGTCAGACGCTGGTGGCCGCTGTCGTGTGGGTCCTCATCGGTGTCCACGCGGGGCGGTATGCACCCTGGGCGTGGGACGAAGGGGCACCGACGGGGCCCGTGGTCCGGGACTGGCTGCTGCTCCTCGGGATCCTGGCGGCGCTGCGGGGCGTGTGCGGTGTCGGCGGTCCCTCCGCGGCGCTGGTCGTCGCGCTGTGCCCGTCGCTCCTGGCCACCGTGGTCTGCCGCAAGGTGATCCACCGGCATCTGTTGTCGGAGCGTCGGCAGGCCCGGGCGCTGCGGCGGGTGCTCGTCATCGGTGAGGCCGCCGCGGTGGACACGGTGGTCGAGCAGTTCGCCGAGCGCACGGACCACGGGTACGGGGTCGTCGGGGCCGTCGTCGTGGGGGACGGTGCGGTGCTGTCCGGCGTACCCGTACACGCCCGGACGGGCTCCGCCGGGCCGGGCGGCAGAGGGGAGGACGGCGTATCCGTGGGCGAGGCGGCAGAGGCGCTCGCCGCCGACCTCGTCGTCGTGGCCACCGGCGGGCACATGTCCGGGCAACGGCTGCGACAGCTGTCGTGGATCCTCCACGACCGCGGGTGCCCGCTGATGGTCGTACCGGGAGTCGTCGAGGTCGCGCGGCGCAGGGTTCGGCTCACGTCCGCGGCCGGCCTCACGCTGCTGGACATCTCACCGCCGACGTGCGGTGGCCTGTCGGCACTGCTGAAGGCCGCCACGGACCGGGTGGGCGCACTCCTCCTGGTCGTCGCGCTGGCTCCGCTGTTCGCCCTGCTGATGCTCGCCGTGCGCCTGAACTCGCCGGGCCCGGTCATCTACCGCCAGACCCGGGTCGGCCGGAACAACGTGCCCTTCCCCATGTGGAAGTTCCGGACCATGGTCGTGGGGGCGGACCAGCTGCAGAGCGACCTGGCGACGGCGAACGAGCACGACGGCCACATGTTCAAGCTGCGGCGGGATCCGCGCGTCACTTCTGTCGGACGCCTTCTGCGCCGCTCTTCGCTGGACGAGCTCCCCCAGCTGGTCAATGTTCTGCTCGGCCACATGTCGCTGGTCGGGCCCCGTCCGCCGCTGCCCGAGGAGGTGGCTCGCTATGACCGGGTGGAGATGCGCCGACTGACCGTGAAACCCGGTCTCACGGGGCTGTGGCAGGTGAGCGGACGGTCGGACCTGTCCTGGCAGGAGACCGTCTCGCTCGACCTGCGGTACGTGGACAACTGGTCGTTGAGCTGGGACATCACCGTGCTGGCCCGGACGGTCCGCGCCGTCCTCAACGGGCGCGGAGCCTACTGAGGGTCAGGCGTGGACCACGGCCTCGGGCACGTCCTGGGACTCCTGGGAGCCCAGCCACGAGGCGTAGGTGGAGGCGATGCCGTCCCGCAGGGCGATCCTCGGCCGCCAGCCGAGGTCGGCCAGTCGGGAGACGTCCAGCAGCTTGCGGGGGGTGCCGTCCGGCTTCGTCGTGTCGAAGGCGACGCGCCCTTCGTATCCGACGACCTCGCCGATGAGCGTGGCGAGGTGACGGATGGTCAGGTCCTCTCCGCAGCCGACGTTGACCGGTGTGTCGCCGTCGTAGCGGCGCAACAGCGTGACGCAGGCCTCGGCGAGGTCGTCGACATGCAGAAACTCCCGGCGGGGAGTGCCGCTGCCCCACAGCACGACCTCGTCGAGCCCCTCCCGCTTCGCCTCGTGGAAGCGGCGGATCAGCGCCGGGAGCACGTGTGAGGACTCGGGGTCGAAGTTGTCCCCCGGCCCGTAGAGGTTGGTGGGCATGGCGCAGATGTACGCGGCACCGTACTGCCTTCGGTAGGACCGCACCTGCGTGATGCCCGCGATCTTGGCAAGCGCGTACGGCTCGTTGGTCGGCTCCAGCGGTCCCGAGAGAAGGGCCTCCTCGCGGATCGGCTGCTGCGCGAGTCTCGGATAGATGCACGACGAGCCCAGGAACAGCAGGCGCGGGACGCCGGCGGCGTGTGCTCCCGCGATGACACTCAGCTGGATCCGCAGGTTGTCCTCGATGAACTGCACCGGGAAGGTGCTGTTGGCCATGATCCCGCCCACTCGGGCGGCCGCGAGGACGACGGCGTCCGGCCGGATGTCACGCAGAAAGGCCGCGGTGGCGGACGCGTCACGCAGGTCGAGTTCGGACCGGGTGCGGACGAGGATCTCGTGCCCGTCGGCCGTCAGGCGGCGGACCAGGGCGGAACCGACGAGGCCGCGGTGACCGGCGACGTACACGCGGGCGGGGGTGGCGAGCAGATCTTCCATGCGGCCGAGTCTGCCCGCAACACGACGATATGTGCCGTATCGAACCGAGATAGAGCGGAAACTCCTATATGGGGATATTGGGCATCTGAGGAAGGGGTAGCCCCGAATGGAACAGACCGCAGCCGCACAGGGCATCGCCGAACATACGGACGCGTCCGGTCACCGGGCCGAAGTGGAGCGCTCCCTGCGTGGCTTCACGGGAGCCGGCTACGACAAGGGCCGCCCCCTGCTCGTCCAGGCGGCCTGGCTCGCCGTCCTCAATCTCGTCTTCGTCAAGTGGTGGTTCCCCTCCCGCTGGCGGCCGGCCCTGCTGCGGGCCTTCGGGGCGCGCGTCGGGCGGCGGGTGCTCATCCGTCAGCGCGTGCGGGTCCACTGGCCGTGGCGGCTCGACATCGGCGACGACGTGTGGATCGGCGAGGACGCCTGGCTGCTGAACCTGGAGCAGATCACGATCGGCAGCGACGTGTGCATCTCCCAGGGCGCACTGCTGTGCACGGGAAGCCACCAGCGCCGCAGCCGCACCTTCGAGTTCGACAACGGGCCCATCCGGCTGGATGCCGGCGCGTGGGTCGCGGCACGGGCGGTCGTGCTGCGCGGCGTCACCGTCGGCCGCGGCGGCGTGGTGGGCGCCTCGGCGGTCGCCCACCGCGATATCGGTCCGGGCGCCGTCATCACGGCGGGAGGTGCGGCGTGAGGGTGGTCCATGTGGTGACCCTCGTCAGCGACGACGGGGCGTACGGCGGCCCGACCAGCGTGGCGACCGGGCAGCTCGAAGAATGCGCTGCACGGGGCCATCAGGTCGCGCTGGTGTCTCTGTGGCAGGGCCGGTCGCGGGCTCCGGGGCACATCGGATCGGTGCGGCTGCGCAGCCGTCCGGCCCGCAGCCTGCTGCCGGGGCGCTTCACAGGGCTCATGCACCCGCTGCTCGTCCGCGACCTGTGGCGTGCCATGGGAAGCGCCGATGTGGTGCACATCCACGCCGGGCGCGACCTCGTCTCCCTCACCGCACTCGCCGTGGCGACGCTGCGACGCAAGAACTTCGTGGCGCAGACGCACGGCATGGTGGCACCCCGGCGCGCTGTCGCCGTCAGGCTCTTCGACCGCGTGTACGTGCCTCTGCTGCGCCGGGCCCGCGGCTGCCTGGTGCTCACCGAACAGGAGCGGCGTGCCGTGGCCGAGGTCGTCGGCCCGGAGGGGCCGCCGCTGCTGACGCTGCCCAACGGGGTGCGGCGCGAACACAGCCGCGATACGGACCACCGGCGGGATCAGGAGGTCCTCTTCCTGGCCCGGCTGCATCCGCGCAAGCGTCCCGACGCGTTCGTCGAGATGGCGGCTCTCGTCCACCGGAGGATGCCCGGCGTACGGTTCACCCTCCACGGAGCGGACGAGGGTTCGCTGCCGGTGGTGCGTCGGCTCATCGCCGCCCACGGCCTCGAGAGTGTCGTCTCCTACGGTGGGGCGTTGGACCACGCCGACGCCCTGCGGGCCTACGGGAGGGCGGCGGTGTACGTGCTGCCCAGTGTCGACGAGCCGTTCGGGATGACGGTGATCGAAGCCCTGTCCGTGGGCACGCCCGTGGTGTGCACCGACGGCTGCGGCATCGCGGAGGACCTGGCGCGCCGTGGGGCGGCGGTCGTCACCGACGGCAGTCCGCGGGCCATGGCCGATGCGGTGTGCGACGTGCTCGTCGACGAAGGCAAGCGCGACGCGCTCGTGGCCGCCGGCCACCGCGCCGTCGCGGAGGACTTCTCGATCGGCGCGGTGACGGACCGACTCGAGGACGTGTACCGAGGTCTCCGCCGCATGGGCTGTCCGAAGTAACTGATGAATACATCCCGTTTTCAGCCCCTATCGCCTGGAAGGTCGCCGATAGGGTTCCGCACATCATCGGCGGCGTTCCGGTGCCCGACCAACGGAGATGAGCCATGGCCCTGATCGAGGAATCGTGTCGCGGTGCGGAACGCTCGCCGAACGTCGCGGACGTGGTCGTCATCGGCGGCTGCGGGCGGGTGGGCCTGCCTCTCGGGATCGCACTCGCGTCCCGCGGAATGCTCTCGGTCACCTTGTACGACATCGACGCGGCGGCGGTCGACACGGTCAACCGGGGGGAACTGCCCTTCGCGGAGAAGGGGGCCGCCGATCCGCTGCGCCAGGCTGTCCGCGACGGCCTGCTGCGGGCCACGACCGACAGCGCGAGCGTCGCCACGACCGACAACCTCGTCGTGGTGGTGGGGACGCCGGTGGACGAGCACCTGAACCCGGATCTCGGGGCGGTTCCAAGGGCGTTGGAGCGGTGCGCGGAGCATCTGCACGACGGCCAGCTCGTCATGCTCAGGAGCACCGTTCACCCCGGGGTCACGGCGCTGACCGAACGTCTTCTCGAGCGGCTCGGCAAGAAGGTGGACGTGGCCTTCTGCCCGGAGCGGATCGCGGAGGGCGCGGCCATGACCGAGCTGTTCGAGCTGCCGCAGCTGGTGGCCGCCCGCTCCGAACCGGCGGGCGACCGGGCGGAGAAGTTCTTCCGCACGCTCACGGACAGGATCGTCCGCATGGAGCCGGAGGAGGCGGAGTTGGCCAAGCTCTTCGCCAACACCTGGCGGTACATCAAGTTCGCCACCGTCAACCAGTTCTGGATGATGGCGAACGACCTCGGCCTGGACTTCGAGCGCATCCGTCAGGCGATCACGTACGACTACCCGCGGGCGGCCGACATGCCGGGCGCGGGGTTCGCCGCCGGTCCCTGTCTGCTCAAGGACACGCTGCAGTTGGCGGCCTTCACCGGGAACAACTTCGTGCTGGGGCACGCGGCGATGCTGGTCAACGAGGGACTTCCGCTCTATCTGGTGTCGCGTCTGGAGCAGAGGTTCCCGCTCGCGGAGACGCGGGTGGGAGTGCTCGGCATGGGCTTCAAGGCCGGCAGCGACGACATCCGCGAAAGCCTGTCGTTCAAGCTCCGCAGGATCCTGATGGCGAAGGCCCGGGAAACCCTGTGCACCGACCCGTACGTCAGCGATCCGCGGTTCGTCGAACTGGGCGACGTCATGCGTCGGGCCGATGTCCTGGTCGTCGCCACCCCCCACCCCGAGTACCGGAATCTGGCGACGGAGAAACCGGTCGTGGACCTGTGGGGCATCACCGGCAGGGGTGTCCGGGCCTGACCGGACACCCCGAAGGCTTCACTCGGCCCGCCCGCGCGGCGGGGCGCCCGTATCCAGAAAGGTCTCCCGTGAAGATTCTCGTCACCGGCGCGTCCGGCCTGATCGGCAGCTATCTCGTCAGGGAGCTGCTGCGTCAGGGGCACACCGTGGTGGGCCTGGACAACTTCTCCAAGTACGGCGCGGCGCGGCGCGGCAGCGTGGAGGATCCGCACTACCGGCTGGTCGAGGGAGACGCCCGCGACGCGGATCTCGTCGCCGAACTCCTGGTGGACTGCGAGCACTTCGTGGCCGGCGCCGCGATGATCGGCGGTATCTCCTACTTCCACGCCTACGCCTACGACCTCCTGGCCACCAACGAGCGGATCACCGCCGCCGCCTGCGATGCGGCGATCCGCGTGTACGGCGAGGGGCCGCTGCGGAAGGTGACGTATCTGAGCTCCTCGATGGTGTACGAGAACACTGGCTTCTGGCCGTCCCGGGAGGGGGACGAGCGGCGCATCCCGGCGCCGTCGTCCTCGTACGGCTTCCAGAAACTGGCGGTGGAGTACTTCGCCCGGGCCGCATGGGACCAGTACAACCTGCCGTACACCATCGTGCGGCCCTTCAACTGCGTCGACGTCGGTGAGGAGCGGACGGTCGGGCAGGGCGAGGAGCGCTCGGGCGACATCAAGGTCAGCACGTCCCACGTCGTCCCCGACCTGGTGCAGAAGGTGCTGAAGGGGCAGGATCCCCTGCACATCCTGGGAAGCGGCGCTCAGGTGCGCCACTTCACCTATGGCGGGGACCTGGCCCGTGGCATCTGCTCGGCCATCTTCCATCCCGACGCGCTCAACGAGGACTTCAACCTCGCGAACGCCGAGTCGACAAGCGTCCTGGAACTGGCGGAGCTGATCTGGCACAAGATCAACGGTGTCGACCGGCCGTTCCGCTACACGACCGACGAGCCGTACGAGCACGACGTGCAGCGCCGGACCCCCGACGTGTCCAAGGCCCGGGACGTTCTGGGGTTCACCGCGACCACCACGCTCGACGAGATCCTCGACAAGCTCATCCCGTGGGTTCGGCAGGCCGTCGCCGAAGGGCGTCTGTGACCCGTCGTTTCGCCGTGGCCGGTCCGCGCTCGCGGGCCGGCCTCCGCGCGGGCGGACGCGAGGCCGGGAGTCTCACCGGTTCCGCGGCGCCAGGGCCTCTGACAGCATCGCGGTGATCCGCCCCAGTCCGGCCTGCGGGCTCAGGCGTTCCCGGACACAGGCGGGACCGCGAGCGCCGAGCGAAGCCGCCCGGTCCGGGTTCCGGCTCAGCTCCACGACGGCGCCGTGCAGCGCCTCGGGGTCCTCCGCGGGTACCACGACTCCCGCCCCGGAGCGGCGCACTTCCTGCGCGGTGCCGCCGTCGGTGGCCACCGAGGCCACGACCGGGCGCCCGCTGGCGAAGTAGGACGTCAACTTGGACGGCAGGCTCATGTCGAGCACGGACGCCCGTTGGGTGACGGCGAGGACGTCGGCGGCGGCCAGGACATCGGGGAAGTCCGGTTCGGCCGCCGGTGGCAGGAGGTCGAGGTTCGGCAGATCCGCGGTGAGCCCGGCCAGGTGTGCCCTCTGGCTGCCTTCTCCCATGAGCACGACGCGCACGTGCGGTGTGGTGCGTGCGGCGATGAGGGCGGTTTCGACCAGGACCTCAAGGCCCTGCTTCAGTCCCATGTTCCCCGCGTGCAGCACGACGAAGTCCTCGTCCTTCCAGCCCAGTCGCGCCCGTACCGCGCGGCGGTCGCCGGAAGGGGGCGTCACATGGGTCCAGTTGGGGACGACCCTGACACGGTGCTCCGGTACCCCCGTCGCCGTGACGCGGCCGACGAAGGACTCGTGCACGACACCGATGAGGGTGGCCGTGCGCAGGATCCTCGCTTCCACACCCGCCACGAGGGACGCCACGTGCCCGCCGCCCCTCATCCCGCTCTGCGCGGCCGCGGCCCCCATGAGGTCCTGCACGACGACCACGTGCGGCACCCCGTGGCGGCGGGCGATCCGGCCGCCGACGGCGCCTCCGGCGAGTGTCGGCATCTGGCTCAGCACCAGGTCGGGCCGTTGCGTCGGCGGGCGGAACGAGCCGTGCGCGAGAAAGCTGAACTCGTAGGCCGCCCTGTGCAGCGCGCTCTGGCGCGAGGGAACGAAACCGCGGCGACGGTGCACCTGGACCCCTCCCCGGCTCTCGACCATGCGCCAGCGCCCCCGGTAGTCCTCGTGCACACGCCAACCGGGGTAGTGCGGCATGCCGGCGAGGACGTCGACCTCGGCGCCGCAGTGGACGAGGTGCTCCGCGGTCCGGGTCGAGTAAGGAGCGATTCCGGCGTGCTCGGGCGCGTAGTTGGTCGACACGAGAAGGATGCGACTCCCCGAAAGCAATTCGGTCATTTACGCATAATACGACTCAAGTGCGCTATGTGGCCGGGAGAAACACCCGTCAACTCCCGTCCGAATTGCACCGAATATGAGCTATAACTCCATTGACGTAGTTCCGTTCGTTCGCTCACCTACCTGAGGAGTGCGGGTGCAGGGCGGTCAAGTCCGTTGCATGGCTGCGATGTGCGGCTGGGGCCTCGCACTCGTCGCCCTGCTCCCGGCCGTGGTTCTGCAGACCTCCGACGCGCGGTGGGGGCCCGCACTCGCCGTGCAGTGCGTCGTCGTGGCACACGCGGGTCTGGCGCTCACCCTGGTGCTCACCGGCACATCGGTGCGGCTGGTCGCTTTCGGATTCTGGCTCTTCGCCTACGTATGGCTCGGTCTCGCACCCTTCGCCATGCTCGCCACCGACGCCTATCCGCTCCCCTACCGTGCCGGTGAGGCGACCGCCTTCGCCGCCTCCGTCCTGACCGAGATCGGACTGCTCGCCTACAGCGCAGGGGCGGCACTCGCCGCCAGGCGGCGAGACTCCGCCCGGTCGCTCGTCCTCGAGCCGCTGCTCTCCCGCAGGCTCGCTCCCGTGCCCGTCCTGGTGCTGTGCGGCCTGTCTTTGGCCATCTCGGTCGCGCTGATCCCCCAACTGGGAGGCTGGGAGGCCTTCTTCGTCAGCCGACAGGCGGTGCGGGAGTCGGGCGCCGCCACGGATCCGCTGCGGGTGCTGCGTGCCTGGGCCCTGGCCGTGCCCGCCTTCTGGGCGCTGGTGGCCCTGCTGCACCTGCCCAGACAGGCAGGGGGTGACCGATTGCTGCGCCGGGTCAGGCTGTTGCTGCTCCCGCTCCTGATCGGCCTCAACGTGGTCGTCAACAACCCGATCAGCAAGCCCCGTTTCTGGGCGGGGACCGTCCTGCTGGTCCTGCTCTTCTCGTCGACGCGATGCAGTCGCCCGCGGGCCTTTCGCCTCACCGCCGCCGCGCTCACGGCCGCGATGCTCGTCGTCTTCCCGTACAGCGACTACTTCCGCTACGACAAGCGCGAGGCCGTCCATATGGTGGGCCTCGCGGAACAGCTCACCACGAACATGGATTACGACGCGTTCCAGCAGATGCAGACGGGCATCGACCACGCGGAGGAGAACGGCTTCTCACCGTCGAACGCTCTGGGCCCCGCGCTGTTCATGGTGCCCCGCAGCGTCTGGCCCGACAAACCGCAGGACACCGGTATCAGGCTCGCCCAGTACGCGGGCTACAGATTCCACAATCTCTCGGCCCCGCTCTGGATCGAGAGCTACTTGTGGGCCGGTGTGCCGTCGGTGCTGGCTGTCTTCTGTCTGCTGGGTGCTGCCGGACGCCGCATGGACGACCTCCGGGAAAGACTGCGCGGCAGACCGGGGACGCTGGCGGTCCTGCTGGTCCCGGCCCTCGCCTTCTACCAGATGATCTTCCTGCGGGGCAGCCTCATGGCCATCGTGGGACCGCTGCTGCTGCTCCTGATCATTCCGCTGTTCATCACCACCCGCGCCGCCGCCCGGGCATCCCGGCTCTCCTCACCCGCGCCGCGGCGGGCAGCCGTCGGCCACGTACCCACCCCCGGAACAGGAGGCATCCGTGACCAGCTCCACTCGTCTCGATGACAGGTACGACGAACCGGACCACCTCCGCGACCAGCTGCGCCGCCTGCTGCGGTACCGCACGACGATCGCTCTGGGCGTCGCGCTGGGGCTGCTCGGCGGAGTGCTGCTCGTGGTGCTGCGTGCGGGCAACTACACCTCCACGGGGGAGGTCCTCGTACGTTCCACGGTGGACCCGTTCAGCACCTTCGGTGTGTCGATCGACAACCAGGTGAGCATGGGTACCGAGCAGGAGGTCGCACGCAGCGCCACCGTCGCCGCACGCGCGGCGAGGACGCTGCGCGAACCGTCGCGTGCGGAGGCACTGCTGGAGGGACTGCGCGTCAGCAATCCGCCGGACACCCAGATTCTGCGGTTCGAGTACACGGCCGGTACCGCGAAGCGGGCGGCCCGGGTGACCAACGCTTTCCTCGACGCCTACCTCGCCGACCGCAAGGAGAGGACCGCCGCCGCGGTGACGCGGATGACGGGTGGACTGGAACAGCAGGTCGCCGCGCTCGCCGAACGGCCGAAATCCGATCCGGCTGCGAACGCGACCGTGCGGGACCAGATCACCGTTCTGCAGAAGCGGATCTCGGACCTCAGAGCCCGGGACACCAGCGCGGGCGACATCGTGCGCAGGGGGGAGCCTCCGGCACAGCCGGCAGGGCCGGGGCCGATCGCGCTCCTCGGCGTCGCCCTGCTGGGCGGTCTTCTCGTGGGCCTCGTCCTCGCCTGGCTGCGGTCCACCCTGGAGCCGCGGGTCCGCTCGGTGGGAGAAGTCCAGGAGGCGCTGGGTGCTCCGGTGCTGGGTCTCCTGCCGGACCCGGCCCAGGGCGGTGACCTGCTGCGGGTCGGGCGGGCCGGCGGCGGAGAGGCGGAGGCCTACCGGGCCCTGGCCTTCCGCCTCCGGCATGGAAAGGGACAAAGCCCCCGCGGCACCCTGCTGGTCGTGGCGCCGAAGCACAACGGTGACGCCGAGGCCGCTGCGGTGAACCTCGCTGCCGCGTTCGCCGAGTTCGGCGACGACGTCCTGCTGGTGGACGCCACCGCCGCCACGCCCTGCCTCGCGGCACGCCTGCCGCTGGTGTCCGGCAGCGACGGTGCCGACGCCGAGGAGGCGGGCCCCCGCGCGGGCAGGGTCGTCGTGGAGGCGGGCGCGGCGGGAAGGTTCGCGCTCGTCCCCGACAGGCGTGGCACCACAGTCGACGACTGTCCGGCATCCCCGGTCGTGGCGCGTGTCCTGCCGTCCGCCGAGTCCGCGACGACGGCACTCGTCGTCACGCGGCCCCTGCTCGAGCACACCGATGGTCTCGCGGTCGCCCAGCGGGTGGCCGGCGTCCTGGTGGTGGCCGGTCTGAACAAGACCAGGCGTGACGAGCTCCTGCAGGTCTGCGAACTCATCGGCCTCTCGGGCGGACGCGTCGTCGGCGCGGCGCTTGTCACGCACGATCGGCGGAGCCGACTCCGCGCCGCTCTGGACGGCCTGCTCCGCCGCTGGCGGACGAGGCCCGCGGCAGCGACGCCGGACGTGGCGGCCACGCCGGACGTAGCGGCGACGCCGTCCGTGGCCGAGACGTCGGGGGTGGCTGCGACGCCGGCCGTGGCCCTTGCCGATGGGGCCGGTGACCTGCCCGCGCCGGCACCGCCTTCCCCCGGCGCGACGCAGGAGGACCAGGAGGACAAGGAGGACAAGGGCGACCCGGAGGACAAGGACGACACGCCCCACCGGGCACCGGCCTCGCGCGACGAGGAGACGGCCGCGTTGCCGAAGTCGTCGTCCGCGCAGGACGACACGCTCACCACCTCCCACGGATGAGCGCCTCCGGGACGGCCGTTCCCGCCGCGAGTGGCGCTGTCGCGAGGAGCGGGGTCGCCGCCACCGCGCGGGGCGGTTGGTGGGGCTTCCTGGGCTCTACGGTCAACGCCGTCTTCGGCTACATCCTCGTCGCCCTCGTCACCCGCGCCCTCGGCGCGCACGGATCGGGTGCGGTGTTCACCGGTATCGCCGTCTTCACCATCCTCAGCAACACCTGCAAACTCGGCGCCGACACGGGGCTGGTGCGCTTCGTCTCCCGAGACGTGGCCACGGGCGGCGGCCGGCAGGTGGGCGCTCTCCTGCGCACCGCCGTCGTACCCGGGGCCGCGGCGAGCACCCTGGCCGCGGCACTGCTGTTCCTGTCACCCCCGACGGCCACCTCACTGCTTCCGAACCTGGCTCCGGAAGCCGCGGTGACCCTGGTCCAGCTCTTCGCGGTGTTCCTCCCGGTGGCCACGGTCTCGTTGATCCTGCTCGGCGCGACCCAGGGCTACGGAACGGTGATCCCGTTCGTCGGCGTCGAGCAGATCGGCAAGCCGGTGCTGCGTGTTCTGATCGCCGTACCGGTCACGCTCCTCGCGCCGAGCGTGCTGGGCCTGGCCTCCGCGTGGCTCATCCCCTCCCTGGCCGGCGCCCTGGTCGCCTGGCTCGCGCTACGACGCTGCCGAACCGACCGAAGGTCCGCTCCCGGACCCGAAGGCGCCGGCGCCTGCCGTGGGTTCTGGGGATTCGCCGCCCCCCGGGCCGTCTCGTCGATCTTCGACATCAGTGCCATCTGGGTAGGTGTCATCCTGCTGTCGGGCCTGGCCACCAGTGAGGAGGCGGGCATCTACACGGCGGTGGGGCGAGTGATCGTCGCGGCGACCTTGCTCCAGCTCGCCATCCGGCTGGCCGTCGCTCCTGAGATCAGCCGCCTGCTTGCAGTCGACGATGTCGCGCAGGCTCGCCATCTGCATCGCATCTCGACGCGCTGGGTCGTGCTGCTCTCCTGGCCGCTGCTCGTGTTCTTGTCGGCCTTTCCCACCACCGTCCTCTCCCTGTTCGGGCCGGAGTTCAGGCTGGGGGCGGACGCACTGGTCCTGCTCTGTGCCGCCTCTGCCGTGAACGTCGGCGTGGGCAATGCCCAGACGGCACTGCTCATGGCGGGCAAGAGCTCATGGCACCTTGCGGTCACCAGTGTGGCCTTCGGTGTGCAACTGGCGGTCGGCATCCTCGCCATCCCCCGGTGGGGCGTTCTGGGAGCCGCTCTCTCCTGGGGTGCGGCGATCGTCCTCGAGAACCTCGCGGCCGCTGCCCTGGTGCGACGCCATCCGGGCTTCACGATCGTCGACCGCGGGTACCTCGCCGCGACCGGCGTGGGCCTGTGCCTCACTGCCGCACTGGTCGTTCCGGCCAGGCTGCTGGCAGGCGACACGGTGACCGGACTCGCTGCCGGAATCACCCTGGGGCTTTGCGGCTTCAGTATAAGTTTGTGGCGATTCAGCGCTGCTCTGGGAGTGCGTGAACTCGTCGGCGTGCTACGCGAACGCGCTCCTTGAGACCGCCTCGGCCCCAGCGCCGCCTCCCCCTCTTCTCACCACCTCCACCGCCTCCACCATCTCCATGCCCGGGATACTCCATGCGCCTGAGAAACCGCACGACGAGGTTGGTCACCACGAGTTCCGCCGTGGCCCTCCTCACCGCAGCCTCGCTCATGACCGCCTCCGGATCCGCGGCCAAGGGCGAGGACACCCTGACAGCCGGTTCCCTGCCGACGTGGCAGACCGACGGGATCGTCTGGTCCGTCGAGTACGCACACGGCATCGTGTACGTCGGCGGTACCTTCGCCCATGTCCGCCCCCCGGGTGCGAAGGCAGGTGAGAAGGAGGTCGCACGCAAGAACTTCGCCGCGTTCGACGCCGTCACCGGTGAACTGCTGCCGTGCTCCCACTCCTTCTCCGGAGCCGGTGGCACCGTACGAGCGCTGAAAGCGTCACACGACGGAGAAGTGCTCTTCGTCGGCGGCTCCTTCAGCACGGTCGACACCACCGGCGTGGCCAGCGCCGTCGCGCTCGACACACGTGACTGTTCGCTGCGCCGGGACTTCCGGCCGACGGTGTCGGCGACCGTCCGCGCGATCGACACCACCGGCAGCGAGGTGTATCTCGGCGGAGACTTCGAGAGCGTCAGCGGCCAGAAGAGAAAGCGCATCGCGTCCCTCACGCCGAGCGGTTCACTGCTCCCGTTCACGGCGGACATCGACAAGCCGGTGCGGGCCATCACCGCTGCCAAGGACCACGGAAAGATCATCGTCGGCGGGGACTTCGACACGGTCAACGGCCAACCCGCGCACGCCCTGGTCGCACTGGAGCCCTCGACCGGCTCGACCGTGTCCTCCTACCCCCGCTGGCTCCCCAAGCGTTCCACCGTCAAGGCCCTGGCGCGCGACGACATGAACTTCTACGTAGGGGCCGAAGGCAGCGGGACGGGCATCTTCGACGGTCGCATCGCCGCCCGCCTGTCCGACGACAGTGAGCTGTGGAAGGACAGCTGCCTGGGTGCCACCCAAGCCGTCCTCCCGTACAACGGCGTCCTGTACAGCGGCTCCCACGCACACAACTGCGGCAGGACCCCCGGCGGTTTTCCGGAGCACCACGACCGCCAGCACTTCCTGGCCAACTCCATCAACGACAAAGAGATCCTGCACTGGTTCCCCGACACGAACGGGGGGATCGGGGAGGGCCAGGGGCCGCGTGCCCTGGTGATGGCCGAGGGAATCATGTGGGCCGGCGGCGAGTTCACCACCGTCAACGACGCACCGCAGCAAGGCCTGACACGATTCGCCGCCGATCGCAACGCGGCCCCGGAAGCGCCTCCCCAGCTCACCCTCGTCAAGGCGAGCACCGGCCAGGCCGAACTCTCCTGGCGTGCCGCATGGGACCGGGACGACGCGCAGCTGACCTACCTCCTCTACCGGGACGGCGTTCTCGTGGCCTCCCCGTCGCAACGGTCCACGTCGTGGGAACGCCCGGACATGACCTACACGGACTCCGCCGTCCCCGGCGCGCGTCACCAGTACACGATCGCCGTGACCGACGGTCAGAACATCTCGGCCAGGTCCGTGCCCCTTGACGTCACCGTCACCGCCGACAAGTCACCGACAGGACAGTGATGAAGGGAAAGCGCCTTGGTTACGCACCGGGAGTCTTCGATCTCTTCCACATCGGGCACCTCAACATTCTGCGCCGTGCCCGGAATCAGTGCGACCACCTCATCGCGGGCGTCGCCTCCGACGATCTGGTGGTGCACTTGAAAGGCAGGCCGCCCGTCGTGCCGCTGTCCGAGCGGCTGGAGATCGTCCGCAGTGTGCGCTACGTCGACGAGACGGTCGTCGCCTCGTGCGCGGACAAGCTGGAGATCTGGAAGGAAGTCGGTTTCGACGTCATCTTCAAAGGCGACGACTGGCTCGGTACGGAGGTCTGGACGTCGCTGGAGGCCGAATTCGCGAAGGTCGGGGTGGAGGTCGTCTACTTTCCCTACACCACGCACACCTCCAGCACGCTTCTGCGTGGCGCACTCGACATCATCGCCGCGCGGAGCTCGTCCCGGGCACATCAGGGAAGTGGTTCAGGAGAGCTCACGGAACCACTTCACGAGGAAAGCGGCCATGAACAGGAGATGCGCCGCTAGCAGGGTGCAGTAGAGACTGAGAAAGAACTCCTGATGCGCCAGGAACAGCAGACTGACGCAGACCGTGCCGTAGTCGACGGGCAGCAGGAGCACGGACCTCAGCGTCGAGGGTCTCGCCGGCGAGGGTTCTCTTCCCGTCTGCCATTTCAGCTTCTCGGTGAGGATCCCGGCGAAGAGAATGACGACTGCCGCGATCTGGAAGGCCATCGGCGCGAGCAGCAGGGCATCGCTGGGCAGCGGGAAGAAGCGGTAGAACGACACGAGCACCACCATGTGGATGCCCATGACCTTGATCACGTCGACGACGTGGTCGAGCCACTCGCCCGAGGCGCTTTCCTCGTTCCGGCTCCGTGCCAGTTGTCCGTCGGCCGAGTCGAGGGCGAAGCCCAGCATCAGGGCCGCGGACACGCACAGCGCCATCGTCGGTGAGGGGGGCATCAGCGCCACGGCGGCGAGAGCGGGGAAGGTGCACAGAGCGCTCAGCGCCGTCAGCTGATTCGGTCGCATGCCGCCGCGATAGGCCGCAGCCGCGAGGATGCGGCCTGCCGGGCGGTTGACGAACCTGGTGTAGACCGAGACTCCTTTCGCGGACTTCTGCGCTCCGGAAAGGCGTCTGAACACCTCAGTAAGTTCCGACATTCCATCCTCATCGCGAAGGCGTCGACGGAAAGGAGTAACCACGACAGGGGGCACTGAATGGAATCAGCGCCTCAACGTATCCTTCGGGAGATGGAATTCCGGGCGGCCACGCCCGGAGCCGGCTTCCACGGCGGTGGTTCACAGCTCGCGGTGGACCTTGGTGTTGGAGGCTTGGGCGCGGGGGCGGACGACCAGGAGGTCGATGTTGACGTGTGGGGGGCGGGTGCAGGCCCAGGTGATGGTGTCGGCCACGTCGTCGGCGGTGAGGGGTTCGGCGACGCCCGCGTAGACCTTGGCGGCCTTTTCGGTGTCGCCGCGGAAGCGGGTGGTGGCGAATTCGTCGGTCTTGACCATGCCGGGAGCGATCTCGATGACGCGGACCGGGGTGCCGACGATTTCGAGGCGGAGGGTTTCGGCGAGGACGCGGGCGCCGTTCTTGGCGGCGACGTAGCCGGCGCCGCCTTCGTAGGTGGCGTGGGCGGCGGTGGAGGAGAGAACGACGACCGTGCCGTCGCCGCTGGCGGTGAGGGCGGGGAGCAGGGCCTGGGTGACGTTGAGGGTGCCGATGACGTTGACCTCGTACATCTGGCGCCAGTCGTCGGGGTCGCCGGTGGCGACGGGGTCGGCGCCGAGGGCGCCGCCGGCGTTGTTGACGAGGACGGCGATGGTGCGGAAGGCCGTGGCGAAGGCCTGGACGGCTTCGCGGTCGGTGACGTCGAGGGCGTACGACGTGGCCTGGTGTCCGGCCTCGTTGAGCTCGGCGGCGAGGGCTTCGATGCGGTCCTTGCGGCGGGCGGTGAGGACCACGCGGTACCCGGCGGCGGCGAGTTGCCTGGCGGTGGCGGCGCCGATACCGCTGCTCGCTCCGGTGACGACGGCGATGGGGGTACCGGCGGCGGTCATGACGTGCTCCTCGCGCGTGTGGTCGGTGGTGCGGCCAGGATATGCGGCGGTCAGCGGGCGCGTGGTGCGTACATGATCACGGCCATGCCGGCGAGGCAGATCAGGGCGCCGATGACGTCCCAGCGGTCGGGGCGGTAGCCGTCGGCGACCATGCCCCAGGCGATCGATCCGGCGACGAAGACTCCGCCGTAGGCGGCGAGGATCCGGCCGAAGTCGGCGTCGGGCTGGAGAGTGGCCATGAAGCCGTAGACGCCGAGGGCGAGGACTCCCGCGCCGATCCAGATCCAGCCGCGGTGTTCGCGGACGCCTTGCCAGACGAGCCAGGCTCCGCCGATCTCGAAGAGGGCGGCGACGGCGAAGAGGACGACGGATCGTGCGATGAGCATGGGGTCAGGGTGCCATGAGACACGCTGACTGACGGGTGATCAGAATATATGGGCGGTAATAGGTATCTTCGGGGCATGTGTGCGATGCGCAAGGCTCTGCTCGGTGTGGTGTTGGCGGCGGTGGTGGTGGTCGGTACGGGCGAGGGTGCCCGTGCTGTCGGGGCCGCCGAGGCCGATCTGGCCCATCACGGCCATCTCTCCTTGTGGGAGGGGCGGGTCGGTGTCTGGCTGGTGAGTGAGAACCACGGGCCGTCGGACGTGTCCCAGGCGACTGTGCGGCTGGAGTTCTCGGAGCCAATGGCGGGTGGGCAGGTGCTGCCTCCGTCCTGTCTGTGGGGGAGCGACCGGGTGGTGGTCTGCCGTACGGGTGAGCTGCGGGCCGCCGGGGCGGTCGACGGGCTGGCCCTCGATCTGCGGACGGCGGGGACTCCGGACGAGGTGACGGTCGACATCGCCACGGTGTGGACCGACGGGGCCGCCGACGGGAACCCCGGGAACGATCGGCATCGTGTCCTGGTGCTCGCCACCGGCGACCCGTACGTCTTCTGATCCCCGCATGGTCAGAAGCTGTAGCCGTCGGGGCGGACGAGGAGCGTCGAGCGGCGGGTGGGGTCGCTCCAGGTGGCGCGGGTGACGCGGGCCGGGGTGGTGGGGGCGGCCGGCAGGTCGGGGGTCGTGCCTTCGGGGGTGATGAGGACGAACTCGCCCTTGCGGAGCAGTTCGTAGAGCCTGCCCTCGCGCAGCTTCAGGTCCGGGACGCGCCGGGTGTGCCGGCCGTACGTGATGCCGATGCCGCTGATCATGCCCATGGCCTTGGCGGAGGCGGGGCGGACGGTGTTCAGGAACTGTGAGGCGAGGGCGCGGGCCGTGCGCAGGAGCGGGCCGTGGGCCATGGCGAGCCGGACGATGGTGCCGCTGCTGCGGAGTACGGCGGCGCCGACGGGGTGGCGTTCGGACTGGTAGCTGTCGAGGAGCGCTTCGGGGTCGGGGGCGTCGCCGCGCAGGACGGCGGCGAGCTTCCAGGAGAGGTTGGCGGCGTCCTGGAGGCCGGTGTTCATGCCCTGGCCGCCGGCGGGGGAGTGGACGTGGGCGGCGTCGCCGGCGAGGAAGACCCGGCCGACCCGGTAGGCGGGGGCCTGGCGCTCGTCGCTGTGGAAGCGGGAGATCCAGCGGGCTTCGTGCATGCCGTAGTCGGTGCCGAGGGCAATGCGGGCGATCTCGCGGACCTCGTCGAGGTCGACGGGCTCGCTGTCGGGGACCTGGCGGGTGCGGTTCCAGCCCATGACGCGGTACCAGCCGTCGCCGAAGGGGGCGATGAAGGCGAAGGCGTCCCCGGTGCCGTTGACCGTGAGCAGTCCTTCGGGCTTCTCGGCGAGGCGGACGTCGGCCAGGACGATGGAGCGGATCACCGAGACGCCGGGGAAGGGCAGGCCGAGGGCGTTCCGGACGGCGCTGCGGTGACCGTCGGTGCCGACGAGGTAGCGGGCGCGGAGGGTGGTGGGGGCGCCGTCGGGGCCGGTGAGTTCGGCGGTGACCTGGTCGGTGTCCTGCTTCAGTTCGCGCAGTTCCGTTCCGTACCGGAAGTCCACACCTGTGGACAGCGCGCGCCGTTCGAGGAGCCGCTCGACTTCGTACTGGGGAGTGATGAGGAGGTACGGGAAGCGGGAGGGGAGGCGGGTCAGGTCGAGGGTGAGGCGGCGGAAGAGGCGCAGTTCGGTGATGGGGGTGCCGGTGGCGATCAGCTCGTCGGCGAGGCCGCGGGCGTCGAGCTGCTCCAGGGTGCGGGCGTGCACGCCGAAGGCGCGGGTCATGTTGCTGATGCCGTGCGGGCGGCGCTCGACGACGGTGACGCGGTGGCCCGCGGCGGCGAGGTCGCCGGCGAGGAGCATTCCGGTGGGGCCGGCGCCTACGACGAGGACGTCCGTGTCCAGGTGGTTCATGGCTGCCTCCAGGTGTGCCATGACAACGTCCGTTGGCCAACGCTTGTTGGTCAACGCTTGTTGGTAAATGTAGGGCGCCCGCGATGGCGTGTCAACACCTGTTGGCCTACACTTGTTGACATGAAGACCGCTCGCCGCTCCGATGCCACCCGCGCCGCGATCCTCGACGCCGCCCGCGAACGATTCGCCGCCGACGGCTACGAGCGCGCCACCATCCGGGCCATCGCCCGCGACGCCGGAATCGATCCGTCGATGGTGATGCGCTACTACGGCAACAAGGAGGGGCTGTTCGCCGCCGCGTCCGACATCGAACTGGACCTGCCCGAGCTCGGCGCCCTGCCCTCCCGGCACGTCGGAGCGGTCCTGGTCACGCACTTCCTCGACCGCTGGGAGCGCGACGACGTCCTGACCGGGATGCTGCGGGTCGGCGTCACCAACGCGGCCGGCGCCGAACGGATGCAGGCGGTCTTCGCCGCGCAGCTCGGTCCCGTCGCCCTGGGTGTGTGCCCCGATCCCGCCGATGCGCCCCGCCGGGCCGCGCTCGTCGCCTCGCAGATCCTCGGCATGGCGCTCGTCCGCTATGTCCTGAAGCTGCCGCCCGCGGTCGCGATGTCCCGTGAGGAGGTCGTCGCCTGGCTGGGCCCGACCGTCCAGCGCTACCTGACGGCTCCGGAGCCGTAGAGCCGCGAGAGTCCGGCAGAGAGGGCGCAGGAGAGGGCCGCGGAGGGAGCCGCAGGACTCTGCTCCGTACAATTTCTGCATGCCGCAGAAGAATTCCGCCCGGCGTGACGGCCTCATGACCGAGCTGTACGGCGAGGCCCGGCGCTACATGGCCGCGTACGCGCTGTTCAACCAGGCCGTCGCCGACCATCTGCGGCTCCACCCGACCGACGTGCAGTGCCTGAACCTGCTCTCCCTGGAGCCCGGCCCGGTGACCACCGGCCGGATCGCCGAGCTGACCGGGCTGACCACCGGCTCCGCGACGCGGCTCGTCGACCGCCTGGAGCGGGCCGGCTATGTCACGCGCGAGCGGGACGCCGAGGACCGGCGGCGGGTCCTCGTCGCCGCCGTGCCCGAGCGGATGGCCGAACTGGGCGCGTTCTGGCGGCGGCTCAACGAGGCCTGGGGCACGATGTTCGACGCGTACAGCGACGCCGAGGTCGCCCTGCTCACCGCCCATATGCGACGGACGGTCGAGCTCAGCGCCGAGCAGGTCGAGCGGCTGCGGAAGGGTGAACTCGGCTGATGCCGTGACGGTGCCCGGATGGCCGCCCGGGCTGCCGGAGCCAGGTCGGGGGCCGTCGGGTCAGCGGGCGGCCGCGCCGCCGAACTCCCGCAGCGCGTCGGCGACGATCGACTCCAGGCGGGCGTGGTGGGCGCCCCGCCAGTACACCCGCTCGCACTCCGTGCACCGCGCGAACACGTCGTACGACTTCTCCGTGCCGTGCTCAAGCCGCTCGCGCACCGAGTCCTTGTCCGTGTCGGTCAGCCGCCCGTTGCAGGCCGTACAGCGGGTCCACGGCATCAGGGTCGGCGCGAACCGCTCCAGTACGTCACGGAGTTGGGCGTCGGGCTTGTCGCTGTACACATAGGCGCCGGCCCACAGCTCCCGACGGCGCAGCAGCCCGCGGTCTCGGGAGAGCATCACGCGCCGCTCCTTCGCGGAGCGCGCCGCCAGCGCGGCGTCGCCGATGTCCTCGCTCTCGTACGCCGCGTCGACGCCGAGCAGCCGCAAGCGCCGTGCGAGCGTGCCCAGGTGCACGTCGAGGAGGAACCGGAGCGGGGCACCGGGCACCTGCTGGGGCCGCTCGACGCCCTCGACCTCGACCGTCTCGCCCGCGGCGGGGATGTGGGAGACGTCCACCTCCCGCCCGTCCACCAACAGCCGGCCGGTCTCGGTCAGCGGCACGCCCAGCGACTCCACGACATGGCCGAGCGTCGAGGCGCCGTCGGTGGCCAGGGCGGTGTGCCCCGAGCGCCGGTCCGCCGGGACGAAGAGCCGCAGGTCGGGGGCGAAGCTGATCTGGATCTCCGGTCCGTTCACGGGGACAGGATGTCACCGCGGCCCGCCGGGCGGCCAGGGAATTCGCCCGACCCCTCGGCCTCCGCCCGCCCGCCCGCGGCTCCCGGACCTCCCGGCTCCCGGGCCTCCCGGCTCCCGGGCCTCCCGGGCCTCCGGCCCGCGGCTCCCCGGCCTTCCCGGCCGTTGGCGCTCGACTCCCCGGCTCCTGGGCCTCCCGGCCTCCGGCCTGCCGGCCTCTGGCTCTCCCGGGCCCCGCCCGCCTGGGCGTCTGCGGATGTCCCGTCCCTACGGGCGGAAGGCCTCCGCGTGCTCGGTGGCCCATTCGGCGAACGTCCTCGCCGGGTGGCCGGTCAGTTCCTCCACGGTCCGGGTCAGGGGCACCGGTCGGCCGTCGTGCGAGGCCCAGTAGGACAGCAGGGCGTCGGCGAAGGGCTCCGGGATGTAGTCCGCGACGGACTTCTTCCACTGCCCGGGGGTGACCGCGGCGGCGACCGCCGGGCGGCCCGTCGTCTCGGCGAGTATCGCCAGCTGCTCGGTGAAGTCGAGCGACTCCGGGCCGGTCAGCAGATACGAGGAGCCGCGCAGCCGGGGCTCGGTCAGGGCCGCGAAGGCGGCCTCGGCGATGTCCAGCTCGTGGATCGGGTCGCCGTGCGCACCGGGATGGGGGAGCTCGACCGGCCGCCCGGCCCTGATCGCCCAGGACCACCCCAGGGCGTTGGTCGCGAAGACGCCCGGCTGGAGGTGGGTCGCCTCGAAGGCGCCGTCGGCGGCCGCGGCCGCCAGGGCGCGCTCCACGGCCAGGTGCGAGGCGGCGATCGGGTTCTCCGCGGCGTCGGGAGCGAGGACGGCGCTGGAGGAGAGCAGGACGACGTGCCGGACGCCGGCCGCCCGGGCGTGCGCGACGAAGGCGTCGATGTGCGAGGCCTCGGCGTACAGGAAGACGGAGTCGACGCCGTCGAGGGCGGCCTCGAAGTCCGCCGGATCGGACAGATCGCAGCGGACGGTGTCGACTCCGTCGGGTGGTGAGAGATCCGCGGGGTTCTTGGATGCGGCCCTGACCTTGATGCCGGCGTTGTGGAGCAGCCCGAGGAGGGTCGAGCCCACACGGCCACGGGTTCCGGTGACGAGGATGGTCATGACGGGTCCTTTCGTAGAGGGCCTTCTTCAGGCGCAGTCGGCCTGCCTAATCAGCTGCGTGAAGAAGAATCTGTGTTACGCAGATAAATATCCGCGAGGGAACCCTCCTCGTCAACCCTGACAAGACCCTGAGATACCGTCCCGGCATGAAGATCGTCGACCTCGAGCCCGGTGACCCGCGCCTGGACTCCGACCTGCTCCCCGTCCTGCGCGAACTGCGCCCGCACCTCACGCCGGAGCTCTTCCGCGACGTCTACGCCCAGGGCCACGCCCAGGGGCTGCGCTTCAGCGCCGCGTACACGGAGGACGGCGCCTGTGCGGGCGTCGCCGGCTGGCGGATCATCGACAACACCAGCGCGATCCGCAAGCTGTACGTCGACGACCTGGTCACCGCGTCCACCCTCCGCTCCACCGGCGTCGGGCACGCGCTCCTGACCTACCTCGAACAGCACGCCCGCGCCACCGGCTGCCTCGAATTCAACCTGGACTCCGGCACGCAGCGCACCGGGGCCCATCGCTTCTACCTGCGGGAGCGCTTCGACATCACGGCGTTCCACTTCACCAAGCCGCTGACGGACACCCCCTAAGGGGCGCGTTCAGGGGCGCGTTCAGGTCACGGGGTCGGCCGCCCGCTGGGCGTAGGCCGTCGGCGGAACCCCGACCGTCGCCGTGAAGTCCCGTACGAGATGGGCCTGATCGCTGTAGCCCAGCTCGGCCGCGAGCCCGGCCCAGTCCGGGGAGCCCTGGGTCTCCGTGGCCTCGGCGCGCTCCAGGGCCTCGTGGATGCGGTAGCGGAGGATGACCCACTTCGGGCCGACGCCCACGTAGTTCGCGAAGAGGCGCTGGAGCGACCGGCTCGACAGTCCCGCCATGCGCGCCAGTTCGGACACGCGCCGGACCGCCCGGTCCGTGCGGACCAGCTCCACCAGTGCCATCGCCTGCGTGGCCTGCGGATCGGGTGCGGGGCCGAGGGCGAGCAGGAAGGCGTCGAGCGCCGCCACGCGCGCGTGTTCGCTCTCCGGGTCGAGGACGGTGGCCACGCGGGCAGCTCCGCCGTCGGGGAACACCTCGCCGAGCGGGACGCGTCGGCCGGTCCACTCCGACACCGGCAGGGCGGGGGCGAAGGGCCGGAAGCCGCCCGGCCGGAACTGCACTCCGCAGACCCGGCCGACCCCCATGAGCTTCTTCGTGAACAGGCCGAGCCCGATCCCCGAGACCTCCGCCGAGGCCTCGTCGTCGTAGCGCTGGAAGACGACGTTCACGGACGGGTGCGGGACGACATGGCTGGCGTACGGCTCGGACAGCTCCCAGTCGATGAACCAGTAGTGCTCCAGATACGGGCGCAGCTCCGGGGCCGGATCGTGACGGCGGAACCGGACGCGCGCGAGGAGCTCGGCGGGGTCGACGATGCCCCGGGTGTCTCGGCGCGGACCGGAACGAGTCATGGCGCGGAGCTTAGGGGCGCCCTCTGACAGTCGGGGGCGCGCACGCGCCTCGTCGTCCGGTCGTTCAGCGCAGGCGGCGCGCGGAACCCACCGAGAGACGTGAGACGACCTGGCCGAAGGCACGCTCCTCGGCCGGGGTGAGCGACACGCTCTCCTGGGGGTGCCAGACCCGCTCCAGCGGCGCGGCGGCCCGCCCGCGGCGGGCACGGGCGCGCAGGCCGAGCGCCACGCACAGCGCGGTGGAGACGGCGAGCAGTCCGACGAGGGCGATCACACGAGGATCCGGGAACTGGCTGGGAAACGGCGACATGGCTGGCTCCAGGGCGCGAGGTCAGCACAGGCGGGCACCTCTGCGCACGCGCGCGTACGGCGCTCACAATTCGATTGTCTCTCGGTCCGGGAGGGATGGCTTCACCTGAGTCCCGGCCGGTCCGGCCTGGCCAGAGGCCCTCTTGTGTGGGCCGTGGAACCCCCGCAAGGTGGCGGGACAGTCAGATTCCGGCCCGGGGAGGGAGCAGCCGCATGTCGGACATGAGGGCGTGGGGGTTCACCGACGACAGGGGTACGGCGCTGGGGGCGGTGCGCGCGCCGGAGCGGGTGGTGGCGTACGTACGGGCGGGGGCGGCCCTGCTCGATCTTGGTGTGACGCCGGTCGCGGTGTACGGCTCGGGCCACGACGGCGAGGCCCTCGACCCGGTCAAGGCGGGGGAGCTGGCGGCGGCCGGCGTCCCGTACGTGGGGCCGGGGCGGGGCCTGGACGAGGCGCGGCTGCGGGCCCTCCGGCCGGACCTGATCGTCGACGTCACGTACGACGGGAAGAGCGCGTACGCGCTGGACGAGGGCGTGGCCGAGCGGGTGGGGGTGCCGGTGGCCGCCCTGTCTGTCGGCAACGAGTCGGCCTTGGCGGCGATCATCGGGCGCTTCGGGGAGCTGGCGGTCGCCCTTGGCGGGGTGGGGGGAGGGGGTGACGGCGGTGCGCTCGCCGCTGCGGAGGCGGCGCTGCGGGGCGCTGCCTCGGGCGTGGACGTCGCGGTCGTCGCCCTCTCGGGGGCCGGTCCTGATCAGGTCCACCTGGCGCGGCCGCAGGCCTGGCCCGAGCTGGCCCGGCTTCAGGAGCTCGGCGTCCGGGTCGTCGATCCCGGGCCCGGGCCCGGGGCCAACTGGCTCACGGCGGACTGGGAGCACGCGGCGGCGCTGCGGCCGGGGGTTGTGCTGTACGACAGCCGGGCCCATGCGGTGGGGCCCGAGGCGTTTCCGCCTGTGGGGTATGCGCGGGTGGCGCCGTGGAACCCGGAGACGCCGCCGAGTGCGGTGGCGTTCGGAGCGTTCTTCTTGTCGGTTGCGGAGGTGCTTGTTGAGTAGGGCCTCGTCTGGTCCTGGTCCCCCGTGGCGGGGCCTGGACCCGGGCCCTTGCTACGGGCGCCGCCCACGTGGGTTGTGCCCACCCGTCCCGCCCAGCGGGACGATTGCCCACAACGGTGTGGGGGGGCGATTGCCCGCAACAGGGCCGTGGCGGTTGTTAGCCCAGCCGCGCCCGCAGTGAGTTCGCGAAGTCTTCCGCTTGGGCGAGTTCGGAGCGGAGTTCGGACACCCGGTCCGTGGCCGCTCGTTCGTAGCGGTGGACTCGGGCGAGGAGCGTGGTGCGGTCGGTGGGGGAGAGGTGGGGGTCTGTCAGGTGGTCCAGGGCCGTCAGGAGGTCGCGGGTCTCGTCGGTCGTGAAGCCCAGGGGCATCATCCGGCGGATCACCATCAGGCGGTCGACGTCCGCGTCCGTGTAGAGCGGGAAGCCGCCCTGGGACGACGCCGAGGGGACCACGAGGCCGCTGTCCTCGTACTGGCGGATGGCCCGCAGGGACAGATCCGTCCGGGCGGCGACCTCGCCGATCTGCATGGGCTCGCCGGCCATGCGCACTCTGCTCACGGTGCCCGTCCTTCCCGCGCGGCTTCCGCGCACTGCATAGGCATTTGTCCTCACTTCAGCACTTATGAGGGCTGGAAGTGCGGCGAAACGCCTGCCGGCCCTACGGCCAGACCAGGCAGTACGGCTGGTGGCCCGCCTCGTGGAGCCGGTGCGAGAAGTCCTGCCACTCGTGGAGGAGCTGGTAGACGTTGAAGGCGTCGCGCGGGCCGCCGCGGTCCGGGACCGTGGACCAGATGAAGGCCGCCGCGCCGACCGACTCCTCGCCGATGCCGCGCAGCGGGTCGACCACGGTCATGGGCAGCTTCACCACGGCGTAGTCGGGGTGGAGGACCACCAGTTCCAGCGGGGGCACCTTGTGCAGGGGCATGCCCTGGATGCCCGTGAGGACCATCGCGGCTATCGTCTCGGGCTTGATCTTGGTGAACATGCCGCCCATGCCGAGCTCGTCGCCGCCCAGCTCCTCCGGGCGCATCGAGATCGGGACGCGGGCCGCCGTGGCGCCGTCGGGTGCGCCGAAGTACTTGTACGTCACCCCCAACCGGCCACTCCCGCCCCCCGTCGTGGGATCCGTGGGTTCCGAGGACCCTGTGGACCCTGTGGACTGCGGGGGCTCTTCCGTACGCCGTCGCCGGTGCCTCCCCCGACGGGCAGGCTCCGGACCCAGATCGTCCGTCCCCTCGCCCAGTCCGCCACCGCGATGCATATCTCCACCCGACTGCTTTTTAGGCAACGCGAGGCCCGCCGCGCAACCCGATCATCGTGACAGTGACCTCCCCCACGCTCTCGCGGTGAAACACCTGTCCGCAAGAACGTCCGGCCCTCTGACACCATGGATTCCGTGAGCCATCCCTTTGACGCCCCAGTTTCGCAGACGCGGAGGATCGACGCCCCGGCGTAATTCACAGGGTGCCCACGCCTTCCCTCCGTACTCGCAGCCGTACTCGCAGGTCAGGACCACAGTGCCGTATTCATACGAAGCCCCAGTCTCACAGACGCTTTTCGACCGCGCGTCCCTCGTGACGCCCGGCGGCGTGAACTCACCGGTGCGCGCCTTCCGGGCCGTGGGCGGAACGCCCCGGTTCATGGTGTCCGGTACCGGCCCGTACCTCACCGACGCGGACGGCAGGGAGTATGTCGACCTCGTCTGTTCGTGGGGTCCGATGATTCTCGGCCACGCCCACCCCGAGGTGATCGCCGCGGTGCAGGCCGCCGTCACCCGTGGCACCTCGTTCGGTACGCCGGGAGAGGGTGAGGTCGCCCTCGCCGAGGAGATCGTCGCCCGGATCGAGCCGGTCGAGCAGGTCCGGCTGGTCTCCTCCGGTACGGAGGCCACGATGTCCGCGATCCGGCTCGCCCGCGGCTTCACCGGCCGGGCGAAGGTCGTGAAGTTCGCCGGCTGCTACCACGGGCACGTCGACGCGCTGCTCGCCGCCGCCGGCTCCGGTGTGGCCACCTTCGGGCTGCCCGACACGCCCGGTGTGACCGGTGCGCAGGCCGGCGACACGATCGTCCTGCCGTACAACGACCTGGAGGCCGTGCACGAGGCCTTCCACCGGTACCCGGGCGAGATCGCCTGTGTGATCACCGAGGCCTCGCCCGGCAACATGGGTGTCGTCCCGCCGCTGGCGGCCAGTGGAAACTACCCGGGCTTCAACCAGGGCCTGAAGGACGCGTGCGAGAAGAACGGCGCGCTGTACATCTCCGACGAGGTCATGACCGGCTTCCGGACCTCCCGCGCCGGCTGGTACGGCGTCGACGGTGTGAAGCCCGACCTGATGACCTTCGGCAAGGTCATGGGCGGCGGCTTCCCGGCCGCGGCGTTCGGCGGCCGCGCCGACATCATGGGGCACCTCGCTCCGGCCGGTCCCGTCTACCAGGCCGGCACCCTCTCCGGTAACCCGATCGCCACCGCCGCCGGCCTCGCGCAGCTGCGGCTGCTCGACGACGCCGCGTACGCGAAGGTCGACGCGGTCTCGCAGGAGATCCAGGAGCTCGTCACCGGCGCGCTCACCAAGGAGGGCGTCGCGCACCGGCTGCAGACCGCCTCCAACATGTTCTCCGTCTTCTTCACGTCCACCGAGGTCCGCAACTACGACGACGCGAAGAAGCAGGAGGCGTTCCGCTTCAACGCCTTCTTCCACTCGATGCTGGCCGACGGGGTCTACCTGCCGCCGTCCGCCTTCGAGTCCTGGTTCGTGTCCACGGCCCACGACGAGCGCGCCATCGAGCGGATCGCCGCCGCGCTGCCCGCCGCCGCCCGAGCCGCCGCGGAGGCCACCGCATGAGCGTCAAGAGCAATGACGACATCACCGTCGTCCACCTGGTGCGGCACGGCGAGGTGGAGAACCCCGACGGCGTCCTCTACGGCCGCCGCGCCGGCTACCACCTCTCCGAGCTGGGCCGGCGGATGGCCGACCGGGTCGCCGAGCACCTGGCCGACCGGGACATCACGTACGTCGTGTCGTCCCCGCTGGAGCGCGCGCAGGAGACGGCCCAGCCGGTCGCCAAGAGCCACGGCCTGGACCTGGCCACGGACGAGCGGCTCATCGAGGCCGGCAACGTCTTCGAGGGCAAGACCTTCGGCGTCGGCGACGGCGCCCTGCGCAAGCCGGGCAACTGGAAGCACCTCACCAACCCGTTCAAGCCGTCCTGGGGCGAGCCGTACGTCGAGCAGGTCGTACGGATGATGGGCGCGCTGGACGCGGCGAAGGACGCGGCCCGTGGGCACGAGGCGGTCTGCGTCAGCCACCAGCTGCCGATCTGGATCGTGCGGAGCTTCGTGGAGAAGCGGCGGCTGTGGCACGACCCGCGGCGCCGCCAGTGCACGCTGGCCTCGCTGACCTCGTTCACGTACCGCGGCGACAAGATCGTCTCGGTCGGCTACAGCGAGCCGGCGCGTGACCTCGTCCCCGCGCATCTGCTGGCGGGCGCGAAGCCGGTCAAGGGGAAGTCGAAGGCCTTCGGCGCGTAGCGCTCCGCGGGGAGAGCGGGTACGAATCCCGGGGAGGCCCGTACTCATGGTGCGGGCCGGTGGGGGCTGGTCGCGCAGTTCCCCGCACCCCTAGGGCGGGTACACCATCAGGGCGATCGGATGACGTGAAAGTCATCTGGTCGCCCTGAAATATTTGTGCTAATTCCCGGAACCTCCGTGTTCCTCCTGGCATCTCACTCATTGTCGGTTTGGATGACCTATCAGGTCATACGCGAGCGTGAATGGGGACGTCATGCGCGGGATCACTCGAAGGGGACTTCTCGGGGCGGGCGTTGGTGCCGCCGCCGCGATCGGGATCGCCGGATGCAGCACCAACGGGTCGGACAATTCGGGCAATTCTGGGCCTGGTAAGGGTGGTGACGGCGCGGGGTCGGGATCGGGTGACCCGAGCGCCCCCGGTCCCACCAAGGAAGAGGCCCGGCTCATCGGTGACGGTTCCACCGCCGACACCGGAAAACAGCCGAACCAGCCCGACGCCCCCGTCCCGCTCGAACCGGGCCAGACCCCGCCCCAGTTCGTGATCTTCTCCTGGGACGGCGCCGGCGAGGTCGGCAACGGCCTCTTCCCGCGCTTCCTCGAACTCGCCAAGAACCACGACGCTGCGATGACCTTCTTCCTCTCCGGGATCTACCTCCTGCCCGAGTCGAAGAAGAGCCTCTACCGCCCGCCGAACAACCGCGTCGGCGCCTCCGACATCGGCTACCTCACCGACGACCACATCAAGGACACCCTCAAGAACGTCCGCCAGGCCTGGCTCGACGGGCACGAGATCGGCACGCACTTCAACGGCCACTTCTGCGGCGGCTCCGGCTCGGTCGGCAACTGGACCCCCGCCCAGTGGCAGAGCGAGATCGACCAGGCGACGAAGTTCGTCACCGAGTGGAAGACCAACAGCGGCTGGACCGACCTCGACCCGCTGCCCTTCGACTACGGCAAGGAACTGATCGGCGGCCGCACGCCCTGCCTCCTCGGCCAGGACAACCTCCTGCCCACCGCCAAGCGCCTCGGCTGGCGCTACGACGCCAGCTCGCCCGGCGGCCGCCAGACGTGGCCGGTCAAGCGCCAGGGCATCTGGGACCTCCCGCTGCAGGCCGTGCCGTTCCCCGGGCACTCCTTCGAGGTCCTGTCCATGGACTACAACATCCTCGCCAACCAGTCGAAGAACACCACCAGGGGCATGCCCTCGCGCTACCCGGGCTGGCGCAAGCAGGCCACCGAGGCCTATCTCAACGGGTTCAACCGCGCCTACGAGTCCAACCGCGCGCCCTTCTACATCGGCAACCACTTCGAGCAGTGGAACGGCGGCATCTACATGGACGCCGTCGAGGAGGCCCTCAAGGGCATGGCCGGCAAGAAGGACGTCCGGCTCGTCTCCTTCCGCCAGTTCGTGGACTGGCTGGACGTGCAGGACCCCAAGATCCTCGCCAAGCTCCGTACGCTCGAGGTCGGACAGTCTCCGGCGGGTGGCTGGAGCACATTCCTGAGGCCTGCGGCATAAGGCTGAGGCCTGCGGCATAACGCTGCGTACGTCCCTTAAGCCCCCTTGACAAGGGGCTTTACGGGCACCCAGGGGGGTGCCCAAGATCCCCCAAACGCCCATGCGAAACTTTTCACATGAGCCTTAGCCGTGCCCCTCGACGCACCCTGCTCGCCGTCGGAATCCTGTCGGCCGCCCTCGCTCTGTCGGCCTGCACCTCGGACTCCAACGGCAAGTCGGGCGGCGGCGGTGGAACCAACTTCGTGACCAACACGGGCGGTATCTCCACCGTTGCCAAGGGCGAGCGCACGGCGCCCGAGAAGATCGCCGGCGAGACGGTCGACGGCGAGCAGCTCGACGTCGCCGACCTCAAGGGCAAGGTCGTCGTCCTGAACGCCTGGGGATCATGGTGCGGCCCCTGCCGCGCCGAGGCCCCGCACTTCGCCAAGGTCGCGAGCGACCTCAAGGGCAAGGGTGTCGAATTCGTCGGGCTGAACACCCGCGATTTCAACAAGCAGCAGGCGGTGACCTTCGAGGAGGACTACAAGGTCCCCTACCCCAGCCTGTACGACCCCGCCGGGAAACTGATCCTCAACGGATTCCCCAAGGGCACGCTCAACCTCCAGGCCATTCCCTCCACCGTCGTCCTCGACAAGGACGGAAAGATCGCCGCCCGCGCCCTCATGGCACTCGACGAGAAGAAGCTCCGCTCGATGATCGAGCCGCTTCTCGCGGAGAAGTGATCCGGTGAACGAGACGGTCTTCAGCGGGGCACTCCTGCTCGCCCTGCCCATCGCCGTGCTCGGCGGTCTGGTCTCCTTCTTCTCCCCGTGCGTCCTGCCGCTCGTCCCCGGCTACCTGAGTTACGTGACCGGCGTCACCGGCACCGACCTCGCCGAGGCCAGGCGTGGCCGGATGGCGGGCGGGGCCGCGCTGTTCGTCCTGGGCTTCACCGCCGTGTTCGTCTCCGGCGGCGCCCTCTTCGGCGGCTTCGGCAACACCCTGCAGGAACACCGCGAGGTCATCTCCAAGGTCCTCGGCGCCCTGACCATCGTGCTCGGCGCCTTCTTCATGGGCGCGATGCCCTGGATCACCCGCCGGGAGTTCCGCTTCCACAAGCGCCCCGTGACGGGACTGCTCGGCGCCCCCATGCTGGGCGTGCTGTTCGGCGTCGGCTGGGTCCCCTGCATCGGCCCGACCCTCGCCGCCGTCCTCGCGCTCGCCTCCAACGAGGCCAGCGCCGGCCGCGGCGCCCTGCTCACCGTCGCCTACTGCCTGGGCCTCGGCCTGCCCTTCATCCTCACCGCGATCGCCTTCCGACGTGCCCTCGGCGCCTTCGGCTGGGTGAAGCGGCACTATGTCTGGGTCATGCGCATCGGCGGCATCATGCTGATCGCGACCGGCCTGCTGCTCGTCACCGGAGCCTGGGATCGCATCGTGTCCGAGATGCAGGTCTGGACGTCCGGCTTCACCCCGGGGATCTGACCCATGACCCACACCAGCCTGAACGAGACCGACGCGACCGACGAGACCGACGCGACCGACGAGCGCGAGGATCTGGGTGCCGCCGGCTCCCAGCTCTCCACCGCGCCCCGCGAGGAGACCGCTGCCGAGACCGCCGTCGGCGGCCCCACCCTCGGCGTCGTGGGCTGGATCCGCTGGTTCTGGCGCCAGCTCACCTCGATGCGGGTGGCGCTGATCCTGCTCTTCCTGCTCTCCCTCGGCGCGATCCCCGGCTCGCTCATCCCGCAGAGCAGCGCGGACGAGCTGAAGGTGCAGGGCTTCCAGAAGGCCCACCCGACGCTCACCCCGATCTACGAGAAGCTCCAGCTCTTCGACGTCTACGGCTCGGTGTGGTTCTCCGCGATCTACATCCTGCTCTTCGTCTCCCTCATCGGCTGCATCGTCCCGCGCAGCTGGCAGTTCGTCGGCCAGCTCCGCGGCCTGCCGCCCGGCGCCCCCGGCCGCCTGACCCGGCTGCCCGCGTACACGACCTGGCGGACCGAGGCCGAGCCCGAGCAGGTCCGCGAGGCCGCGCTCGCCCTCCTCAAGGGCCACCGGTTCCGCGCGCACACCGTGAAGGACGCCGTCTCCGCCGAGAAGGGCTACCTCCGCGAGGCGGGGAACCTGCTCTTCCACATCGCGCTGATCGTGATGCTCGTCGCCTTCGCGTGGGGCCAGCTCTTCAAGTCCGAGGGCGGCAAGCTGATCATCGAGGGCGACGGCTTCTCCAACACCCTCACCCAGTACGACGACTTCAGGTCCGGCTCGCTGTACAGCACCGATGACCTCGCCCCGTTCAGCTTCCAGCTGGACAGCTTCACCGGTACGTACGAGAAGAGCGGCCCGCAGCGCGGCACCCCGCGCACCTTCGAGGCCGCCGTCACCTACTCCGAGGCGGGCGGGAAGGACAAGAAGGCGGTCATCCGGGTCAACGAGCCGCTGAAGGTCCGCGACTCCAAGGTTTATCTGATCGCCCACGGGTACGCGCCCGTCGTCACCGTCAAGGACGGCCGCGGCAAGGTCGTCTTCCACGGCGCCGTCCCGCTGCTGCCGTTCGACAACAACATCACCTCGACCGGCGCGATCAAGGTGATGGACGGCTACCGCGACAAGAACGGCAAGAAGGAGCAGCTGGGCTTCCAGGCCTTCTTCGTGCCGACCTTCGCGGGCGCCGGCAAGGGCGACATGTTCTCGCAGTTCCCGGCGCTCGACTTCCCCGTCATGGCGCTCACCGGCTACCACGGCGACCTGCGCGTCAACTCGGGGCTGCCGCAGAACGTGTACCAGCTCGACACCTCCAAGATGAAGCAGTTCAACGTCGCCGCGGGGACCGGTGTCGCCCAGCGGATGCTGCCCGGCGAGACGATGACCCTGCCCGACGGTGCCGGCTCGATCACCTTCGAGAAGGACATCAAGGAGTGGGCGAGCTTCCAGATCTCCCAGCAGCCGGGCAACGGTCTCGCCCTCGCGGGCGCGATCGCGGCGATCGCGGGCCTGACCGGCTCGCTGTTCATCCAGCGGCGCCGGGTCTGGGTCCGGGCCGTACGAGGGAAGGACGGCGTCACCGTCGTCGAGATGGCGGGGCTTGGCCGGAGCGAGTCCGCCAAGCTCCCGGAGGAGCTGGGCGCGCTCGCGGTCACGCTCCACGCACAGGCGCCGACCGCGCCGGAACGCGCACCCGCAGAAGATCCTGCCGAAGCCGAACCTGCCGAAGCTGAAGCCGAAGCGCAACCTGCTGAAGCCGAAGCCGAACCCGCCGAAGCCGAACCCGCCGAAGGGGCTGAGAAGTGAATCTCGCCGCCGTGAGTCTCGCCGCCGAGACCAACGAGAGCCTGGCGCAGATGAGCGACCTGCTCATCTACTCCTCCATGGCCGTCTACACGCTGGCCTTCTTCGCCCACATCGCCGAGTGGGTGTTCGGCAGCCGCAGCAAGGTCGGCCGTACCGCCGCCGCGCTGACCACGACGCCCGCCGCCGCTCCCGCCGTCACCGTGCAGGTCAAGACGGCCGGCGGCACCGCGGTCCTCGACAAGCCCACGGTCGTCACCCGTTCCGGCGCGGGCGTACGCGACGTGCCCGACGGCCCCGGCGCGGCCGGCGGCACGGTCAAGGGCGATCTGTACGGCCGTATCGCCGTCTCGCTCACCGCGCTCGCGTTCCTGATCGAGGCGGCCGGCGTGGTCTCCCGCGCCCTCGCGGTGCAGCGGGCCCCCTGGGGCAACATGTACGAGTTCTCCACCACCTTCTCCACGGTGGCGGTCGGCGCGTACCTCGGCTTCCTGGTCGCGAAGAAGGACGTCCGCTGGCTCGGGCTGCCGCTCATGACGACCGTCCTGCTCGACCTGGGCATGGCCGTCACCTGGCTGAAGACCCCCAGCGACCAGCTCGTCCCGGCGCTCGACTCGTACTGGCTCTGGATCCACGTCTCCACCGCGATCTTCTGCGGCGCGGTGTTCTACCTGGGCGCGGTCGCCACCCTGCTCTACCTCTTCCGCGACTCCTACGAGAACAAGCTCGCGTCCGGCGGCAACCCCGGCTCCTTCGCCCGCTCGGTCCTCGAGCGGCTGCCGTCGGCGGCCTCCCTGGACAAGTTCTCGTACCGGGTCAACGCGGCGATCTTCCCGCTGTGGACCTTCACGATCATCGCGGGCGCGATCTGGGCCGGCGACGCGTGGGGCCGCTACTGGGGCTGGGACGCCAAGGAGGTCTGGTCCTTCATCACCTGGGTCGGTTACGCGGCGTATCTGCACGCGCGCGCGACGGCCGGCTGGAAGGGCCGCAAGGCCGCGTACATCGCGCTCATCGCCTTCGGCTGCTTCCTCTTCAACTACTACGGCGTCAACATCTTCGTGAGCAGCAAGCACTCGTACGCGGGCGTCTGAGCTGGCACGGCGCCTGCCCCGGCGCGACGCTTGAGGTATGAGCGAGATACCTCGGGGCAGGTGCGAGACCCACGACGGCAACCTGCATCACCTGCGGTACGTGATCGATCTGCCCCACCCGATGATCCGGGTCTGGGCGGCGGTCGCGACGCCGGAAGGTCTGCCGCAGTGGCTCTGCGAGGCGGATCCGCTGGAGCCGAGGCTCGGCGGAGCGGTGACGCTGCGCTGGCTGAACGGGGACACGGTGGTCTCGGGGCACGTGACCGCCTGGGACCCGGAGTACGTGGCCGAGTACACGGTCGGCCCGACGCACGGCCGGATCCGGTTCCATCTGGAACCGTCCGGGGGCGGCGGGTCGACCGTGCTGCGTTTCACCAACGAGTTCCGTGGCACGCCGGAGGAGAAGCTGGACTCCCTGGCGGGCTGGCACGACCACTTCGAGCGGCTGGCGGCGGCGCTGGACGGTCACCCTACGGACTGGAGGACCTGGTCGCCTGAGCGGTGGCAGCACCTCAGGGACCTGTACGCACGGGACGAGGCGCGCTGGCCGAAGTGGGAGCCGTAGCGCTGAGGGGCAGCGGACCTACCCCCTCCTCGGCGGGAGGCAGTCCTTCGTGGGTGGATTGCGTTCCGGCCAGGCGATCTGGACGAACTTCTGCGTGCCGTCCTCGGCCAGTTCCACGATCGGGACCGCCTTGTTGAACGGGTTGCCGAAGTTGTCCAGGCAGATCCAGCCGCTCGCGCCCTCGACCCGCAGCGAGCCCTTCACCTGAGGCCACTGGGTGACCACGTCCGCGAGTTCCGGGTACTGGGCGCCCTCCGGGGTCGCCTGGCGGATCGCGTGGACCGCCGTCGCCATCGCGTCGTACGCCACGATCGCCTGCCCGTCCGCGAGCGGGACCGGCTGCTTCGACACGCGCGCGATGTCCGCCAGGAACGTCTCGTACGCGGCCGTCGAACCGCCCGTCCCCGGGACCGGGCGGCCCGGTGCCGGCTTCCAGGCGTCCGGGTGCGCGAGCGAGGCGTAGCGGACGGTCAGCTTCGCCTTCAGCGCGGCCCGGTTGAGCTTGCGGTCCGCGCCCAGGTACGAGCCCTCGTCACCGGTCAGGATCGTGAACGGCCGCTCCGCGCAGCCCCGCGCGCCGAGCGCGTTGATGAACTGCCGCAACTGCGTGTGGCGGCCCGCGAAGAAGACCGTCTCCGCCCTCGTGTCGCAGATCAGATGCGTGATCTGGCGGAAGGTGTTCGCGGTCGTGCCCTCCTCTGTCGGATCGTCGGGCGAGGTGAACAGCTGCGGTTCGTACGGCGCGCCCTCCAGCGAGGCCGAGAACGCCGCCTTCAGCGTGTCCGTGTAGTGGTCGCCGGTCCGGGTGTCCTCGACGAGCAGCGCCTTCGACCCCTCGACCTTCCCGAAGTGGGCCAGCGCCTTCGCCTCGTCGCCGTTGGTGGGGGAGACGCGGGCCAGGCCGGGGTAGCGCTTGCCGTTGCCGACACCGGGACCGTTGGCGATGTCGTCGGCGGTGATGGTGGTGCCGACGACCGCGATGCCCGCACCCGTCAGGGCCGTCACCGCCTCCCGTACCTCGGTCGAGGAGGTGGCGACCCCGGAGACCGCCCGCAGCCGGTCGGTACCGCCGGTCATCGTCTTCAGCTGGTCGACCGTCGTCCGCCAATGGGCGTTGCCCTTACCGGTGTTGGCGAGGACAAGGCGGATCTTCGGGGTCTCGCTGTTGGACTCGTGGTTGGCCCGGTACTGCCGGGCGAACGCGCCCTGCACCTCGCGCAGGACCTTCTCCCGCATGCCGCCGTCCGTGGAGGTCAGCGGCAGCAGCAGGGCGACCGTCGCGTACTCGCCGGACTTCAGCGTGCGGTTCTCGTCGCGGATCCGCGCGGTGACCTCGGTCAGCGACGGGACGCCGAAGTCGTGGCCGTCGCCGTTGACCCCGATGCACTCGGTGCTGCCGGGGGGCCGCTCCACACCCGTGGCGCAGGAACGGTCCTCCGGGGTGGTGGCGCGGTCCACGGCGTACCCGGCCAGCGAGCCCAGGACGGCGAGCGTGAGCGCCGACGTGAGGATCTTCTGACGGGCGGTGTACCAGAGGTGGTAGCGCAGCCAGCTGAGCATGACCTCAGACTCCGTTCTCGGCGCCCGGCGGGAGCGAGAGCCCCCGCCAGGCGCGGATGTCCCTCGGCCAGTGGGTGGCCGCGTCCCACAGCGGACTGTTTCCCGTCCGATGGCGGCCGGAGAGCTGGCGCAGCTCGTGCGCCAGCTTGTCGGTCACCTCCTCGTCGGGCAGCGCGAGCGGATCGGTGAGCAGCCATACGGCGTGCAGCAACCGCCGTAGGGACAGGTGGAGTTCGACGGTGTCGTCGTCGAACGCGGCGGGCAGCGGACCGCCGGGATCCTGGCCGAGCGCGATCGCCCGGCGCGCGTCGGGCCCGGTCAGGCCCCCCTCGCGCGGGTCCCTTTCGCGCGGGTCCCGTTCGCGCGGGTCCCGTTCGCGCGGGTCTCTTTCGCGTGGGTACGGCGCCGAGGCGATGAACCGCAACCGGCCCAGCCAGCCGAGGACGTCCACCTCGGGGAACGTGAGGCGGAGATGGGTCACCGCGTCGTCCGTGCGGCCGAGCGCCAGCTCCTGGTGCAGCCGGTACGGGACGGGCCCGGCGGCGTAGTGCCGGTGCAGGGTCTCGTGGACGGCGCGCCAGGTCGCGTACCCCTCGCCGTCCTCGAAACGCAGCCGGTGCAGGAGCAGGGCGCGCAGCAGCGGGTCGGCGACGAAGTGCTCGGGGCCCTCCGGCCAGTCCTCGGCGCGCAGCAGGTCCCGTACGCGCAGCGCCATGTCGCCGTCGAGGGACTCGCCGCGCAGCCGGGTCCTGGCGAGCAGCCGGGCCGACTCCTCGTCGTGGGCGGCGGCGAGCACGGCGAAGGGGCCGTGCCGCAGGCGCGGCAGGAGCTCTTCGAGGAGGGCGGGGGCGACCGGCACGGGGGCGCTGTCCTCGCGCAGCTCCACGGTGAGGTCGAGCAGCGCGCCGGGGGTGAGAGAGGACTTCTGGTCGGCCGGGGCCTCGCCCGCGGCCCGCCCGAGCAGGACCACGCCGAGCGGCCGTCCGCCGGTCAACCGGTGGACGGCGCGGGCCAGTTCGGCCGGTGTGCGGCCCGCCGGGTCGAAGCGGTCGAAGGCGCTCTGGGTCTGGGCGGGCGACAGCGGGGGCAGTTCGACGGCGAGGATCCCGGAGGTGACGTCCGGGCCGCGCGGGCAGGGCGCGCGGTGCGCGGTCTCGGGCAGCCGCAGCCGGGCCGCGTGCCGGATGCCGTCGTGGTCGCGGACGCGGGAGGCGGCGATGACGACGACCCGGTCACGGCGGCCGTCGGCACGGGCCCGCAGGATCGGCTCGACCAGGCGCCGGCCGAGCGGCTCGTGGGCGTTGTCGAGGAGCAGGACGGGCCGGCCGCGGCGGGCGCCACGGTTGGCGAGGCCGGTGAAGGCGCGGACCAGGTCCTCGATGAGCGCGCCGACGAGGAAGTCCTCGGCCTCGCGTCTGCGGCGGCCGCCCTGCTCGAAGTCCATCGCGAGCTGCTGGAGCCCGGCCTTTCCGCGGCCGCCCGCGTTGCGGTAACTCCCGTACCAGCTCTCGGCCTTCTGCTGGAAGCGGCCGAACACCTCCTCCAGGACCGTCTCGACGGTCGCCTCGGCGAGCAGTCCGGCCATGGGGGCGGTGGCCTCGGCGAAGTTGGCGGCGAGCTTGGCGAGGACCTTGGTGACCCAGTTCGTGGCGGCGCCCTTGGCCGCGTCGACGGTGGAGAGGACCGGTCCGAGGCGCTGCAGATCGCGCCGGGCCCGCTCGTCGTCCTCCTGCGACCAGCTGATGGACGCGACGGCGACGAGCCCGAGCGACAGGCGCGGGAACTGCACGGGCTTGGCCGCGAGCACGCGCGGCGCCAGCTGTACGGCGAGCTCGGCGAGCGCCCCGGTGAGCGGGTTCCAGCCGGGGCCGTGGTCGGCGGGCGGCTCGATGTGAGCGCAGTCGAGCAGGGCGAGCGGAGTGGCTGACTTGTAGGCGTTGCGGACCTGCTTGAGCAGGGCGGTCTTTCCCATGCCCCGGCCGCCGGTGAAGACGGTGACGGGCGGGTCGTCGCCGTGCTCGTACGCGGTGCGGGCATAGCGGTACGGACTCAGCCCGATCAGCCGGGCGGCGAGCCCGGCGTCCTGGAAGACCGCCTCGCGTCCGTACAGCTCTCTGTCCACGTGCCGTCACCCCCGTCACAGTCAACTCCAGGATATCGACGGTGTGTTGGGAAGGCGGCAGGCTTTTCGACTCTCGTGTTCTCAGTCGGTGGCGATAGCGTCGAGCTGGGCCCGGAGATAGGCGTGGGACTCGATCCCGTTGATGGTCGTCCCCGGATCGCACTCATAGAAGTACACGAGCGACATCAGCTCCTCGGCGGGCGCGTCGGCGGGCGGCGGAAGGACCCGGTGGCGGCCGGAGCGCCACCGCCCGCCGGTCCAACCGGCCATCAGGTCACCGATGTTGACGGTGAAGGCGGCCGGATCGTACGGCGCGTCCTGCCAGCCGTGCGCGTCGGTGAACACCTGGAGCCCGCCCTTGCCGGCCTGCCGGTCAAGCACGGTGACCGTGCCGAAGTCGGTGTGCGGCCCGATCCGGAACTGCCCCGGCTCTGGCTCACCGGTCCGCTCCCGCCCGGGATACCAGTTGACGTTGAAGCCGAAGGTGGGGTGCGTGGTGTGCCGGGTGAAGAAGTCCCGCTCCTCGCCGAGGGCGACGCCGAGCAGATCGAGAACCCGGTCGGAGAGGGCCCGCATCTGCGCGAGGTACGTCTGGATGAGCGGCCTCAGCTCGGGCACCTCGGCGGGCCAGGTGTTCGGCAGGAACCACTCGGCGTCGACGGCCGGGTCGCCGGTCGGCTCGTCGGCCGCGAAGGAGAGCGACTCCTTCAGGTCGGGCGGGGTTGCCGTGCCCTCCGCGTACCCGTTCGCCTCCGCGCCGGGCCCGAGCCAGCCGCGTCCGCCGACCCGCACGGCGTACGGCTCCTTGACGGCCGGTGGGAGGTGGAAGAAGCGGCGGGCGACGTCCCGGATCTCCGCCCGGAGTCCGGGATCGACCCCGTGCCCGCTGACCAGCAGAAACCCGGCGTCGCGCAGGGCGCGGTCGACGGCGGGGAGCTGCGGGGCGGGATCGCGGGTGAGGTCGATGGTGGGAAGGCCGGCTTCACTCATGACCGATGTCCTCGTTCCAGAGGTCGGGGTGCGTCTCGATGAACTCCCGCATGAGCGTGACGCACGCCGGGTCGTCGAGCACAAGGACCTCGACGCCGTGCTCGGCCAGCCAGTCGTGGCCGCCGTGGAAGGTCTCCGCCTCCCCGACGACCACCCGCGAGATCCCGAACTGCCGCACGAGGCCGGAGCAGTACCAGCAGGGGGAGAGGGTCGTCACCATCGTCGCCCCCCGGTACGAGCGCTGCCGCCCGGCCGCCCGGAACGCCTCGGTCTCCGCGTGAGCCGAAGGGTCCCCGTCCTGCACCCGCCGATTGCGCCCACGCCCGAGGAGCGTCCCGTCGGCCGCGTAGAGGGCGGCGCCGATGGGGACGCCACCTTCGTCGCGCCCGGCCCGTGCCTCGTCGCGTGCGGTGTCGAGCCACCGCCGTGCCTGTTCTCGGTCCACGAGGGGACTCTTCCCCGACGGACCAGTGCCGTCACACGTGCTGTTGACCCTCGTCCGTCGGCAGCGGATCGACGACGAACGTGCCCTTGCCGTGAACGGTCAGGATCAGGCCTCGCTCGCGCAGGACTCGGGCCGCGCGACGGACTGTCAGGTAGGCGACTCCGTACTCCTCGGCGAGGTCCCGCTCGGCGGGCAGGCGGGCGCCTGGGGGCAGCTCTCCGGCCGCGATACGGGCGGCGATGTGGTCGGCCACCGCGACGTACACCAGCTGGGGGCCCTGCGGGTCGAACTCGGGGATCTGGCTGCGGTCGGTCACCCGACCAACGTAAGCATCGAAGACCTGTGCGAACCAGTAGTGAGCTATGCAGAGCTATACATGCCTTATAGGCTCACGTGACACGAAGACCCCGGCGAGGTGGCAAGACCTCCCGGGGCGTGGCCACCAACTTCGAAGGAGTTGATGACGTGCGGAACACTATCGCGCGCGTACTGGGCCGGGCCTGGATCCCCGTCCTCCTCTGGCTGCTGATGCTGACCCTGCCACCCACCGGCAGGCACCGCCCCCGCCCGGTCACCCACCGCCACCGCCGCCCGGCGGCACCGGCCCCGACGCGGCGGTCACCGTACGCCCGGGAGCAGACGGCGCTCCTCGACGGCGCCCGGTCACCCCTGGAGCGCCCGTACGTGACAGCGGTACAGCGGAGGCGGCGGCGGGCGTTGTGGCTGGCGACGGTCGGGGTGGACGTCGATCACCGGAACATTCACGCCGAGGTTGCCCGATGAGCCGCTGTGGGGCGAGGCGGTCCGTGTTCGCGATCGCGGAGGTGGTGCGGCCGGTGTGGGGTGGTTCGGTCTGTGTGCTCGCCGTCGGGCACGACGGTCCGCACCGCGACCGTGCGGGCGACGGCTGGTGGGTGACGCCGGAGATTGCCGACGCCGTGAGCGTGTCCCTGCTGGCCCGCGCCCTTGCGGCGGGTCCCGAGCTGGACTTCCGGTCACCGCGCTGCATCGTCGGCCGCCACGACCGCTGCCGGGACGGAGTCGCTCGCGAGACGGGCGTACGGGAAGTCCACCACCTCGTCTGCGGGTGCCTGTGCCATCCGGCGCCCCCCACCACGCGCGACGACCGCCCATGAGGCACCGGCCCGGCGCGGCCGGGGCGGCTACTTGTTCACGCGGCCCTGACGCCCCGGACGAGTAGAGTCCCGGTCCGCTTCCCGCCCGGGGGCGGGATCACCTCGGCCGTCACGTCCGTGAACCCGCCCTGCCGGAGAATCTCCGCCCAGGTGTCGGCCTCGTAGTCCCATCGCTTCACGTACAGGGGTTCCGCGCCCTTCTCCAGCGGCTGCATCTGGGATGCCTGCGGCCCGTAGCAGCCGCTCAGGGGCGGGGGGTTGTGGGAGAACGCGTAGACCCCGCCAGGTGCTAGGCGCGCATGGACCAGGGGCAGCAACTCGGCGGGATCGGTGAACCAGGCGGCTCCGAAAACCGAGCAGACAGCCGCGAACTCGTGCGTGCTTGTCGCGAGGAACTCCTCGGCCGTCTGCTGCCTCACAACGAGGTGCGGCCAGCGTTCACGCGCTTTGGTCACCTGGACGGCCGAGATGTCCACGCCGATCGCTTCTGCCCCCAGCGCGGCCATGTGAGCGAGGTTTCCGCCGCTGCCGCAGCCAAGGTCGAGGACCCGCGCGCCGGAGAGGTCACCAAGGATCTTCTCGTCGGGCCCGTGGTCGGGCCACTGCGTCCAGTTGAACCAAGTGGCGGCTCCGGCCGCGTTCGTCTCTTTGCGGCCCGGCCTGGCCGCGCCCCACACGTCCCATGCGCCGGCGTCCTGTTCGCGCACCCTCGTCCTTTCACATGCGGAGGGCCCGCCCGCCGACCCGAGGGTCGAGGGGCGGGCGAAAGTGGCCGTGGCTACTTCTTGCCACCCACCGGGCTGTCGGTGCAGCCCGAGTGGCACTGCGTGCAGTCGGCGGCGTCCGGCCACAGCTCCTGGTCCACGTCGAAGCCTGCCGCGCGGATTGCGGCCACGGTGCGATTTCGGGCCACCTCGGGGCCGCCCGTCTCGGTCGTGTCGGGGGCGCCCGGGTGGTGGTGGATGAACCGGCCCGCGTGCCGGTCGCAGAACTCCTGGTACGCCCGAGTGCGCAACAGGAACGCGTGCCAGCCCCAGTCCACCCGCTCGGACGGCGACAGCGGCGCGTCCGTCGTCGTCCCCGCGATCAGGAACGCGACGGTCTGACCGATGATCCGCTCGGCCAGGACTCGGCTCGTGCCGGGGCGCGCCTTGATCACGTCGGCGGTCAGGGCCTGCCACACCTCGCGGGGCAGGAGCGTGCGGGGTTCGGTGCAGTGGATCGGGGGCTGCTCAAGCGCGATGGTCACGTGAAGGTCCCTTTCCTCTCGGCAGAGCGCTGCGTGCAGCAGCGCGGGCATGTGCAGACCGGCATCACGCTGGTCGTCAGGGGCGGGCCGCCCTCGCCCTCGTACAGGGTTCGGGGGTCCGTGCGGGTCCCGTCAGCTCTGACCGTGTAGGCGTCGATGCGGATCGGCATGACGTCCATCGTCCGCATGGGGCCAGGTCATTGCGGCGGCAGACAAGGCGTCAATCGGGCGTCACCCGAGGGCGTCAAAGCGGTGTCATTCGGCTGCCGTTGGGGCTACCGTCGAAGCCATGACCACTGCCGCGACGAACGATGTTCTGCGGGCCGTGCGGATCAGCCTTCGCATGAGTCAGGACGACTTAGCGAAGGCGCTCCGCGCAGCTGGCGAGGAGCTCGGCGAACCGAACGAAGCAAGCAAGCGTCTCGTCCAGCGCTGGGAATCCGGCACCAGCCGCGCTCCACGCCCCGTATACGCCCGCGCTCTGGAGCACGTCACGGGGCGCCCCGTCGAAGCCCTGGGCTTCACCCTGCCCGTGCCGCAGGCACGCGTCCATCCCGATTCCGCAGGAGGCCACGACATGGACCTCGGCCCCGAAGGCATTCAGGCGGCCACCGCCACACAGCCGCCACCGGACAGCATGAACTACTCAGGCATCTGGCTGTCGCGGTACGAGTTCTTCAGTTCCTCGCGCGGTGAGACGTTCGAGGCCAAGCACTACGTCGTACTACTCCAGCACGGTACTCGGCTGACCGGCCAGAGCCTGCCCGGAGCCTCCAGCAACCCGGACAGCCCGCTCACCCTGGACCTGACCATCGACCGCAGCGTGGTCACGGGCTCATGGACCGAGCAGACCGCCGCCGACGGCTACTACCAGGGCGCCCGCTACCACGGTGCGATCCAGATGCTCGTAGAGCCGACCGGCCGCCGTATGGCGGGCAAGTGGGTCGGCTTCGGCAAGGACTTCGACGTCAACACAGGCCCGTGGGAGCTGAGACTCGTCGACACTTCCACGTCAAAGGCGACGCTCCAGAAGTACGGTCGCGCTCCGGAGTAGCCGGCTGGATCAGATGGAGGAAGCTCAGCGCAGGATGAGCGGCATGACAACGATCGACGGTGAGGTGGCGCCCGGGTTCGAGCCGGTCCGTGAGGCGTTCCTGGCGAACTTCACCCAGCACGGGGACATCGGCGCGGCCGTGTGCGTCTACTGGCACGGCCGGCCCGTGGTGGACCTGTGGGGTGGCGTCGCCGACGTTGACACCGGCCGTCCGTGGACGCGGGACACCCTGCAACTGGTGTACTCGGCGACCAAGGGAGCCACCGCGACTGCGGCGCACATGCTGGCCGAGCGCGGCATGTTGGAACTCGATGCTCCGGTGGCGAAGTACTGGCCGGAGTTCGCGGCGAACGGCAAGGCGGACCTCCCTGTGCGCTGGCTCCTGTCCCATCAGGCCGGTCTGGTCGCGCTCGACCAACCGCTGCCGCTTGCCGAGGCGTTGGCCTGGGAGCCCATGGCAGCAGCGCTGGCCGCCCAGCGTCCCCTGTGGACTCCGGGCACTGCACACGGGTACCACGGCCGGACCTGGGGCTGGCTGGTCGGCGAGGTGATCCGCCGAGTTTCCGGCCGTTCGCCGGGCCGCTTCTTCGCCGACGAGATCGCGGGCCCTCTCGCGTTGGACTTCTTCATCGGCTTGCCGACGAGTGAACGCAGCCGCGTCAGCCACATGGTGTACCGACCGCCGGCCGTGGACCTCACGGCTGTGCCCGTCGAGTCGATTCCCGGGGAGCTCCGCGAACAGGTCGCCGCCTGGCGCGACCCGAACTCATTCAGCAATCGGGCGTTCGCGGTCACCGACCCGGCCGCGATCGACTTCGAATCCCCGGAGGTGCAGGCCGCGGAACTCCCGAGCTCCAACGGCATCGGCACCGCACGCGCACTCGCGCGCATGTACGCCGCGCTGATCGGCGAGGTCGACGGTGTACGCCTGCTCGCCCCGGGAACCCTGGCCTCGGCGACTACGGAGCAGGCCAGCGGGAAGGACCAGGTGATGGTGATCCCGAGCCGATTCAGCACCGGATTCATGCTGCCCACCGGACCCAACCCGATGACGGGCCCGAACGCCTTCGGCCACACCGGCCGCGGCGGCTCTCTCGGCTTCGCCGACCCGGAGCACGGCATCGCCTTCGGGTACGTGATGAACCACATCATGAGCGGATCCGACGATGTGCGCGCGGCTTCGCTGGCCGAAGCGGTGCGGAAGTCGCTGGCGTGAGCATCTTTTTCTAGGTGTTCAACCGCCCCATCGGCTCCGCCGATAGCCCCATCGGCAGGACGCCCCACTGGCTCGTGGACCGCCCCCCGGCCCCCTCCGTAGCGTCACTGCCATGAGAAACGAGTCGCGCGGAACCGTTGAACTGACCCTCGCCATGGTGCTGTCCGGCACCCTCGGCATCTTCGTTGTCGAGTCCGGGGCTTCGCCCTTCAACGTCGTGTTCTTCCGGTGCCTCTTCGGGGCCGTCGCCCTCGGGGCGTACAGCCTCGCCCGGGGGTACTTCACCGGACACGGGTTCACGCCGAAGAAGCTCGGGCTCGCCGCGCTCGGTGGGGTGTTCATCGTGTTCAACTGGGTGTTCCTCTTCGAGGCGTACGAGGCGACCTCGATCTCCTTCGCCACCGTCGTCTACCACACGCAGCCGTTCTTCCTCGTGGTCCTCGGTGCCGTGCTGTTCCGGGAGCGGATCACCGCCGCCAAGTTCGGGTGGCTCGGGGTCGCCTTCGTCGGGCTCGTGCTCGTGTCCGGGATCCGGCCCGGGGACACCGCCTCGCTCAAGGGGCTTGGCCTCGCGCTCGCCGCCGCCGTGCTCTACGCGCTGTCGACCATCGTCACCAAGCGGATCACCGGCGTCCGGCCCCACCTGATCGCCCTCGTGCAGGTGCTCGTCGGGCTTCCCTTGTTGCTGCCCTTCGTGGACCTGGGGGCCATGACAGGGATCGGCGCCGGGTGGCTCTGGCTCGTCGGGCTCGGGCTCATTCACACCGGGCTGATGTACGTCCTCATGTACGCCGCTTACCAGAAGCTGCCCACGGCCAAGATCGCCGTCCTCGCCTTCACCTACCCCGCCGTCGCGATGTTCGCCGACTGGGCCGTGTACGGGCACCACATCGGGCTCGTCCAGGCCCTCGGCGTGCCGCTGATCGTGCTCGCCAGCCTCAAGGTGACTCTTGCACCAGCCGTCGCGTCTGCTCCACGAACAGCCGCACATGCGCAGGAAGCCGCTTCCCCCGCCGCCACGCGATCTGCGTGAAGAGGGTGAACGGGACCTTCCAGTCCAGCTCCACCAGTGCCCCGGACGCCAGCTCCTCGGAGACGGTGATCCGGGGCACCAGGGCGATGCCCAGGCCGCCCGCCACGCCCCGCTTCGTCGCCTCGATCGTGCCGAACTCCATGAACGGGGGTGCCCATTCCCGTAGCTCGCGCTCGAAAAGGTCGCGGTACGGGCAGCCCGGCTCCGTCCCAACCAGCTGCGCCGCCGCCAGGTCCGACGCCTTCAGATCCGTACGCCCCGCCAGCGGATGACGCGGGGAAGCCACCAGGACCAGGGGTTCCTCCGCCAGGACCTCCGCCTCCAGGCCCGCGTGCTCCGTCTCCGGCTCCATCAGGAAGCCGACGTCGTACGTCCCCTGGCGCAGCGCCTGCCGGGTCTCGTCGCCGAGCGTGGGGCGCAGCGTCAGCTGGACCTTGGGGTAGCGGTGGTGGAAGAGCTCCAGCAGGGGCGGCAGGCGGTAGGAAGTCAGCGACTCCATCGTGCCTACCGCGATCTGCCCGGCCGGTTCCTCGGTCTCCACGACCGCGGCCCGCGCCTCCTCCGTCAGCTCGATGATCCGGCGGGCGTACGGCAGCAGCCGCTCGCCGGCCTCCGTGAGGCGGATACGGCTGCCGAGTCGCTCGAAGAGTTCCACGCCGAGCGAGGACTCCAGGGCGCGGATCTGGCTGGTCACGCTGGACTGGGCGTACCGCAGTTCGGCGGCCGCGCGGGTGAAGGAGAGGACCGTCGCGACCTTCTCGAAGGTCAGCAGGAGCCGCAGCTCCATCAGCTGTCGGTGTCCTTGGCGTCGCCGCCCTGCTCGCGCTTCTTCAGCTCCTCCTCGCGGCGGCGCAGGTCCGCCTCCCAGTCCTTGAGGAGGGACTCGTCCTTTTTGTTCTCCTCGCGGATGGACTTGAGGAACTCCGGGTTGTCGTCGGGCGCGACCCATTCCTGCCGGTGGTTGCGGTGCCACTCCGAGGGGGTACGGCCGTTGGCGGGCGCGCGGCGCATCTTGCCCGCGGCGAACCACACGATCGGGCCGACGATCCAGAACAGCAGGATGATGATGACCCAGACGACCTTGGGCAGGTGCTTGGCCTCGTCCTCCGGGGTGTTGAGGCAGTCGATGAAGGCGTAGATCGTCAGCGCCAGCGGCAGGATGTACATCAGTGCCCTGAGCATGTGGAGCAGCCCCCTGAATGCGGTTGCGGGGTTCGTTTCGACGCCCCGGTGACAGGTCCAGCGTATCGGGTGGCAGATACTGGGCCCCATGGCTTACGACGATCTCCGCTCGCTCCTCAGGGCGCTGGAGCGCGAAGGCGACCTCAAGCGCATCAAGGCCGAAGTCGATCCGTACCTGGAGGTCGGTGAGATCGTCGACCGGGTGAACAAGGCGGGGGGTCCGGCGCTCCTCTTCGAGAACGTCAAGGGCTCCGCCATGCCCCTCGCGATGAACGTCTTCGGCACGGACCGGCGGCTGCTCAAGGCGCTGGGGCTGAAGTCGTACGAGGAGATCAGCGAGAAGATCGGCGGGCTGCTCAAGCCCGAGCTTCCGCACGGTTTCGTCGGGGTACGCGAGGCCTTCGGCAAGCTGGGCTCGATGGTCCACGTGCCGCCGAAGAAGGTGAAGGACGCTCCCGTGCAGGAGGTCGTGCTCACCGGTGACGACGTCGACCTCGACCGGCTGCCCGCGCTCTTCACCTGGCCCAAGGACGGCGGGTCCTTCTTCAACCTGGGGCTTACGCACACCAAGCACCCGGAGACGGGCGTGCGGAACCTCGGGCTCTACCGCCTTCAGAGGCACGACAAGCGCACCATCGGCATGCACTGGCAGATCCACAAGGACAGCCGCAACCACTACGCGGTGGCGGCGGCGAAGGGCGAGCGGCTGCCGGTCGCGATCGCCTTCGGCTGCCCGCCGGCCGTGACGTACGCCTCGACGGCGCCGCTGCCCGGCGACATCGACGAGTACCTGTTCGCCGGCTTCGTGCAGGGCAAGCGGATCGAGATGGTCGACTGCAAGACCGTGCCGCTCCAGGTGCCGGCGAACGCCGAGGTCGTCATCGAGGGCTGGCTGGAGCCGGGCGAGATGCTCCCGGAGGGTCCCTTCGGCGACCACACGGGCTTCTACACGCCGCAGGAACCGTTCCCCGCGCTGAAGATCGACTGCGTGACCATGCGGAAGCGTCCGCTGCTCCAGTCGATCGTGGTCGGCCGGCCGCCGACGGAGGACGGTCCGCTGGGGCGGGCCACCGAGCGGTTCTTCCTGCCGCTCCTGAAGATCATCGTGCCGGACATCGTGGACTACCACCTGCCCGAGTCGGGCGGCTTCCACAACTGCGCGATCGTCTCGATCGACAAGAAGTACCCGAAGCACGCGCAAAAGGTCATGCACGCCATCTGGGGCGCGCACATGATGTCGCTGACGAAGCTGATCATCGTGGTGGACAAGGACTGCGACGTGCACGATCTGCACGAGGTGTCCTGGCGGGCGCTCGGCAACACGGACTACGCCCGTGACCTGACCGTCGTCGAGGGCCCGGTGGACCACCTGGACCACTCCTCGTACCAGCAGTTCTGGGGCGGCAAGGCGGGCATCGACGCCACGAAGAAGCTGCCCGAGGAGGGCTACACCCGGGACGGCGGCTGGCCGGACATGGTGGAGTCGGACCCGGCGACGGCGGCCCTGGTGGACCGCCGCTGGAAGGAGTACGGCCTGTGACCACCGCGGCCGTACCCGGAGCGCAGCCGGGGCGTACGAAGGCGTTCCTGCGCCTGGTGATGATCGAGCATTCGGTGTTCGCGCTGCCGTTCGCGTACATCGCCTCGCTGACCGCGATGTTCCAGCTCGACCGGAACATCCACTGGGGCACGCTCTTCCTCGTCACCGTCTGCATGGTGGGGCTGCGGACCTTCGCGATGGCCTGCAACCGGATCATCGACCGGGAGATCGACGCCCGTAACCCGCGGACGGCCGGCCGTGAGCTGGTCACCGGGGCGGTGTCGGTGCGGTCGGCGTGGACGGGGGCGGGGATCGCCGTCGCCGTGTTCCTCGGGGCTGCCGCGCTGCTCAACCCGCTCTGCCTTGCGCTCGCGCCGCTCGCCGTGGTGCCGATGGTGGTCTATCCGTACGGCAAGAGGTTCACGAACTTCCCGCACGCGATCCTCGGTCTCGCGCAGGCGATCGGGCCGGTCGGGGCCTGGCTCGCGGTGACGGGTTCCTGGTCCTGGGACGCGGTGATCCTCGGGCTCGCGGTCGGGATCTGGATCGGCGGCTTCGACCTGATCTTCGCCTGCCAGGACGTCCAGGCCGACCGCGCCGAGGGCGTCATGTCGGTGCCCGCCCGCTTCGGCGTTCCGGCGGCGCTGTGGGGTGCGCGGGGTTCGGCCGTGGTCACGACCGGCCTGCTGGTCTGGTACGCGCTGGCCACGGACGCGGGGCTGTTCTTCTGGATCGGGCTCGTGATCGTGATCGCCGCGTTCTGCTACGAGCACACGATCGTCAAGCCGCACGACCTGTCCCGCCTGAACCGGGCGTTCTTCACGACGAACGGCTTCATCGGCATCTCGCTCTTCCTGTGCGCCCTGATCGACCTGGTGGTGCGGGGGCTGACGGTATGAGTCGGTCATCCGGCGAGGGAGCGGAGCTCCACCGCCTGCGCGGCCTCAGGGTGTGAGCGCGGCAGGTCGGCGGGTGGCGCGGAAGAGGAACGCCGCGCCCACGCCTGCCACCAGGCCGACGAGGTGGCCCTGCCAGCTGACCGTGGTGTCGGTGGGGGAGATGCCGATGAGGATCGAGCCGCCCCAGAGCGCGGCGATCGTCAGTCCCACGGCGATGCCGAGGGGCTTGCGCTCCACGAAGCCGCGGACGACGAGGTAGCCGAACAGGCCGAAGACCAGGCCGGAGGCGCCCGCGGTGATCGAGTTCGAGGGGGAGATCAGCCAGACGCCGACGCCGTCGGCAACGATGATCAGCGCGCAGACGGCGAGGAAGCGGCGGATGCCACCGAGCGCGGCGACGAAGCCGAAGATCAGCAGCGGGACGCTGTTGGAAGCGACGTGCCCGAAGCCGAAGTGCAGGAAGGGCGCCGCGAGGATCCCGCCCAGTGCGTCCGGGTCGCGGGCGACGATGCCGTACTCGTCGAGCGCGTGGCCCGTCGCGTAGTCGATCCCTTCGAGCAGCCACAGCAGTGCGACCCAGCCGGCCATGAGCTGTACGGCCGCCTTCGCCCGGTCGGACGTACGCCACCTTGTCGCTTCGAGCTCTTTCATGACCATCCCCCTGGGTCCCGGTGCTGTGTATGGGGAGAACGTACGGGACCCCGTGCGGAGTTCTCGGTCCGGGCCGCCGGATAGGCTCGTCAGCGTGGAGCCGGTAGAGAAGCAGCAGCGTCGTCCCTGGGTGGTCGGGGTGTCCGGGGCGTCGGGAACCCCGTACGCCGCCGCCGTGCTGAGGGGGCTGCTCGCAGCGGGGGAGAGCGTCGACCTGGTCGTCTCGCGGGCGTCGCGGCTGACCCTGCTCGACGAAACGGGGATCGCCTTCCGGGACGCCCACTGGCGCGAGGATCTCGCGCAGTGGCTCGCGCGGGGCGCCGACGGGAAGCCGGGGACGTTCGATCCCGACATCGAGGACGTGCGGTACTGGGCGGCCGGGGATCTGGCCGCCGGGCCGAGCAGCGGCTCGTACCCCGTCAAGGGAATGCTGATCGTGCCCGCGTCGACCGCCTCGGTGGCGGGCGTGGCGCTGGGGCTTTCGAAGGACCTGCTCCAGCGGGCGGCGAGCGTGACGCTCAAGGAGCGGCGAAAGCTCGTCGTCGCCGTACGGGAGACCCCGCTGAACGGGCAGACGCTCAAGCACCTGGTGGCGCTGGACGAGGCGGGCGCCGTGGTGCTGCCCGCCTCTCCGGCGTTCTACGCGGGGGCGACGCACATCCAGGATCTGGTGGACTTCGTCGCCGGGCGTGTGCTGGACGCGGCGGGAGTGCCGCACCGGCTGTACCGCCGCTGGGAGGGAGAGCTCGGTGGCGGCTCCCGCCCGGGCTCCGACTGACGGTTCTTGGCGGCGCGCTGAACGATCACAGGGTGTCGACCCTGTGTACCTTGATTTCTATACCTAAACTCGCGGTATCGCTGGACAATGGAAGGCTTCGTACCTATGGACGCCGTGGACAGGCAGCTCATCCAGGCTCTGCGCGAGAACGGCAGGGCTTCGTACGCCGAACTCGGCCGGCTCGTCGGGCTCTCCGGCCCCTCCGTCACCGACCGCATCAACCGCCTGGAGGCGGCCGGGGTCATCACCGGCTACCGCGCGACGGTCGACGCCGCCTCGCTCGGCCTCGGCGTCACCGCCCTCATCGGCATCTCCCTCTCCGACGCCGCCGACCACGAGGACGTGGCGCGCCGGCTGAAGGACCTCGCCGAGATCGAGGACTGCTGGTTCATCGCCGGCGACGACTCGTACATGCTCAAGGTCCGGGCCAGCGACGTCGACGGCCTGGAGAAGACGATCCGCCGGCTCTCCGGCACCAAGGGCGTCTCCCGCACCCGTACGACGATCGTGCTCTCCACCAAGTGGGAGAACCGGGTCGGAGATCTGCCCGAGGAGGGCTGAGAGTACGGTGGTGGAGCCTGAAATCGTCGGACATGGGAGGCGGCCCTAGATGACTGCATCTATCAAGGATGTGGGACTCAAGCGCGAGCTGGAGCAGAAGGTGCTCGCCGGAGAGCGGCTGAGCCGTGAGGACGGCATCGCCCTGTACGAGTCCGACGACCTGGCCTGGCTCGGCGGCCTCGCCCACGAGGTCAGGACCCGCAAGAACGGTGACGTCGTCCACTTCAACGTCAACCGCCACCTCAACATGACGAACGTGTGCACCGCGTCCTGCGCGTACTGCTCGTTCCAGCGCAAGCCGGGCGAGAAGGACGCGTACACGATGCGCATCGAGGAGGCCGTCCGCCTCGCCAAGGCGATGGAGAGCGAGAACCTCACCGAGCTGCACATCGTCAACGGGCTCCACCCCAACCTGCCCTGGCGCTATTACCCGCGCTCGCTCTCCGAGCTGAAGAAGGCACTGCCGAACGTCTCGTTGAAGGCCTTCACCGCCACCGAGATCCACCACTTCGAGACCATCTCGGGCATGTCGGCCTCCGACATCCTCGACGAACTCATCGAGGCCGGCCTGGAGTCCCTCACCGGCGGCGGCGCGGAGATCTTCGACTGGGAGGTCCGCCAGCACATCGTGGACCACCGCACCCACTGGGAGGACTGGTCCCGGATCCACCGCCTCGCGCACTCCAAGGGCCTGAAAACCCCGAGCACGATGCTGTACGGGCACATCGAGGAGCCCCGGCACCGCGTCGACCACGTGCTGCGGCTGCGTGAACTCCAGGACGAGACCGGCGGGTTCCAGGTCTTCATCCCGCTGCGCTACCAGCACGACTTCGTCGACATGCAGGACGGCAAGGTCCGCAACAGGCTCCAGGCGCGCACGACGATGGCGACGGGCGCGGAGGCCCTGAAGACCTTCGCGGTCTCCCGTCTCCTCTTCGACAACGTGCCGCACGTCAAGGTCTTCTGGGTCATGCACGGCGTCCAGACCGCCCAGCTCGCGCTCCAGCACGGCGCCGACGACATGGACGGCTCGGTCGTCGAGTACAAGATCACGCACGACGCCGACAACTACGGCACGCCGAACAAGCTGGGTCGTGAGGACCTGCTGGAGCTGATCCGCGACGCCGGCTTCCGGCCCGTGGAGCGCAACACGCGGTACGAGATCATCCGCGAGTACCCGGGACCGGACGCGGACCGCCGCGAGTCGCCCCAGCCGATGCGGGTCTGAGGCCGATGTCGCTGCGCTTCGAACTCGATCCTCCGATATCGCCCGCCCTGCGGGACGGCGTCCTGCGCCTGTGGGCGGACGTCTCCAACGCGGGCGGCGCCGTCGGCTTCGTACCGCCGGTGAGTGCCGAGGACGTGCGGCCCGAGCTGGTCAGGCACCTCGTCGCGATGGCCGAGGGCCGGATGCGGCTCGTCGTCGGGTACGAGGAGGACGGCACCGTCGCCGCCACCACCTTCGTCGCGTACAACACCCACCGGCTGATGAAGCACTGGGTGTGGCTCTACACGGTCATGGTCCACCCCTCCCACCAGGGCAAGGGGTACGGCCGCGACCTCATTGCCGCCGTCGAGGACGCCGTGCGCGGCTTCGACGGGATCGACGCGATCCGGCTCACCTGCCGGGGCGGCACGGGCGTCGACCGCTTCTACGCCTCCTGCGGCTACAAGGAGGTCGGGCGGGTGCCCGGCGCGATCCGGGTGGCCGAGGGGGACGACCGGGACGACATCTTCATGCTGCTCCCGCTGCATTGATCACGTTTGCCCCGTGCTTCACTGGTGGGGCAATCCGCACAGAGACAGAGAAAGGGGCCGTCGTGGCCGCGAACGGGACGGGCGCTGCGACCCTCCGCTACACCCTCATGCGCCTCGGCATCTTCGCCGGGTGCTTCTTCGCGCTCTGGGGCCTCGTCTACGTGGGCGTGCTGCCGCGCGGCCTCGGCGACTCCAACCTGCTCTGGGTGCTCCTGCTCGCCATCGTGATCTCCGCGCCCCTCAGCTTCGTGCTGCTGCGCGGCCAGCGGGACGCGATGTCCGAGCAGATCGTGGCCAAGGTGGACCGGGCGAAGGGCCGCCTGGAGGCCAACCGGGCCAGCGAGGACGCGTAAGCGGCACGTAAGGTTCCTCACAACGCGCACACCCCGATCGGGAGCTTCGAAGGCTCCTGACCGGGGTGTTCTGCGTTTCGGAGGCCCTGCACGGCCTGCACTGCCTCAAAGAACGGCTTTGAGGTTCTCAAAGTTCAAGTGTTAACGTACCTGCCATGACGACAGCAGTGCGCCTCACCGATGCCGCGAGCATTCCGCTCGTGGCGCGCCTGCATGTCGATCTGTGCCGCTGTATGTCCGCGGTCTGTTGCCGCGAGCTCTGACCCCGGCATCATGCAGCGGTACCGCCTGAGCGCGGTGTACCGCACCCCCGCCCGTCCCCGTATTTCCCCAATACGTACCTGTGGAGTGTGTCCGTGTCCGCGTCCGCGTCCGCGTCCCGAATACCCAAGATCCCCTTCTGGGCCCAGATCGTCGCCGGTCTCGTGCTCGGCGTCCTGCTCGGCTGGCTCGCCCGCAGCCAGGACGTCAGCTGGCTCAAGGAGACCCTCGGCCAGGTCGGCGACATCTTCGTCCAGCTCCTGAAGCTGGCCGTCGCCCCGCTCGTCTTCTTCGCGATCCTGGTGTCGATCACCAACCTGCGCAAGGTCAACAACGCCGCCCGGCTGGCCGCCCAGACCCTGGTCTGGTTCATGATCACCTCGCTGATCGCGGTCGCCATCGGCCTCGCGATCGGCCTGCTCACCAACCCGGGCGCCGGCACCGGCCTCACCCCGCAGGACGGCAAGCTGCCGAAGCGCGAGGGCACCTGGATCGACTTCCTGACCGGGATCATCCCGTCGGACGTCATCACGCCGTTCACCGAGCTGAACGTCCTTCAGATCGTCTTCATGGCCGCCGTCGCCGGCGTCGCCGCCCTCAAGCTCGGCGACCGCGCCAAGCCGATCCTCACCCTCTCCGAGTCGGTCCTGGAGCTGCTCCAGAAGGCCCTGTGGTGGGTCATCCGCCTCGCCCCGATCGGCACCGTCGGCCTCATCGGCTTCGCCATCGCCGACTACGGCTGGGAGCTGATCGGCAAGTACGCGACCTTCACCGCCGACGTCTACATCGGCTCGGCCCTGGTGATGTTCGGCGTCTACCCGCTGCTGCTCGCGACGGTCGCCAAGGTCAACCCGCTCCAGTTCTTCAAGGGCGCCTGGCCGGCCATCCAGCTGGCCTTCGTCTCCCGCTCCTCGGTCGGCACGATGCCGGTCACCCAGAAGGTCACCGAGCGCCTCGGCGTCCCGAAGGAGTACGCCTCCTTCGCCGTCCCGTTCGGCGCCACGACCAAGATGGACGGCTGCGCCGCGATCTACCCGGCGCTCGCCGCGATCTTCATCGCGCAGATCTTCGACGTCCAGCTGGGCATCCAGGACTACCTCCTGATCGCCTTCGTCTCGGTCGTCGGCTCCGCGGCCACGGCCGGCCTGACGGGCGCCACGGTCATGCTGACCCTGACGCTCTCCACCCTCGGCCTCCCGCTGGAGGGCGTGGGCCTGCTGATGGCGATCGACCCGATCCTGGACATGATGCGTACGGCCACGAATGTCGCCGGCCAAGCTATGGTCCCGGTCGTCGTCGCCGCCCGCGAGAAGATCCTGGACCTCGACGCGTACAACGCCGCCTCGTCCTCCCCGGTCGACGAGCGCGAGCCGGTCGCCGTCGCCGCTTAACGCTCAGGCGCGCAGCCGCCGTTGATGCCCATGCCCCCGGTCGCGGGAGCATGGGCATCACGCTGTTGCCGCGGGCCCGTCGCCCGAGCGGGCACGTAGGCTCTCCCCGGAGCAGGCGGGCGGGTGGGGAGGATGGCCGAGGTGGGTGGCGCGAAGGGCAGGCGGATGCCGCGGGCGGTGCGTGAGCGGCAGATGATGGACGCCGCCGTGCAGACCTTCGGGCAGCGGGGGTACCAGGCCGCGTCCATGGACGAGATCGCCGAGCTCGCGGGTGTGTCCAAGCCGCTGGTCTATCTGTATCTGAACTCCAAGGAAGACCTCTTCACCGCCTGCATCAGGCGGGAGGCGCAGGCCCTGCTCGGCTCGGTGGCGGCCGCGGTCGATCCGGAGCTGCCTGCGGACGAGCAGTTGTGGGCCGGGCTGCTCGCCTTCTTCACGCACACGGCCGAGCATCCCGACGGCTGGGCGGTACTGAGCCGGCAGGCGCGGACGCACGGGGAGCCGTTCGCCGGCGAGGCCAGGCGGATGCGCGACGAGATCGTGGCGTACGTGGGGACGCTGATCGGGGCCGCCGCGAAGGAGACGCACCGGGAGACCGAGCGGGATCCGGAGCTCGCCGAGCGGGATGTCGCCGGGCTCTCGCAGGCGCTCGTCGGGGCGGCGGAGTCGGTGGCCGGCTGGGCCAACGAGACGCCGGGGATGACGGCCCGGGAGGCGGCGGCGACGCTGATGAACTTCGCGTGGGCGGGGCTCGGCAACCTCATGAAGAGCGAGCGCTGGTCTCCCCGCCGCGCGGGCTGATGGCGGGCCGGCACGTACGGGGTTCTCCATATGCCGACGATATGCGCCGGCTCGTAGCATCGAGGGCATGCGTGTCTTGATCGTCGAGGACGAACCCTTTCTGGCAGAGGCCATCCGCGACGGCCTGCGCCTGGAAGCGATCGCGGCGGACATCGCAGGTGACGGCGACACCGCTCTGGAACTGCTGAGCGTCAACGCCTACGACATCGCCGTCCTCGACCGCGACGTCCCCGGGCCTTCCGGTGACGAGATCGCCCGGCGCATCGTCGCCTCCGGCAGCGGTATGCCGATCCTCATGCTCACGGCCGCCGACCGTCTCGACGACAAGGCCTCCGGGTTCGGGCTCGGCGCCGACGACTACCTCACCAAGCCGTTCGAGCTTCGGGAGCTCGCCATGCGGCTCAGGGCGCTCGACCGCAGGCGCGCCCACAGCAGACCTCCCGTACGGGAGATGGCAGGCCTGCGGCTCGACCCGTTCCGCAGGGAGATCCACCGTGACGGACGCCACGTCGCGCTCACCAGGAAGCAGTTCGCCGTGCTCGAGGTCCTCGTCGCCGCCGAAGGCGGTGTCGTCAGCGCCGAAGAGCTGCTGGAGCGGGCGTGGGACGAGAACGCCGACCCGTTCACCAACGCCGTACGCATCACGGTCTCGGCGCTGCGCAAGCGTCTCGGCGAGCCCTGGATCATCGCCACCGTGCCGGGCGTGGGCTACCGCATCGACACGCAACCACAGGCCGGACGCGACGGCGGCGAGCGTGGATAGGGCGCCTGGGGTGAGCGTTCGCCTCAAACTCACCCTCAGCTACACCGGATTCCTCATGCTCGCCGGTGTCCTGCTGCTCGCGGCGGTGTGGGTGTTCCTCCTGCGTTACGTCCCCGAGCGTGCGCTCATCGTCCCCAACGGCACCCCCATGCACGGTGTTTTCCCCGTCCGGTCCAACCTCCTGCGCGTCTTCGCTCCGAGGGCGGCCGCGGTGTTCGCGTTCCTGCTGGTGTTCGGCCTCGTGGGCGGGTGGTTCCTCGCCGGACGGATGCTCGCCCCGCTGACCCGCATCACCGACGCCACCCGCCTGGCCTCGACCGGGTCACTCTCCCACCGGATCCGGTTGGAAGGCCGTAAGGACGAGTTTCGCGAACTCGCCGACGTCTTCGACGGCATGCTCGCACGGCTCGAAGCGCACGTCGCCGAACAGCGGAGATTCGCAGCCAACGCCTCTCACGAGTTGCGGACCCCGCTCGCGATCTCGAAAGCACTTCTCGACGTGGCCCGTACCGATCCGACCCGCGACCACGGCGACACCATCGACCGTCTCCACGCCGTCAACACCCGGGCGATCGACCTCACCGAAGCACTGCTTCTGCTCAGCCGCGCCGAACAGCGGTCCTTCACCCGAGAACACGTCGACCTGTCGCTCCTGGCGGAGGAAGCCACCGAAACGCTTCTCCCCCTGGCGGAGAAGCTCGGCGTCACCATCGAGACCTCGGGCGACATCGCCCCCACCATCGGTTCCCCCGCGCTCCTGCTGCAGTTGACGGCGAACCTCGTGCAGAACGCGATCGTGCACAACCTGCCCGAACAGGGCACCGTGTGGGTCAGTACCCGCGTCCGCCCCAAGACCGTGGCGCTCACGGTCGAGAACACCGGCGAGAAGCTCAGCCCCCAGCTGGTCTCGACCCTCACCGAGCCGTTCCAGCGCGGCACCGAGCGCGTCCACGCGGACCACGCGGGCGTCGGCCTCGGCCTGGCCATCGTCAACACCATCACCCAGGCACACGACGGAACACTCACCCTCACCCCGCGCTCTGCCGGCGGGATCCGCGTCACCGTGGAACTACCGTCCGAACTTACCGGTCTATAGGGTCCGTTGCATGGCGCTGCATCTTTTCGAGGTGAATCTCAAAGCCCGGGACGACTCGGCGCTCGGCCGGTTCTGGGCGGAGGCGCTCGACTGGGATGTCTCCAGCGAGGGGCCTGGCGCGACCAGCGTCATGCCCGTGGGTGTCACCTGGCCGGACCCCGCTGCCGTCCGCGTCGATGTCATCGCCGTCCCGGACCCCGAAACCGTGAAATACCGCGCGCACATCGAACTCGCCACCAGCTCAGCGGCCCATCACGCGGAGTTGGTCGCGCGCCTGAAGGAGCTCGGCGCGACGCCCGCCGACGGGGGCCCGGGCGACCTCCCGCGGACGGTCATGGCCGACCCGGAGGGCAACGTGTTCTGCGTCCTGGAACCTCGGGAGAGCTACCGGGACACCGGGCCGATCGCCGCGGTGGTCGTCGACTGCGCGGACCCGCGGGCCATGGCCCGGTTCTGGGGCGAGGCGATGAACTGGACCCTGCACGAGGTGACCGACGATCACGCGCTGCTGCGTTCCGCCAAGGCCGGCCCGTATCTGGAGTTCCTCCGCACGCCCCACCTGAAGGACATGCGGCACCGCGTCCATCTCGACCTGGCGCCCTACCCGTTCGACGGTGACGGTCAGGCGGCGGAGGTGGCCCGGCTCAAGGCCCTCGGCGCGACGCCCGCCGACGCAGGCCGGGGCGACTTCCCGTGGAAGGTTCTGACCGACCCGGAGGGCAACGAGTTCTGCGTCCTCGGCCCGGCCTGACGGCTTACCCCGCCGACACCGGGACCGGTCGGCGGCGGTCCGACGACGCTCCGGCCGGAGGGCGCCACCAGCGGCGCGACGCCAGCGCGGCAAGGCCGGCGCCGGTGGCGTTGAGCAGTACGTCGTCCACGGAGGACACCCGGTCAAGCCGCAGGACGTACTGCGCGGTCTCGACCAGGACCGAGCAGCCCGCGCCGAGCGCCAGGATCCGCGGTAGCGACGCCAGCGCCGCGAACCGCAGCGGGGCGAGGAAGCCCAGCGCCGCGAACACCAGCAGGTTGCCGACGATCTGGGACGTCTCCCCGGCAGCGAGGACCGTGTGCAGGTCCCGCAGTGGTACCAGGCTCACGACGGCGCCGGCCTCGTCGCCCGGCAGCATGATGCCCCAGACCCACGGCACCGTCCCGTAGACGATGCCGACCTCGGCCAGCGACATCCGCCACGCCGACGCCGACGCGACGCCGGCGGCCCTCCGCCGGCGTGCCAGCGCCCACGCCGCCGGCGCGGCCAGCGGCAGTGCGGCGACCGTGATGAGTGCCACGCCGTTGAACGTGCCGAAGAAGACGTGCCACTGCGGCCGGCGCAGCGGCATGGACAACATCATCAGGACCGTGTGGCCAGGGCCGAACGCGGCGATCGCCGCACCGAGGATCGCCAGACCGACGATCACGATCCTGCGCGTACGGCGGGCTGGGGCTGACGGTGATGTGCGGTGGTCCATGCCGTCAGTGAAGACGGCGGACCGTATCGCGGGCGTATGCGTTTTCCGATGCGTCCGCAAAGGAGTCAGGTCAGACGCTGAGCGGCACTTCGTGGATCTCGTCCGCCGCATGACCCGTACGGGAGTGGATGCGCTGCACCGCCTCGGCCGAGGGGCCGTGGGAGAGGCAGTAGACCGTGCCCGACTCCGGGTCCGCCCACGCCCTCTCGAAGTGCACGCCCTCGTCCTTCTCTATCGCGAGGTCGGCGGCATGCGCTTCCCTGAGCTGCTCAGCGGTGATGCCCACCATGTTGTGGTGGACGTCCATGAACGTACCCATTTCGTTCCACCTCCTCTTCTCATGGTGCGCCCGCGCCCGGGTCACGGCCAGAGCAGCTCCCGTACCCAGCCCCCGGCTTCCCTGCGGTACCGCAGCCTCACATGGCGGCGCTGCTCGTCGCCCTGGAAGAACTCGACCTCGGCCGGCTCCAGGACGTACAGCGTCCAGGTGGGGGAGTGGGCGTCCGGCTCGGCGTTCGCCCGCTCCCAGGCCGCCTCGCTCGCCCGCGTCAGCTCCTCCGCCGACCCGAGCACCTCGCTCTGCCGGCCCACCAGCGCGGAGGCCAGCGCCCCCGTCGTGCGCGCGTGCAGATCCTCGTACGCCTCCTCCGCCGTCCCGGTCGTGACCCGGCCCCGTACCCGAACCTGCCTTCCCTGAACCGGCCAGTAGAAGCCGAGCGCGGCCTCGGGATGGGCGGCGAGCTGGCGGCCCTTGGCGCTGGTGGCGTGCGAGGCGAAGTGCCAGCCGCGCTCGTCGGCGTCGTGCAGCATGACCGTACGGACGTCGGGCCGGCCGTTCTCGTCCACGGTCGCCAGGGACATCGTGTGGGGCTCGGCCTGCCCCGCCTGGGCCGCCGCCACGAACCAGTCGTGGAACAACGGCAGCGGGGCGGTGGGGGCCGTCTCGGGGGCGAAGGTCGGCAGGTCGGTGTCCCAGACCCGCAGGGCGCGCAGGGTGCTCTCGAAGTCGCTCATGCGGACACCGTAGGCCCGGTCCCCGCGGGTGGACGGTAGCGTCGCCGTTCGCCATGCCGCCCTTCGGCAGCTGAGGAATCCGGCACTGGACACGCAGAACGGCACCACGAAGTTGACCGCGATGCGCACGGCAGTCGCCGCGTCCGCCTCGCCGGACGCGATGACCGAACCCTGGTTGACCGAGGACAGCAGCGTGCCGACCAGCAGGGCGATCGGTACGCACCGGGTCAGCGAGGCGCGGGAGAAGACGGTCGCCAGCACACGTGGTCGTTCAGGAGGAGGAGGCATCAGCACCCTGCTCCTCTATGTGCGCGAGTATGTGCGCGAGCGTGTCGATCGATGATCGATGATCCGCCCGCTAGCGTCCGATCGGCGCCCCTTCGGCTGCTTCGCTCGAGAAGGCGAAGTCCGACACCTCGCCGTACGACGGCTCGAAGGTCAGACCGAACGCGTTCGAACTCCCGGTCGTACGGCCCAGGGTGAACTCCGGTGAGAATCCGAACATCGCGTTCTTCATCGTGGTGGGATTCCCGTCGGGCCCGCGGAGGGGTTCGAAGGTGAGCTCGGTCTTTCCGGCGACGCTGACCTGGGGGGTCTCCCCGTCCGTCAGCGAGATGCTCGCCCGCTCCATGCCCATGTTCTCGCCGTAGAACTGGGCGAGTTCGCCGAACGCGCCGCCTTCACGGCCGGACAGGATGCGGTCCAGGGCGTCGGCCTGGGCGTCGCTGGCGCTGTCGTCGACGACGAAGGCGACCTTCCAGCCACCCGATGTCAGGTTGGAGGGGAAATGGTTGTAGAGGGCGAAGTCCACCCCGGACAGGTCCACATCGTCCAACCGGCCCTCGGTCACGTGGAAGACGACACATCCGAGGCATTCCTCGCGCCCCTGGGGATCGCGCGGCTTCGCGTCGACGGCGCACCCGCAGACCATCGCGCATGAGCAACCACCAACGTAGTTGCCCGAGATACTCCATGTCATGACTGCTCCCGACTGCTCGACAGCTCGAGATAGTCGCACCGTCAAGCAATTCGGCTGCTCAGACGGTGCCGACCCCGTCTTCTTCAAGGCTAGGCGGGTGCGCGAGGGGTGTACAAGGCGGACAATGAGAGGGGGATTGCGCCACCGATCGTGGGGCGTTTCGCGAGGAGGCAGTGACATGTCGGCGCCGACAGAGACTGTTCCGAAGTGGCACGTGTCCGGGGACTGGTTCGACACCTGTAGGTGCAATGTGCCGTGTCCGTGCACGTTCGCGCAGCTGCCGACATTCGGCGAATGCGACGGAATCCTGGTCTGGCACGTCAAGGAGGGACGCTACGGTGACGTCTCCCTGGACGGCCTCAACGTACTGATGCTCGGTTCCTTCGTCGGGAACGTGTGGGCCGAGCACTCCGATGCGTACGCGGCGGTCTTCTTCGACGAGCGGGCCGACGACGAGCAGCGGACGGCACTACAGATGATCTTCAGTGGTCAGGCCGGCAGCTGGCCCGCCGAAATGATCAGCATGTTCGGCGCCGAGATGCGGGGCATGGACTTCGCCCGTATCGAGGTGGACATCGACGACGACCTCGGCAGCTGGCGCGCCTCGATCCCGGGCCTTGTCGAGTCGGGCGCCGAGGCGCTCACCGGGCCCACGACGCCGGAGGGTGCGCGGGTCCAGTCGACCAACCTGCCGGGTTCGGAGACCGGGCCGGGCCAGACCGTGACCTGGGGCCGGGCGACGGCCGACCGTGCCGACGCGTTCGGCTTCCAATGGGACCGCGTGGGCCAGTCCAGCAAGCACATCCCCTTCGACTGGACAGGACCGGACGAGTAGTACCCGTACACCGGACGATTAGCACCCGTACTCCTTCACCGGGACCGCGTGGGCCGCGCGCTGGATCTCGTCGCGGATCTTCTTCGCGATCAGGTTCTTCCACGGGGTCCGGGGGAGGGTGCGCACCATGAACATGCGCAGGGCGATCTTCCATCGCGAGGAGACCGTCATCTCCTTGGCGAAGCCCGCCGCGAACTTCTGGTTCAGCTCCACGCCCGGGCGCATCACGCTCTCGTACGCCTCGAAGGCCGTCGTGTGGTCGCCGTGCGCCGCCGCCAGTTCGCCCGCCAGGACGTACGCGCCGGTGAGGGCGAGGCCCGTGCCCTGGCCGGAGGCGGGGGAGGCGCAGTGGGCGGCGTCGCCGAGGAGGACGACGCGGCCGCGCGACCAGCGGTCCATCTCGATGAGCGCGATCGCGTCGAAGTAGAAGTCCTCGGCGCCGGCCGAATCGGCGATCAGGCGTGGAATCTCCCAGTCGTCGCCCGCGAAGGCGTCGGCGAGCAGCCGCTTCTGCGCGTCCGTGTCCCGGTGGTCGTAGGCGAGCTCCTCGGGCGCGGCGAAGACGAAGCAGTTCTTCGCCGTGTGCGCCTGCTCGCCCGCCGTGCTGTAGACGGAGACCAGCTTGTTCGGGCGGGCGTGGTACGTCTCCCAGCGGGTGAGGCCCAGGTGGTTGGGGGCGGTGAAGATCGAGATGTACGCGCCCAGGTACCGCTTGAAGCGCCGCTCGTCGCCGAAGACGAGGCGCCGGGTGTTGGAGTGCATGCCGTCCGCGCCGACCACCAGGTCGAAGCGGCGGCGCGTACCGCGCTCGAAGGTGACGTCCACGCCGTCCCCGTCGTCGTGCAGGGCGGCGATGGAGTCGCCGAAGACGTACGCGACGTCGTCGCGGGTCCGCTCGTACAGGATCCGGGCGAGGTCGCCGCGCATGATCTCGTCGTCCTGCTCGACCCGGCCGCCGAAGATCTCGGCGGGCATCTGCCCGACCGTACGGCCCTGGGAGTCGACGTACGAACCGCCGTCCATGTCCGTGGAGCCGGCGCGGATCTCGTCGAGGATCCCCATCCGGCGGCAGACCTCGATCGCCGTGCCGCGGATGTCGACCTTGTAGCCGCCGGTACGCAGCTCGGGGGCGCGCTCGACGACGGTGACGGTGAAGCCGTAGCGGTGGAGCAGGAGGGCGAGGGCGGGGCCGGCGACCGAGGCGCCGGAGATGAGGACGGTCTTGTTCGCGGGCGTGTGCGTCATGGCAGGACTCCTCGTCGGGTGGGTGCGGGGGCGCGCTCGCCCTCCACACCGACGACTATACGGATGTCCTACACGCTTGTCTATGACAGATGTATAGATCGAAGGGGCCTGGCTCAGCCCCGGCCAAGGACCACCGTCCCCGACGAGCAGAACCAGCCCCCCGTCCCCGACGCCACCGCCAGCTCCGGCAGGCTCCCGTCCGCCCGGCGCACCTGGAGCCCCGGCGCCTCCCCGCGCAGCTGCCGCACCGCCTCCACCAGCAGGAACAGGCCCCGCATCCCCGGGTGGCAGGCCGAGAGCCCGCCGCCGTCCGTGTTCACCGGCAGCCGGTCCTTCTCCTGGACGAACGGGCCGCCCTCGCCCTTCGCGCAGAAGCCCAGGTCCTCCAGCGTCACCAGCGTCATGTACGTGAAGGCGTCGTAGATCTCCGCGAGGTCGATGTCCTCCGGCCGCACCCCCGCCCGCTCGAACGCGAGCCGGCCGCTGACCGCCGCCGGCGAGACCGTGAAGTCCTCCCACTCCGACATCGTGGTGTGCGAGACGTGCTCGCCCGTGCCGAGGATCCAGACGGGGGCCTTCGCCGTGTCCGGTACGTACTCCTCGGCCGCGAGCAGCACCGCGCAGCCGCCGTCGCTGCGGATGCAGCAGTGGAGCTTGGTGAACGGGTCGGCGATCATCGGGCCGTCGAGTACCTCGTCGACGGTGACCGGCTCGCGGAACATCGCCTCCGGGTTGAGTGCGGCGTTCGCCCGCGCCTGGACGGCGACCTCGGCGAGCTGCTCCAGGGTCGTCCCGTACTCGTGCATGTGGCGGCGGGCGGCCATCGCGTACTTGGCGATCAGGGTGTGCCCGTAAGGGGCCTCGAACTGCAACGGGCCGCGCGCCCCGAAGGAGAGGTTCGAGGTGCGCCGCCGGGCCTTGATGTCCGCGCGGGCGGTCGAGCCGTAGACCAGCAGGACGGCGTTGGCGTGCCCCGCGGCGATTGCGTCGGCGGCGTGCGCCGCCATGACCTCCCAGGTGGCGCCGCCGACGGCGGTCGAGTCCACCCAGCGGGGGCGCAGGCCCAGATACTCGGCGACCTCGACCGGGGCGAGGGTGCCGAGCCCCGCCGAGGCGAGACCGTCGATCACCGAGCGGTCGAGTCCGCTGTCCGCGAGGGCGCGGCGGGCGGCCTGGGCGTGCAGAGTGTAAGGAGTGGCCTCGTCGACGCGGCCGCAGTCGGAGAGGGATATGCCGACGACGGCGACGCGGCGCCGCCCGGCGCGGTCGCGGTTCCGTGAAGTGGTGGGCATGAATCTGACGGTACATCAGATAGGGAGAATCGGATGCCGAGAAGCGCGGCCGAAGACGTCGACACCTACCTCGCCGAGGTCGTGGAGCCGGACCGGCTGACGGCTCTCGTCCGGATCCGCGAGCTCTGCCGCACCGAGCTGCACGGCTTCGAGGAGGTCATGGCCTACGGCATGCCCGCGTACCGGCGGCCGGGCGGGGAGCCGGAGATCGCCTTCGCGGAACAGAAGCACTACATCTCCTTCTATCTGATGCGGCCGGACGTCCGGGAGGGCTTCGAGGGCCGGCTCGCCGACCAGGACATGGGCAAGGGGTGCCTGCGCTTCCGCCGCCCGGAGCGCGTCGACTTCACCCTCGTACGGGACCTGCTGCGGGCGACGGCGAAGGCGCCGGGGGAGGACTGCTGACCGGGCGCGCGTTCCGGCGGCCGATCCCGAGAGATCCCACCCTCCCGGCTCTGGGTTTCTGCCTCCGCCCGGCCTAACATGACGGGCCGTCAGATACGGAGGGGAGCTCCATGGACGCCGCCTTCACCGCGGAGCAGGACGAGATCCGCCGCACCCTGCGCGAACTGCTCGCCAAACGGTCCGGACCCGCCGAGGTCCGCGCCGCCGTCGCGACCCCCGAGGGGTACGACACCGACCTGTGGAACCGGATGTCCGGCACCCTCGGACTGTCCGGTCTCGCCCTTCCCGAGGCGTACGGAGGCGTGGGCTGCGGCCCCGCCGAACTCGCCCTCGCCTGCGAGGAGACCGGCCGGGCCCTCGCCCCCTCGCCGCTCCTCGCCACCGCCCTCCTCGCCGCCCCGCCGATCCTCGCCCTCGGCAGCGAGGGGCAGCGCGCCGAGCTGCTGCCGCGCATCGCCGACGGAACCCTGACCTGCGCACTCGCCGTCCCCGGGGCCGCCCTCGCCCTCGCCCTCGGTCTGACGGGCGACAACCGTTCCTGGGTCGCCGGCGGCGGACGGGCCGGCGGCGTCCAGGCGCGGGCCACGGGCGAGGGGTGGCAGCTGTACGGGGAGGTGACCCAGGTCCTCGACGGGCACAGCGCCGGCCTGCTCCTGGTCGCCGCCCACGCCGGAGGCTTCGCGCGGAGCCGGACCCTGCTCTTCCTCGTACGTGGGGACGCCGCCGGACTCGTCCGCGTACGGCAGCCCACCCTCGACGCGACCCGCTCCCAGGCATCGGTCCAACTGCGGGACGTGGACGCCGAACTGCTCGGCGAGGAGCCGGTCGACGTGCTCGGCGCGCTCGCCGCGACCGGGCGGACGGCGGCCGTGGCGCTCGCGGCCGAGGCGCTCGGCGCGGCCCAGGCCGCCCTCGACCGTACGGTGGAGTACGTCGGCTCCCGCGAACAGTTCGGCCGGCCCGTCGGCTCCTTCCAGGCGGTCAAGCACCGGGTCGCCGACCTGTACGTCCAGGTGGAGGCGGCGCGCTCGCTGACGTACGGCGCCGCCCGGGACCCCGGGTCGGGCGCGCTGGCCCTCGCCGCCGCCCTGGAGGCGCTGCGGACCGTGGCCGGCGAGACGATCCAGCTGCACGGCGGCATCGGCTTCACCTGGGAGCACGAGGCGCACCTCTACTTCAAACGGGCGACGGCCGACGAGCTGCTCTTCGGGCCCGCGCGCCGACTGCGCGAGCGGGCGGCCCAGGTGACAGGGCTCTTCGGGGAGGTGGCTGCCTGATGCCCGCCCGGGCCGGATCCGTCGGTGTGCGCCTGATGCAGAAGGTGTCGTCCACAAGGGCCTTCGCGAAGGTCGCCCCGCACGTCATCCCGGCGATGGACCGGGCCGTGCACCGGCTGACGCGCGGAAAGGTCATGCTGAGCGCCCAGATGCTGCCCGGGGTCATCCTGACGGCGAAGGGCGCCAAGTCCGGCCGGCCGCGGGTGACGCCGCTCGCGTGCATGCCGGAGCCCGGCGGGACCTGGATCCTGATCGGGTCCAACTTCGGGCGCGAGGGACATCCGGCCTGGACCGCGAACCTGCTGAAACACCCGGACGCGGAGGTGAGTTGGCGGGGCGAGACGATCCCCGTACGGGCGGAGCTGCTCGCGGGGGAGGAGCGGGAGGCCGCGTGGCGGGCCGTGCTCGGGTTCTGGCCGCCGTACGCGACGTACCAGGCGCGGGTGGAGCGGGAGATCCGGCTCTTCCGCCTGACGAGGCGGTAATACGAGGTCCCGACATGGGAACGCCGACGACGGTCTCGCAAAGAGGGACCGCCGTCGGCGCGACAGGACGGACGAAGAGTTCTGGCAGCTGGCGTTACTTCGTCGGCTTCTTGCCCGTGATGCCCAAGTGCACCAACAGCGCCAGATTCGGCTTCAGTTCGGCCTGCTTCACGCCCCAGGTCTGGAAGCCCTTCTGGTGGCCGGCCACCGAGGCCAGCATCGCCACCAGGGAGCCCGCCATCGCCGCGGGGCTGACGTCCTTGTCGACCTTCCCCTTCGACTGGAGCTCCTTCACCGCGTCCGTAAGGGAGTTGGTGACGGAGTTCAGGATCTTCATGCGGATCTTGTAGAACCGTTTGTCGCCCTCCGCGGCGCCGAGGTCCACGACCCGCAGGATCGCGTCGTGCTTGCGCCAGAAGTCCAGGAAGCCCTCGACCAGTTCCTCGGAGGTCTGCCAGCCGGCCTTGCCGACCCAGGAGCGGCCGGAGACCAGTTCGGTCAATGCGGCGCCCTCCTTGGCCATTTCCTCCGCGATCTCGAGGACGGCGCCCTCGACGTCCGGGAAGTACTGGTAGAACGTCGCGGGTGAAGTGCCCGCCTTCCGGGCCACGTCGATGACCTTGACGTCCCGGTACGGCGAGGAGCTGAGCATCTCGCTGAGGCAGTCGAGCAGCTTCTGCCGCGTCGCCTGACCGCGTCGTCCGGCCACGCGGCCGTCGACGGTGCGTACTTGTCCTGTCATGCCGTCAGCTTACCGAGGGGTGATCGGCGCGCGATTCGGCCGACTGCAAATGGGGTGCACCCCTCCGGGGGCAGCTGCCGGGGGCGGCTCCGCCACGGCTCCCGGACGGCTCCCGCAGCGGGCCCCGGACGGCTCCCGGAGGGCCGGGGGACAGTCCTGGCTCGAATAGGCTTATTAACAGCCTGTGGACAACTTCGGTGGACAACTCAAGGATCCCCGTCCCCGCGCCTCCCTATATGGCGGTATGTTCGATTATGGGGCGTGCGCAGGGACAGCCCCCGGCCTAGCGTGGAGCCATGGCGGTATTCACAGAGGGCACCCCTTGTTGGGTGGAGGCGCAGCTCCCCGACCTGGAGGCCGGGAAGCGGTTCTACCGCGCGCTCTTCGGCTGGACCTTCGACCCCGACCGCGACGAGGCCCTCAGCGACGGCAAGCGCGTCGCCGGACTCGTACCGAAGCGCGACGGCCGGATGCCCACCACGTGGACCGTCTACCTCGCCACCGAGAACGCGGGCACGCTCGCCGCCCGGATCAAGGCCGCCGGCGGGCAGATGATCATGGAGCCGTATCCCGTGGGCCCCTTCGGCGTCCTCGCGCTCGCCGCCGACCCGGGCGGCGCCGTCTTCGGACTGCGCCAGGCCGGCGACGACAACGGCTTCGAGAAGACGATGCTCCCCGGCTCCTTCTGCTGGATGGAGGTCTATACGAGGGAACGGGACGCGGTCGACACCTTCTACGCCTCCGTCTTCGGCTACCTCGGCCGCCAGGTGGAACCGGGCGAGGAGGGCAGGGAGAGCGACTTCGACTACCGCGTCTGGTCCCCGCCCGGCTCCCGCCCGGGCGACGACACCGCGTTCGGCGGCCGGGCCGTTCTCACCGACGCCTTCCCGGCCGAGATGCCGGGGCACGTCCTCATCTACTTCGCCGTCGCCGACTGCGACGCGGCCTGCGCGACGGCCGTCGCCGAAGGCGGCCGGGTCACGAACCCGCCCTTCGACACCCCGCACGGCCGCATCGCCGTCCTCCACGACAACCAGGGCGCCCGCTTCGCGATCCTCGCGGAGCCGAAGGACACACCGGCCGACGAGCCTTCCGCCGAGCCCGCCTCCGAGCCCGCCTCCGAACCCGTCGAATCGGCCGAAAAGCCCCCCGCCTCGTCCGACGATATGAGGTAAGACACCCCGATCCGCCCCCGGGTTCGCAACCGCCGCCTCGGACAGGAAGAATCAGGGCCACGGGGCCGTATTCTCATGGCCCGTACGGGGAGGTGGCAGGCAAGTGGAGCAGCTGACGCAGCACGACCCGAGACGGATCGGGCCCTTCGAGGTGCTGGGCCGGCTCGGTGCAGGTGGCATGGGTCTCGTCTATCTCGCGCGCTCGGCGTCCGGGCGGCGCGTGGCGATCAAGACCGTGCGGACCGAGCTCGCCGAGGACCAGCTGTTCCGCGTCCGCTTCACCCGTGAGGTCGAGGCCGCCCGGGCCGTCTCCGGTTTCTACACGGCCGCCGTCGTCGACGCCGACCCGCGCGCCGCCGTGCCGTGGCTTGCCACCGCCTACGTACCCGCGCCCTCCCTCGAAGAGATAGTGAACGAGTGCGGGCCGCTGCCGGCCCCGGCCGTGCGCTGGCTGGCCGCCGGGGTAGCCGAGGCCCTGCAGTCCATCCACGGCGCGGGCCTGGTCCACCGCGACCTGAAGCCGTCCAACGTCCTCGTCGTCGAGGACGGCCCCCGGGTGATCGACTTCGGTATCGCCTCGGGGGTCTCCAACACCCGGCTGACCATGACCAACGTCGCCGTCGGCACGCCCGCGTACATGTCGCCCGAGCAGGCGCGCGACTCGCGCAGCGTGACCGGCGCGAGCGATGTCTTCTCGCTCGGCTCGATGCTGGTCTTCGCCGCCACCGGTCATGCCCCCTTCCATGGCGCGAACCCCGTCGAGACGGTGTTCATGCTGCTCAGGGAGGGTCCGGACCTGGAGGGGCTGCCGGACGAGCTGCGTCCGCTCATCGAGTCCTGTATGCAGATGGACGTCTCGCGCCGTCCCACCCCGGCCGATCTCCAGGCCCAGCTCGCACCGCACCTCTTCGGCCCGGGCAGTGACGACAGCGGTACGGCGTCGGCTTGGCTGCCGCAGTCGGCCACCGCCATGATCGAGTCGCGCCGCGGCGGCCGCCCGAGCACGCCGCCGCCCCCGGCCGCCCCGCCCACCCCGCCGCGCCCGCCCCGGCAGGCGCCGGAGTGGGGCGGCGACCCGCGCCCCGGCCACGGCGGTGGTGGCGGCGGTGGCGGCCGGCACGCGGCCCCCGCCGAGTCCGGTGGTCCCGTACGGCTGGCCGGCGCCGCCGTCCCGATCGGCCCAGGCCCCCGGGTCGCCGACACCCGCGCCGCGATCGGCGGCGTGGTCGCCGAGGCCGGTACGGCCACCGGCTGGATCCGGCCGCCCGGCGGCGGTGCGAACGGCGCCGAGCCCGGCCCGCCGCCGGGTTCCCGCCCGCTGTCCGTACCCCCTCCGGCACAGGAGGCCGCGCCGGAGCCCGCACCGGAGCCCGCGCACTGGCGGCCCTGGCGCTTCCGGATGTCGAACGACGTCTGGGGCACCCCGGTCGTCGCCGGCGACCTGCTCTACGTGACCTCCTTCGAGGTGCACGCCCTGGACGTGGCCAGTGGCCGCCGCCAGTTCAAGACGCGGGACGTCGCCTGGTCGATGGCGGTGGCCCAGGGCCGTATCCACGCCTCCGACGGGCCCACGCTGTACGCCCTCGACGCGACCGACGGCAGCGAGCGCTGGCGGCTCCGGACGGACGCCTGGGTGTACTCCCTCAAGGTCGACCGGGGCACGGTCGTCACCGGCACGCGGGGCGGCGGCGTCCAGGGCTGGGAGGCCTCCAACGGCGCCAAGCTGTGGGAGATCACCGGCGCGCAGACCGACTTCGAGACCCCGGAGGCGGGGCCCGCCGTGCACGGCGACACGGTGTACGTGTGGCGGGACGCCCGGCTCCAGGCGCTTGACGCCCGTACGGGTGTGGAGCGCTGGTCGTACCCGGTCGGCGACGCCGCCTCGTGCGGCAACGTGCCGGTGCGGGTGGCTCCGGCGGAGGACGGCTGCGTGTACGTCGCGGCCGGTACGCGTGTCCTGTCGATCGACATCGCGGGCGGGCACGTCCGCTGGCACTTCGAGGCGCCCGCGGTCTTCCTCTCTCCGCCGGCCTTCGCGCCCGGCCCGGCGGTCACGGGCGGTGGGGTGTACCTCGCCGACTACCTCGGCACGGTGTACGCACTGGACGCGACGACCGGTCAGGACCGCTGGCGGATCGCGACCGAGTCCCGGCAGTCGGTCGAGCCGGTCCTGGTGGTCGACGGGAACGTCCATGTGGGCAGCGGCAGCGCGCTGTACACGCTCGACGCGGTCACCGGCACGCCGAAGTGGCGGTTCGCGGCGGGCGGCGAGCTGGTCGGCACGCCGGTCGTCGCCGACGGGCGGGTGCACTTCGGTTCGGCGGACCACGTCCTGTACACGCTGGACGCGACGGGCGGCCAGCTGCGCTGGAAGCTGGCGACCGGCGGCGAGATCACCGGCTCGCCGGTGGCGCGGGGCGGGGTGGTGTACGCGTGCAGCAAGGACCGGTGCGTGTACGCGCTCGACGCGGTGAAGGGCACGGCGACGGGGCGGAGCGCGGCGCCGAGGGTGTGAGCCTAGGCCCGGTGGTTCGGGGGCCCCTCGTGACGCGGGTCCCAGGCGGGTACGTCCATCGTCCGGGTGGGCGCGGGCTGATCGGGTGACACGTACGGGCCGTCGTCCTGCGTGGGGTGCGTGGGTTGCGTGGGGTGCGTCGGCTCCGGTTCGAGGGGCACGGTGTGCGGGCGGGTGCGGCCCGACATGACCACGGCGCCGATGAGGAGCAGTACCGCGCCTCCGAAGGCGTTGGCGACTCCGTCGCCGAGCCCCGTACCGTCGCCGCCGACCGAGAGGCTGCCCTCGGCCTGTCCGACCCGGACCATCCACAGGATGGTGAAGCCGAGCACGATCACTCCGGCGAGGGCGACGATCAGCCGGGAGCGCAGCACCACACCGAGCAGGGTGACGAGAGCCGCGAAGGCGAACGGGAGCAGGATCGAGCCGATCACCTCCGCCTTCGCGTCGGTGATGCCGCCGAACAGGTCCTCGATGCGGTAGTCGCTGCCGTGACGGCCGTCGTACCAGGCACGGAAGGGGCTCCAGACGGCGGCCGTCGCTCCGGCGAGGGCCAGAACCGAGCCGATGACGTTACGGACCATCGATCGGCCTCCTTCGGTCCGGCTCTCGGTCATGACGCTACGCCGGGTGAGGGGGGCCCGCCACGCGGCGCTAGGGTGGCGCGGACACGACAGAAGGAGCGGGAATGGCAACGGGGACGGCGCGCCGCAGGGGCCTGCGGCTCGCGGCGACGCTCACCGTGGTGGTGCTCGCGCTGACGGGCTTCCAGACGAGCTCCAGCGGGGGCAAGGGCGGCAGCGGCAAGAGCAAGAGCAGGAGCGGGAGTTCCGGCGGCGGCGGGGGCTGCTCCAGCTCCAAGAAGAAGAACAACGACTACGACCACGACGACGACCTGAGCGGCGGCTCCGGTGGCTCCGACCCGTACCCGACCGACTCCACCCCCACCCCCACCCCCACGGTCACCTCGTCCTCCGCTCCGGCCGAGGTGACGGTGGTGGATTGTGTGAAGTTCGCGCAGAAGAAGCGCAAAGGCCGACCGGCCCGGAAGGAGGACACCACCGCCAGTGTCCGGATCACCTCGCGGGCGTCGGTGACGCAGACCTTCCGCGTTGAGCTGGAGTTCCAGGACGCGGGAGGAATGAAGTGGGACGAGGCGTCCAAGGACGTCACCGTCGGGCCGGGGGAGACCAGGACCTTCGACATGGCGATGGAGTCGCCGAGCGCGGTCGACCGGGTCAGGACGTGTGAAATCGCAGGGATCTCCGTCCAGTAGGGTGACGTGCGCCCGTCAAGGACGGCGCATCTACTCCGCTCATTCGCACTCTGCACATTCAACGGGGGTTGAAGCGTGAAGCTTCGTCATGTCCGTGCCATCGCTGTCTTCGGCATCGCTCTGGTCGCGCTCACCGGCGCCCGCGGCTCCCACGGCGCCAGCTGCGGCGGCGGCAGCTCCAGCGGCTCCGGCGGTTCCAGCAGCTCCAGCAGCTCCGGCGGTTCCGACAGCAGCAGCTCCAGCAGCGGCGGCTCCGACAGCAGCAGCTCCAGCAGCGGTGGCGTGACCACCGGCGGCGTCGGCGGCTCGTCGAGGGACAAGGCGCAGCGCGACGTCCGCATCGACGAGTGCAAGCTCAGCGACGACCGCAAGAACCTGGTCGCCAAGGTGACGATCACCAACAGCGACTCCTCGGCATACGTCTACGACGTCTCGCTGCAGTTCAAGGGCGACCCGAGCGCCAGCGTCGCGATGGCGAAGGCCGACGACGTGCGCGTCGAGGCCGGTGCCTCGAAGACGGCCGAGGCGACCACCCCGTACACCGGCACCGGCGACGGCTCCGAGTACACCCGGTGCGTGGTCGTCGACGCCGACCGCACCATCGGCTGACCCGAGTCCCAGGGCGCTAGCGCAGCCGGAAGCCGCTCCCCCCGCCCCGCCCGGTGAACAGCTCGGCCTGCCGCTCCGCCGGCAGGTTCCCGAGCGTGACCAGGTGCGGGGCGTGGGCGAGGGCCTGAGCGCGGGCGGGCCCCTTGGCCGACCAGAGCGCCCTCACCGTGCCCTGGACCGCCTCCGTGGGGTATCCGGCGATGACGGCGGCGGCCCGGCGGGCGGCGGCCAGTGCCCCGCCGGGTTCCGTCAGTTCGGAGACGAGCCCCGTCTCGTACGCCCGCCGGGCCGAGATCCGCTCCGCGCTCCCCATCAGGGCCATCCGCGCGACTTCCCCGAACGGCATCTTCTGCGCCATGTGGATGGTCTCGAAGGCACTGACCATCCCGTAGGTGGTGTGCGGGTCGAAGAAGGTGGCGTCCTCGCCGGCGACGAGGAACTCGGCCTCGCCGAGGAGATAGAACGCGCCACCGCAGGCCATGCCCTCCACAGCGGCGACGACCGGTTTCCACAGGTCGTTCGCCTTGGGCCCGATGGCGATCAGCGGATCGTCGATCGTGTACGGGGAAGAAGGCTGCGGGATCCCCATGGCCGCCTCCCGGTCGATGCCGGTGCAGAAGGCCCGCTGCCCGGCGCCGGTGACGACGATCGCGCGTACGGTGTCGTCGTACCGGAACTCCCGCCATGCGTCGGTGAGTTGGCGGACCATGTCCAGGGTCAGGGCGTTGTGCTTCTCGGCCCGGCCGAGGGTGACGACGGCGACGCCGCTCTCCTTGTCGCGTACGACATCGATGGTCATCCGCGCTCCAGAAGCCAGCGGGGCACGGTCACGCCGTCGACCTCGGCGAACGCCACCTTCACGCCCGCCCCGATCCGCAGCCGGGCCGGGTCGACGGAGTTCAGGGGGGCGTCCGGGGTGGCGACGACGTTGCCGACGAGCCGGATGCGGGGCGCTTCGGCGAGCTCGACGACGACGGCGTTGTACGGGGCCTGGGCGGCGTAGTCGGGCAGGAGCGGCGGGTGGGGGAGCACGTACGACCAGATGCGGCCCCGCCCGGACATCAGCCGCCACTCGCTGTCGAAGGACTGGCAGTGCGGGCAGCAGGGCCGGGGCGGGAAGCGCAGCTCGCCGCAGCGGGCGCAGCCCTGGATCCGGAGTTCGCCACGGGCGGCGTACTCCCAGAAGGGCGCGCCGTCCTCGTCGACGACAGGAGCCAGCATGGTGTCCTCCTCAGTTCCTCAGCAGGATGGCCGATGTGGGGACGCCCTCGCCGGCGGTGACCAGGCAGGTGGCGGCGTCGGGGACCTGGGCGGTGGAGACGCCCCGGAGCTGCTTCACGCCTTCGTTGATGAGGTTGAAGCCGTGGACGTACGCCTCGCTGAGTCCGCCGCCACCGGTGTTGATCGGCAGCCGTCCGCCGGTCTCCAGAGCCCCTCCCTCCGTGAAGGCGGCTCCTTCTCCTCGCCCGCAGAAGCCGTAGCCCTCCAGGGAGAGGGGGATGAGCGGGGTGAACGCGTCGTAGATCTGCGCGACATCGACATCGTCAGGCGTGAAGTCGGCCTGTTTCCAGAGGTGTCGGGCGGCGGTCCAGGCGGGGCCGGTGAGCGGGTCGTCGTTCCAGTAGTTGACCATGCCGTGGTGCTGGGCGGGCAGGCCCTGGGCGGCGGCGTGGACGTACACGGGCTTCTGGCGGCAGTCGCGGGCCCGCTCGGCGCTCACGATCACGCACGCCAACGCCCCGTCCGTCTCCAGGCAGTTGTCGAAGAGGCAGAGGGGCTCGCTGATCCAGCGGGCGGTCATGTACATCTCGCGGGTGAGCGGCCGTTCGTACATGATCGCGGCGGGGTTCTGGTTGGCGCGGTTGCGGCAGGCGAGGGCGACGTTGAAGAGGTGGTCGCGGGTGGCGCCGTACTCGTGCATGTAGCGGCGGGCGAGCATGCCGATCTCGTCGGTGGGGCGGAGCAGCCCGAAGGGCCGGGTCCACTGGCCGGGGGTGGCGAGCTGGGCCTGCGTGTTGGTCCAGGGCCGGGGGCCGCTGCCCCGCTTGCGTGACCGCCAGGCGACGCCGACGCTCGCCTGCCCGGTGGCGACGGCGGCGGCGAGATGGCCGACGGTCGCGCAGGACCCGCCCCCGCCGTATCCCACCTTGCTGAAGAAGGTGACGTCACCGGCGCCGATGGCCTTGGCGACCTCGACCTCGTCGGTCTCCTCCATCGTGTACGAGGCGAAGGCGTCGACCTCGGAGGGGGCGATGCCGGCGTCGTCGAGGGCGGCGAGGATCGCCCGGCAGGCGAGGGTCTTCTCGGACTCGGGGAGCTGTTTGGCGAACGGTGTCTGTCCGATGCCGACGATGGCTGTGCGGTCCTTGAGCACGGCGCCCCCTCGCTGCTGTCATCTACTGACAGCGCGTCAGGCTACAGCTAATCTGACGGACAGTCAGCTCTTTGGAGGTTGGAGATGCGCGGTGACCTGGAATGGGGCTCCATAGCGGGGCTGGTGCACTCAGCGGCCGAACGGTACGGGACGGCGGAGGCGGTCGTCGAGGGCCGCACCCGGGTCTCGTACGCGGAGCTGGGCGCGCGCGTCGAACGTGCCGCCGCGGCCTGTATGGCAGCGGGCGTGGAGCCGGGCGACCGGGTCGCGATCTGGGCGCCGAACACCCTGGACTGGATCGTCTCGGCGCTCGGTGCGGTGACCGCGGGCGCGGTGCTCGTCCCGCTGAACACCCGCTTCAAGGGCACCGAGGCGGCGTACGTGCTGTCGCGGTCCCGGGCGAAGCTGCTCTTCGTCACGGGGACGTTCCTGGGGACCTCGTACGTCGCGTCCCTGCGCCGCGCCGAGGCCGAACTCCCGTACCTGGAACGGGTGGTGGTGCTGGGCGAGACGGCCCCGGACGACTACGTGACCTGGAAGTCGTTCCTGGCGGAGGGCGACGGGGTGAGCGGCGCGGAGGTCCGCGCGCGGGCGGACTCCCTGGACTCCTCCGCGCCCTCGGACATCATCTACACCTCGGGCACGACGGGCGCCCCGAAGGGAGCGGTGATCAGCCATGCCCAGACCCTTCGCTGCTACGACGTGTGGGCCGACCTCGCCGGTCTGCGGGAGGGCGACCGCTATCTGATCGTGAACCCGTTCTTCCACACCTTCGGCTACAAGGCCGGGATCATCGCGTGCCTGATGCGGGGCGCGGTGATGGTGCCGCAGCCGGTCTTCAACGTGGACACGGTCCTCGCCAACATCGCGGCGGAACGCATCTCGGTGCTGCCGGGCCCGCCGACGCTGCACCAGTCGCTCCTCGACCACCCTTCGCGATCGTCGTACGACCTCTCGGCCCTGCGTCTGGTGGTGACGGGCGCGGCGGTGGTGCCGCTGCGGCTGGTGGAGCGGCTGCGGGGCGAGCTGGGGGTGGGCACGGTCCTGACGGCGTACGGACTGTCCGAGGCGAGCGGGATCGTCACGATGTGCCGCCGGGGTGACCCGGCCGAGGTCATCGCCACGACCTCCGGCCGCCCGATCCCGGACACGGAGGTCCGTCTCTCGGCGGCGGGCGAGGTCCTGGTGCGCGGCCACAACGTGATGGCCGGCTACTTCGAGGACTCGGAGGCGACGGCGCGGGCGATCGACGAGGACGGCTGGCTGCACACGGGCGACGTGGGGGTCCTGGACGAGGCGGGCAACCTGCGGATCACGGACCGCATCAAGGACATGTTCATCGTGGGCGGCTTCAACGCCTACCCGGCGGAGATCGAGCAACTCCTCGGCCTGCACCCCGACATCGCGGACGTGGCGGTCATCGGCATCCCGGACGCGCGCCTGGGCGAGGTCGGCAAGGCGTTCGCGGTCCGGCGGCCGGGCGCGGTCCTGACGGCGGACGACCTGATCGCGTGGGCGCGGCGGGAGATGGCGAACTACAAGGTGCCGCGGGAGGTGGAGTTCGTGGGGGAGCTGCCGCGGAACGCGAGCGGGAAGGTGGTGAAGGGGGTGCTGCGGGCCCGGTAGGACGACCGGAGGCCGGGGAGATCCGGCTGCAACCAACTCCCCACGTGCACACGTCATATGGGCCACGAACCACAGCACGTCCATGTTCACGCAGGCAGTCGTTCCGCGCGCCACCGCCTCGGCCCGTGTGTGCCGGGCGTCCACAGCAGCCTCACCCTCTTGGAGCAGCCGGTGTCGTCGCCCTCGCCCGAACTCCCCATATCCCTGACCCCTCAACAGGCCGCCATGGGCGTGATTCTCACCGTCACCCTGCCGACCGGCCCCGCCCACATCCGTATCCCGCCGTGCCGCCACGGAGACCTCGTCCCGGCCCAGGTCGGCGACGGTGTGGTCCTCCTGCGCATCAGCGTCACGGGGCCCGCCCAGCCACCGCGCAGGTCGGGGGCGCTGGGCTGTCTGGTGACGCTCGGGGTGATCGGCGCCGTGATCGCCGCGCTGGCCCTGACGAACGACGACGACTCCGCACCTGCGGCGTCCCCGACGATCTCCGCGGCCCCGACGACGTCCCTGGCCCCCACCCCCACAGCGACGACGGAGCCCCCGCCGGACCCGTACACGAAGGGCACCTGCCTCAACGGCCGGCTCCCGGACTCGACGACGGCGCAGAGCGTGGACGACATCGAGGAGGTCGACTGCTCGGCATCGGACGCGCACTACCGCGTGATCGAGACGATCCCCCTGACCTCGGACCTGAACCGCTGCAACGACAACCCGAAGACCCAGTACGCGTTCTCGTCCCGGTACACGATCAACGGTGCGACGATCAACGAGTACGTGTACTGCCTGGTGGGGATCGGGTCGTTCGCGCGCTAGCGCCGGAGGACCACGATGCCGTGCGCCTCGTGGACCCGCCGCCACCCCAGCCCTTCCGCCCTGCGCAGCACGGCAGCGACCGCGCCGGGCGGGAAGGCGTCCCTGGTGTCCGCCACGATCCACTCCACCGGCGCGCCCCGGTCGAGCACCCCCTCGGCCACGAGATGCACCCGCGCGCGATCGGTGAGGTGGGGCGCGAGGCTGTTGCTCGCCGCGACACGGGCCCCGTCCGGGATCAGTGCGAGCGCGGCGCGGGCGGCGACCTGGCGCGGACCGTCCCGCCAGAAGCCCGGCGTGGCCACGTCGCGCAGCGGCTGGCCGGGCAGGAGCACGAGCGCGACGACCAGCGGGGCGAGGTGGGGGAGCCGTACGCCGGGGATCCGTATCCCCCGGCGGAGGGCGTCGGTCAGGGCGGCGAAGGCGATCGGGACGAGGACGGCGGAGTAGTGCAGCCCCGGCCCCCAGTAGGCGGGGTTGGGGGAGGTGAACCGCCACGCCAGGGTGGGCAGCAGGAGCCAGGCGAGCGGGCTGCGCAGGACCAGGCCGGCCGTGACGGCCAGGAGCGCGGCGAGGGTGAGCGACTTCACCGACCACCCGTCGAACACCCCGTACACGTACGGCTGGTTGAGGTACCCGTAGCGGCCGTCCGGGGCCCACGCGGGCAGCGCGACGCCCACGACGAGCGCTGTCGACGCGGTGGCGAACGCGCAGAGCGCGAGACCGGCACGGCGATGGTGCCGCATCAGCAGCAGGCCGAACACGGCTGCGGTGGCGCCCAGATCCTCCTTGACCAGCACCAGAGAGCCGGCCCAGGAGGCCGCCGCGACCCAGCGCCCGTCGAGGAGGGCGCGGCAGGCCAGGGCCAGCAGGGGGACGGCGAAGGCGACTTCGTGGAAGTCGAAGCCGGCGAGCTGCTGCAGACCCCAGCACAGCCCGTACGCGAGCCCGATCGCCACAGCCGCGCCCGACCGGGCCAGATGGCGCTGGGCGGTGCGCGAGACGACGTACGTCGAGAGCGCGATGAGCCCCGCCTGCGCGAGAAGCAGCACCTCGACGTGCGGCACGAGGCGGTAGAGCGGCCCCAACAGGGCGAGGACCGGATGGAAGTGGTCGCCGAGCAGCGGATACGCGTCGCCGACGAAGCCGGGCGGGGCCGTCGCCGTACGGATCTCGGAGGCGGGGAGGCGGAGTTCGGCGTAGGCGCGGACGCCCTGACCGAAGATGCCGAGGTCGTAGCCGGTGGTGCCGAATCGCTGGTGCTCGCGCAGGGAGTAGGCGGCGTAGAGGACGAGGACGGCGGTGGCGACGAGCGCGGGCGAGGTGCGGGGGAGGCGGGGAGCCGTGTCACGGGCGGGGGCCGGGGCGGGTGTGGGGGCCGGGGTGGCCAGCAGGTGCATGCCGGGGACTCTGACCGCCGACCCCTGAGGAGCGGCTGAGGAAGGCTGAGGATTTCCTCAGCCTGTCGTTCGGCGCGGAGGCGATACTCCCCGTATGAGGTTGCTGGTGATCGAGGACGAGGAGCGGCTCGCCGCGTCGTTGCGCCGTGGGCTTTCGGCTGTCGGCTACACCGTCGACGTGGCCCACGACGGTGTGACGGGCCTGCACCTGGCACGGGAGCACCGATATGCCGCGATCCTGCTCGATCTGATGCTGCCCGGGCTCAACGGCTACCAGGTCTGCTCGCGGCTGCGCGCCGACGGGATCGAGGTGCCGGTGATGATGCTGACGGCGAAGAACGGTGAGTACGACGAGGCCGAGGGCCTCGACACCGGAGCCGACGACTACCTGGCCAAGCCCTTCTCGTACGTCGTCCTCGAGGCCCGCTTGCGGGCGCTGCTGCGCCGCGGCGGCTCCCGCGCCCGGCCCGCGGTTCTGGCCTGTGGGGACCTCTGGCTGGATCCGGCTCATCGGTCCTGCGGGAGAGGGGAGAGCGCGATCGCGCTGACGCCCAAGGAGTTCGCCGTGCTGCAGACGTTGATGCAGCGGATGGACGAGGTGGTGCCGAAGCTCGACATCCTCGACGAGGTGTGGTCGGCGGATTTCACGGGCGATCCGAACATCGTGCAGGTCTACATCAGCGCCGTGCGCCGGAAGGTCGATCTCCCCTTCGGGAGGGAGACGATCGAGACGGTGCGGGGTGGCGGCTACCGGGTGTCGGGGTACGCGCGTGGCTGAGCGGCGGATGCGTGCGGTGTGGGCCGCGGGGGCGGCGGCCTGGCTGGTCGTGGTGGGGGCGGTGGTGTGGCTGGAGTACGCGGACCGCCGCGCGGGCCCGCTGCCGCCGGAGGGTCCGGAGCGCTTCACCACGGATCGTGTCGGCCCGCAGATCGAGCTGCTGGCCTGGCCGGGATTCCTGGTCGGAGCGGTGGCCGTCGCGGTGGTGTGCCTGCTGGCGGGGCGCGGTCTCCCCAGGGCGGTACGGATCCGGACCACGTTCGTCGCGGGCGGGACCTCGGGAGCGCTGTACGGCACGTACGTGTCGTGGCTCGTGGAGGAGAACCCGATCCAGCCGTGGTTCGTGGCCGAAGAGGCCCTCCGCTGGGGCCTGATGTTCATCGGCCCTTCGGCGGGGGTGCTGACGGCGGCGGCGGTGTGGACCGCGCTGGGGAGGGGTGCGGGCCGGGTCTCCTTCGCCGGACGTCTCGTCCTGACGGCGGGGGGCGCGACGGGTGCGCTGTCTCTGAGCGGGGTGTATCTGCTCAGGCAGGCGAGGGTGGAGGGCGCGGAGCAGAACATCGACGAGGTTCTGTGGATCGCCCTGACCTCGGGGGTGCCCCTCGTCGCCCTGTTCACCGGGATCCTCGTGCACGTGGCGGCGGCGCGGGCGCTGCGTCCGGTGGAGGCGATCCGGCGGGAGCTGGAGGACATCACCAGCCACTCCCTGGACCGGCGGGTCCCGGTCCCGGCGACGGACGACGTGATCGGCCGCCTGGCCCGGACGACGAACGACACGCTCGACCGGCTGGAGCAGGCGTCGGCGCGGCAGCAGCAGTTCGTCGCCGACGCGGCCCACGAACTGCGCAGCCCGCTCGCGGCCCTGCGGGCCCAGCTCGAATCGGCGCTCCGGCATCCCGATGGCGTCGCGTGGCCGACTGTCCTGGACGCCGCCGCCGCGGATGTCGTACGGCTCCAGGCGCTGGCGGACGACCTGCTGCTACTGGCGGGCATGGACGGCACCCGGCATCGCGCCCGCGCGGTGGAGGACGTCGACCTGTCGGCACTCGCGGAGGATCTCGTACGGGAACACCAGCACTTGCCGGAGGCCGGGAGGCTGAAGTTGCTCTGTGAGACGGACGGCCCGGCCCGAGTCACCGGCGACGCAGGCCAGTTGGAACGGCTGGTCCGGAACGTCCTCGGCAACGCCTGCCGCCATGCGGTCTCCGCCGTGACGGTGACGGTACGGACCGACGGAGACTCCGTCGCCCTGGAGGTCCTGGACGACGGCGCCGGTATCCCACCGGCCGACCGCCATCGCGTCTTCGAACGCTTCACCCGCCTCGACGAGTCCCGCACCCGCGCGGAGGGCGGTGCCGGCCTGGGCCTCCCGATCGCGCTGGAGATCGCGGTGCGCCATGGGGGGACGCTGGGGATCGGGGAGAGCGTGCGGGGTGCGCGGTTGATGGCGAGCCTGCCGATGGGTGACGCAGGTCACTCGTGACGCTGGTATGGTGACCGGTATGGCAACGAAGAAATACACGGTCACCCTGCCGGAGGAGCTGGCTGAGGAGATCCGCGGGGAAGTGGGTCCGGGCGGCTTCAGTGCGTACGTCACGCATGCCATAAGGCGACAGCGGGAGCAGGATCGGCTGGGGGAGCTGGTGGGCTGGATGCTGGAAGAGGGCGGTCCGCTCACCGACGAGGAGCTGGCGGCCGCCGACGCGGAGTTCCGCGAGAACGAGAAGTGGCACGAGGAGCGGATGGCGCGGGAGCGGGAGGAGGCCGAGGCTGAGTCCGAGGCTGCCGCCCAGGCCGCCGTCTTCCAGACTCCGGAGGAGCGGCGGGCCGAAGCGGCATGAGTGAGATCTGCTACGTCCTGGACAGCGAGGGCCTGTCCAGGGCGGCCATGCGCGACCGCGAGATGTCCGGCCGCCTCTTCAAGGCTCACCGCGCGGGTGTCCGCGTGGTGACCAGCTCGATGACGCTGATCGAGGCGTACCACTCCAAGGTCCCTTACGCGGCCTGGAAGTGGACGCTCTCCCACGTCGTCGTGGAACCCGTCACGGAGGACGTCGCAAACGCCGCGATCAGCCTTCTGAAGAGCGCGGGCCTTCACGGCCACAAGTACGCCATCGACGCGGCGCTCGCCGTGGTCGCGGGGCGGCAGCGGGGACAGGTGACGCTCTACACGTCGGACGAGGACGACATGCGGCAGCTGTGCGGGCCGAACGTGATGATCCGGGCGGTCTGAGGGCCTCCCTTTCAGGCGGCCGTGCGCCAGCTCCACGACACAGCGGCGGCGTGGTGGCGCGTCAGGACACCACCGGCTTCGCCGTCGCCGCGATGATTCCTTCCAGGAAGTCCTGCCCCGGCTCCTCCCACGGCGGCAGCTCCGGAACCTCGCGGATGATCTCGAACGCCTCGTCGATCAGCGCACTGTGGATCGCAGGGCCGTGACAGGACGCCGCGGTCTCGATGCCGAGGTCCTGGACGCGGTCCACGTGCTTCCCGAACTTCTCGGTGTCCAGCCATAGATGCCAGGGGTGGTTCAGCCTGTTGCCGAGGAGCATGCCGTCACGCCAGGCCTTCCGGTCCAGGTCGGCGGCGTCTTCGGCGGGGTGGGGGAGGGCCGTGGCGAAGGTGTCGGCCGCCCAGTAGACCCGCGTCGTGGGGTCGAACAGTCCGCGGGTCGTCGGGTTGTCGAAGAACGGCGGCCTGACCGCGACGAGCGTGCGGTCCCCGGCTGTGAAACTCTCGCCGTCGCGCACCCAGCGGGAGCGGTTGAACGGCATCCAGAACTCCTCGGTGTCGATGGCGTAGCGGGCCATCGAGAACCACGTCGTCACCAGGGTGGCGTTCGGGCAGGCGGCCATGACCTGACGGACGTTTCCCGCGTGGTCGTGGTCGTCGTGGGTCAGGAAGACCCACCGCACGTCGGCCGGATCGACGAGGCTCCAGGCGTGATCCAGCCACTGCTGCCGGTTGGACGGCGCACCGGTGTCGACGAGTACGGGCTCGCTGCCGGTGATCACCATCGAGTTGACGTAGAACATGCCGACCGGCGGCGCCTCAAGCAGCTGCGGGATGACATAGGTCTCGGGTGCGACCCTGTACGGCTCGACCTTCGGCTCAAAGATTCCTTCGGCGCTGGTCATGGCCCCGCCTCCTCGTGACGGCATGCGTGACCGATCGGTGTGAGACCCGTAGGACACACCGAGGTCCTGGGTCCTCTACTCCATCCTGCGCACGTCACACATGCGGGCACCACTGGGGACACGGGTGTCCGGTGTTCCGTGGACAGAACGGAGGGGCCGGGCAGTGGCCCGGCCCCTCCGTCTTGCGCGTCCGGTCGCGGCGCGCCGCGCGCTCTGTCTGCTGAGGTCCCCCCAGACCCGGCAGATGTCCCCCGAGCGCGTGCGCGGCTCGCTTCCGGACGGTTACGGCCCCGGCGACTCCCCCGTTGGTGCCGCCGCGGCCGTACCCCGTGGGGGAGTGGTCTACTTGGCCGGCTCCGACGTGATGTGGATGTTGTCCGTCGTCGCGGTGCCGCCGTCCGCGCCTTCGCCCGTGATGTGGATGTTCTTGATGCCGATCTTCTCGGCTATCGCGGAGTCGACGGTCTCGCCCTCGGTGATGTGAATGTTCTTCGTCGTGATGTCCGAGGTCTCGCCGCCACCCGTGATGTGGATGTTCGTGGGCTTGATGGTCTGATCGTCGCTCATCGTCAACTCCTTGGCGCTTCTGAGTGATGGGTCTGAGAGATCCGCCCGGCTGTTCCCCCGCGGACGGCCGGGCGGACCTCTGTTCAGGGCCGTTCACCTTAGTGCTGTGGAGCGACGGCCTCATCGGCGACCCGTCTGCCCCCCGACGCGACGGATCGACTGCTGCACAGCATGTCGGACCGCGATAAACGAACGATGAACGCCCAGTGCAGCGCGTCAGGCCGCGGCCGGGGTCAGTAGCCTGCGTACGGCGACGGCCTCGGGCGAGCCCAGAGACTCGAACACTTCCAGCGCGTCACGCCAGCAGACCTCCGCGCGGCCGGTCTGCCCGATGCCGCTGAGGGCCTGCCCCAGGACGGTCAGAACATTGCCTCGCCGCCACTCGCCGCCGACACCCCGCAGGACGGTCAGTGCCATCTCGGCGTTGGACGCGGCCTGGGCGTAACGGCCTTCGGTGACTTCGGCCTCGGCAAGCCGGAAGAGCGTCATGCCCTCCCACAGCCGCTGGCGGCTGTCACGGAAGACGTCCAGTGCCTCGCTCAGTCGTTGCGCCGCCAGGCCGAACTGACCGCTCTGGGCCAGGGCGACGCCCAGCGCGTAACGGCCGTTGGCGCCCTTGAGGGCATGCCCGAGGCTGTCGTACATCTCGGTGCCCTGCTGCGCGAGGCTGACCGCACTCTCCGTACGGCCGGTGATCAGGTGGATCCGGGACAGGTTGCACAGCGCGCTCGCCTCGCCGGCGAGGTCCCTGCAGCGGCGGAAGTGGCTGATGGCGCGGGTGAAGTGCTTCTCGGCGTCGTCGTGGCGGTTCTGGTAGAACGCCATGACTCCGAGGATGTTCGGTGCCCAGCACAAGGGCTGCGCGTCGTTGACCGACTCGGCCAGTCGCATGGCTGTATGGGCTTCCACGTCCGCCTGGTCGAAGCGGCCCGAGACATGGTGGCCGTACGCGAGCGTGATCGATGCCCTGCACTCCGCGAGGACGTCGCCGGCCGCCTCCGCCGCGTCCCGGAGCGTCGCCGCCACCGCCTCGTACTCCTTCGAGTTCGCGCCCGACTCCGCCAGGTCCAGCGACGCCCAGAGCAGGTCCACCGCCCGCCGCAGCGTCGTCCCCGAGCCCGCCGACTGCCTGACGCATGCCAGGACGCAGTTCGCCTCCGCGTACAGCCAGTCCTGGGCGTCGTGGCGGTCCGTGAAGGTCAGGCCCTCGTAGTCCGTGCGTTCCAGGTGGTCGACCAGGCGGTCGCCCGGGCGCTCGATCGCGTAGACCCTCGCCGCCGTCGACAGGTAGAAGTCGAGGAGGCGGGAGAGGGCGAGTTCCCGCTCCACCGGCGGCTGTTCGTCGCGTTCCGCGCATGCACGCGCGTAGAGGCGCACCAGGTCGTGGTAGCGGTAGCGGCCCGGGGCGGCCGATTCCAGGAGGGACGTGTCGACCAGGGCCTCCAGGAGGTCCTCCGTGGACTGGGGCGGGAGGTCGAGGACCGCCGCGGCGGCTGCCAGGGAGATGTCCGGGCCGTCCGCGAGGCCGAGGAGGCGGAAGGCGCGGGCCTGGGCGGGCTCCAGCTGGCCGTAGCCGAGTTCGAAGGTGGCCTTGACCGCGAGGTCGCCCGCCTGGAGTTCGTCCAGGCGGCGGCGCTCGTCGGCGAGCTTCGCCGCCAGGACCGCCACCGTCCAGGTGCGGCGCGCCGCCAGGCGGGAGGCGGCGATACGGATCGCCAGCGGGAGGAAGCCGCAGGCCGCGACCACGTCGAGGGCCGCCTCGCGCTCCGCCGAGACGCGCTCCGCGCCCACGATGCGCGTGAAGAGCTGGAGCGCCTCCTCCGGCGACATGACGTCGAGGTCCACCAGGTGCGCGCCCGCCAGGTCCACCATCCGGATACGGCTGGTCACCAGCGCCGCGCAGCCCGCCGTGCCAGGCAGGAGGGGGCGGATCTGGGCCGCGTCCCTGGCGTTGTCCAGGAGCACGAGGATCCGGCGGCCGTCCAGCGTCGAGCGGTACAGCGCCGACCGCTCCTCCAGTGAGTCGGGGATCGAGGAGTCCGGAGTGCCCAGGGCTCTGAGGAAAGCGCCCAGGACCGTCTCGGGCGCCGCAGCACGCGAGCCCGCGCCCTGGAGGTCGACGTACAGCTGGCCGTCCGGGAAGTGCGGGCGCGCCGCGTGCGCCACGTGCACGGCGAGCGTCGTCTTGCCGACGCCCCCGATGCCCGCGAGCGCCGAGACCGCCATCACGGAACCCTCGGCACTGGCAAGGCGGGCGCCCAGTTCCCGTACGAAAGAGGTACGGCCCGTGAAGTCGGGCACCGTCGCCGGGAGTTGCGCAGGGCGGGCCACGGACGGCGCCGGCGCCGGGTCCTCGACCGGGCGGGCCAGTTCGGCGTCGGCCTGGAGGATCCGCTGCTGGAGGCGGGACAGCTCCGGGTTCGGGTCGACGCCCAGCTCGTCGGCGAGGAGCCGGCGGGTGTCCGCGTACACGGCCAGCGCCTCGGCCTGCCGGCCGCTGCGGTACAGCGCCAGCATGAGCAGTTCGCGCAGGCGCTCCCGCAGGGGGTGCGCGGCCGTCAGCGCGGTCAGCTCGGAGACCGTCTCCGCGTGCGCGCCGGCCTCCAGGTCCATGTCCAGGCGGGTTTCGAGGAGCTGGAGCCGCCACTCCTCAAGGCGCGCGCGCTGGGTCTCGGCGTACGGGCCCGGGACCGAGGCGAGGGGCTCGCCGTCCCACAGGCCGAGGGACTTGTTGATCAGGGCGCGTGCCTCGCTGCGCTTCCCGGCCGCCCGCAGCTTCTCCGCGTCGGCGGCCAGCTCCTGGGCGACGTTCAGGTCGAGGGCGGAGGAGTCCGTACGGATCGCGTAGCCGCCCGACTCGCTGACCAGGACCCCGGGGCCGAGGATCTTGCGCAGCCGCGAGGCGTACGTCCGTACCGCCGCAAGCGCCTGCGAGGGGGGCTCGTCGCCCCAGATGGCGTCGATCAGCTCGGCGGCCGTGGCCGTGCGCCCGTCGCGCAGCAGCAGTGCGGCGAGCAGGGCCCGCTGCTGGGGGGAGCCGGAGGGCAGGGCCGTGCCGTCCCGCCAGGCGCGTACGGGGCCGAGCACGCTGAAGCGCAGGTCGTCCGTGGGGACTCGACCTGTCAGCGGAGCCCGCTGCTCCGGAACGCGCGGGCCGTTCTCACGGTCCATAGCTCCCCCTGCCGTACCGCTGGTTTCGCCCTGGACAGTCTGCCTTGTCCGGAGGGGATGCGTCAGCATCGGGTGACTGTCTGCACAAGTCCTGCCACAGATTCAGCCGACCCTGTGAGCTGACGGAGCGTCAGATCGGCGCTACCGTGACACGCATGGAGACCTTCCCGAGCTTCCCGAGCTTCCCCAGGATCATCTCGGTGGACGACCACACCGTGGAGCCGCCCCACGTCTGGCGGGACCGGCTCCCGTCCCGGTACCAGGACACCGGCCCCCGGATCGTCCGTGCGCCGCTGAAGGAAATGACCTTCCTCGGTGGCAAGTTCGCACCCGTGATGGGCGCGAAGGGCGACGACGGGCCGGTCGGCGACTGGTGGGTGTACGAGGATCTGCACCGGCCGCTCACCCGCCTCGACACCGCCGTCGGCTACGACAGGGACGAGATACGGCTGGAAGTCATCACGTACGAGCAGATGCGGCCCGGCTCCTACAGCGTGCCCGACCGGCTGGCCGACATGGACGTCAACCACGTCCAGTCCGCGCTCTGCTTCCCCACCTTCCCGCGCTTCTGCGGGCAGACCTTCACCGAGGCGAGCGACCGCGAGCTCGGGCTGCTCGGGGTCCGGGCGTACAACGACTGGATGGTGGAGGAGTGGTGCGGTCCGGAGGCGCACGGCCGCCTCATCCCGCTCACCCTCATCCCCCTCTGGGACGCCGAGCTCGCCGCCGCGGAGGTCAGGAGGAACGCCGCCCGGGGGGTGCGCGCCGTCGCGTTCTCGGAGATCCCGCCGCACCTCGGGCTGCCGTCGATCCACACCGACTACTGGGACCCGTTCCTGCGGGCCTGCGACGAGACGGGCACCGTCGTCGCCATGCACATCGGCTCCTCCAGCCGGATGCCGTCCACCTCCGCCGACGCCCCGCCGGCCGTCGGCTCCACCATCACCTTCGCCAACTGCTGCTTCTCGATGGTCGACTGGCTGATGAGCGGGAAGTTCGAGCGCTTCCCGAACCTGAAGGTGATGTACGCGGAGGGGCAGATCGGCTGGATCCCGTACATCCTGGAGCGCGCGGACGTGGTCTGGGAGGAGAACCGCGGCTGGGGCGGCGTCGCCGAGAAGGTGCTGCGCCCGCCGTCGGAGCTGTTCGCCGAGCACGTATACGGCTGCTTCTTCGACGACGCCTTCGGGCTGCGGAACCTCGACGCGATCGGGGTGGGAAACGTGCTGTACGAGACGGACTACCCGCACTCCGACTCCACCTGGCCCAAGTCCCGCGAGGTCGGCGAGGCGCAGATGGGCCACCTGGCACCGGACGTCGTCGAACGGATCGTGCGCGGCAACGCGATCGATCTGCTCGGACTGACCGAGGAAGGGCTCTGGGTGCCGTAGGGGGATTGAGGCCGCCGCTCATCCAGCCGGGCGGCGGCGGCCTCGCCCCGGGTCCGTTCTGGCGCGGCCCTTGCCTGATGGTGTGTCAGCTATGACTATGGGGGCCCTTCGTTGTCTGACGTATCGTCAGTTAAGGGGTCCCCATGGTGGTCTACGGGATGCAGCTCCCGGTTCAGTCGCAGAGCACCCTCTACGCCGAGCCCTGGGAGGCCGCCGCCGGGCCCGCTGATCTGGTGGAGATCGCCCGCGTCGCCGACCGGGCCGGGTTCGACTACATCGCCAGTTGCGACCACGTCGCCATCCCGCGCCGGCTCGCCGGGCCGATGGGGACCGTCTGGTACGACCCGGTCGCCACCCTCTCCTTCCTGGCCGCCGCCACCGAGCGCGTCCGGCTGCTCTCGCATGTCGCCGTCGTCGGTCTGCGCCACCCCCTGGTGACCGCCAAGGCGTACGCGACCCTCGACCATCTCTCCGGCGGGCGGCTGGTCCTCGGGGTCGGGGCCGGGCATGTGCGGGAGGAGTTCGAGGCCGTCGGGGCGGACTTCGCCGGGCGCGGGGGCGTCCTCGACGAGACCATCGACGCGCTCCGGGCGGCCCTCGGGCCGGCGGAGTTCCCGGTGCACGCGGGCGAGCGCTTCGCCTTCCAGGACCTCGGGCAGCTGCCCCGGCCCGCCCAGGAACGGGTGCCCGTCTGGGTCGGCGGCTCCTCGCCGGCCGCCGTGCGCCGGGCCGCGCTCAAGGGCGACGGCTGGCTGCCGCAGGGGGACCCGAGGGACAAGCTGGCCGCGCAGATCGACCGGCTGAAGCGGCTCCGGGAGGACGCCGGGATCGCCGAGCCGGTCACCGTCGGGGCCATCACCGAGGCCCTGTACGTCGGAGAGGCCGGCTGGGAGGTCGGGCGGCGGACGCTGACCGGCAAGCCGGAGGCCCTCGCCGAGTCGCTGAACGCGTACGGCGCGATGGGCGTGCATCAGATCCAGGTCCGGTTCCGCTCCCGGAGCCGTACCGAACTCACCGATCAGATGGCGGCGTTCGCCGCCGAGGTCGCCCCCCACCTGAGCTGAGGAGTTGGACGGACATGGGCAAGCTGGACGGGCGGGTCGTCGTCGTCACAGGCGCGGCGCGTGGGCAGGGCGAGCAGGAGGCGCGGCTCTTCGCCGCCGAGGGGGCGCGGGTCGTCCTCGGTGACGTACTCGACGACCAAGGACAGGCGCTCGCCAAGGAGTTGGGGGAGGAGCGGGCGGTCTACGTCCACCTCGACGTCACGAAGGAGGAGGACTGGACGCGCGCGGTCGCCGTCGCCAAGGAACGCTTCGGGCGGATCGACGGACTCGTCAACAACGCGGGCATCCTGCGCTTCAACGAGCTGGTCTCCACGCCTCTGGACGAGTTCCAGACGATCGTCTCGGTCAACCAGGTCGGCTGCTTCCTGGGGATACGGACGGTCGCGCCCGAGATCGAGGCGGCCGGCGGCGGAACGATCGTCAACACGGCCTCGTACACGGGCCTGACAGGCATGGCGGGCGTCGGCGCGTACGCCGCGACCAAGCATGCGGTGCTCGGGCTGACCCGTGTCGCGGCCCTGGAGCTCGCGGCCAGAGGGATCCGGGTCAACGCGGTCTGCCCGGGGGCCATCGACACCCCGATGAGCAACCCGGAGGGCGTCGATCCGGAGGCGACGGCCGGGCTGTACAAGCAGCTCGTGCCGATGGGGCGGATCGGGAAGCCCGAGGAGGTGGCCGCGCTCGCGCTCTTCCTGACCGCCGGCGACTCCTCGTACATCACCGGGCAGCCGTTCGTCATCGACGGTGGATGGCTGGCGGGCGTCAGCCTGTTCTGACGAGTCTGACGAGTCTGACGGTTCATCAGGTATTGACGCACCTGCCGTGCGGTGCGAAAGTCGGGCACATCGAGAATCTGACGGTACGTCAGAAACAAGAGGACGGTGAACCCCCTTGGAATTCGGGATCTTCGTACAGGGATACGTCGGCAAGCGCGCCGAGACCGATCCCGAAGCCGAGCACAAGGCGCTGATGGAGGAGACCGAGTACGTCATCCAGGCGGACACGTCCGGGTTCAAGTACGCCTGGGCCTCCGAGCACCACTTCCTGGAGGAGTACTCGCACCTCTCGGCGAACGACGTCTACCTGGGCTACCTCGCCCACGCCACCGACCGGATCCACCTCGGCTCGGGCATCTTCAACCCCCTCGCGCCCGTGAACCACCCGGTCAAGGTCGCCGAGAAGGTCGCCATGCTCGACCATCTCTCCCAGGGCCGCTTCGAGTTCGGCTCGGGGCGCGGGGCGGGCTCTCACGAGATCCTCGGGTTCATGCCGGGCATCACCGACATGAACCACACGAAGGAGATCTGGGAGGAGACGATCGCCGAGTTCCCCAAGATGTGGCTCCAGGACGAGTACGTCGGCTTCCAGGGCAAGCACTGGTCGCTTCCGCCGAGGAAGGTCCTGCCGAAGCCGTACGGGAAGTCCCACCCGGCCATGTGGTACGCGGCCGGGTCGCCGTCCTCGTACGCGATGGCGGGGAAGAAGGGGCTGGGGGTGCTTGGCTTCAGTGTGCAGAAGGTCTCCGACATGGAGTGGGTCGTCGAGTCGTACAAGACGGCGATCAAGGAGGCGGTCGCCGTCGGCGATTTCGTCAACGACAACGTGATGGTCACGTCGACGGCGATCTGTGCCGAGACGCACGAGAAGGCGGTCGAGATCGCGGTCGGGGGTGGGCTGAACTATCTGCAGTCGCTGCTGTTCCGGTACCACGACACCTTCCCGCGGCCGGAGGGCATCCCGGAGTGGCCGGAGCTGCTGCCCGAGTACTCGGCGGAGATCATCGAGCTGCTCATCCAGGAGGAGCTGATGATCTGCGGCGATCCGGGCGAGGTGCTCGCGCAGTGCAAGCGGTGGGAGCAGGCGGGGGCGGATCAGCTGTCGTTCGGGCTGCCGATCGGGGTGTCGTACGAGGACACGATGAACACGATCAGGCTGATCGGGGAGCACGTGATCCCGAAGATCGACACGGACCCGGTCCACCGCACGACCCGCTTCCGCGGGGCCGCGGGGTCCTGACGGGGGCGGTGCCCCCACCCACGCCCGTGCGGGCAGTCGTCCTGCTACCCCCGCCCCCCGTGCGTGCGCGTCCCGCTACCCCGTCCCCGTGCGGGTGCGTCCCGCCACCCCGCCCACCCCCGTGTGGGCAATCGTCCCGCTGGGGCGGGACGGGTGGGCACACGGGACGGCGCCCCTGCGGGCGCGTCCGCTCCAAGGCCCCCCGCACACCGAGGCCGTTGCGCTGTACAGGCCCTTGGGGTGGGCGTAGGGGCACGGGGCGGAGGCGCCCGCAAAGGCGCCGTCCGTTGTGCCCACCCGTTCCGCCCCAGCGGAACGAATGCCCACAACGG
>NZ_JBVHXA010000024.1:0-28568 GCF_055563935.1 Streptomyces sp. NPDC029169
CCTTTGGTGGGAGGGGAACATGTCTTTTTTTGGTTCCTCTTCGTGGTTCCCCCCCCCCCCCCCCCCCCCCCCCACAAACCCCCCCCCCCCCCCCCCCCCCCCCCCCGCGGTCGTGGACCGGGAAATCGAAGCCTCGATGTCAGTGGGGCCCCATAAAGTGATCTTCATGAACACGACGCAGCCCTTCGCCCCGCACCTCACCCGCGCCGCCGACGCCGAGACGACCGCCGACCCGAGCAGCGTGATGACGCTCCTCGCCGACTCGGACACCACCGGCGGGCAACTGACCAGCTACCGCTCGACGTTCGCGAAGGGTGCCGTCGGTGCGCCGGCCCACTTCCACACCAAGGCGTCGGAGATGTTCTACGTGCTCGGCGGCTCGCTCCAGGTGCTGCTGGGCGAGGAGCTGACCGTTCTGGAGCAGGGCGACTTCCTGCTCGTGCCGCCGCACACCCCGCACGCCTTCGCCGCGGCTCCGGGCGCCGAGGCCGACGTGCTGTTCGTCTTCACGCCGGGCATGGCGCGCTTCGACTACCTGCGGCTGCTCGGCCGCGTGATGCGCGGCGAGGCGAGCTTCGAGGAGATCAAGGAGTCCTCGGAGCGGTACGACAACCACTACGTCGACAGCCCGGTGTGGCAGAAGGCCCTCGCCGACCGCTGACCCGTGGGACTGGGCTCAGAGGCGGCGGGTCGCCAGTGTCAGGCGGTCGCGGGCGTCGAACAGCGCGTCCTTGATCATCTGCTCGTGTCCCGGGGTCAGCCGGGCCACCGGGACCGAGCAGCTGATCGCGTCACGCGCCGGGGTCCGGTAGGGGATCGCGATGCCGAAGCAGCGCAGCCCGAGGGTGTTCTCCTCGCGGTCCACCGCGTAGCCCTGCTCGCGGACGAGGTGCAGCTCCTCGATGAGCTTCTCCCGGTCGGTGATCGTGTGCTCGGTCAGCGCCGGCAGCGTCTCGGGGAGCAGCTTGCGGACCTGCTCGTCGCTGTGGGTGGCGAGCAGCGCCTTGCCGAGCGAGGTCGAGTGGGCCGGCAGCCGGCGCCCGACCCGGGTGAACGGCCGCAGATAGTGCTGGGACTGACGGGTCGCCAGATAGACCACGTTGGTGCCGTCGAGCCGCGCCAGGTGGATGGTCTCGGTCGTGTCGTCCGAGAGCCGGTCCAGGGTGGGCCGGGCGGCGGCCACCACCTCGTCGCCGTCGATGTACGAGGTGCCGACCAGCAGTGCCCGCACCCCGATCCCGTACCGCGTGCCCGTCGCGTCCGTCTCCACCCAGCCGAGTTCGACCAGGGTCCGCAGCAGCATGTACAGGCTGGACTTGGGGTAACCGACGGCCTCCTGGACGGCGGCCAGCGAGTGCATTCCGGGTCGCCCGGCGAAGTACTCGAGCAGCTCCACGGTCCGCACCGCGGACTTGACCTGGGCCCCACCCGTGTCGGCAGTCGACATGTGCCCTCGCTCCTCTTCCTGGCGCCCCTTGTGGAGTCGGGGCGCCCGTCAATAGAGTCCTGATTCATCTACAGGAACTCTGTTCAGAATACCGAACGAGTGGGGTCGTGAAGAGGGGTATGGCGGTGGCAGCTGAACCAGTGTGGAGTGTGGACCCCCGGACGGGGAAGCCACGGGAGCAGGTTGCGGTGGAGGCCACAGCCGAGGAGGTCGACCAGGCCGTCCGCGCCGCGGCCGCCTGCCGCGAGGCGCTCGCCGACCGTACGGCGCGGGCCGCCCTGCTCCGTACCGCGGCGGACCTCCTCGACGAGGCCGGACCGCACGTCATCGAGGCCGCCGACGCCGAGACCGCACTCGGCCCGGCCCGACTGACCGGCGAACTCGCCCGGACCACCGCCCAGTTGCGGTCCTTCGCGGACGTCGTCGACGAGGGGGCCTTCCTCGACATCCGGATCGACCTGCCCGACGCCACGACCACCCCGCCCCGGCCCGACCTGCGCCGCTGGAAGATCCCGCTCGGCGTCGTCGCCGTCTACGCGGCCAGCAACTTCCCGCTCGCCTTCTCCGTTCCCGGCGGCGACACCGCCAGCGCCCTCGCGGCCGGCTGCCCCGTCGTGATCAAGGCCCACCCCGACCACCCCGCCACCTCCGAACTCTGCGCCTCCCTCCTCCGCCGGGCCGCCGTCAAGGCCGGGCTGCCGGAGGACGTGGTCGTCGTCGTCCACGGCTTCGACGCCGGAGTGAAGCTCGTCCGCCACCCGCTGGTCGCGGCGGCCGGCTTCACAGGTTCGATCCGCGGCGGGCGGGCGCTCTTCGACGCCGCGGCCGCCCGGCCCGTTCCCATCCCGTTCCACGGCGAGCTCGGCTCCCTCAACCCGGTCGTGATCACCGGCGCCGCCGCCGAGGAGCGGGCGGCCGAGATCGGGGCCGGGCTCGGCGCGTCCATGACCATGGGCCAGGGCCAGTTCTGCACCAAGCCAGGCTTCGTCCTGGCACCGGCGGGCGAGGCGGGCGACCGCTTCGTGTCCGCGCTGACGGACGCCGTGAGCGAGACCGAGCCCGGCGTGCTGCTCGACCGGCGCATGCGGGGCGCGTTCGTCGCCGGAACCGCCGAGCGGGCCGGACTCCCTGGCGTCACCGCGCCCGTCCTGCCAGGACCGGGCGGCGAGCACACGGTCAACGCGGGCTTCCTGACCGTCGACGCCGAGACCCTGCTCAAGGGCGGCCACGAGGCGCTCCTGGAGGAGTGCTTCGGCCCGGTGACCGTCGTCGCCCGCTACGACTCCCCGGAGGAGATCAGCGAGGTCCTCGCCCTGCTCCCCGGCAACCTCACCGCCACCCTCCAGATGGCCGAGGAGGACCCCGAGGCCGCCGCCCTGCTGGCCGAACTCACCCCGCTGGCGGGCCGCGTGCTCGTCAACGGCTGGCCGACGGGCGTGGCGGTCGCGGGCGCGCAGCACCACGGCGGCCCGTACCCGGCCACCACCTCCACCTCCACCTCGGTCGGCGCGACCGCGATCGAACGCTGGCTGCGTCCGGTCACCTACCAGTCGACCCCGCAGCACCTGCTTCCGCCGGAGCTGCGCGACGACAACCCGCTGGGGCTGCCGCGCCGCTGAGGCTCAGCTCATACCCGTACGACGATCTTGCCGGTGTGCATGTTCGACTACATCAGCTGATGGGCGTCGGTGATCCGCTCCAGACCCTCGAAGGTCTCCGCGATCACCGGCGCCGGCGAGCCGTCACGCAGACCGGCGTCGACGAACCCGGCGATCCGGCGCCGCCCCTCCTCCGTGCGTACCAGCGCCGTTCGCGTAACCCCGCACGGTGAGCGGCCAGTTCATCGGCATCGTGGCCGGCCGGTGGTCGAGCCAGCCGTACAGCACCGCCGTGCCGCCCTCCTCCAGGGCGTTCCCGAGCTCCCCGAACCCCAGCCCGCCGACCGCGTCGAAGACGAGCCGCGCACCCCGCCCCCCGGTGAACCGCCGCACCTCCTCGTCGCGGGGGACGGGGGAGACCGTCCCCCGGCACCGCGCCGCCCCCGACCCTCGTGCTCCGCCTCACACTGGCGCCCGTCGCGGAATGAATCCGTCCGGCCGGGGCGTTCCCGGCATGGAACACCACCCCACGACCCCGGAGAGAAGCAAGAACATGCGCGTCGAGATCTGGAGCGACATCGCCTGCCCGTGGTGCTACATCGGCAAGGCCCGCTTCGAGAAGGGGCTTGCGGCCTTCGCCCACCGCGACGAGGTCGAGGTCGTGCACCGCTCCTTCGAGCTCGACCCGAACCGGCCCAAGGGCGACGTCGCCCCGGTGCTCACCATGCTGGCCGCGAAGTACGGCCGCACGCTGGAGGAGGCCCGTGCCATGGAGGCCCATGTCGCCTCCAACGCGCACTCCGAGGGTCTTGACTACCGCACGGTCGGCCGCGACCACGGCAACACCTTCGACATCCACCGCCTGCTCCACCTCGCCAAGGAGCGCGGCCGGCAGAACGAGTTGCTCGACCTCGCCTACCGCGCCAACTTCGCCGAGGAGCGGTCCGTCTTCGACACCGAGACCCTGGTACGGCTCGGGGTCGAGGCAGGCCTCGACGAGGCCGAGGTCCGGTCCGTGCTCGCCGACGAGACCGCGTACGCGGAGGCGGTACGGGAGGATGAGCGCGAGGCGGCCGAACTCGGCGCGAACGGGGTGCCGTTCTTCGTCCTGGACCGCCGCTACGGCATCTCCGGCGGCCAGCCCGCCGAGGTCTTCACCCAGGCCCTGGAGCAGGCCTGGCAGGGCCGCGCGCTCCAGCCGGTCGGCGGCGACGCGGCGGCCTGCGACGTGGACGGTACCTGCGAGGTCTGAGCCGGTTCTTCACTGGTCCGACCTCGGCTTATAAGTGACCCTTAGACTTCTCCATGATCCCTTGTCATTGACTTGGGGTCGTGGGGAGCCCAGGCTGGGCGCATGGATGCCTTGGAACCTCTCGGCGGAGCCGAGTTCGCGCCCCAGCAGACGTATCTGAACACCTCCGCCTGCGCGCTGCTGCCGCGCCGCACGATCGAGGCGATCACCCTGCTCGCCGAGGAGACCGCGGCCGGGCGCCCGAACGGAGCCGGAGACTTCAACGTCGTCGACGAGGCCCGCGCCACCTACGCCCGGCTCATGGGCGTCCACCCGGACCGGGTCGCGGTCGGCAGCTCGGTCTCCGTCCATGTCGGGATGATCGCGCAATCGATGCCGGCCGGCTCCGAGATCCTCTTTCCCGAGGGCGACTTCAGCTCCGTGATCACGCCCTTCACGGTCCGCGGCGACCTCAAGACGCGCTTCGTGCCGCTGGAGCGGCTCGCGGAGTCGGTCGGACCCGAGACCGCGCTGGTCGCCTTCTCCTCCGTCCAGTCGGCGGACGGCCGTACGGCCGACTTCGCCTCGGTACGGGCGGCGGCGGCAGCGCATGGCGCCCGTACGCTCCTCGACGCCACCCAGTCGGCGGGCTGGCTGCCCCTGCGGGCCGGGGAGTGGGACTACACGGTGGCCGGCGGCTACAAGTTCCTGCTCTGCCCGCGCGGCGCGTCGTTCCTCACGGTCACGGAGGAGGCGCAGGACTCGCTGGTCCCGATCCACGCGGGCTGGGTCACGGGCGAGGAGCTGTGGGTCAACAGCTACGGACCTGTGCGTGAACTGGCCCGTTCCGCACGGCGGTTCGACGAGCCGCCGGCCTTCCTCTCGTACCACGGCGCGGCACGTTCGCTCGCGCTGCTCGAAGAGATCGGCATCGAGCGGATCGAGGCCCACAACAAGGCCCTCGCCGCCCGCTTCCGCGCCGGCCTCGTGGACCTGGGCCACGCGCCGGTGCCGGACGTCTCGGGTGTCGTCGGCGTCCCGGGCCTCGGCGACCGGCAGCCCGCCCTGCGTGCGGCCGGCGTCCTGACGTCCGCCCGCGCGGGCAACCTGCGGGCGTCCTTCCACCTCTACAACGGCCAGGCAGACGTCGACCGAGCCCTGGAGATCCTGGCGGGCTGAGGGCAGGGGGGTGGGTGGGGTCCGGGCGCAGGAGGCCCGGGGCGCGAGGACGGCTCGCGTTAGGGTCGGCGCCCCCGGGCGCTGGGACCGCTACGCGCACCGCGCCCCCGGGCGCCACGCCCCTACCCGCCCCCCTCCCGCTTCGTCTCCCCGCACCCGTCCAGCTCCGCGCACAGGTTCGCCTCGACCTTGGCCAGCAGGCGGGTCAGTTCCGCCCGCTCCTCCGGTGTGAGCCCGGCGAGCGTGTACTCCTCCAGGCCCGTCCAGGCGTTCGCGACCCCCGTCCGCAGCGCGCCCCCGTCGTCCGCCGCCTCGACCAGGACCGCGCGGCGGTCGGACGGATCCGGGGTGCGGCGGACGTACCCGCTCTGCTCCAGCCGCTGGAGCATCTTGGTGACCGTCGAGGGGTCGACGCCCATCGCCTTGATCAGCTCCGACTGGCGCACCGGGCCGTGGTCCCACAGGCACATCATCAGGAACTCCTGGCCCGGGAAGAGCCCGACCTCCCTCAGCAGCCGCCCCGCGGCGATCCGGTGCAGCCGGGCGACGCGGGAGAGCCCGTGGCTCACCGGCCCGCCCTGTGCGGCGACCGGCACCGGACCCGTGCAGACGGGGTCCGACGGGGTCACGGACGGGGTCTCGGGCATCGATCGCTCCTCGCTGCGGCTGTGTGCCCCAGATTACCTTGGTCGGCCAAGTAATGCGTTACAGTGGCGTCAGCCAGATAGTTGGCCGACCACATAAATCACCTGGAGGCCGTCATGACCACCGCTTTCGACCCCATCGACCTCGCCGGCACCCGCCTCAGCAACCGCATCGCCATGGCCCCGATGACCCGCAGCCGCGCCCGTGGCACCGACGGGACCCCGACCGCGCTGGTCGCCGAGTACTACGCCCAGCGCGCCTCCGCCGGCCTGATCATCACCGAGGGCATCCAGCCCTCCGCCGTCGGCCAGGGCTACCCGAACACCCCCGGCCTGCACAGCGCCGAGCAGACCGCCGCCTGGCGCGCGGTCACCGACGCCGTCCACGCCCGCGGCGGCACGATCTTCGCCCAGCTGATGCACACCGGCCGGATCGGCCACCCCGACCTCCTCGACGGCGACCTCCACCCGGTCGGCCCGTCGGCCGTCCGCGCCGACGGGCAGCTCTACACCCACGACGGCATGAAGGACTTCGTCACCCCGCGCGAGCTGACCGCCGACGAGGTACGGGAAACCGTCGCCGAGTACGCGGCCGCCGCGCGCAACGCGGTCGACGCGGGCTTCGACGGCGTCGAGATCCACGGTGCCAACGGCTACCTCGTCCACCAGTTCCTCGCCACCGGCTCCAACCACCGCACCGACGAGTGGGGCGGCTCGGTCGAGAACCGGATCAGGTTCGCCGTGGAGGTGGTCAAGGCCGTCGCCGCCGAGATCGGCCCCGAGCGCACCGGGCTGCGGATCTCGCCGGCCAACCCCTACAACGACATCGCGGAGACCGGGCCGGAGGAGACGTACACGGCGCTGGTCGAGGCGATCGACCCGATCGGCATCGCGTATCTGCATCTCACGGAGGCCGCCCCGGCCGTCCGCGAGCTGACCCTCACCCTGCGTAAGCGGTTCTCCGGCACGTTCGTCCTCAATCCGGCGACCGAGGGCCCGACGGGCCCCGAGTCGCTGGCCCTGATCGAGGACGGTACGGCCGACATGGTCGCGTACGGAGCGATGTTCATCGCCAACCCCGACCTGCCGGCCCGGCTGAGGAACGACGGCCCGTACAACACCCCGGACCCCGGCTCCTTCTTCGGCGGCGACCACCGCGGCTACACCGACTACCCGGCGCTCGATCCGGCGCTGTGAGGGGGAGGATGCGGGGGGGGGCACCCCGCCCCCCCCCCCCCCCCCCCCCCCCCCCCCTTCCCCCCCCCCCCCCTCAACCCCCCCCCCCCCCCCCCCCCCCCCCCCCACCCCCGCACGCCTTCACGCGTGTCACCGCACCGGCGTGAAGTCCCGTGCCCCGATGAACTCCGGCCGCCGTACCGGTGCCGCGAACGGCTCCACCGCCGCGTTCTCCACGCTGTTGAAGACGATGAAGACGTTGCTGCGCGGATACGGCGTGATGTTGTCGCCCGAGCCGTGCATCGCGTTGCAGTCGAACCAGGTCGCCGAACCGCCCCGGCCCGTGAAGAGCCGGATCCCGTGCGCCTCCGCGAGCGAGGTCAGCGCCCCGTCGGACGGGGTGCCCGCGTCCTGCATCTGGAGCGAGCGCTTGTAGTTGTCCTTCGGCGTCTCGCCCGCGCAGCCCAGGAACGTCCGGTGCGAGCCCGGCATGATCATCAGGCCGCCGTTGGTGTCGTGGTTCTCGGTCAGCGCGATCGACACCGACACCGTGCGCATCCGCGGCAGCCCGTCCTCCGCGTGCCAGGTCTCGAAGTCCGAGTGCCAGTAGAACCCGGAGGCCCCGAAGCCCGGCTTCACGTTGATCCGCGACTGATGGACGTACACGTCCGAGCCGAGGATCTCGCGGGCCCGGCCCACCACCCGCTCGTCCCGGACCAGGCGGGCGAAGACCTCGCTGATCCGGTGCACCTCGAAGACCGACCGTACGGACGCCGTCTTCGGCTCGACGATCGCGCGCGCGTCCGACCGTACGGCCGGATCGGCGATCAGCCGGTCCAGCTCGCGCTTGTAGTCGGCGACCTCGTCGTCGGTCAGCAGCTCCGGCTCGACGAGGAAGCCGTCACGGTCGTACGACTCCAGGCCCGGGGCGTCGCTCCAGACCACCGGGTCCTGGCGGGGCGTGAGCACCTCGGAGGCGCCGCGCGTGGGGTACAGATCCTGCATGGTTCAGCCCTCCTCCGTGAGCAGGGGGTACACCCCGTTCTCGTCGTGGTCCTCCCGGCCGGTGACGGGCGGGTTGAAGACGCAGACACAGCGGAAGTCGGTCTTGGGGCGCAGGGTGTGCCGCTCATGGCCGTCGAGCAGGTACATCGTGCCCGGCTCGATCCAGTGCGTCTCGCCGGTCTCGTCGTTCGTCAGCTCGGCCTCGCCCTCGACGCACAGGACGGCCTCGACGTGGTTGGCGTACCACATGGACGTCTCGGTGCCCGCGTACAGCACGGTCTCGTGGAGCGAGAAGCCGACGCGCTCCTTGGCGAGGACGATCCGCTTGCTCTCCCAGGTGCCGGACGCGGCCCGCACATGGCGTTCGGTGTTCTCGATGTCCTTGAACGATCGGACGATCACGGTGGTGCAACTCCCTTTCGAGTACGGGTGGTTCAGACGGTCTCGCGGACCGCACGGGACAGCGTGCGCAGCCCCTCGTCCAGCTCCCCGGGGGTGATGGTCAGCGGCGGGAGGAGCTTGACGACCTGGCTCTCCGGGCCCGAGGTCTCGAGCAGGAGCCCCAGCTCGAAGGCGCGCGCGCAGACCTTCGACGCCCGGGTCCGGTCGGCGAACTCCAGGCCCCAGACCAGGCCACGGCCGCGGTAGTGGGCGCCGTCGGCGGAGTTCTCCTCGCACAGGGCGAGGAGCGCCTGCTCGACCTGCTCGCCGCGGGCCAGCGTCTGCTTCTCCATCTGGCCGTCGGCCCAGTACGTGTCGAGCGCGGCGGCGGCGGTGACGAACGCCGGGTTGTTGCCCCGGAAGGTGCCGTTGTGCTCGCCCGGCTCCCACACGTCCAGCTCCCGCCGGAACAGGCACAGCGACATCGGCAGCCCGTACCCGCTGATCGACTTCGAGAGCGTGACGATGTCCGGGGTGATGCCGGCCTCCTCGAAGGAGAAGAAGGCGCCGGTACGGCCGCAGCCCATCTGGATGTCGTCGACGATCAGCAGCATGTCCTGGCGCCGGCACAGGTCGGCGAGCGCCCGCAGCCACTCGGGCCGGGCCACGTTGATGCCGCCCTCGCCCTGGACCGTCTCCACGATCACCGCGGCCGGCTTGTTCAGACCGGAACCCTGGTCGTCGAGCAGCCGCTCGAACCAGAGGAAGTCCGGCAGCTGCCCGTCGAGATAGTGGTCGAACGGCATCGGCGTGCCGTGCACCAGCGGAATTCCCGCGCCGGCCCGCTTGAACGCGTTTCCGGTGACGGCGAGCGAACCGAGCGACATGCCGTGGAAGGCGTTGGTGAAGGAGACCACCGACTCGCGGCCCTTCACCTTCCGGGCCAGTTTCAGCGCGGACTCCACGGCGTTGGTGCCGGTCGGGCCCGGGAACATGACCTTGTACGGGAGGGAGCGCGGCCGCAGCACGACGTCCTGGAAGGTCTCCAGGAAGGTCCGTTTGGCGGTGGTCGCCATGTCGAGACCGTGGGTGATCCCGTCGCGTTCCAGATAGTCGATCAGGGCCCGTTTCAGTACGGGATTGTTGTGGCCGTAGTTGAGCGAGCCGGCGCCCGCGAAGAAGTCGAGGTACTCGTGCCCGTCCTCGTCGGTGAGGCGGGCGCCCTGAGCACGGTCGAAGACGGTGGGCCAGCCGCGGCAGTAGCTGCGCACCTCCGACTCCAGGGTCTCGAAGACGCTCAGCTCGGGAGGGGTGATGGTCACAGCGATGCTCCGGTGGAGTGGAAGGGGCCGATGCGGTACAGGACTTCGGGCTGATGGGCGGCGTCGCCGTCGGCGCTGTCGGGGAACAGGCCCCCGTCGAAGAGGACTTCGCGCTCCAGGGGGAGCCGGTGCCGGGCGGCGTAGGCGGTGAAGAGCCGGTCCGAGGGCGTGTTGTCGGGCGTGACCGTCGTCTCGACGGCGTCCGGGGCGACCCGTGCGGTCAGCGCGTCGAGCAGCACCCCGGCCAGGCCGCGCCCGCGGTGGGCCTCGTCGACGGCGATCTGCCAGACGACGAGGGTGCCGGGCCGGTCGGGGCGCAGATACCCGGTGACGAAGGCGACCGGCTCACCGTCGTCGGCGGCGCGCGCGACCAGCGAGGTGGCTGCGAAGTCGCGGCACCACAGCAGGTAGCTGTACGAGGAGTTCAGGTCCAGCACCCGGGAATCGCGGGCGATACGCCAGATCGCGGCTCCGTCCTCCACGCGTGGGCTTTCCAGTGTCATGGCTGCTGCTTGTGCTGCGGTCATGGCGAGGGAATTTACCGATGGAATTCCTGGATTGCATGTGGCGAGGGGGTGGGCGGGCGCTGTGGTGTGTGTTATTCGCGCGAGCGCGAATCGCTGCCGGTTTGCCCGTATATTTCCTCCCTAATCGGGCGGGATGTGGAATCCGTCACAGGTGCAGAATGGGCCGGAAACGCTGACGAAACCTTGGCGTTTAGGGTCCGGGAAACCGGGCAGAAGAAACGCGGAAGGTGAACGGGGAATTCGCTTGGAGAATGCGCGCCGGAATTCCATGGAAAAGGGGGTGGGGTGCCGTTGAGGGAATCCGGGGCGGGATGTTGCCCGCGGGGTCCTTCCGCGACCCCGGGCGCCACTTCGGCCTGTTCTCGGCCGGGACGGGAGGGCTGACGGCGACGGGCTCGTGGACGTACTCGTCAGGCTCGCTCGGCGGGCCCGCGGTGGACGGCCGCTTCGGCGCGGCGATCGACGGATGACCCCTCTGTAGCGGGGTTCCCGCCCCTCGTAGAGTGCAGACATGAGCGATCGCGTGGTGCTGCATGTGAAGGGGCGGGTGCTCGTCGGCCCGGAGGACGTACGGGACGAGCTGTGGGTCGTCGACGGGCGGATCACGTACACCCGGCCGTCCGGCGACGCGCTGACGGTGGAGGGCTGGGCCCTGCCGGGTCTGGTCGACGCGCACTGCCATGTCGGCCTGGACCAGCACGGCCCGGTCGACGAGGCCACCAGTGAGAAGCAGGCGCTGACCGACCGCGACGCGGGCACGCTGCTGATCCGGGACGCGGGCTCACCGTCCGACACCCGCTGGATCGACGAACGCGAGGACCTGCCGAAGATCATCCGCGCCGGCCGCCACATCGCCCGGACCCGCCGCTACATCCGCAACTACGCGCACGAGATCGAGCCCGGGGACCTGGTGGCGTACGTGGGCCAGGAGGCCCGGCGCGGCGACGGCTGGGTCAAGCTCGTCGGGGACTGGCTCGACAGGGGGACGGGCGATCTGGGCGCCTGCTGGCCCCGCGCCGAGGTCGAGGCGGCGATCGCCGAGGCCCACCGGCTGGGGGCGCGGGTCACCGCGCACTGCTTCGCGGAGGACTCGCTGCGGGACCTGGTGGAGGCGGGCATCGACTGCATCGAGCACGCCACCGGACTGACCGAGGAGACGATCCCGCTCTTCGCCGAGCGGGGCGTCGCGATCGTCCCCACGCTCGTCAACATCGCCACGTTCCCGAGGCTCGCGGACGGCGGTGAGCAGAAGTTCCCGCGCTGGTCGGCGCATATGCGACGGCTGTACGAGCGCCGGTACGACACCGTCCGCTCGGCGTACGACGCGGGCGTCCCGGTCTTCGTCGGCACGGACGCGGGCGGCTCCCTGGCCCACGGCCTGGTCGCGGCCGAGGTCGAGGAACTGGTCAAGGCCGGCATCCCGCCGATCGAGGCCCTCTCGGCCACGGCCTGGGGCGCGCGGGCCTGGCTGGGCCGCCCCTCCCTGGAGGAGGGCGCCCCGGCGGACCTCGTCGTCTACGCCGAGGACCCCCGCGCGGATGTCCGCGCGTTGGCGGCGCCGCGCAGGGTGATCGTCAACGGGCGGGTGATCGGCTGACGCGGGGGGCCGCGTTCGCTGCGGCCAGGGGCGCGGGCGGGGCAGCGTTAGCTGTGGCCCTGCGGCGCTGTGGCGCTGTGGCGCTGTGGCCCTGCGGTCCTGCGGTCCTGCGGTCCTGCGGTCCTGCGGTCCTGCGGCCCTGCGGCCCGATGGCCTTGCGGTCCTGCGGCCTTGCGGCCCGGTGGCCCTGCGGCCTGCGGCCTGCCGCCTGTGGACGCCAGCGAAGGCTGCCTTCGCCTGCCGCCCGCCGGGCGCCCGCGTCAGCGGGGCAGGAACGCGAGCCGGGCCCTCTTCTCCGGGATGAAGACCTCCGGGAGGTCCACCTCCGGCAGCACCACCTCCGGGCCCAGCTCGAAACCGGCGCGCACGAGCCGGGCGATCGCCTTCTCGTTGGCGGCGTCCGGCTCGGCGACGATCCGGGTACGACCGGTCAGCGCGAAGTCGATCAGCGCGGTCAGCAGCCCGGCGGAGAAGCCGCGCTCGGGGACGGCGGTCGGGGCGATCATCAGGTGGACGCCGATGTCACCCGGCCGGACCTCGTAGCACTCGCCGACCCGGTCGGCCTCGGGCTCGTACGTCTGGAAGAGCGCCACCGGCTCGCCCTCCCGCCGCACCAGGAAGCCGTGGTGCGTGGTGAGCGAGTCGAGGTGCGCGTAGATCTCCCGTACCTGGTCGACGGTCGTCCCGCCCATGCCCCAGAACCGGGCGCGATCCTCGTTGACCCAGCCGTGGATGAGGGCGGCGTCGCGGTCGGGGTCGACGGGGGCGATCCGTACGGTGCCGAAGCCCTCGACTGTACGGAAGTGGACCGGCGGCTGGTCACTGGTCGAGGTCGTCATGGGGGAGCTCCTTGGTGAGGCGGTGCCAGTCGGTGGTGACGGGGACGAGTTCGCCCCGCAGCCACAGGGGGAGTTGGTCGCGGTGGTGGGGGTCGCCGGTGACGCCGGAGGCGCCGAACGGCACGACCCAGAGGCTGCGGTCGCGGTCGGCGAGGTCCCAGACGTAGCGGGCGGCGGAGGCGCGGGCGCTGCGGTCGGTGAACCCGGGCACGCTGGACGTGGACAGCACGCAGTCGTGGTCTCCGCCGAGGCCGGGCCACTGCGCGTCGTCGCCGTCGGGGAGGGCCTGCCACGGGGCGAGCCGGTGGGTGACGCCCCAGGCGGGTGGCTCCTCCCCGGCGGCGACCTCTTCCAGGGCGTCCCGGACGATGGCGTCGACGTCGGCGGCCGGTACAGGTCCGGAGACGAGGAGCGTCTCCAGCGCGAAGGCCACGCGGGGCCCGAGCGCGAGCCAGGGCTGGAAGAGCGCGGGATGCACGGCGGGCTCCCGCAGCGCGGCGAACGCCGGATGCCTGGCGACCCGCCGCACGACGGCCCCGCGCACGGCGGCGTACAGCCCGGCGTCGGCACTGTCCGCCTCCATCCGCCGATCCCACGCCCCGAGCCGCGCGCGGACGGCGAGGGCGCCGGGGGAGAGGGGCATCCGCTGGGCCGGGCCGTCGGCGCGGGGGGCGTGCGAGGCGCAGGTCGGGGCGCCCGCGCCGGTCTCTTGCGTGTGGCCGGAGTCGCCGCGCGGGCCGGTGGCCGTGGCGGCGCCGGGCTCGGCAGCCGTGCCGGGGGCGTGGGAGGGACTGCTCTGCGCGCCTGCGGCGGGTTCCTGCCCGTGGCCGGAGTCTCCGCCCGCGCCGGAGGTCTGCGAGGCGCCGGGCTCGGGAGCCGTGCCAGGGGCGTGGGCAGGACTACTCTGCGCGTCCTGCCCGTGGCCGGAGTCTCCACCCGCGCCGGAGGTCTGCGAGCAGCCGGCCTCCGCGTCCGCGCCGTCCGCGCCCGCCGCCCAGATCCTCTCCAAGAGGCGTGCCGCCGAGGGGTTGTCGGTGTCCGTGTGGACGGCGGCCATCGCCTCCGGCGTCCAGGTCTTCGAGGCGGCGAGCAGCGCGTCGATACGCGCCGCCCGGTGCCCGGGAGCGAACTCGACGCCCAACGGGGCGGCGATTCCTCGTGCGTTGGCCATGACGGCGTGGCCCTCGACGTCCACGCGGGGCGTCGCGGCCGGGTCGGCCTCCCACGCGTGCGCGGCCTCCCAGGCTGGCACCACCCGCAGGGAGTTCGCGCGGTCGCGGACGGGGACGTACCCCGCGACGCGGTGCAGCAGGCCGCCGTCCACGTCGGCGGCCTGGACGACGTTGACGGGCTCGACCCAGCCGTCGACGGCGCGGTCCACGTCGGCGACGGTCCGAGCGGCGAGCAGCGCGGGCAGCACACCGAAGCCCAGCTCCCCGGTCACCCGCGGCGGATACCGCAGACTGACCGCCTCCCAGTAGCCGGGGCCGTCGGCCCCATCGCCGGAGCCGGCGCTGGCGCCCCCAGGCCCCGCACCGGCGGTCGCAGCATCCGAACCCGAGCCGGCGGACACGGCACCCCAACCCGATCCCGCAGGCACGGTGCCCGCACTCGCGTCCGCGTCCACGCCCCGGACGTCCTCGCCCGCGTCCGCCGGCACCGCATTCGCGTCCACGCCCGCAGGCACCCCGTCCGCGCCCGTCGGCACCACCCCCGCCGGCACCGCATTCGCGTCCACGCCCGCAGGCACCGCGTCCGCGCCCGTCGGCACCACCCCCGCCGGCACCCCATTCGCGTCCGCGTCCGCACGCACCCCATCCGTGCCCGCACGCACCCCATCCGCGCCCGCACGCACCGCACTCGCGTCCGCGCCCGCAGGCATCGCCCCCGCGCCCGCACGCACCCCACCCCCATCCGCCGGCACCACGTCCGCGCCCCGAGCGCCCCCGTCCGCGCCCGCCGGCAACGCGCCCGTCGGCACCTCACCCCCACCTGCGCCGATGATCACCGGCCCCCGCTCCGTCTCGATCACCTCGATCTCGACCGGCTCACCGCCCTCCACCTCCACCGTCTCCCGGTGGACGGACGCCCGGCGCCAGCCGGACGGGCCCAGGGCCTCGACGCCGCCGTCCGCCGTCCGGCGGAGGCGCTCGTGGTACAGGTCCTGGTAGTCGGCCATCGCGTTGGTGATCGCCCAGGCCACCCCGCCCGTGTGCCCGAAGTGGGCGAGGCCTGGCACGCCCGGGAGCGCGAGGCCGAGGACGTCGTACTCCGGGCACGCGAGCCGGATCTGCTGGTACACCCCTGGCGCCTCGATGAAGCGGTGCGGGTCGCCCGCCACGATCGCCGCCCCGCTCGCCGTCCGCGCGCCGGAGACGACCCAGCCGTTGGACCCGGACGTCCCCGGTCCGTCCGTGGCGAACAGCTCCGTCCACTCCTCGCCGAGCCGGCGCGCGACCTCCTCCCGCCACAGCTTGGCAGGGAAACCCGCGAACAGGATGTGCGTGGAGAGCCAGACCGCCAGCGGCGTCCACGGCTCCCAGCGGCCCGGCGCGAGCCCCGTCGCAGCGAACTCGGGTGCCCGGCCGGCGCCCTCCGCCAGGCCCGCGTTGACCCCTTCCACGTACGCCCTGACCCACCCCGCCGTCCCCGCGTCCAGCCCGTCGAAGCAGCGGCGCGCGGTGTCGGCGAGCCGCGCCTGTCGTACGAAGGTGTCCCAGCCCACCTCGCCCGCACCGAGGAACGCGGCCGTCGTGCCCTGCGCCCGGTGCCGTTCGACCTCCAGCTGCCAGGCCCGGTCCACCGCCGTCACCCGCCCCTGAGCGAAGGCGAGTTCGTTCGGATCGGCGGCCCGCAGATGCGGAATGCCCCAATCGTCCCGGTAGACCTCGATACCCACTCCGACCCCGATCTCCATCACGCTACTTAGGTTAGGCTGACCTAAATTAATCTACAGCTACGCAAGGGGAGGCGATCGCGGTGGGGCATGGCTGGGAAGGTGTGGTCCTCAAGCTGTTCCGGGGCCGGGACTTCACGTTCACCGTGACCGGGGCCGAGCAGGTCACCGAGCACTACCGCCGGGTCCACCTGACGGACGGCGGACTCCTCGCCGCCGCCGGCGTCCACCCGACGATGTGGGTCCGCCTCTGGTTCGAGAACGCGGGCAGGCCGCACCAGCGCGCCTACACCCTGGTCGACCCCGACCCGGACGCCGGCACCTTCAGCCTGGAGTTCGCCCTCCACCACGGCGCCGCCAGCGACTGGGCCCGCACCTGCGCCCCCGGCGACACCATCGAGGCCACCCTCCAGGGCACCGGCTTCACCGCCCCCGACCCCCGCCCCGGCCGCCTGCTCGTGATCGGCGACCCGGCCTCGCTGCCCGCCATCAACTCCCTCCTCGACTCCGCGCCCGACGTGCCGGCCACGCTCTGGTTCGAGACCTCCCACGCCGCCGACGAGGACCTGCCGCTGCGCCTCGACGCGGACCGGCACGAACTGCGCCGGGTCCCGCGCAAGGGCGGCGGCGCTGCGCTCGTCGAGCGGGTGCGCGCCGAACTCCCGGGGCTGCTGGGTGAGGACCCGTACGTCTGGATCGCCTGCGACACCGCGACCACCCGCACCCTCGCCTCGTACGTACGCAAGGAGCTCGCGCTCCCCAAGGAGCGCGTCCGCTCCCTCGGCTACTGGCGCGCCACCTGAGTGAGGCCCCCGCCGATGCACCAGGTTGACCGTCCGTTACCCGGGGTCGGCGCGCGTCGTTGAAACACTTTCCGCGTGCGCCCTGCGCGATTCGCAACGCGCGGGGCGCGCGGGAACGCGTGTGCCGAAAGAATCGAATATGAACGCGGAAACCCCCCTTTCGGGTGAACTCACCTCAGGTGTCTGCCAGTTCACTCTCTGTGCGTAAAGATTTCGGTGTCTCAAGTCGCCGACGCCGCGTCGACCCCGTGTCCCCGTGGTGAGCGGCCGGCGACGCCATGTCTCTTGTGGGGGTTCCACCACCTTGAACAGCAACACCTTCCGCACGCCCGTACGCCGCACCGCCGCCGCCGCGACCGTCGCCGCGCTGGCCGTCGGGCCCGTGGTCCTCCTGGCCCCCGCGGCGCACGCCACCGGCGGCGGCGAAGGGCGCGCGACCGCCGTCGTCCTGCGGACCGGTCTCGACGTCTCCCTGCTCGACAAGTCGGTCCACGTGCCGCTGCGGGCCTCCCTCAACGAGGTCAAGGCGCCGGAGAGCAAGAACAGGACCGCGCTGACCGTGAAGGTGGAGGGCGCCGAGAACGGCAAGCCGGTCGACGTGCTGCGCGCCGACGTCGCCACCTCGAAGGCCACGGTGGAAAAGAACAGGGCCGAGGGGTACGTCAATCTGGTCAAGGCCCAGGTGCACGTTCCCGGCGTGCCGCTCCTCTCCCTGATCGAGGTCGAGAAGGTCACCTCCAAGGCGGTCTGCGAGGCCGGCAGGCAGCCGGTCGCCGAGTCCAACGTCCTCGGCCACGTCACCGTCTTCGGCAAGAAGACCACCTTGTCGACAGGCGGGCAGACCAAGGTCAGCGTGCCCGGCGTCGGCGACGTGACCCTCGATCTGTCCCGTACCTCCACCACCTCGCGCACCGCGGCCGCCACCGCCCTGGAGCTGAAGGTGGAGGTCAACCCGCTGAAGCTCGGCGTGGCCGAGGTCAACGGCGTGGTCACGCTCGCCGAGGCCACCTGCGAGACGCCGAAGGGCACGAAGCCCACCGAGACGCCGACCGAGAAGCCCACCGACAAGCCCTCGCACGCGCCCTCTGCCAAGCCCACTGACGCCGGCGGCGTGACGACCCAGAACGAGGGCACCACCCCGACCGACCAGAACCTCGCCGCCACAGGCGGCAGTTCGATGACCCCGTACCTGGCCGGCGGCGCCATCGTCCTGCTTGCAGGCGGCGCGGGGGCGCTCGTCCTGGCCCGTAGCCGCGCCCGGGGCTGACCGACCCAAGGGGGGACCGAGGGGGGAAGCGGGGCGTGCGGGGAGGGCGGTGGTGACGACACCGCCCTCCCCGCAAGCGCTCCCCGGGCGATGACGCCGCGCGGCGTCAGCCCTCGATCAACAACGCCTGGTCCAGGGCCTGCAGAAAGCGGTTCGTCGTGACCCGGTCCCGCACCGCGAGCCGGAGCCAATTCCGGTCAAGGCCCGGGAACGTGTCCCCGCGCCGCGCCGCGAAGCCCAGCGCCCGCAGCCGCTCCCGTACCGCGTCCGCGCGATCGATCCGGATCAGGACGAACGGACCCTCCGCCGCCTCCACCGCGCGCACCTCGTCGAACTCCGCGAGCCCCGCCAGCAGATGGGCCCGCTCCACCCCGATCCGGTGCGCCGCCAGCTCCGCCTCCGCGAGCGCCGCCCGCGACATGCACGCCTCCGCCGCCACGAGCGCTGGAGTCGACACCGGCCACAGCGGCTGCGCCCGCTCAAGAAGCGCGATCGTCTCCGGATGCGCGAGGACATAGCCGATCCGCAGCCCCGCCAGACCCCAGGTCTTCGTGAGACTCCGCAGTACCACCAGACCGGGCACGTCCGTCCGCCCGGCCAGCGACTCCCGCTCGCCCGGCACCGCGTCCATGAACGCCTCGTCCACCACCAGCGTCCGCCCCGGGCGCGCCAGGGCCGCGATCGCCGCCGCCGAGTGCAGCACGGACGTCGGATTCGTCGGGTTCCCGATCACCACCAGGTCCGCGTCCTCAGGGACGGCCGCCGGATCGAGCCGGAAACCGTGCTCCTCCCGCAGCAGCACCCGGCCCACCTCGTGGCCCGCGTCCCGCAGGGCCGCCTCGGGCTCGGTGAACTGCGGATGCACCACCACCGGCCGCCGCGCCGGCAGCGCCCGCGCGAGCAGCACGAACGCCTCCGCCGCCCCGGCCGTGAGGAGCACCCGGCCGGCCGGCAGATCGTGCCGCTCGGCGACCGCCGCCCGCGCGGCCCGCCCGTCCGGGTAGAGCGCCAAACTTGTCAACGAGTCGGCGATCCGCTCCCGCAGCCACTCCGGAGGCGTGTTCGTCCGGACATTGACCGCGAGATCGATCAGCTTCTCGTCCCGTACCTCCGCGTCACCGTGGTGCCGCAGATCGTGGACGTCTCTGTGCGCGTGGGTATCCATGGCCGCCGTCGGGTGGTGAGTGGGGGGTGTACGGGGCTCCTTCTGACCAGCGAGTATGTACCCCTGTCCCTGGGGCAACAACCGTACGGTAGAGGCATCTTCGTTCGGATGAATGGGGACGGACCGGGCAATCGCACACGTTACGCGCGCCGATTTCCGCTTCGGTACGAGAAGGACGGCACCGGCGCCCGCCGCGAGGAGCGCCGCGGCCTCCGCCACCGACGCCGTCCCCGTGGCCGCCAGCGGAGCCGGCGAGGGATGCGGTACGGACAAGGCGGCCAGCTCCTCCGCCCCGTACGCCCGCAACGGCACGCCCAGGTGCCCGGCCGCGCCGACGATCCCCGGCTCCGCCGCCCGCGCCTCCAGCGTGGCGACCGCCACGACGTCCGAGGCCGTCAGTCCGGCCTCCCCGAGCGCCTCCACGACCAGGGCGAGCACCTCGTCCACGGACACCCCGGCGCGGGCTCCGACCCCCACCGTCGCCGCCCCGCCCACCGCCCCGCTCACCGCGTGCCCCACACCAGGAACACCGGCGCCGCCGGGGCGAGGGGCGTGGAGCCGCCGGGCCGCGCGAACAGCCGCTGGGACTGCACCAGCGCACCCTCGGCCGCGAACCCGCAGGACTCCAGCGCCGAGAGGGCCGGCGTCACCTGCTCCAGAGCCGTCACCGCCACCACCACCGCACGCCGCGCCCGCCGCCCCGCCGCCAGCACGATCGCCCGCAGATCACGGCCGCCGCCCCCGATGAACACCCCGTCCGGATCGGCCAGATGGGACAGAACGGTCGGCGCCGACCCGTGCACCGCCCGCACCTCCACGCCGTGCGCCGCCGTGTTCGCCCGGATCCGCTCCACACCGGACGCCGTCTGCTCGACGGCGACCGCCGCCGCGCCGAGTCGGGCACACTCGATCGCCACCGAACCGCAGCCCGTACCGATGTCCCAGACGAGATCCCCAGCCCGCGGCCCCAGCCGCGCGAGCGCCAGGGCCCGCGCCTCGTACGGCAGTACGGGATCCTCCGGCGCCCCGAACTCCCCGTCCGGCAGCGCCCATCGGCCCGGCCCCGCGAGCGGCCCGGTCACCGCCGGAGCGGCCCCGTCCCGCCGCGGCCGCCGCGACTCGTCCAGGCACAGGATCAGACTCACACCCTCCCAGCCCCGGCACATCGCCTCCGCCGGCTCCACCCGCTCGAAACGCTCACGGAAGGGATCGCCAAGCGCCGAGAACACCACCAGCGTGCGCGACGCCACCCGGTGCACCAACTCCCCGCCCAGCTCCGCCGGACCCACCCCAGGACCCGGCAGCACGGCCACCTTGGGATGCGCCCGGCAGACGTTCACCGCGCGGTCGAGCGCCGAGCCCTCCACCACGACGGCGTCGTCCCACGGCAGACCCAGGCGCGCGAACGCGAGCCCGACTGCCGTGGGCCCGGGCCGCACATCGAGCCCCTCGGACCCGAAGCGCTCCTCCAACGCGCGTACCACCCCGAAGAACCCGGGGTCCCCGAGCACCCGCACGACCACCCGTGTCCCGCCCCCGGACACGTGCTTCTCGACCAGGTCGAGCTCCGTGTCCGTCAACTCGTCGTTCCGCACGTCCACCACCAGCGCGGCGTCGCCCGCCCAGGAGGCCACGTCCGCGCCCGCACCGCCGCCGATCACCGTGATCACGCCACCAGCCTCCCCACGACAGCGCCGCTGATGTGCGCGGAGCGTCCCCGATCGGATAGCAAGAGCGCATGGCCGTTCTCGTCGCGCTCGGCGCGTTCCTGATGACGCTGTTCGGCGGCTGGACGGCCGGGCGCGTCACCGACCGACGCCACCTGGTCCTCGGCCTCGCGGGCGGACTGATGCTCGGCGTGGTCGGACTCGACCTCCTGCCGGAGGCCCTGGAGGCCTCCGGCACCAAGGTCTTCGGCGTACCGCGAGCCCTGCTGCTCTTCGTGGGCGGCTTCCTCCTCGCCCACGTCGTGGAACGACTGCTGGCGGTACGTCAGGCCGCGCACGGCGTCGACGCCCACGAGAGGGTGCCCCAGGTCGGACTCACCGCGGCCGCCGCCATGGTCGCCCACAGCCTCATGGACGGCATCGCGCTCGGCGCCGCCTTCCAGGTCGGCGGCGGCATGGGCGCGACCGTCGCGCTCGCCGTCATCACCCACGACTTCGCCGACGGCTTCAACACGTACACGATCACCAGCCTGTACGGGAACGCCCGCCGCAAGGCGGTCATCATGCTGGTCGCGGACGCGCTCGCGCCGATCCTCGGCGCCGCGTCCACCCTGCTGTTCACCCTTCCGGAGGAACTGCTCGGCAGCTATCTCGGCTTCTTCGGCGGAGCCCTGCTCTACCTCGCCGCCGCCGAGATCCTCCCCGAAGCCCACCACCAGCATCCGGCCCGCTCCACCCTGCTGTGCACGGTGGCGGGCGTGGCCTTCATCTGGCTCGTGGTGGGCGTGTCCGGCGGCTGATCTCACGCGGCCGGCCCGTTCGCGCAGTGCTCCACGAACCGCACGGCCGCCTCCGGCGCACCCGCCCAGTGGGTGTGCACGTAACTGGCGTGCACACCCCGCTGTACGAACCCCTCCACGCGGCGCTCCGGCTGCCGCAGCCCCCAGGCCGCCCGCGTGCCCGCGCCCGGCTCGATCACGGTCCGGTGGAACTCGTGCCCGCGCATCCGCGCCCCCGTCGCGGCCAGCGAACTGTCGCTCACGGCCACAGCGTCCCGGTACCCGAGCGTCAGCCGCTCGGACATCCGCGCCTCGGCGTCGAGCACCCCGCACATAGGCGTTCCGTCCAGCGACCGCGCGAGATACAGCAGCCCGGCACACTCGGCGGCAACCGGCGCCCCGGACGCGGCAAGCTCGGCAACGGCCTTCCGCAACGGCTCATTGGCGGACAACTCGGCCCCGTACATCTCGGGAAACCCACCACCTATGACGAGCCCGGAGGTACCGGGGGGCAGCGCTTCATCCCTGAGGGGATCAAACGTGACGACCTCAGCCCCGGCGGCAGTCAGCAACTCGGCATGCTCGGCATACGAGAACGTAAAGGCGGCGCCTCCGGCAACAGCAACCACCGGTTGTGGGCAATCGTCCCGCAGGGCGGGACGGGTGGGCACAACCCCACCACCGGCCCGCACCCGAACGGCGTCCACGGGATCCCACGCCTCAACAGGCATCGGCGGCGCCGACCGCGCAAGGCCCAGAAGCGCATCCAGGTCGCAGCCCTGGCGAACCTGCTCCGCCTGCGCGGCAACCGCCTCAACGGCCTGGGATTGCCGCTCGGCAACCGGCACCAGCCCCAGGTGCCGCGAAGGCGTGGCAACGGCCGGCGCCCGCCGCAGCACACCAAGGACCGGCACCCCCGACTCCCCAAGCGCCTCCCGCAGCAGATGCTCGTGCCGGTCCGTCGCCACCTTGTTCAGGATCACCCCGCCGATCCGGACCTCCGGATCCCAGGACGCGAACCCGTGTACCAGCGCCGCCACCGACCGCGACTGCGAGGACGCGTCCACGACGAGCACCACCGGTGCCTTGAGCAACTTCGCGACCTGCGCCGTCGACGCCAGCTCGCCCTGGTCGGCCGCCCCGTCGTACAGGCCCATGACGCCCTCGACGACCGCCAGGTCGCAGCCGCGCGCCCCGTGCTCGAAGAGCGGCGCGATCAGCCCCGTACCGCACATGTACGCGTCGAGGTTGCGGCCAGGCCGCCCGGTGGCGAGCGCGTGGTACCCCGGGTCGATGTAGTCCGGCCCGACCTTGTGCGGCGAGACCGCCAGACCACGGCCGGCGAACGCGGCCATCAGGCCGGTCGCGACCGTGGTCTTGCCGGCGCCCGAGGACGGCGCGGCGATGACGAGACGTGCTACCACTCGATGCCCCGCTGGCCCTTCTGACCCGCGTCCATCGGGTGCTTCACCTTCGACATGTCCGTCACGAGGTCCGCGAAGTCCACCAGCTCCTGCGGCGCGTTGCGGCCGGTGATGACGACATGCTGCTGCCCGGGCCGGTCGCGCAGCACCTGGACCACCTCTGCCGTGTCGATCCAGCTCCAGTGCAGCAGGTACGCGAACTCGTCGAGGACGTAGAACTTGTACGTCTCCTCCGCGAGGTCCCGCTTGACCTGCTCCCAGCCCTCGCGCGCCTTGTCCTCGTGCGACTGCTCGCCCTCGGCGACCTCGCGCTGGATCCAGGACCAGCCCTCGCCCATCTTGTTCCAGGTGACCGTGCCGCCCTTGCCGGTCTCGCCGAGCGCCTTGAGGGCGTTCTCCTCGCCGACCTTCCACTTGGCGGACTTGACGAACTGGAACACCCCGACCGGCCAGCCCTGGTTCCAGGCGCGCAGCGCCATGCCGAAGGCGGCGGTCGACTTCCCCTTGCCGACGCCGGTGTGGACCATCACCAGCGCGCGGTTGCGGCGCTGGCGGGTCGTGAGACCGTCGTCGGGAACGACGGTCGGCTGTCCCTGCGGCATTAAGCGGCCCTCCTGGCAGAGTGGTTGACTTGTACGTTCCTGACGAGACCGGCGATCGCGTCGGCGCGCAGCTCGTCCAAGGTCACGGCGGTGCCGCCCAGTTCACGGGCGAGGTTTCCGGCGAGCCCCAGCCGTACGGGACCCGTCTCGCAGTCCACGACGACGGCCGCGGTGCCCTCGGCGGCGTGCAGCCGCGCGGCGCGCGCGGCGAGCGCCACCGGGTCGGCGCCGCCGCCGGTCGCCCGGCCGTCGGTGACGACCACGAGCAGCGGCCGGCGCGAGGGGTCGCGCAGCCGCTCGACGCGCAGCACGTCATGGGCCTTGAGCAGCCCCGCCGACAGCGGCGTACGGCCGCCCGTCGGGAGCTGCTCGAGCCGGGCCGCGGCGGCGTCCACGGACGAGGTCGGCGGCAGGGCCACCTCGGCGTCCCGGCCCCGGAAGGTGACCAGGCCGACCTTGTCGCGCCGCTGGTACGCGTCGAGCAGCAGCGAGAGCACCGCGCCCTTGACCGCGCTCATCCGCTGCCGCGCCGCCATCGAACCGGAGGCGTCCACGGCGAACAGCACCAGGTTCCCCTCCCGGCCCTCGCGGGTCGCCTGCCGCAGGTCGTCCCGGCGGACCACGAGCCCGGTGCCGGTCCGGCCGCGCGCCTTCTGGTGCGGGGCGGCGGCCTGCACGGTCGCGGTCAGGTGCAGCTTGGTCAGCGCGCCCCGGGGCCGTACGGCGCCGGTCGTCCTGCCGTGCTCGGTACGGGCCCGCGAGCGGCGACCGGCCGCTCCCTCGCCGAGGCCGGGCACGCTGAGCATCTTCGTACGGAACGGCTCGGCGGCCTTGACGGCGGCCCGCTCACCGGCGCCGCCCGGGCCCTGCGGCGCGGGCGCGGGTGCCTCGTCCGGCGCCGTCGTGTTCTCGGCGTCCGGCCCCTCACCCTGCGGAGGCACACCGCCACCGCCACCGGGGCCGCCCGGGCCCTCAGGACCGGGATCCGGGTCCTCGTCGTCCTCGCCCTTGAACTGCTCCAGCGTCTCGTCGAGCTTGTCCTCGTCGAGCCCCGGCGCGTCGAACGGGTTCCGCCGCCTGCGGTGGGGGAGCGCGAGCAGCGCCGCCTGCCGTACGTCGTCGGAGGTGACGTCCGTCCGCCCGGCCCACGCGGCGAGCGCGGCCGCCGTCCGGGCCATCACGATGTCCGCGCGCATGCCGTCCACCTCGAACGCGGCGCAGGTCGCGGCGATCTGGAGCAGCGCCGCGTCGCCGAGCACCACGCGCGGCAGCAGCTCGCGCGCGGCGACGATCCGCTCGCGCAGCGCGCTCTCCTCGCCGGCCCAGCGCGCGGTGAAGGCGGCCGGGTCGTCGTCGTACGCGAGCCGCCGCCGCACGACCTCCACCCGCTGCTCGGGCTCGCGGGAGGCCGCGACCTCGACGGTGAGCCCGAACCGGTCGAGCAACTGCGGCCGCAGCTCGCCCTCTTCGGGGTTCATCGTGCCGACGAGCAGGAAGCGGGCGGCGTGCCGTACGGAGACGCCTTCGCGCTCGACGTACGAGGAGCCCATGGCGGCGGCGTCGAGGAGCAGGTCGATCAGGTGGTCGTGGAGGAGGTTGACCTCGTCGACGTACAGGATCCCGCGGTGTGCGTCCGCGAGCAGCCCTGGCTCGAAGGCCTTCACGCCCTCGGCGAGGGCCCGTTCGATGTCGAGCGCGCCGACGAGCCGGTCCTCGGAGGCGCCGACGGGCAGCTCCACCATCCGCGCGGGGCGCGCGGCGGCCGGGGCGCTCTCGTGCGGCCCGTCCGGGCAGTGCGGATCGGTGGCGCCGGGGTCGCAGCTGAAGCGGCAGCCCGCGACGACGGGCACCTCGGGCAGCAGATCCGCGAGCGCCCGCACGGCGGTCGACTTCGCGGTCCCCTTCTCGCCGCGCACCAGGACACCACCCACTGCCGGGCTCACCGCGTTGAGCAGCAGCGCGAGGCGCAGGTCGTCCATACCGACGACGGCGGTGAACGGATACCGGGTGCTCATCGGGTGGTCCTCTCTTCGAGTTCGGTTCGACCGGCAGTCGCCGACGGCGAGCAACAGCCCACTGGGGCCACCGGCAGATGACGTCGTACCTGCACGGGTGGTGCGGGTGGGAATCCAAGCCCGGCCGCAGGCCGGGTGCACCCCCCACCGGGCCGCACCCGCGCCCCACCGCCCCCGCTCACGGCGCCCCCGGCGGCACGAACGGCAGCCCGGCGGGGGCCCCGGTCTCGATCAGCCGCAGCAGCGCGTCCGTGTCGGCGTGCTCCTCGATCAGGTCGCCCAGCCGGTCCAACTGCTCCTCGCGGAGCGCCCCGAACGACGTGTCCGGAGCCGGGACGAACCGCCGCCCCGCCGCCGCCGCGACCTCCCGCAGGAACGCCCGGCGGAAGCCGTCGCTCTCCAGGGAGCCGTGCCAGTGCGTGCCCCAGACCGCGCCGACCCGGCACCCGTCCAGGAACTCCTGGCCGCCCAGCACCTCGGCCACGCCGTGATGGATCTCGTACCCCTCCACCCGCTCGCCGAGCGCCTCGCCGACCGGCCGGGCCAGCGTCTTCTCGGCCGCGAACCGGACCCGTACGGGCAGCAGCCCGAGTCCGTCGACCGTGCCCGCCCTGGACTCGACCTCGTCCTCGATCCGCTCCCCGAGCGCCTGGAAGCCGCCGCAGATGCCGAGCACCGGACGGCCCTCCGCCGCCCGCCGGGCGAGCGCGTCCGCGAGGCCGCGCTCGCGCAGCCACGCCAGGGCCTTCACCGTGCCCCGGGTGCCGGGCACGACCACCAGGTCCGCGTCGACCAGCTCCTCGGCCCGGTCCACGAACCGCACGACCACGCCCGGTTCGGCCGCCAGCGCGTCCACGTCCGTGAAGTTCGACATCAGCGGTACGGCGCACACCGCGACCCGCAGCACGTCCTCGCCGACCGGCGGCGCGACGACCGACTCGCGGACCGCGCCGCGCATCGACACCCGCAGCCCGTCCTCCTCGTCGATGCCGAGCCCGTGGGCGTACGGCAGCACGCCGAACGTGCGGCGCCCCGTCAGGCCGTGCAGCATGTCGAGGCCCGGCTCCAACAGGGTCACGTCACCGCGGAACTTGTTCACGAGATAGCCCGCGATCAGCTCCTGGTCCTCGGGCGCGAGCAGCGCGGTCGTGCCGAAGAACTGGGCGAACACCCCGCCCCGGTCGATGTCCCCGACCACGACGACGGGCAGCCGCGCGGCCCGCGCTATGCCCATGTTCACGATGTCCGTGCGCCGCAGGTTGATCTCGGCCGGACTGCCCGCCCCCTCGCAGATCACGGCGTCATACGTGCCCCGCAGCTCCTCCAGGCACGCCATCACCGGCTCGAAGAGCTCCTTCTGCCGGCCCCCGTGGTAGCCACGGGCGCTCAACTCGCCCACCGGCTTACCCATCAGGACGACCTGGCTGGAGCGGTCGCTGCCGGGCTTCAGCAGCACCGGGTTCATGAGCGCGGTCGGCTCGACCCGGGCCGCCTGCGCCTGCATGGCCTGCGCCCGCCCGATCTCCGCGCCCTCGCGCGTCACGAAGGAGTTCAGGGACATGTTCTGCCCCTTGAACGGCGCGACCTTCACGCCCTGCCGGACCAGCCACCGGCAGATCCCCGCCGTGACGACGCTCTTGCCCGCGTCGGACGTGGTCCCAGCAACAAGCAGCCCCCCGCCACGCGCACCCTCACCGACCCCGACGCTCATGCCGTCCCCCGCTTCCGCTTCAGCGCGCCCGCCACGATCCGCCCGCCCACGCAGACGGCCAGCGTCAGCCCCGTCACGCGGCGCGACAGCCGTACCGCCCGTTCGATGTCCCCGACCTCCACGGCCCGTCCCTCCCCGTTCAGTACGGGCCGGTGCTCCACCCGCCCGCCGTACGACAGCGTGCCGCCGAGCCGTACCCCGAGTGCGCCCGCGAACGAGGCCTCCACCGGGCCCGCGTTGGGGCTCGGGTGCTTCGCCGCGTCCGTACGCCAGGCCCGTACCGCGCCCTTGGTGTCGCCGCCCGCGACGGCGGCCAGCGCGGCGGTCAGCCGGGCGCCCGGCCAGCCGGCCACGTCGTCGAGCCGGGCCGATGCCCAGCCGAACCGCCGGTACCGCACCGACTTGTGGCCGACCATCGCGTCCAGCGTGTTCACCGCCCGGAAGCCGACCAGGCCGGGAACCCCGGCGACCGCGCCCCAGAACAGGGCCCCCACCACCGCGTCTGAGGTGTTCTCGGCGACGGACTCCACGACCGCGCGGGCCATCGCCGGACCGTCCAGGGCCTGCGGGTCGCGCCCGCACAGATGGGGCAGGCGCTCACGGGCCACGTCCAGGTCCCCGGTCGCGAGGGCCCCGCCGATTGCGCGGGCCTCGCGTCCCAGGGACGTACCGCCGACGACGGCCCACACGGCGGCGGCGGTCAGCGCGGCGGCGGCGCCGGGGTGGTGTCGTACGGTACGGGCGGCCAGTGCGGCGGAGCCCGCGGCACCAGCCACGCAGATGGCGGTGTGCAGCGCGCCCCACCCGCGGTGGTCGCGCCACAGCAGCTTCTCGACCGCCCCCGCGGCGCGTCCGAACGCGGCGACCGGATGGCCGCGGCGGGGGTCGCCGAGGATCAGGTCCGCGGCCAGACCGGCGGCGGCGCCGTACGCGAATACACCTGTGGCTGCACTGCGGCCGGGCATGGCGCTGTGTCCTCACTCAGGGTCCGCGCCCTGGCTCGACGTGACCGGCGGCGAGAGTTCCTGGCTCCCGGGGATGGACTCCCCGGTCACAGTGGCGGGACCGCGCCGGATTCGCACCGGGCTTCCTCTGCTTGCCGCCGTAATGGCCCCGGAAGTCCACCACGCTGTGCGAACACCCGTCAACTCACGTTTGACCTGCGGCGGGACAGTGTGCGAAGCACCACAGAACGACGGCCGGGGGGGGGGGGGGGGGGGGGGGGGGGGGGGGGGGGGGGGGGGGGGGGGGGGGGGGGGGGGGGGGGGGGGGGGGGGGGGGGGGGGGGGGGGA
>NZ_JBVHXA010000024.1:28577-46946 GCF_055563935.1 Streptomyces sp. NPDC029169
TTCCACCGTTGGGGCACACCCCCCGTCACCTTTTTGTGGCATGGGGTTAGGCAAGGACAAAACCCCCCCCAACCCCCCCCCCCCCCCCCCCCCCCCCCCCCCCCCCCCCCCCCCCGGCCGTCAGAGCGTGTGACGTCAGGCCACGATGAGGTAGATGCCGTACGCGACGGCCGCCGCGCACAGCGCGAAGCAGGCGTACGCGCCGGAGCGCGCCAGGGTGGCCGAGCCTCCCTGGGAGGCGGCCTGCTCCTGCTTGGAGAGGCCGACGATGCCGAGGGTGAAGAGTCCTACGAGGGCGACGGTCGCCACGAGGCTGACTCCGAAGACGGAGCCGAGAGCTGCCCAGTCGATCTTCATGCGTTCGTTCCTTGGGTTCCGGGGGCCTTACACCGCGGCCGGGGCTGCGGGGGCTGCCGGGTCCGCGGGGGCCGGCGAGGGGATGGTGGTCTTCAGGTCCTCGTCCGCGACGGCGGCGACGGAACCGGCCGGCGGCGGGGTGACGGCCGCGATGGCGGTGGTCACGACGCCCGCGGGCTCGGTCTCGACGTCGTTGACGTTGGTGTGGTCGACCACCTGGCGGCGGGAGACGACCCAGATGGCGACACAGGAGGCGACCAGGAAGGACGCGACGGCGTAGACGCCCCAGTCGCCCTGCCTTGCGACGTACTCGGCTCCGGCACCGACCAGGCCGGCGGCCGGAAGGGTCAGGCCCCAGGCGACGAACATCCGCGTGGCGGTCGACCAGCGGACGACACCGCCCTTGCGGCCCAGACCCGCGCCCATGACGGCGCCGGAGCAGGAGTGCGTGGTCGAGAGGGAGAAGCCCAGGCTGGAGGAGGCCAGGATGACCGTGGCCGCGCTGGTCTGGGCGGCGAAGCCCTGCTGCGGCTGGAGGTCGGTGAGGCCCTTGCCCATCGTGCGGATGATGCGCCAGCCGCCGAGGTAGGTGCCGAGCGCGATCGCCGTACCGGCGGAGACGATGACCCAGACCGGCGGGTTGGAGCCGGGGGCGATGATGCCGCCGGCGACCAGGGCGAGCGTGATGATGCCCATGGTCTTCTGGGCGTCGTTGGTGCCGTGGGCGAGGGAGACGAGACCGGCGGACGCGATCTGACCGGCCCGGTAGCCCTTGTCGGTCGTCTTCTTGTCGGCCTTCTTGTCGAGGCGGTACGTCAGGCGGGCGGCGAACATCGCGGCCAGTCCGGCGACCAGGGGGGCGGCGACCGCCGGGATGAGCACCTTGCTGACGACGGTCCCGCCGTTGACGCCGCTGACGCCGATGGAGGCGATGGTCGCTCCGATGAGGCCGCCCATCAGGGCGTGGGAGGAGCTGGACGGCAGGCCGACCAGCCAGGTCACCAGGTTCCAGAGGATCGCGCCGACGAGCGCGGCGAGGATGACTTCGGGTTGGATGCCCTCCTCGTTGACGAGTCCCTTGGAGATCGTCTTGGCAACCTCCACCGACAGGAACGCGCCGACCAGGTTGAGCACGGCGGACATGGCCACCGCCGTCTTTGGCTTGAGAGCACCGGTCGAGATGGTCGTCGCCATCGCGTTGGCGGTGTCGTGGAAACCGTTCGTGAAATCGAACACGAGAGCTGTTACGACCACAATCGCAAGCAGCAGCGTGATGTGTTCCATTTACCCAGGCAATCGTTCGACGTCAGTGGCTGGACGAACGTAGGCAACCTGAGTGAACGGAAGGTGAACTGGGTCGGGCGGCGTGGTGTCTCTATCCGGGGTCCGAGCATTCCGCTTACGCCTCGCGAGCGGATCCTGTCCACGATGTGGGCACCTGCGACCCCGGGTAATCCGTGCCGTCACGGGACACTTACGACTCGCTCCGGTTCCTCCCCACCCGCCCGTGTCAGCCCGTGGACAGGCGCGGGGCCGTGTCAGCCCACCGGGGGACCCGCGGAGGTGATCCATGTCACTCCGAAGGGGCCCGGACACGAGCGGGTTCGTCCGGTGGCAGCCCCGGCCCGGCCTGCCGACACTGGGAGCGTGCGCCCGGCTACAGCGACGGCAGCGGCCGTCACCACTCTGATCGGTGTCGGCGCGGCCGCGATCGCGGTCGGCCGGTACGCCGGCGACGTCGCCCTCAAGGCGTCGTCCGGACGGCCCCTGCCCGGCGACCCCCGGCTCACCGTGCACGCCACGGCCCCCGGCCAGGTCACCCTCACCCGCAGCCTCGCCTCCCTGCGCCCCGGTACGTACGGGATCGTGGGCACCGGCGTCCACGCTGTCGTGGGCCCCGTCCTCGACCGCGTGCCGCACACCGCCGACACCGTCGTACGCCGCCTGGAACGGGTCGAGCAGGGGGCCCTGACGTCCGGCACCCGCGTCCGGCTCACCCCCGAGCTGCACAGCGGGGACCCGCACAGCGCCCTCGGCGTCGCCCACGAGGACGTCGAGATCCCCGGCGAGCTCGGCTCCCTGCCCGCCTGGCTGGTCCCCGGCCCGCGCTCCACCTGGGTCATCGCCCTGCACGGCATCGGCACCACCCGCCGGCACCCCCTGAACCTCGTCCCCTTCCTCTCCCGCCGGTCGATCCCCGTCCTCTGCCTCTCCTACCGCGGCGACGAGGGCGCGCCACCCCTCCCGGACGGCCTCGGTCACCTCGGCGACTCCGAGTGGCGCGACGTCGACGCCGCCATCCGCTACGCCGTCCGCCGGGGCGCCGAACACGTCGTGCTGCACGGCTGGGGGACCGGCGCCACGATGGCCCTGCACGCCGCCGCCGACTCCGGCGTACGGGACGTGATCCGCGGCCTCGTCCTGGACTCCCCGGTCCTCGACCGGGAGGCCACCCTGCGTAACCTCGCCGCGGCTGGCCGCGTCCCCGGCCCGCTGCTGCCGCTCGCTGTCCGCGCCGCCCTTGGCAGGAGCGGGCTGCCCGGCGACCGCCCCCAGGAGTCCGCCGACCCGGCCGCCCTGCGCGTGCCCACGCTCGTCCTCCACGGCCCCGACGACACGATCGCGCCCTGGGAGCCGTCCCTCGAACTGGCCGCCCGGCGCCCGGAACTGGTCACCCTGCACACGGTCCGCGGAGCCCCGCACGCCGCGATGTGGAACGCCGACCCGGTCCGCTACGAAGAGGCCCTGCGCCGCTTCCTCACCCCGCTCCTCTAGGCCCGACCGAGGCCCGACCGAGGCCCGCCCCGGGCCTCCGAGGCGGCTGATCCGATTCCGATTGGGCTTTCGGGCCGTCAACGGGAAGACTGCCCCCCGTGACGTCTCGAAAGCCCGATGAGCAATTGGCGCGCAACTCCAGACTCCGACTTGTCCGTCCGCGGGCACTCGCCACCGCCCGGCGGGCCGTGACGACCCGGCGCACCCGTCCGGCCCCGCGGCCGCCGGAGGGCACTCCGCCCCGCGCCGAACTGGCCCGCCAGGCCCGGACGGTCCTCGCCGACGCCGTACGGATCGCCCGCTGGGCCGCCCTCGACGCCGAGCCCCGCCCCGCCGACGCCCCCCGCCCCCAAGCCGTCCCGGCGCCCCGCACCACGCCCGTCCCGGCGCCCCGCGCGGCGACCGACCAGGCGACTGGCCCCGCGACAGGCAAGGCGACGGGCCCGGCGACCGACCAGGCGACTGGCCCCGCGACAGGCAAGGCGACGGGCCCGGCGACGGGCCAGGCGACCGGCCCCGCGACAGGCCAGGCGACGGGCCCGGCGACGGGCCAGGCGACCGCTCCCGCGACGGGCCAGGCGACCGGCCCCGCGACAGGCAAGGCGACGGGCCCCGCGACGGGCCAGGCGACCGGCCCCGCGCCCCGAGCCGCAACCGACCCCGCCGCCGGTGGCGCGACCGACACCGAGACCCGGGACGCGGGCGATCCCGCCACCCGCGCGGCGGCCGACCATGCGACCGACGCTGCGGCCCGCGCGGCGACCGGCCAGGCGACCGGCTCCGCGCCCCGCGCCGCGACCGTCGCCGCCGCCCGCGCCCTCCCCGTCGAGGAACGGGCCGCTGCCGCGCTGGATCTGACGCCCGGCCAGGTTCGGGCCGGCTGGGACCGGGCCCGGCTTGCCGGGCTCGTCGAACTCCACGGCGGGACCGCCCGCCCCGGCTGGCGGCTGCATGCCTGGGACCGCGACGACTCCGCCGTCCTGCGCGGCTGGGTCGCCCTCTTCGACGCCTGGTCCCTGGTGCACCCCGCCCCCGAGGACGTCGCGCCCGGCGCCGTCGCCGAGGTCGTCGAGGCCGTTCCCCAGGTGCTCTCGCTCCTCCAGCTCTCCGCCGGTCCCGTGACCGTCCCCGCCCTGCTCGACCTGCTGAGCCAGCGGGTCGACGAGCTGCGCGAGGAGCGCTGCGAGGTCCCCGTCGAGGGCGTCGGCACCGACACCCCAGCCACCCCTGCCGGCGACACCGGCCCCGAGGGGCTCGCCGCGCTGCTCGACTGGGCCCTGGAGGGGCTCGCCGCCGTTGGCGCCCTGACCCTCGGCGAGGGGTCCGACGGCCGCCAGGCCACCCTCACCCCGCTCGGCAACTGGGCGGTCTGGGTCAAGCTGGAGCAGATCTGCGTCGCCGCCCAGAGCCCGGCCGGCAACATCGAGCAGTCCGCCGAGGACATGCTCCGCGGCTGCGCGAGCCTCACCCCCGGTCCGGCCCGCGACGAGTACCGCGCCTGGCTCGCCGCCCGCACCCTCTCCAGCGCCGTCGCCGAACTCCTCGCCGTCGCCCGTGGCGAGGACGCCCTGCTGCGCGGTCTCGCCTTCGAGGCGCTCCGCGTCGTCGGAGCCCCCGCCGAGGCGGAGGTCCGGGCCGCGGCCGAGGAGGCCTCGCTCCGTCCGTACGCCCTGCTCTGGCTCGCCGAGTACGAGGGCGCCGACCCCGACGACGCCCAGGACGTGCTCAGCCGAGAGGAGGCCACCTGGCTCTGGGTGGACACCGCCGCGGCCGTCGCCGACCACGGCGAGAGCACGCTCCTCGTGCGCCACCTCGACTCGGCCGTCCAGGGCACCGTCCCGGCGCTCCTCGACGAGATCCGCGCCGTCGGTCACCCCCGTACGGTCCAGGTCCTGGTCGCGCTCGCCGCCGCCCACCCCGACCCCGCCCTCGCCAAGGCGGTCCGCCGGGCGGCCTTCCAGGTCCACACCGGGGGAGCCTGACCGCCCGCCGCCCGGATCTCAGCCGGTGGTCCCCGGCAGATAGGTGCCGAAGCTCCAGACGTTGCCCTCGCCGTCACGGGCGATGTAGTCCCGCGAGCCGTAGTCCTGGTCCGTGGGCGGCATCACGATCTCGACGCCGTGGGCCACCGCCCGCGCGTGGTGTTCGTCCACGTCGTCCACGTGGACGTACACCCCGCTGGGCCCGGAGCCCTCGATCAGTTTGTCGAACTCGCTGCCCGTGCCCTTGCTGCCGAGCATCACCATGCCGTTGCCGTACGTCAGCTCGGCGTGCATGACCTTGCCGTCCTCGCCCTCGAACACCGCGGTGCGGGTGAAGCCGAACGCCTCCGTGATCTGTCTGATCGCGGCGTGCGCGTCGTGGTAGGTCAGGGTCGGACAGATGTGGGGTGCCTCAGCCATCCCGTTCACTCCTTGTCGCGGTGGGGAATGTGACCTGGATCTCAGTCTGGCATCCGGCACCGACATCGGGGCGCCTCAGCGGAAGGTGTTGCACCGCGCCATGTCACCGGTCGTGAAGCCGGTGGAGAACCACTGCCGGCGCTGCGCGGCCGAGCCGTGCGTCCAGTTCTCCGGGGTCACCCGGCCCTGGAACCTCTCCTGGATCCGGTCGTCGCCCACCGCGGCCGCCGCGTCCAGACCGTCCCGGATGTCGGCGTCCGTCAGCCCTGTCAGCAGCGGCCGGCCGGTCTTCTCGTCCGGCGTGGTCGTCGCGTGGCGCGCCCAGACGCCCGCGTAGCAGTCCGCCTGCAGCTCGACCCGTACGGCGTTGGAGTCCGCGCCCGCCCGCCCGTCCTGGGGGCGGGCCAGGGTGCCCATCATGTTCTGCACGTGGTGCCCGTACTCGTGCGCCACCACGTACGCCTGGGCGAAGGGGCCGCCGCTCGCACCGAACGTGGTCCGCAGCTCGTCGAAGAAGCCCAGGTCCAGATAGACCTGGTGGTCGCCGGGGCAGTAGAACGGCCCGACCGCCGAGGTGGCCGAGCCGCAGGCCGTGGCGACCCGCTCGGCGAACATGACCGTACGCGCGTCCCCGTACCGGCCGCCGCGGCGCTCGTACTCCGCCCGCCAGAAGTCCTGCACGCTGTTGACGACGGCCACGATCCGGCAGTCCTCCCGGGTGTTCGCGTCCGCGCCGGTCCGGCAGCTCTGGTCGATCTGGGCCACCGAGGACGAGGTCGCGACCGGCTCGGGGTCGCCGGAGGAGAGTCCCAGCTGCTCCGGACCCACCCCGAACAGCACTCCGAGCAGCAGCGCGATGAAGCCGACGATGCCGCCGCCGACGGTGGCCTTCCCGCCCGGGATCCGGCTGCCGCGGACGTCCCGTACCTCCGAGGTGTCCAGGTCGGCGTCGTCGTCGAACTGCATGGGCCACCACCCTCTGCCGTCTGCCGGTCTCCCTGCCGCGGCAGTGGCCGCCGCGCTGCGCCCGAGTATCGGCTGATCCGTAAGGGCTCGCCCCTTTTATCCGGCATAGGCGGTAAGGGCGGTAAAGGGTGTGATGTACGTCGTGCGGGATGGCCGAAAAGCAGTTGCATACGCCCGTTAGACTGGCCGCATGGCCATTCTCCTCGTGCACTAGCGGCGTCGAACCGCCCGAGAGCCCTTCCGCCGTCCACCCCCGCCCTGGAGTCTGTCCGTGATCACCGCTTCCGGCATCGAGCTGCGCGCCGGCGCCCGCATCCTCATCGAGTCCGCTTCCTTCCGCATCGCCAAGGGCGACCGCATCGGCCTCGTCGGCCGCAACGGAGCGGGCAAGACCACCCTCACCAAGTGCCTCGCGGGCGAGGGCATGCCCGCCGCGGGACAGATCGCCCGCTCGGGCGAGGTCGGCTACCTCCCGCAGGACCCGCGCACCGGCGACCTCGACGTCCTGGCCCGCGACCGCATCCTCTCCGCCCGCGGGCTCGACGTCCTCATCCGCAAGATGCGGATGAACGAGGAGCGCATCGCGACCGGCTCCGGCGCCACCCGCGACAAGGCGATGAAGCAGTACGAGCGCCAGGAGACCGAGTTCCTCACCAAGGGCGGGTACGCGGCCGAGGCCGAGGCGTCCACCATCGCCGCCGCCCTCGGGCTCCCCGACCGGGTCCTCGGTCAGCCGCTGCACACCCTCTCCGGCGGTCAGCGCCGCCGGGTCGAGCTGGCCCGGATCCTCTTCTCCGACGCCGACACCCTGCTCCTCGACGAGCCCACGAACCACCTCGACGCCGACTCCATCGTCTGGCTGCGCGACTACCTCAAGACCTACCGCGGCGGCTTCATCGTCATCTCCCACGACGTCGACCTCGTCGAGACCGTCGTGAACAAGGTCTTCTACCTGGACGCCAACCGCTCGACGATCGACGTCTACAACATGGGCTGGAAGCTCTACCAGCAGCAGCGCGAGGCCGACGAGAAGCGCCGGAAGCGCGAGCGCCAGAACGCCGAGAAGAAGGCCGCCGCCCTCAACTCGCAGGCCGACAAGATGCGCGCCAAGGCCACCAAGACGGTGGCCGCGCAGAACATGGCCAAGCGCGCCGAGCGGCTTCTCTCCGGCCTGGAGGCCGTGCGGGTCTCCGACAAGGTCGCCAAGCTCCGCTTCCCGGAGCCCGCGCCCTGCGGCAAGACCCCGCTGACCGCGGAGGGCCTGTCCAAGTCGTACGGCTCGCTCGAGATCTTCACCGACGTCAACCTCGCCATCGACAAGGGCTCGCGCGTCGTCATCCTCGGCCTCAACGGCGCGGGCAAGACCACGCTCCTGCGCCTGCTCGCCGGGGCCGAGAGCCCCGATACGGGCGAGGTGACCCCGGGCCACGGCCTCAAGCTCGGCTACTACGCCCAGGAGCACGAGACCCTCGACCCCGAGCGCACGGTCCTGGAGAACATGCGCTCCTCCGCGCCCGACCTCGACCTCGTCGAGGTGCGCAAGACGCTCGGTTCCTTCCTCTTCTCCGGCGACGACGTCGACAAGCCGGCCGGGGTGCTCTCCGGCGGCGAGAAGACCCGGCTGGCCCTGGCCACCCTGGTCGTCTCCTCGGCGAACGTGCTGCTCCTCGACGAGCCCACCAACAACCTCGACCCCGCCAGCCGCGAGGAGATCCTCGGCGCGCTGCGCACGTACAAGGGCGCGGTCGTCCTCGTCACCCACGACGAGGGCGCGGTCGACGCGCTCGAGCCGGAGCGGATCATCCTGCTCCCGGACGGCGTCGAGGACCTGTGGGGTCCGGACTACAAGGACCTGGTGGCCCTCGCCTGATCATCTCGGTATGGATCATTCGGCTCATGGGTGATCCTTCATCTGAGTGAGAGCGTCTCGTACCCCCCGGCGCGGCTCTGTGCGGAATCCTTCCGCCGGGGCCGCGCCGCCTCCGTTCGCCCGGTGCGGCGCTGACCTGGCACTTCCCGGCCGGGCGTGTTCCGAGTCGTGGATCACACCCCCCGGAATCAGGGATTCCGCTCGTGAGGAGAGTCCGCCGGGGCGCAAACCTGGTGGCACGGACCTTGTCGAATGGGTGGCCAGGACGTCCGGGAGGGGTGATCATGAGAAGTCCAGAGCGCACTTCCCATGAGGAGGCACGGGTGGCCGAGACTCTGAAGAAGGGCAGCCGGGTGACCGGCGCCGCGCGCGACAAGCTCGCGGCAGACCTGAAGAAGAAGTACGACTCCGGTGCGAGCATCCGGGCGCTGGCCGAGGAAACCGGCCGCTCCTACGGATTCGTCCACCGGATGCTCAGCGAGTCCGGAGTCACGCTGCGTGGACGCGGCGGAGCGACACGGGGTAAGAAGGCCGCCTCGGCCTGACTGGGCGCGGTTCGTCGGGTCCATCGGTTCTCGCGGTGGCCACCCGGTCGCCCGTGCGGTCGACCGGGTGGTTACTGTGCAGTCACTTAGCAGTGCTGCACCGGAACCGGAGGCGCCCCATGACTTCGCTCGACTCTGTGCTCGTGTTCGACAAGGACGGTGTACGGCTCACCGTCGAGGACGCCGTTGCCACGGTGGCCCTGACCAATCCGGCGAAGCGCAACGCCCAGTCTCCCGCTCTGTGGCGGGCGTTGACGGAGGCCGGCCGGTCACTGCCGGGCAGCGTGCGGGTCGTCGTCCTGCGCGGTGAGGGCCAGTCCTTCTCCGCGGGGCTCGACCGGCAGGCGTTCACGCCCGAGGGCTTCGACGGAGAGCCGTCCTTCCTTGACCTGGCACGTGGTTCGGACGAGGACCTGGACGCGGTCATCGCCGAGTACCAGGAGGCGTTCACCTGGTGGCGCCGCAGCGACATCGTGTCGATCGCGGCCGTCCAGGGGCACGCCATCGGTGCGGGGTTCCAGCTCGCTCTTGCCTGCGACCTGCGGGTCGTCGCCGACGACGTGCAGTTCGCCATGCGCGAGACCAGCCTGGGTCTCGTACCGGACCTCACCGGCACGCACCCGCTCGTGGGGCTCGTCGGCTACGCCCGCGCGCTGGAGATCTGCGCCACGGGCCGCTTCGTCCACGCGCAGGAGGCCGAGCGCATCGGCCTCGCCAACATCGCCGTGCCCGCGGACGAACTCGACGCCGCGGTACGGGACTTGAGCGCCGCGCTGCTCTCCGCGCCGCGCGACGCCGTGATCGAGACCAAGGCGCTCCTCCAGGGCGCCACCGACCGCTCCTACGAGGCCCAGCGCACCGCCGAACGCGCCGCCCAGGCCCGCCGCCTGCGCGACCTCGCGGGCCTCGGCGACTGAGGCGTACGAGAACAGTCGCGACGCGGACATGCGGCCTGGGCCCGCCTGCGCGGCCTGGCGGGCTTCGGCGGTGGCCGCTTTGCCGCACGGCGCCCATCCCTGCTGCTCGCCGCGCCGGCCTTCGGGTCGACCGCGGGTCGGCACCCGGCCTGGCGGTGCCGCTCGCCGCTCGCCGGGCGCTTCGCGCACGGGCGGCGGCCGTCGGCGGGCGCCGCGAGACGAGCCTCAGTGGATCTCCGAGACCAGGACCGTGACCGCCGTCGCCTCCGGGGCCGTTTCGGCCGCTCGGGTGCGGGCGGCGCGGGCCACGTCCAGGGCTCGGTGGCCGGCGGCCACCGCGAGCTCCACCCGTAGTGCGCCCGGCGCGCGGTGGAGTGGGGCGCCCAGTGTCGAGGTCAGCGCCGCCACGCCCGGCACGTCCAGCACCGCGTGAGCCGTGGCGTCGTCCGGCGGGGTGGTGGTTCGCCCGGGTGGGGGAGTGGTGGCCGGTGAATCCCCGGCGCCCTCCACGAGCCCGGTCACCCGCAGATCCACCGCCACGACCACCAGGCCCAACTCCCGCTCCGCCGAGGCGAACAGCGCCCCCCGCACCTCCTCGGCCATGCCCGGCAGCGGCCGGTCCGCCACCCGGGCGGCCTCCGCCGCGAACTCCCCCGTGATCCGCAGCGTCCCCGGCGGCAGCCCACCCGGCGGTACGGGGAACGGCGCCTCCGGGCCCGCCTCCGCGAGCCCCACCCGGAGTGACCCCGGCACCACCCCGCGTACGGCCGCCGCCGCCCGAGAGAGCACGGTCCGCGCCGCGCGCTCCGCCAGCCACGCCCCGTCCGCCGCCTCCCCGAGCGGCAGCAGCCGGCCCGGACCGAGCCGCTCGCGTACCGCCCCCGCCCATCCCGCCCCAGGTGTCGTCGTCATTGCCCCAGCCTAATGTGGGCAAAGGCACTGATAGCACCACGGAAGGGATGAACGGTGATGAACGACCCCGCACACCCCAGGGAACCGTCCGTGACCAAGCGGGGCGGCGGCGACCCGGCCACCCGCGGCCGGACCACCATCGCCGACGGCGTCGTCGAGAAGATCGCCGGTCTGGCCGCCCGTGAGGTCGACGGCGTCCACGCCATGGGCAGCGGGTTCTCCCGCACCCTCGGCGCCGTACGCGAACGCGTCCCCGGTGGAGGCGGGACGAAGGCGGGCGTCACGCGGGGCGTCAAGGCCGAGGTCGGCGAGGTGCAGACCGCGCTCGACCTGGAGATCGTCGTCGAGTACGGCGTCTCCATCGCCGACGTCGCCGGGGCCGTGCGCGAGAACGTCATCGCGGCCGTCGAGCGGATGACCGGCCTGGAGGTCGTCGAGGTCAACATCGCGGTCAGCGACGTGAAACTGCCGGAGGAAGAGGAAGAAGAGCCGGAGACGCGGCTCCAGTAGCCGCTGGCGCCCCGGCGGAAAGGGCTCAGCATGAGCATGGCGGTGGTCGGCCTGTTGGCCGGAATGGGCCTCGGCTTCGCCGGTTACTTCGGCGGCTTCGGGGCGTTCGTGCTGGTCGCGGCCTTGGGCGCGATCGGATTCGTCGTCGGACGGTTCCTGGAGGGGGACCTCGAACCCGGCGACTTCTTCCGGGGTCGCGAACGCGGCGAACGGCGGCGGTGACCGGGGGTGGCAGTCGACCCGGTGCGCCCGGCGGGCCGTGGGGCGACCACGATCGCCGACCGGGTCGTCGCGAAGATCGCCGCGCGGGCCGCGCGGGAGGCGCTCGACGTCGTGCCCAAGGGCGGCTCCGCGCCGCACGCCTCGGTCGTCGTACACCGTGACATGGCGCGGGTCTCGGTCAGCCTGGAGCTGGGCTACCCCTCCGACCTCGGCCGGCAGTGCGGCGCGGTCCGCAGTCAAGTGATCCACCGAGTACGGGAGTTGGCGGGCATGGACGTCCCCGAGGTGGCCGTCCACGTCGAACGCCTGCACTCTCCGCGCACGGCACGGGAGTCGGAGGGGCGGAGCCTGCGATGACCACGCACACCGATACCGACGCCGAGGACGCACCCGTACCCGTACTGAAGGAACCACCGACTGCGTCCCCCGCCCGCCGCTTCTGGGCGGTACGGCGGATCCCGGCCGCGCTGATCGCACTGATCCTCCTCGGCGGCACCGGCCTGCTGCTCTACGACATCGCCGCCGTACGGGCAGACCGCACCGCCATGGCCTGGCGCCGCGAGCTCGCCGACGACCTGGCGACGCGGCCCCTCGACAACACCTGGGTGCTCGCCGGCGCGGCCGTCGCCGTACTCCTCGGGGCCTGGCTCCTGATCCTGGCCGCCACCCCCGGACTGCGCTCGGTCCTCCCGATGCGGCGCGACCACGCCGACGTACGGGCCGGACTCGACCGCGAGGCCGCAGCGCTGACGCTGCGGGACCGGGCGATGGAGATCTCCGGCGTGCAGTCGGTACGGGTACGGATGGGGCGCAAGAAGGTGGCGGTGCGGGCGGTCTCGCACTTCCGCGAACTCGGCGAGGTCCGCTCCGACATCGAGAGCGTCGTCGGGACCGGCATCGACGAACTGGGCCTGGCCCGGCCACCGGCGCTGACCGTATGGGTGGGCCGCCCGCCGACGAAGGGGGGACGGAAGTGACCGCCGTTCTGCGCCGCGTCAACCGCGTGCTGCTCGCACTGGTGGGCCTGCTGCTCGTCGCCGGCGGCGGGGCGGTGCTCGCCGCCGGGTTCGATCTGCCGGTGCCCTCGTGGTGGCCGTGGTCCGGGCCCGCCGACGTCCTGCTGAGCAGGGCCGACCGGCTGCGGTGGCGTGACGAGGGCTGGTGGTGGCCGGTGGTCATCGCGGCCCTCGGCGTGATCGTGCTCCTGGCCTTGTGGTGGCTCCTCGCCCAGTTCCGGCGCGCCCGGCTCGCGGAGATCCTGATCGACACGGGCGACGGGGAGGGCGCGACGGTACGGGGGCGGACCCTGGAGAACGTCCTGGAGGCGGACGCGGCGGCCCACGAGGGCGTCGCCCGCGCGCGGGTCGCCCTGACGGGCCGCCGCACGGCCCCGCGCACCCGCGTGGCCCTGCTTCTGGAGCCGTACGCCTCCCCGGGTGCTGCCCTGGCCTCGCTGTCCACCGAGGCCCTGGCCAACGCCCGCACCTCGACGGGCCTCCGCTCCCTCCCCACGGAAGCCCGCCTCCGCGCAGTCAGACACCGCGCCCGCCGAGTCACGTGACGTTCCGTTGTGGGCATTCGTTCCGCTGGGGCGGTGCCCACCCTCCCCCCCACCCCACCCCGTTGTGGGCATTCGTTCCGCTGGGGCGGTGCCCACCCTCCCCCCACCCCGCCCCGTTGTGGGCATTCGTTCCGCTGGGGCGGAACGGGTGGGCACAACGGACGGCGCCCTTGCGGGCGCCTCCGCCCCGTGCACCCCGCCCACCCCGAGGCGCCTGCACGCGCAACGGCCCGGGGGTGCAGGGGCGCATGAGCGGAACGCGCCCGCAGGGGCGCCGTCCCGTGTGCCCACCCGTCCCGCCCCAGCGGGACGATTGCCCACACGGGGGCCGGCCCGGTCAGCCGATCGCTGCCACGCGGTCGCGGTACGTGCGGACCGCCGCCGCGTCGCGGTACGGCTCCAGGCGGCGCTCGAAGTCGCGGACGTACTCGAGCGCCCGCGCCGAGCGCATCTCGGAGGCCTGCTGGGCCGCCTCCGCGCCCAGCGCGCACGCCTGGTCCAGTTCGCCGAGGCCGAGCCGGGCCGAGGCGAGGACCACGCGGCAGAAGAGGCGGCTGCGCGCGAAGCCGGGGGCGCGGAGCTGGAGGGAGCGTTCGGCGTGCTGCGCCGCGGCCCGGTACTGCTGGAGGTCGCGGTGGCAGTGCCCGAACTCGTCCGCGAGCTGCGCCTCGTCGAAGGGCCGCGCCCAGTACGGCACGTCGTCGCCCGGCCTGGCGGCCTCCAGGGCCCGCTCCGCCCGGGCCAGCGCGGCCCCGCACGCCCGCGCCTCGCCGAGCACCCCGTGCCCGCGCGCCTCCACCGAGTGCAGGAGCGCCTGGACGACGGGCGGCGCGGCCGAGCCGACGCCCTGCTGGGCGACCCGGGCCAGCTGCACCGCCTCGCGCCCGTGGCCGAGGTAGACGGCCTGCCGGCTCATGGTGATCAGGACGTACGAGCCGTACGCCCGGTCGCCCGCCGCCTGCGCGAGCCTCAGCGCCTGGACGAAGTACCGCTGGGCGAGCCCGTGCGCCGCGATGTCGTACGAGGTCCAGCCCGCCAGTCTCGTCAGGTCGGCCGCCGCCGCGAACAGCCGGCGGCCGACCGTCTCCCCGTACGTGCCGCGCAGCATCGGCTCGGCCTCGTGCTCCAGGTAGCGCACGAGGGCCTGCCGGGCGTGGCCGCCGCCGTACGCGTGGTCCAGGGTGCGGAACAGTTCGCCGACCGAGCGCAGCGCGGCGATGTCCCCGCTGGTGACCCGCTGCCCGGGCCCCCGGTCCGTACCGCGCTGACGGGGCACCGAGAGCCGCCCTTGCGGCGGGACACGGGGGTCCTGCGCGAGGCGGCCGTCCGGGCCGAGCCGCCCGTTCGGCGCGGGCGTCTCCCCGCGCGCCACCCGCTCGTCGGCCCGGCCGATCAGCCAGTCCCGGCTCGGGACCACGAGTCCGGCCGGCGTGAAGGCGATCTTGCGGAGTTCGACGTGGCTGCCGGAGTCCTTCCGCCACAGCCCGCTGACGATGTCGACGGCCTCCTCCGGCGTCGCCGCGAACTCCAGACCCGCGTACACGGGCGCGCAGGCGTCCAGACCGAGGTCCTGTGCGGAGAGGCGGCGGCCCAGGCGGCGGGTGAAGACCTCGGCGATCAGCGCGGGCGTGGTGCCCCGCGGCTGCTGACCGCGGAGCCAGCGCGTCACGGAGGTCTTGTCGTACCGCAGGTCGAGTCCGTGCTCCAGGCCGAGCTGGTCCACCCGTCTCGCCAGGCCCGCGTTGGAGAACCCGGCTTCGGCGATGAGCGCGGCGAGCTGGCGGTTCGGGATGCGCTGCGGGGGTCGTTCCGTCATCAGCTGTGCGGTCTCCTGCCTTCCGGGCCCGGGTGGAAGCCCGTGTGGACCCTCATGGAACGGCGTGAATTTAGCGGCCCCGACCGCCCATACCGCCTCCTTCGCCCCACATTCATCCGATCGTGTGAGGATTGGGGCCGCCGCTGACGTAGCCGCCCTCACCCCCGATCCCCGCCGATACCTGCCGGACCGGTGTCCGCGGCGCCGCCGTACAGTGGCATGGGCGCGAATGACGCATGGCGCCGAGCCGGCCCCGGGACGATCCCCGGAACCCGGCACGGCATCCAGGAGGAGGCACTGCCGTGAGTGAGCTGCGATTCGTCCGTCTGGGCTTCGGCGAGGACGCCGTCGAGTACCGGGCGGCCTGGGACAAGCAGCGCGAGGTGCACGCCGCCCGGTTCGCCGACGAGGTCCCCGACACCTGTCTGCTCCTGGAGCACCCGCCGGTGTACACGGCAGGCCGGCGTACGGCGGACAGCGAGCGCCCGCTCGACGGGACGCCGGTCGTGGACGTGGACCGCGGCGGCAAGATCACCTGGCACGGCCCGGGCCAGCTCGTCGGCTATCCGATCCTGAAGCTTCCCCGCCCGGTCGACGTCGTGGCGCACGTCCGCCGCCTGGAGGAGGCGCTGATCCGCACGGCCGCCGAGTTCGGCCTGGAGACCACCCGGGTCGAGGGCCGCAGCGGCGTCTGGGTGCTCGGCGACCCGATGGAGCAGCGCAGCCGAGATGCAGCGCAGGTTGGGGGTCTCTCTCTCGACTTCGACCCGCGGCTGAACGACGAGGAGTTCGATCCGCGCCTCAACGGCCCGGAGTACGCCCCGTCCAACGCCGGGCAGCGCCGCGAGGACCGCAAGCTCGCGGCGATCGGCATCCGGGTGGCCAAGGGCGTCACGATGCACGGCTTCGCCCTGAACGTGAACCCGGACAACACCTGGTTCGACCGGATCATCCCGTGCGGCATCCGCGACGCGGGCGTGGCCTCGCTCGCGGGCGAGCTCGGCCGGGGCATCACGATCGACGAGGTCCTGCCGGTGATCGAGAAGCACCTGCGGGACGTGCTGGAGAACGCGGAGCTCAAGCCCCGCGAGATCGAGCGCGCCGAAGTGACGGCATCCGCCTAGGGAATGCCGGGCCCTGGCCACAGGTTGCCCAGGCGTAAACAAAACCGTATGAACAACGGGCGTACCCTGGTGTGCGCCGAAGAATCGAAGCTACAGGGAGCCGGTCGTGTCCGCAGTCGCACCCGACGGACGCAAGATGCTGCGCCTGGAGGTCCGTAACGCCCAGACCCCCATCGAGCGCAAGCCCGAGTGGATCAAGACCCGGGCGAAGATGGGTCCCGAGTACACGAAGATGCAGGGTCTCGTGAAGAGCGAGGGCCTGCACACGGTCTGCCAGGAGGCGGGCTGTCCCAACATCTTCGAGTGCTGGGAGGACCGCGAGGCCACGTTCCTCATCGGCGGCGACCAGTGCACGCGGCGCTGCGACTTCTGCCAGATCGACACGGGCAAGCCCGAGGCGCTGGACCGTGACGAGCCCCGCCGCGTCGGCGAGTCGGTCGTCACGATGGACCTGAACTACGCCACCATCACCGGCGTCGCGCGCGACGACCTGGAGGACGGCGGCGCCTGGCTGTACGCGGAGACCGTGCGCCAGATCCACGAGCAGACGGCGGGCCGCGCCGACGGCCGTACGAAGGTCGAGCTGCTCGCCCCGGACTTCAACGCGGTGCCGGAGCTCCTGGCGGAGGTCTTCGCCTCCCGCCCCGAGGTCTTCGCGCACAACGTCGAGACGGTGCCGCGGATCTTCAAGCGGATCCGTCCCGGCTTCCGGTACGAGCGTTCCCTGGACGTCATCACGAAGGCCCGTGACTACGGTCTGGTCACGAAGTCGAACCTGATCCTCGGCATGGGCGAGACCCGCGAGGAGGTCAGCGAGGCGCTCCAGCAGCTGCACGACGCCGGCTGCGAGCTGATCACGATCACGCAGTACCTGCGCCCGTCGGTCCGGCACCACCCCGTGGAGCGCTGGGTGAAGCCGCAGGAGTTCGTGGAGCTGAAGGAGGAGGCCGACGAGATCGGCTTCTCCGGCGTGATGTCGGGCCCGCTGGTGCGTTCCTCGTACCGGGCCGGCCGGCTGTACCAGCAGGCGATCGAGAAGCGCGGCGCGGTCGACAACGCCACGCAGGCTGTGTGAAGTCACGCACAAGCAGTTACTGACCAGTAGTGGCCGGATTCGCCGCGGCCCGTACGCCCCCGCAGGTCAGGGGGTCCGTACGGGCCGCGTCGGCGTTTCTGGATACGTACGGATGGCCCCATCAACGTTTCATCAGTGTTTGACCACCGGGTCATGCACTGGTAACACCAGTCTGTGAGCCTGGCTTCACTCACCGCTACGCCACGCTCCGCACCCCCCACCTCATCTCATCCATGCTTGAGGGAGGACCCCGCCATGCAGGCCGCGACCCACGTCCGTGCCACCGCCATCCCGTCCGTCACCGATGCCCTGAAGGCCGTCGAGGCGCTGCTGCTCTCCGGAGGCCAGCGGACCGCCCGCCGCAACGCCTGGACCTCGGTCCTGGAGGACCGCCGCCGGGCCAAGGACCGGGTCGAGGCCCAGCACGTGATGGAGGCCGTGGCTGGCCGCGCTTCCCGGGCCACGTAAACTTCAGGACATGGCGAGGAAGGCAAACACGGGCAGCGGTGACGCTGCGAACCAGGGGCGACTGAAGCAGATCGCCCTCACGTACAAGATGACCCGAAAGGCCGATCCCAAGGTCGGGCTTGTCGTCGCGGGCGTGGGCATCGTCGTACTCGGTGTCCTCCTCGCGATCGGCTTCCTGATCGGACACCCGGTCTACCTGAGCATTCTGGGCTTCATCCTGGCGCTGCTCGCGATGGCGATCGTCTTCGGACGGCGTGCCGAGCGCGCGGCCTTCGGCCAGATGGAGGGCCAGCCCGGCGCGGCGGCCGCGGTGCTGCAGAACGTCGGACGCGGCTGGACGACGACCCCGGCGATCGCGATGAACAAGAGCCAGGACGTCGTGCACCGCGCGGTCGGCCGGGCGGGCATCGTGCTGGTCGCGGAGGGCAACCCGAACCGGCTGAAGCCGCTGCTCGCGGCCGAGAAGAAGAAGATGGCCCGGATCGTCGTGGACGTGCCGGTGACCGACATCATCGTCGGCAACGGCGAGGGTCAGGTCCCGCTGAAGCAGGTCCGTACGAAGATGCTGAAGCTGCCGCGGGTGCTCTCCGGCCCGCAGGTGACGGCGGCCAACGACCGGCTGCGGGCGATGGGCGACCTGATGAGCAACATGCCGCTGCCGAAGGGTCCGATGCCGAAGGGCATGCGGATGCCGCGCGGCGGAAAGATGCGCTGATTCCGCTGACTCCACTGACAAAGAAGGGGGGGGGGGGGGGGGGGGGGGGGGGGGGGGGGGGGGGGGGGGGGGGGGGGGGTGGGGGGCGGGGGGGGGGGGGGGGCGGTGGGGGGGGGGGGGGGGGGGTAGCGATG
>NZ_JBVHXA010000024.1:46956-84573 GCF_055563935.1 Streptomyces sp. NPDC029169
GGACACCCCCAGACCCCCGACTTCGACACCCCCTGACCCCCCCCCCCACCCCCCCCACCCCCCCCCCCCCCACCCCCCCCCCCCCCCCCCCCCCCCCCCCCTTCTTGGTGCTTGGTCTCAGATCCGGACGGCTCAGATCCGGACCTGGACGGCGCCGGAGAGGCGGTCGTGGAGGCCGCGGCCGTCGCGGTCCCAGATGAGGGCCGGGATGGCGAGGCAGACGAGGACACTGCGGAGGACGACGCGGAGGGTGCCGAGCCGGCCGCCGTTCACCGAGGCGACACGGAGGCCGAAGAGCCGCTTGCCGGGGGTGGAGCCGATGGTGCCGACCGTCAGGATGCTCAGGACGAGCAGGATGAGCAGCGCCCAGTTGCCGGTCGCCTGGTTGTAGCCGTGCGTGACGAGGCCGTATGCGATCAACATGCAGAGGGCCCAGTCGACGGCGAGGGCGCCGATCCGGCGGCCGGGGCGGGCGATCGAACCGGGACCCTCCTCGGGGAGCCCGAGCTGCTGACCGCGGTAACCGAAGTCGACACCTGCGTCCTCGGCCGCCGCGCGGGGGCCGGAGAGCCATGATCCGAGTGCTTCCCTGTTGTCCACGCGTCCACGGTACTGTGCCCGTTTTTGATCACTTCGGCCCGGGTCGGCAACACGGTCTCGGGCTGCCGTTCACGCGCGGCCTGGTTAACTTGGTGGAAACAAATGGGTCACGCTTGAGAAATGCCGTCTGCCTATGGTCGGAGCCAGAGTGTGCCACCGCACTGGCCGCACGACCGAGCTGCAACCCCGCCCCTCCCCGGGCCGGGAGTAGGAGGAGTTGGATGTTCCAGAACGCCGACGAGGCCAAGAAGTTCATCAAGGACAATGACGTCAAGATGGTCGACGTCCGTTTCTGTGACCTTCCGGGAGTGATGCAGCACTTCACGATCCCGGCGACGGCGTTCGACCCGTCCGACGAGCTCGCCTTCGACGGCTCGTCGATCCGCGGCTTCCAGGCCATCCACGAGTCCGACATGGCGCTGCGCGCCGACCTGTCGACGGCCCGCCTGGACCCGTTCCGCCGCGACAAGACGCTGAACATCAACTTCTTCATCCACGACCCGATCACGGGCGAGCAGTACAGCCGTGACCCGCGCAACATCGCGAAGAAGGCCGAGGCGTACCTCGCCTCCACCGGCATCGCGGACACCGCGTACTTCGGTCCCGAGGCCGAGTTCTACGTCTTCGACTCCGTGCGCTTCAACACCACGGCCAACGAGGGCTTCTACCACATCGACTCCGAGGCCGGCGCCTGGAACACCGGTGCGATCGAGGACAACCGGGGTTACAAGGTCCGCTACAAGGGCGGCTACTTCCCGGCCCCGCCGGTCGACCACTTCGCCGACCTGCGCGCGGAGATCTCTCTGGAGCTGGAGAACGTCGGCCTCCAGGTCGAGCGCCAGCACCACGAGGTCGGCACCGCCGGCCAGGCCGAGATCAACTACAAGTTCAACACGCTGCTGGCCGCGGCTGACGACCTGATGCTCTTCAAGTACATCGTGAAGAACGTCGCCTGGCGCAACGGCAAGACCGCGACCTTCATGCCGAAGCCGATCTTCGGCGACAACGGCTCGGGCATGCACGTCCACCAGTCGCTGTGGTCGAACGGCGACCCGCTCTTCTACGACGAGCAGGGCTACGCGGGCCTGTCGGACACCGCCCGCTACTACATCGGCGGCATCCTGAAGCACGCCCCGTCGCTGCTGGCCTTCACCAACCCGACGGTGAACTCGTACCACCGCCTGGTGCCCGGCTTCGAGGCCCCGGTCAACATGGTCTACTCGCAGCGCAACCGCTCCGCGGCCATGCGCATCCCGATCACGGGCTCGAACCCGAAGGCCAAGCGCGTCGAGTTCCGCGCCCCGGACCCGTCGTCGAACCCGTACCTCGCCTTCTCGGCGCTGCTGCTCGCGGGCCTCGACGGCATCAAGAACAAGATCGAGCCGGCGGAGCCGATCGACAAGGACCTCTACGAGCTGGCTCCCGAGGAGCACGCGAACGTCCAGCAGGTCCCGACCTCCCTCCCGGCGGTACTCGACGCCCTGGAGGAGGACAACGAGTACCTGCAGGCGGGCGGTGTCTTCACCTCCGACCTGATCGAGACCTGGATCGACTACAAGCGCACGAACGAGATCGCCCCGATCCAGCTGCGCCCGCACCCGCACGAGTTCGAGCTCTACTTCGACATCTAAGAGGCGGGGTCGGGCGACCTGGGCGGAAGCCCTGCAAACAGGCTGTGACCTGCGAAAACTGTTCTCAGCAGTTCTCACTGTCACCGCTTGCCTTCCGCCCCCTTGTGCACCGAGTGTGCACCGCCCGGCCAATTCTCTGACTTGATGTCAAAAACGCCAGCGAGGGCCGTTACCCCATAGTCGGGGTAACGGCCCTCGCTGGTAATGGACCAGGCCGGTGACCTGCGGCGTTGACCACTGCAAGTCGCTGACCTGGCCTTTTGCTGTTGGCTGGCGATGGGGTGCGACGGTCCTGATCGGGTGTCCTGCGGACTGTGTGCGGACTCCGAGCGCGGCTGTGGGTCAGGGGGCCGCCAGCAGCGCAGTCTCATTGCCCCGATAGAGGGGACACCAGGTTCCCCCGGGGCCCAGCGGGTGAGGGCGTCGCGGTTGCTGTCCAGTGCCTAGATGGTCGGCGAGGTTGGTGAGGGGCAAGCTCCCGCACCCCGTGCGCCTGCGCGCGTGCGCCGTCGGGTCTGACAGGGCCAACGCGCGGTGTCAGCGCCCGCCGATGGTGCCCTGCGCGTGCCCCGCACGCCGTGTTGGAGGAGATCCCTTCTCCGCGTGTGGGCCGACGGTGGCCGCTCGTCAGCGCCGGCCCATGACGGCCTGCATCTCCTGCTCGGCCATCTCCTGCAGCGGCGCGCCGTCGATGTTGCTGAGGATGACGCCGACCCAGCTGGTGTACGGGTAAATGGTCCAGTTGGCGCCGACACCGGGGTTGCCACCGCCGCGGCTCCACACCCACTGGCCGTTGACGATACGGACCGGCATCGAGTAGGCCATGAACGACGGGAGGGCGGGGGCTGGCCGACCCTCCTGGGCACCCTGGGGGAACTTGGCCCCGGTGAGCAACTCGGCCCAGGGCCGGTCCAACACCGTGCCGTCGCCCAGCGCGTGCGCGAACCGGACCAGATCCGGCGCGGTGACGAAGCCGCCGTCCCCGGGAGCATCGATGAAGCTGCGGCCCGGGTTCTTGCCTAGTACGTACGGGGACGGGCTGCCCTTGTCCAGATTGCGGACCGCGTCCACCTGGCTGCCGTCGGCCAGCGTCATGTACGGGTGCGCGATGTGCTCGTCGGTGAGCCACTGCGGCCTGGTGTAGAACGCCGCGCCGGTCATGCCGCAGCGCCCGAAGATGTTTTCCTGGACGTAGTCCCAGTACGTCTTGCCGGTCACGGCTTCCACGATCTGCGCGGGGATGCCGACATCGGCGCCTGAGTGGCTGGTGCGAGTGCCGGGGGCGGCCACCAGCTTGGACTGCCGGACCCACTGCTCGTAGTACTCGTGCACCTCCTCCCGGCTCTGGAAGATGCGCTGCACGTCCTCAACCGGGGTGCTCAGCCCGGAGGTGCCGGCGAGCAGGTGGTGGATGGTCACCTGCTCGGCGATGTCCCTGGCGTAGCCCGTCAGGTGGGTGCCCACCGTGTCCGACAGCCTCACCTTGCCCTGCTGCGCCAGCTGCAAGATGGCCACCGCGTGGAACGGCTTGCCCGCCGAGCTGAGGCTGAACGCGACGCCCTCGCTGTTGCGGATCCCTTTCTCCTTGTCGGCCATGCCGTAGCTGCGGGACAGCACCGTCCGGCCCCGGTGCGACAACAGCACCACGCCGGAGAACTTCCCCTCGGCGGCCAGCTTCGCCACGTACCGGTCGTAGGCTCCGCCGGGACGGGTGTCCGGTGGGATGCCGGGGTTGGTCGGGGCCGGGTCGGCGTGGCCGGGTCGGGCGCCCACCAGCGGCGTTCCGGCCGCCACCACGCCGGCGGCCGCCAACCCGCCCCACCCGAACAGCCGCCGCCGGTCGATACCCCGTACGGAATCCGAGTCCATGATCACGGTCCTTTCCTGATCGACAAACCGACCGTTGCAGGTCCAACGGCGACCGCTATGGGCAGCCGATCACCCGTCCATGTGGTCCGTGCCTCCACTGAAGACGGAGGACTGTTGCGGTGGCGTATGCGGTTTTCGATACGCTCGCGATACACCGAATGCCCGGCATCAAGGAACCGGCGCAAGCCGACAGTGAGATGGTCCCCGCAGCGGTTCCGGTACCGGTACGAGGGTCTGCGCCTCCTCGCCGAGGCGAACGGCCGGATGTTCCTTATCCCCGAGCACTGGGCGGAGACGGGCAGCAGCGTGCTCGTCGTGCCGGCGAACGACAAGGTGCGCGTCGCCTTCCGCTAGGCCGTCTTCCAACTGCCCATAAGAGGCGGAGGCCGCCGTGGAGGCCTTGATCGACGGAGAGTTGAGGGCGGCGAGCGCCTACGACGACGTCAGCCTGCCCGCGAACCACGCGGCCTGGATCGTCTGCTTCCAGGGCCCGGCAGCCGGTTCCACGCTCGTGCCCGAGCACGCGGACCCGAGCGTCCACCTCGTGGCACCGGGCACGAAATGTCCGGAGCGGACCGGCACCGAGCTGCGCCCCGCGCCTTCGCCCACGCCGACCCCCAAGCCCAAGCCCTCCCCCACTCCCACGCAGACGCCCACAGAAGACGACTCCGTGTACTACAAGAACTGCACCGCCGTGAAGGCCGCCGGTGCCGATCCGATCCACGAGGGCGACCCGGGGTACGGGCGCCATCTCGACAGGGACGGAGACGGCGTCGCCTGCGAGAGCTGAGCGCGACGTGGATGGGCGTGAGGCCCCGGAGAGCGTGTGCTCTCCGGGGCCTCGTCCGGTCTTCTCGGGGTCAGCGGCCGTAGCGGATCAGGGCGCGGACCATGCGGCAGGTGGTGTCGGAGGGCGGGTGGATGCCGATGCGTTCCGCCGTCGTGCGTATCTTCGTGTTGCCGGCCTGCGCGGGGTCGTGGACGCCCGAGTCGAGGAGGGCGATCGCGAGGCGCATGGCCTTCAGGCGGCGGTTGTGGGTCACGTACCACTCGCGGGGGCGGCCCGCGGGGAGCGGCTGCTTCTGGAGGGGCTTCCAGGGTTCGAGGGACGGTGTCCGGATCACGGCGAGTGCCATGGGCGACCTCCTGGCGAAAGCGGGGTGGGGGCCCTCCCCGGGACCCTCACCTTCACCCCCTATTTTAGGTGCCCCCACTGACAATCGCCCCTGTTCAGACCGCATTTGAGGGGTACCGTTGGCGCCATGGAGATCTGGATCAATCCCGCCTGTTCCAAGTGCCGCGGCGCGCTGCACCTGCTCGACGAGGAGGGCGCCGAGTACACCGTGCGGCGCTATCTGGAGGACGTACCGAGCCCGGACGAGATCAGGGACGTCCTGGAGCGGCTCGGGCTCGAGCCGTGGGACATCACGCGGACGCAGGAGGCGGTGGCGAAGGAGCTGGGGCTCAAGGAGTGGGCGCGGGACGCGGCGAGCCGGGAGCGGTGGATCGAGGCGCTCTCCGCTCATCCCAAGCTGATCCAGCGGCCGATCATCACCGCCGACGACGGTACGGCCGTGGTGGGGCGGACCGAGGAGGCCGTGCGGGACGCGCTGTCGCGCTGACCACGTTTCAGCCCAGGAAGTCCGTGATGGAGGCGTGCGTCTCCTCCGTCGCCCCTACCGGCAGGGTGTGGTGCGTGGCTCCGGGCAGGGTCGCCGTCTCCAGGTGGGGGACGGCCGCCCGCGCCCGGGCCGCCACCTTGGCGATGTCGTGCGCCCGGCTCCGCTCGGCGAGCAGGAGCAGCGTCGGCGGTTTCAAGGTGGACAGCTCCGCGGGCGTCGGGCGCGGGCCGGCGACCGGGCGGGCGGTAGGGAAGTCCGCTGTACGGGCGTTCAGCTCGCGCCAGTCGGGGTCGAGCGGCGCGCCGCCCGTCTCCCACTCCAGGAAGGCGCGGTTCCGGGCCGGGGTGGGGCGCAGCAGCATGGGCAGCGCGCGGAGCACGTAACGCGGGCTGAAGCCGGCGAAGCAGTTCGTCGGGTCGAGGAGGACCAGCCGGTCGACCCGGGCCGGGGCCGCCAGGGCGTACCGGAGTGCGATCCAGGCGCCGTAGGAGTGGCCCACCAGACTGGCCGAGCGCAGCTCCAGCGCGTCGAGGAGGGCGTGCAGCCAGGCGGTGAGGTCGTCGGCCGTACGGATGGGCCTGCCGTCCTCCGGCACGCTGCGGCCCGGTTCGCCGATCAGGTCGACGGCGTGGACGCGGCGGTTCCGGCCGAGCGCGGCGGCCGTTGCGTACCAGCCGGTGGAGGTGGCGCCGCCGCCCGGCAGGAGCAGGACGGGCGGGGCGTCCTCGGGCCCGTGGCTGTGGACGTGCGTGCGTCCGTGGGGTGTGACGACGTCGGAGTGGGCGGTTCCGTCGGGCCACTTGGCGAGGACGGCGTCGTACGCGGTGAGGAAGGGCTGGGGAACGGCAGCGGGCATGACGACGACACCTCTCGCTCGGCGATAATCTCGCTGAACGAGATAATAGGAGGGAAGGCGGCACAGTGACAGAGCCACCCGAGATGCGGATCTTCCATCTGCTGCGCGCGGTCACCGTCGAATACGGCCTGCGGCAGAGCGAGTTCGCGGCCCGCAACGGCATGCACCCCACGGACGTCCGCGCCCTGATCTGCCTGCTCGACGCCGAGCGCGCGGGGACGGACGCCACGGCCGGCCTGCTCGGCGCGCGGCTCGGCCTCAACTCGGCCGGCACGACCGCCGTCATCGACCGCCTCGAACGCCTCGGCCACCTCTCCCGCGTACGGGACGACCGCGACCGCCGCCGCGTGCTGCTGCGGGTCGAGGAGCAGGCCAAGGAGCTGGGCCGCGCGGCCTTCGGCCCCATGATCGACGGAACGGTGGCGCTGCTGCGGGAGTTCGACGAGAAGGAGACCGACGCCGTGCGGCGCTTCCTGTCCGGCGTACGGGAGATCATGGCCGCGGACGAGCCGGAGGCCTCGGGCGAGCCGGGGGCTGCTCAGCCACGACCCTGAATTAAGGCGCGCCCGCCTGAGCGTTGAGTCGAATCGGCTCGCTCCTCGTATCTGACGCCACAGGTACCGACAGGAGACGAACGGAGCCTCACGTGTCACGCAGGAAATCGCTCAGCCGGAAGAAGAAGATCGCGCTGCTGGCCGGTGCGCTGGTCTGCGTCGCGGGGACGGCGGTGGCGCTGACCGGGACGAGTCAGGCCTCCGTCGTCTGCGACGGTCTGGCCACCGCGCTCGCCAACAACGAACGGTTCATCGCCGACCAGCGCGCCAACCCGGACGCCCTGTCACAGGCGCGGATCGCCAACCGGGAGGCGGTTATCGCCGAGATCCGGCGCAAGCAGGCGGCGTCGGGGTGTGGGGGCGGCGAGGCGGGCGGGGGCGGAGCCGGAAGCGGCGGTACGGAGGCGGGCGGAAGCGGCGGTACGGAAGCGGGCGGCGGCGGTACGGCGACGGTCGCACCGGCCCCGCCCCCGGCCCCGGCCCCGTCCGCTCCCGCGGAACCCGCCCCGCCGGCCGAAGCCGGTGACATCGTCTGTGCCGGGTCCACCGTCACGCTCTCCGGCGAGGGCGGCGCGCCCGCCGCGTCCAGCAACCAGTTCCCGCTCGGCACCCGCCTCAAGGTGACCAACCTCGACAACGCCAAGTCCACCACCGTCGAGGTCACGTCCGTCTCCGGGAGTTGCGTGCTGCTCAACGACGCGGCCTTCGAGCAGGTCCGCGAGCCCGGGAAGTTCCTGATCCGGAAGGCCCGGATCGAGCGCGTGGGCTGAGGCGGGTCCACCGTCAGGCGGCGGGTCCTCCCCCTCCCCCGGGGCCCGCCGCCTCTTCGGCCAGCGTCAGGATTTCCGTGAGCCGTGCGCCGAACCGGGCGTCGCACGCGTCCGGAACCCCCGTGCGGGCGGACACGGCGAGCGCGTCCACCGCCCGCCCGAACGCATCCGCCGCCCCGTCCCACAGCGGCATCGCCGACCGCCCCCGCTCGCCGTACAGCGTGACCGCGGCCTCCGCCGCCTCGGGCGGCGCGCCGAGAGTGAGCGTCGCCGTGCTGCTCGCGCCCGAGGTGTGGCGCAGGACCAGGTGGTGGGTGTCCGACGGGCTCCGGACGGCCGTCACGTCGGTGACGTCGCCGAGCACCGGCAGGTAGACGGAGAGCACGTGCGGGCCGACGTCCCACAGGCCGCCCTTCTCGCGCCGCCACGGCGAGGCCGCGTAGGCGCTCGTCGATCCGGGTGCGTAGAGCGAACCCAGCCAGTGCGCCTCGCCGAGGAACCAGCCGCCCGTCGCCGCCTGTTCGTCGATCCACCGGGCCGTGGGCTCCGCGAAGCGGAGCGTGCAGAAGACCACCGACGCGACCCCGGCCTTCTCGGCCGCGTCGGCCACCTCGCGGGCCGCCGCGGGCGTCGTGGCCACGGGCTTGTCCAGGAGCAGATGGCAGCCGGCGGCCGCCGCCCGGACGGCGAGCGGGGCCTGCACGTCCGGGGGGAGGGCGAAGGCGACGGCGTCGCACGTCTCGAAGAGCGCGTCGGCGTCGTCGTACGCGACGGTGCCGAAGGTGGCGGCAAGTTCGGCCGCCGCCTCGGGGCGCCGCCCCCACACCCCGACGAACTCGACGCCCTCGTGCGCGGCGAGCGCGGGCGCGTGGGTGCGCGCGGCCCACGGGCCGGTGCCGAGGAGTCCGATACGGGGCGTTGCGCCAGGGAGCTTGCTCATGCGGTCCAGTCTGCCTGGCCCCCGCGGCCCGGTTGTGGGCACCCGTCCCACAGGGGCGGTGCCCCGCCCTCATCCGCACGCGGATTGTGGGCACCCGTCCCGCCGGGGCGGTACCCACCCTCCCCCTCCCCGGGTTGTGGGCAATCGTCCCGCAGGGCGGGACGGGTGGGCACAACCCCACGACGGCGCCGCACCCGTGGGCACCGCAGGCACGGGGAGCCTGGGCCCGGCAAGGGCACCGTTCCGTTGTGCCCACCCGTTCCGCCCCAGCGGAACGAATGCCCACAACGAGGGGTGGGTGGGCACCGCCCAGCGGGGCGCGGGGCCCACAACGGGGTGGGGTGGGTGGGCACCGCCCAGCGGGGCGCGGGGCCCACAACGGGGTGGGGTGGGTGGGCACCGCCCAGCGGGGCGCGGGGCCCACAACGGCGTGGGGGGGTGGGCACCGCCCAGCCGGGCGCTGGGCCCACAACGGGGTGGGGGTGGGCACCGCCCAGCGGGGCGCGGGGCCCACAACGGGGTGGGGTGGGTGGGCACCGCCCAGCGGGGCGCGGGGCCCACCAGGGGGTGGGGGGTCCGCCCAGTGGGAGGCCCGCAGCGGGGGCGGGGGGTAAACCGGTGGACCTCCGCCCCTCCCCCGGTGTTACGTTGCACGCGCCGGCCGCGGGACTCCGGTGCGACTTCCGGGACCTGCCTCTGTAGCAACGTTTTCGCTGTTCGCGCCCCCATTCCCCGGCCGGCGACCATCTCACTGCGAGGAACCCATGACGGAGACCCTCTCCGACCTCATCGCCGCCGAGGACGTCCTGCTCTTCGTCAACGCGGCCGTCACCGCCACCGGACAGCGGGAGTTCCGCTCCTCCGCCGGGGAGCAGCGGCTGTCCCTCGCCTTCCTCCACGAGTACGTCCGGGTCAACTACCGCCCCGTGTACGCCGCCGCGCTCGCGCTCGACATCAACGACCACAACGCGGCCCTGATCGTCGAGCAGCTGCTGCGCACCCCCAAGGAGGCCGGGGAGCAGGAGGGGCGGCTGATCGCCGCGCGGCTCGCGCTGCTGCCCCCGCAGCGGGTCTACCGGCTCTTCCGCGCCCTGCGGGCCGCCAAGGTCAACAACCGCCGCACGCGCGCGATCGTCCGCGACTGGCTGGCCGCTCGCGCCGACCTCGGGCACGACGCCGTCAAGTACCGCGCCGGCCTGAAGACCGCCGCCCGCCACACCCACCTCCCCCTCCCCGCCCCCGAGTGCGGCGACTTCCTCTTCGCGCCCGGCCGCCGGGTCCGGTACGAGCACCCGTACCTGGACGCGCACCGCCGCGCGCACTACGAGCAGGGGGCCCTGTACGAGCTGCCGTTCACCGTCGCCGAGGGCTTCGCCGCGCGGCACGGCGTACCGCGCGAGGTGTTCCTGGAGCGGATCGCGCCCCGGATGACGCGTCTGGAGCGGCTGCGGGCGGATCGGACGAAGCGGGCGGGCGACCTGACCGTCATGCCGCTGACCCGGCTCGCGCTCTACGTCCTCTCCCTCCCCTTCGGGGAGAGGGTGGCGCGGCGCGCCGAGCTGACGGCCGCGCTGCGGGCGGCCGCGGGCCGGGTGGCGGGGCCGTACGCCGGGACCTGGGGCCGGGTCGCGGCGGTCCTCGACGACAGTTACTCCGCCTCTGGTTCGGCCGTGAAGCGGCGCCGTCCGCTGGCGGTCGCCCTGGGCTGCCACTTCCTGCTCGAGGCGCTCGCCGCACCGGGGGCGTACACCGCGCACTGGACCTCGGGCGCCACCGATCCCCTACTCGTCCGTCCCTGGGGACCGACGCCGCTCGGAGCGCGGATCATCGACGCCCTGGAAGAGGCGCCCGAGCGCCTGCTGATCGTCTCGGACGGCTGGGACAACGCCCCGCCGGGCCTCGCGGGCGAGGTGCTGCGCGTCTGGCGGACGCGGCTCGACCCGGAGCGGCGGACGAGCGCGGTGCATGTGAACCCCGTATACGACGCGGATGGTTTTGATGTCCGGCGGCTCGCGCCGAGCGTGCCGACGGCCGGGATCAGGGACGCGGAGGACCTGGCGGCGCTGGTGGAGATCGCCCAGTTCGCCGAGGGCCGGACAGGGCTCGCGGAGCTTCTGGCCTATCTGGACCGGCGGGTGGAACTGTTCCTGAAGGGGGCGCCGCGATGACCCGGATCGATCTCACCGGCCTGGAGGTCCGGCCCGCGCAGGTGTGGGGCGGTGTCCGGCTCGTGCCGCTCGTCCGGGCCGAGCCGGTGGAGGGGCTGCGGCTCCACCGTGAGGTGTACGGGGGCGGGGGCGAAGGCCTGGTCGACCTCGGGGACCGTACGGCCTACACCTCGTACATCCCGCACGGCTTCGTCGCGGACTGGTCCGGGGACGACCGCGAGTCGGCGGCGTACGGCACCCGCCTCGGGGACGACGAGCCGCGCGCCGTTCCCGTACGCCACCATCACCGTCTGGCCAAGCGCCGGAAGAACGAGAAGCGGCTCCGCTTCCTGCCCCTCCACCTCGCCCTGGAGGGCTATCTGGCGCTGCACTTCGGCGGGCCGTCCGTCATCTGGGACGAGTGGTCCCAGCAGGCGGTACGCCAGGGGCTCTCGCCGCGCGCCGAGGCGGCGTACGCGGGGTGGAACGCGCCGGGGCTCGTGGAGGCGCTGCGGATCTTCGAGATCCACCCGGGGCAGTGCGGACTCATGCTGTACGTCTCCGACTCCCTGGCCGCGGCCTTCGTCGTCCCGCACCCGGACGACTACCGCGTCCTGCACCCGACCCTGATCGAGGACCTGTACGGGGAGCTGGTCCACCAGTACGCGTTCTACGGCGCCCCGGTGCCGGAGTTCGCGGCGCGCATCCGGGACGAGGCGGGTTCCGTGCGCACGCTCGCGGATCTGCGGGCGGCGGCCCGGGCGCAGGAGCGCTCCTGGGCGGAGGCGCACGACGGCCTGATGGCGCGGGACCTGCTGGAGACCTCGTACGCCTTCGAGCGGGTGTACCGGATGGATTCCTACGATCTGTACCGGTTTCTGCCACCGTTCCTGCGGGGCGGCCAGGAGCAGCACATCGGCGAGCTGATCGCGGACCGCAAGGGGCGGACGCTGTATCTGAAGACGTTCCGGCTGTCCGAGAACCAGATCCGGCGCGGCCATCTGCTGCGCCGCCTCGCGGACTGCGACTGGCACCTGGGGCGGACGGCGGAGGCGCTCGGAACGACGTACGCCGAGCTCGTGCGGCGTGTCGGGGCCGCCGGATTCGGCTCACTGCTCAACGCCCACGCCGTCGCACAGCGGCTCCGCGAAAAGCGGGAAAGCTGAGTAACACGGGGTTCACATTCGGGCAACGACCGGGAAATCCCGTGTTGCGAAGCTGCGCGCAGACACACACACCGCAGCTCTCGCAGCGTCGCGAGCCGCAGCACGCACCCCGCAGCAGCACGCCAAAGGATGAGGCCCGTGACCTTCAAGGCTGAGTACATCTGGATCGACGGCACCGAGCCGACCGCGAAGCTTCGCTCGAAGACGAAGATACTGCCGGGCACGGGCGCCACCCTGGAGGAGCTGCCCATCTGGGGCTTCGACGGATCCAGCACGAACCAGGCCAAGGGCCACGCCTCGGACCGCGTCCTGAAGCCGGTCTTCGTCTGCCCGGACCCGATCCGCGGTGGCGACGACCTGCTGGTGATGTGTGAGGTCCTCAACACGGACATGACGCCGCACGAGTCCAACACCCGTGCCGCGCTGGCCGAGGTCTACGCGAAGTACGCCGCGCAGGAGCCGATCTTCGGCATCGAGCAGGAGTACACCTTCTTCGACGGCGAGCGTCCGCTCGGCTTCCCGATCGGCGGCTTCCCGGCCCCGCAGGGCGGCTACTACTGCGGTGTCGGCGCCGACGAGATCTTCGGCCGTGACGTCGTCGAGGCGCACCTGGAGAACTGCCTGAAGGCGGGCCTGGGCATCTCCGGCATCAACGCCGAGGTCATGCCCGGTCAGTGGGAGTTCCAGGTCGGCCCGCTGGCGCCGCTGGACGTCGCGGACCAGCTGTGGGTGGCCCGCTGGCTGCTCTACCGCACGGCCGAGGACTTCAAGGTCTCGGCGACGCTGGACCCGAAGCCGGTGAAGGGCGACTGGAACGGCGCGGGCGCGCACACCAACTTCTCCACGAAGGCGATGCGCGAGGGCTACGACGCGATCATCACCGCGTGCGAGTCCCTGGGCGAGGGCTCGAAGCCGCTCGACCACGTCAAGAACTACGGCGCCGGCATCGACGACCGCCTGACGGGTCTGCACGAGACCGCCCCGTGGGACGAGTACTCCTACGGCGTCTCGGACCGCGGCGCCTCGGTCCGCATCCCGTGGCAGGTCGAGCAGGACCAGAAGGGCTACATCGAGGACCGCCGCCCGAACGCGAACGTGGACCCGTACCTGGTGACGCGCCTCATCGTCGACACCTGCTGCGAGGCCCTGGAGAAGGCCGGCCAGGTCTGATCCGCGCCAATTTCGACGGAAGCGGCACCCATCGTGATCGGTGGGTGCCGCTTCCGTATTCCCTTCTGGTTCAATGGGGTTATGACCAGCACCCAGAACGGCACCGCGACAGGTCGCTTCGACCTCGAGCCGTTCTGGCCCTCCCGGCAGCACCATGACTTCGACCGGTGCTGTCGGCGCGTGAGGAACGCGTCGGCCCTCTAACGCCCCGACCGGTATGTGACCGGTCCTGCGGCCTTCGGTCGGCGCGCGATCGACGTTCTGCGTCTCCGACTCGCGCGAAAGAGCTGAGCTTTCATGGCCATGGCCCACACCCAGACCGCTTCCCCCCTCACCGACCTCCGTCCCGGCCGGCATCGGCTTCGGGCCGTCGAGTCCCACGAGGCCGTCGACCTCGCCCAGGTGGCGGAGTTCCTGCCGCCCGGTGCCACCCTGTTGCCCGCGCCGCCGCACGCGCTGCCCGTTCTGCCCGGGCGGCCGCCGATGGTCGGGTATCTCGTGCTCGTGCCGGCCGACCAGCAGACGGCGGTGGAACCCGCCCCCGCGGGGCCCGTCTCCATCGACTCCGCCCGGCGCGTCGCCCATGTGGACGGGGACGAGCTGGATCTCACGTACCTCGAGTTCGAGCTGCTCGCCCACCTCGTCGCCCATCCCCACCGGGTCCACACCCGTGACCAGTTGGTCACGACGGTCTGGGGGTACGGGCATGTGGGCGACGGGCGGACCGTCGACGTCCATGTGGCGCGGCTGCGTCGCAAGCTGGGCGCCGAGCACCGCCGCACGATCCAGACCGTGCGGCGGGTCGGCTACAAGTACACGCCCTGATCAGGCCGCGCGGGACCTCTGAGACCTCGCCCTGGCCAGCAGGCCGAGGGCGAGGTCCACGACCAGGAACGCCACCAGGCTGAGCCCCAGCATCGGGACGAACCAGCCCACCAGGGCCGTCGCCGCCAGCAGCGGGAGCAGCAGCGTCGGCGGGACCTTCCGCCACGCCCCGCGCGCGACCGGGCGGCCCGGGCGGCGGAGCCACCACATCCGGTAGCCCCAGACGATCAGCAGGATCAGCGCGAGCGCGAGGGCGGCGAGCGCCAGTTGGTTGAACAGGCCCAGGAACACGCCCATGTGGGCGTCGATGCCGAAGCGGGTCAGCTGGGCGAGGACCGGGTAGTCGGCGAACCGGAGCTCGTCCATGACCGTGCCGTCGGCCGGGTTCACCGCCACCGAGTCCAGGTGCACCGGGAACTGGGTGTCGGTCTCCTTGACGACATAGCCCCTGCCCTCGGAGGGCAGGATCACGGTCGTCCTCCCCTCGATGCCCTTCGCTCGGGCCGCCTCGACCACCTTGTCGATGCCGACGTCCGGGCCCTTCGGGGCGGGAGCCTCATGGACCGTGCCGTGGCCCTCGTGCTCCGAGGAGCCGCCGGCCGCGCCCTCGAGGGTCGCGGAGACGGTCGGGGTGGCGCCGCCGAGCTGGTCCTGGACCGCGCCGATGTTCTCACCCGCGTACCGCGACCAGGTCAGTCCGGTGGCGGAGAGCAGGACCAGACCCGTCACTGCCCACAGGCCGACCGAGCCGTGCCAGGACAGCGTGCGACGGCGGGACTTCGGGCCGCGCTCCGGTACGAGGAGGGCGCGGCGGTTCTTCCTGCGGCGGCCGATCCAGAGCGCCAGGCCGCCGAGCGCTATCACCCACAGCCAGCTCGCCGCCAGCTCGCTGTAGTTGCGGCCGAGGTCGCCCAGGTGCAGATCGCGGTGGAGTTCGTCGATCCAGGTGCGCAGCGGGAGCGCGCCCGAGCTGCCGTAGCTGGGGAGCTGGCCCCGTACCTGCGCGGTGTACGGGTCGACGAAGACGGCGAGGGACTTGCCCTCCTCCACGTCCGGGTCGGCCATGAGGACGCGGGTGGTGGCGCCGTCCTCGGCGGAGGGCCAGACGGCGGTGACGGTGCCGTTCGGGTTCACCTTGGTGGCGGCGTGGACCTGCTGCGAGAGCGGCAGGACCTTGTCCCCGACGGGGACCTCCAGCTCGTGCGCGTAGACGACCTTCTCGGCCTGGAAGGAGAGCGCGTAGAGCAGTCCGCTGGCCGCGGCGACGAGCAGGAAGGGGGCTATGACGACGCCGGCGTAGAAGTGCAGGCGCAGGACGAGGGGGCGCAGGGCGTTCCAGCTCGTTCGCTGTTCGGGGGTGTCGATGCGGGGCGGCTCTGCCGTGTCCGGGCGTGCCGGATCGTCAATGGTCATGACTGTCCTAGGAGTCGGTGTCGACAGGGGGAATCGGCCCCCGGGTCAGACGTGTGCTCCGAGGGCGGTGGCGCGGGGTACGGACAGCCGGGGCGGGCCGCGCCGGGAGAGGGTGTGCGCGAGGACGACGCCGTGCAGCCGGCGGGTGCGCGGGCGCGGGCGTACGGGGTGCGGGAGTTCGGGCACGCGGACGACGGCGAGCAGCAGCCGGAGCGGGGTGAAGGCGAGCGCCCCGACGGTCCGGGCGAGCGCGAAGAGCGCGGCCTCGCCCCTGGCCAGCCAGAGGCCGCAGAGCAGGGCGGCGAGGAGGTGGGCGGCGATCATGCCGGCGGAGGTGTGGCCGTCCATGGGCGGAGGGTCCACGGTCATCTGCCCCATGTCCGCGTGGCCCATCGCCGCGTGGCCCATCGCCGCGTGGCCCATCGCCGCGTGGCCCATCGCCGCGTGGTCCGTGACGCCGCGCGACTCGCCCGCCGAGAAGATCAGGTGCAGGGCCGTCTGTACGGCCGCGAGTCCGCCGGCGATCGCGGGCGCGCCGCGCCGGCGGCCGCTCGCCAGCCATGCCAGGACGCCCGTGACGGCGAAGGCCGCGGAGAGCGATCCCGCGGGGATCTCGTGCGCAGACATGGACGAATGCCCCATGGCGGCCAATGTCACGCACACCGCCGCGAAAAGTGCGGCTCGCAGGGCGCGTATCGGCGACCGGGCCTCCGTCATGATTCGGACATGGTGACATCCCGCCGCCGGGAGCGGGAGACCGCCTCCCGGTTCCTCCCCTAGAGGAATCCTCTCGTAGAGGAACGACTGGGCGCCGGTCCGTCCCGCGGTGCAGAGTCGTGGCATGAGACTTCTGATCTTGGGTGGTACCGAATTCGTGGGGCGCGCCGTGGCCGAGGCGGCGCTCGCGCGGGGGTGGGAGGTGACGGTCTTCCACCGCGGCAGGCACGAGCCGCCGGCCGGGTGCGTCTCGCTGCTCGGCGACCGTACGGCCCCGGGCGGGCTCGACGCCCTCACCTCGACCGACAAGCCCGCCGAGAAGCCGGACGACAAGCCGGACGACAAGCCCGCCTGGGACCTGGTCGTCGACACCTGGTCGGCGGCCCCCTCGGCCGTACGCGACGCGGCGCGGCTACTCGCGGACCGGGCGGGTCGATTCGTCTATGTGTCGAGCCGTTCGGTCTACGCCTGGCCGCCGGCGGCCGGTCTGGCCGAGGACGGTCCGCTGGTCGAGGGCTCGCCGGACGACGGTGACGTGCCGTACGCCGAGGCCAAGCGGGGCGGCGAGCTGGCGGCGGTCGGGGCGTTCGGCGCGGACCGCACCCTCCTGGTCCGCGCGGGGCTGATCATCGGCCCGTACGAGAACGTGGGCCGCCTCCCCTGGTGGCTGGGCCGGATCGCGCGGGGCGGACCGGTCCTCGCGCCCGGCCCGCGCACGCTGCCGTTGCAGTACGTCGACGTGCGCGATCTGGCCGAGTGGACGCTCGACGCCGCCGAGGCCGGGCTCTCGGGGCCGTACAACCTGATCTCGCCGCCCGGGCACACCACCATGGGCGAGCTGCTCGACGCCTGCGTGCGGGCGACCGGCTCCGACGCGGAGCTGCGCTGGACCGACCCGGAGAAGATCCTCGCCGCCGGGGTCGAGCCGTGGTCCGACCTGCCGGTGTGGATTCCGCCGGGCGAGCTGTACGACGCGATCCACGGGGCCGATGTCTCCAAGGCGCTCGCGGCGGGGCTGCGCTGCCGGCCGGTGGCGGAGACGGTCGCGGACACCTGGGCCTGGCTGGAATCGATCGGCGGGACGGCGCCGCAGCGCGCGGACCGTCCGTCGCTGGGTCTCTCCCCCGAGCGGGAGGCCGCCCTCCTGTCGGACCGATCGGACTGACGTCCGGATCGGATCGTCTGAACGCGTGGGGCGCGTCGTCCGTATGAAGTCCCATGCGACGCACACGAAAACGTTCCACACGCGCGAAACGAGCGGTGGCCGCCTCCGTCGCCCTGATTCTGGGCGGGGGCGGCCTGATCGCCGCCAATGTCTACGCCTCGGCCGGCGAGGGCTGGGGCGATCGGCCGCCGGACCGGCAGAACGCGGTCTCGACCATCGACTGTCCCGATGTCGCGGAGGAGCTGTCCGAGGTGCCGGAGTCCGCACGGGCCTCGGTGGACCGCGAACTCGCCACGCTGGACAGCCAGATCACCGTCGCGTACCAGCGTCTCGCCGACAACAGGGAGCGGGTGGAGAGCGACCCGGTCTTCGCCGAGCAGCAGATCCTGACCCCGCTCAGGAACGAGCGGCTCAACATCCTCCAGCGGATCGGGCAGTTGGTCGGCCAGTCCCTCGACAGTCTCGCGCCCTGCACCCTGCGCGCGGACGACAACCAGGGCGGGGAGGAGGACCAGGAGCAGCCCGGGCAGCCCGAGGGGCAGTCCGGGAACGGGCCCGAGGCAGCCGACTTCGTCGACATCCTCTCCGTACAGCCGAACGTGAACCGCCCCCAGCAGCGCCGGGGTGCCTCGCGCGGCTCGTTCTCCACCGACTGCGGGCGGAACCAGAACGGCAAGTTCAACCCGGACAACGTCATCGTCGCGCCGGGGGTGAGCAACGGCGCCCACCATATGCACGACTACGTCGGCAACCAGGCCAACGACGCCTTCGCGGGTGACAAAGACCTGGCCCGGGGCAGGACCAGCTGCCGCAACCAGGGCGACCGTTCGACGTACTACTGGCCCGTGCTCCGGCTCCAGAACGGGCAGGCGGAGGACGACGCGGAGGCGGACGGCGGCGGCAAGGACCAGAACGTCGGCGAGATCCAGACACCGGCGCAGGTCACCCTGAACTTCGTCGGCAGTCCTGTCGCCAAGGTCACCGCGATGCCGCGCTTCCTGCGGATCATCACGGGCGACGCCAAGGCCTTCACCAACGGCGACGCGAACGCCAACGCCTCGTGGTCCTGCACCGGTTTCGAGGACCGCCAGCTGAAGGACAAGTACCCGATCTGCCCGGAGGGCAGCAAGGTGGTGCGGACGTTCCGCTTCCAGAGCTGCTGGGACGGACAGAACACCGACAGCGCCAACCACCGCACCCATGTGGCCTTCGCCGACCCGGCCAGCGGCCGGTGCGGCAACGGCTTCCGCGCCATCCCGCAGCTCGTGCAGCGGATCGTCTACGACGTGCCGCCGGGGCCCGGCTTCGCGGTCGACTCGTTCCCCGAGCAGCTGCACAAGCCGGTCACCGACCACGGCGACTTCATCAACGTCTTCGACGAACGGCTGATGCGGAGGGTGGTGAGCTGCCTCAACGAGGGGCGCCGCTGCTCCTGACTCAGTGGTGTCCGGAGGAACCGGAGGAAGGCGACGCGTGCGACGCGTGCGGCTCGGTGGTCTCGACCTGACCGCCGAGCCGTTCGCGTACCTTCTCCACCGTCCCGGAGTCGCCCGACACCGTCCACTTGCGGCCGACGAGATACGAACCGCCGTAGTCCTTGGACTGGTTGAGCCATTCGCGCTGCCCGCGGTCGGTCGCGAAGGTGGTCAGGACGTACGTCCCGTCGTCCGTCGCGCACTTCGCCTGGCGCAGCTCGGCCGCGTCCGTCTGGACGTCCGGGGCGCACTGCGCCTTGGCGGCGAGCTGCTCCAGGGTGCCGGTCGCCTCCTCGGGTGCCGACTCGCACCCCGTCAGCGTCACGAGCCCCGCGACCACCGCCGCCACCGCCACCGCCACTGTCGCCGTTCGTCGCGTACGCATCAGCATCCGCCCATCCTGCCCGCCTGGCCGCGCCAGGGTGAGCGGAATCCGATCGGTTACGGTTTCGTGGGATACGTCCCGATGATGTACCGATATGGAGGAGCCGACGCCATGCCCGCCATCCCCGCCGCTACCGTCGCCAACCTCCGCGACCTGGGTGGCCTCCCCCTCGGCGAGGGGCGCAGCGTCCGCTCCGGCCGGATCTTCCGCTCCGCGCAGCTCGACCGGCTCGATCCCGCCGACCCCGTCGTGTCGGCGCTCGGCATCCGTACGGTCGTCGACTTCCGTACGGAGAACGAGCGCACCGAGTGGCCCGACCACCTCCCGCCGGGCGGGCGGGTGGTCGTCGCGGACGTGCTCGCCGACCAGCTCGCCACCAGCGGGCTGCCGCCCGCCGCGATCCTGAAGCAGCTGCTGACCAACCCGGCGCTCGCCGAGAAGTTCCTCGGCGGGGGCCGGGCGCAGGAGGCCTTCGGCCGGACGTACCGGGCCTTCGTGAGCACCGAGTCCGCGCGCGCCTCCTACCGGGCGTTCCTCGCCGAGCTGGGCGATCCGCGCGGCGGTCCGCTGCTGTTCCACTGCACGGCGGGCAAGGACCGTACGGGCTGGGCGGCGACGATCGTCCTTTCACTGCTCGGCGCGGACGACGAGACGGTCATGGCGGAGTATCTGTCGGTCAATCCGGCGGTACGGCACGTGTTCGCGCCGCTGATCGAGGGCTTCACGGCCCAGGGCGGCGACCCGGATCTGGCGCTGGCCCTGATCGGCGTCGTGCCGGAGTATCTGGAGGCGGCGCTCGACGAGGTGGCGGTCAGGCACGGCTCGATGGAGAAGTACGTACGGGAGGGCCTGGGCGTCCCGGACGAGGTGACGGCCGTGATCCGCGAACGGCTGACGGCCTACGAGGCGTGAGCGGCCTGCGGCCGCGAGGATCCGGGGAGCGTCAGGCACCCGTGCGACCGCGATTTCCCCGGACCCGGGGCGCTCGCACGGCATGCCCGGGCGGGCCCACGGCGTGCCCCGGCGCCCGCACAGCGTGCCCCCGGGCGACCGCGCAGCGGGCCCCGGGCGACCGGCCTGCAGCCGCGAGGCCCCACAGAGCCCCGGCGCCCGCACGGTGTGCCCCGGGCGGCCTCGGGTCCGGGCACGGTTGCCGCTGGTCGTGGCGCCCGGCATTCCCCGGCGTGCCCGGGGGTGAGCGGCCTGCGGCCGCGTGACCCGGGGGCCCCGGCACCGGGGCGGCCGCACGCCGTTGCCCGGTTGGCCCTCGGCCGCCTCGGGGTGAGCGGCCTGCGGCCGCGATGGCCCAGGGAGCCCCGACACCCAGGCGCCCACACGGCGTTGGCCCTGCCTCCGGCGCCCACACGACGTGTCCGGGGTGAGCGGCCTGCGGCCGCGTGACCCGGGGAGCCCGGCACCGACGGCCACACGGCATGCCCCGGGTGGCCCTCGGCTGCCCCGGGCGGGCGCACGTCGTGCCGCGAGGTGAGCGGCTGCGGCCGCGATGACCCGGGGAGCCCCGGCACCGGGGCGGCCGCACGCCGTGGCCCGGGCGGCCGGACGGCGTGCCCCGGCGGGCCTCGGTTGCACGGGGTGAGCTTGCCCCGGACCCGAGCGCCGGGCACGGTGTGCCCCGGGGTGAGCGCGGTCTGCAGCCGCGATACCCCGCGGCGCCCCGGCGACCGCACGGCGTTGGCCCGGGCGGCCTGCGGTCGCGATGGCCCGGACCCGGGCGCCCGCACAGCGTGCACCGGCGACCCGCACGGCCTGCCCCGGGGCGGCCTCGGGTCCGGGCACGGTGGCCGGTGTGCAGGGCGGCCGGGGGCGTCGTCCCCGGGGTGACCATCGGATGATTCGCTCGTTCTGCTGAATGTGAGCACCCAGGAACTCGCCCCCTCCCCCCTCGACCCGGTCGATGTCGAGCAGGCCGAGGCCGCGCTCGTCGAGCATTACCCGCGGCTGGTCCGGATCGCGTACCTCGTGCTGCCGCCCTCCCTGGGGCGCAACCGGCGGGTGTTGACGGCGCACGCGGTCGTCCAGCGCTCGCTGCCCAGCCGCCGGACGTCCGGGACCGGGGGCCGCGGGGTTCCCGGTGCGCGACGGGCCGAGGACGCCGTCGACCCCGGGTACGCGTACGTCAGGGGCGAGGTGCTCCGGCAGGCGCTCGTCGCGGGGCTGCCGCTGCGGCGCCGGGCGCTGCCGCAGCGGGCGCAGTTCCCGCCGCTGCTACCGCAGGTGTGGGGCCTGCGGCTGTTCCCGCGCGCGGGCGGCGCCGACGAACTGGCCCTGGACCAGAAGCTCTCCGCCCTGTCCGGGCCGGCGCGCGCGGCCTACGTGCTGCGGGGCCTTGAGCGGCAGGGGGATCCGGAGGTGCTGCGGGTGCTCGGCGCGGCCGGGGTGGCGGAGCCGGAGGCGGCGGTCGCGGAGGCGGACGGGGTGGAGGCCCTGTACGCGCTGCTCGACTCGCCCGAGTTCGATCCGTGCTCGCTCCAGGCCAGGCCGACGGATCTGATGCGCCGCCGTCAGCACGGCAGGGCGGCGGTCGCCGCGGCGGCGGCCGTCCTGGTGTGCGGGACGCTCCTCGGTCTGCCCGGCGAGGGCTGGGGGCCGGGCGGCGCCGCAGCACCGTCGTACGCCCGCAATCCGGCCGCCGAGGCGGCCCTCGACCCGGGGAAGCTGAGACGCGTCCCGGCAGGGTTCTGGCAGCGCTCGGCGCGGACCGACTTCTCGGTGTGGCCGGCCCGGGGCGGCCTGGTGGACGACCGGGCACTGCTGCGGCGGGCGCTCGCGGTGTGGGCACGGCCCGGCGGTTCGGTGCGGTCCTCGGCGACGCCGGGGACGCCGGTCGGACCGCCGATGGGCTCGCCGCAGCTGCTGTACGCGGGCGAGGTGGACGGGTCGCGCGTGGTACTGCTCCACGACGGGCTGCGGGCGGTGCGGTACGCGGAGCCGATGGCCGGGACGGCCGGGGCGGCGCTGGACTTCGCGCGTACGGACGGGGCCGACGTGGCTGGCTCGGCGGCCCTCGTCCTCTCCCGTACGACGGCCAACGTGCGCTACCTGACGGCTCCTTGGGTGCGGGACACGGCCGTACGGGACCTGTTGGCGCCGGCGAAGGAGCCCTGGCGGCTCGCCCGGGACGCGCACGGGGTGACGGATCCGATGCTCAGCCCGGCGCAGGCGCGCGGATGCACGGCGTGGAACACGCTCCAGGTGCGGGACGCGACGGGCGTGCGGCTCCTCGCCGATCTCGGCGAGCTGGCGCCCGCCCGGCTGACCTCGGGGCCACCGGCGGCCCCCAAGGACGTGACGGGCGAGGCGGCGCGGGCGGTCTGGGCGCGGACGGCCTGCGGGCTGACGGCGGTCCGCTCGCACGGGGTGCGGTCGGTGAACGCCTGGCCGTTCGCCGAGCAGCGGCTTCCGGAGGACGGGGGCCGGGCGGCCTGGGTGTGCGCGCGGGCGGAGACCTGGCGGGGCACGGGGAGCCGGGTCCTCGCCCAGTTCCAGGTCCCGGCGCCGGGGGTGGCCGCGGCCGTCGTGGCGCGGGCGGAGGAGTCCCCGGCGTGCGGGGTGCGCGAGCCGCGGGTCCTGGCTGGGGTGCTGTGGCAGGCGAAGAGCGGCCAGTGGTACGTCCTGGCGGCGGGCAGCGGGGAGTTCGTGTCGCTGCGGACCACGGGCGGGGTGACGGGCGCGGCGGACGGCCGCCTGCTCGCGGTGATGGCGAAGGCCGGCGCCCGCGCGGACCTGGACGGCACGCTGAAGAACGGCACGAGGGTGGGCGCACTGCGCTAGCACTGCGCCAGCCGGTGCACCGGGGCAGCCGGGTGGACAGGCGGACGGGGCGGGCGGCGCCGACTCCCGGCCCGGCACCCGGGCGGCCGGGCAGCGCCGACTCCCGGCCGGCGGCCAGGCACTCGGGCAGCCGGGCGGACGGGCGACCTGGCACCCGGGCGGACGGGTGGGACGGGCGGCCAGAAACCCGGGCTGCCGGGTATCCGGGCGGACGAGCGACCAGGCATCCGGGCGGGCTGGCGGGCGGGCGAACGAGCGACCAGCCATCCGGGCAGTCGGGCGGCGGCGCTGGCTCCCGGCCCAGCACTCGGGCACCCGGGCGGCGCTGGCTCCCGGCCGGGGGCCAGGCACTCGGGCAGCCGGTCGGACGGGCGGCCAGGCACCCCGGCGGCCCGCCCGGCTGCCGGCTCCCTGCCAGACAGCCGGGCGGACGAGCGACCAGGCACCCGGGCGGCGCCGGCTCCCGCCGAGCGACCGGGCAGCCCGGCACCCGCGCAACCTCCCGGCGAAATCTCGTGCACGACCCTGTTGCCAACCGCTTACCCCTCAGTACATTGACGGCATGTCTAATACGCAGCCTGCACCGGTGGCGTCGGAGCACATCGAGCTCAAGGCCCGCAAGGTCTCCTTCGACTGGGAGGAGACCCCGCTCCACTGGGTTCCCGGCGACCCGTTCACGACCCACACCATCAACGTGCTGCACCTGCTCCTCCCCGCCGGCGAGCGGTGGTTCGTGCACGTCTACAAGCAGGTGCTCCCGTTCATCACCGACGACCGGCTGCGTACCGACGTCATCGGCTTCATCGGCCAGGAGGCCGTCCACTCCCAGGCGCACGACGACGTGCTCCCGCACCTCAAGAAGCTCGGCCTGGACCCCACTCCGTACACCGCCCAGGTCGACTGGTTCTTCGAGAAGCTGCTGGGCGACCGGACCCTGCCGCCCGGACGGGCGCGCCGCTGGTGGCTGCTCGAGCGGGTCGCGCTCATCGCCGCCATCGAGCACTACACCGCCTTCCTCGGCAACTGGGTCCTCAACGCCGAAGAGTTGGACCGGCGGGGCGCCGACCCGACCATGCTGGACCTGCTGCGCTGGCACGGCGCGGAGGAGGTCGAGCACCGGTCCGTCGCCTTCGAGCTGTTCATGCACCTCGACGGCGGCTACCGGCGCCGCGCCCGCACCTGGGCCACCGCCTTCGCCGCGATGGTCTTTCTCTGGCAGCGCGGCACCCGCTTCTTCATGGAGAACGACCCCACCCTCGTCAACGGCAGGGCCTCGGTCGGCCAGCTCGTCCGCAAGGGCCAGGAGGGCGTGCTGCCGTCCACGCCCGATCTGCTCCGGGCCATCCCGCGCTATCTGAGCCGGGCCTACCACCCCTCCCAGGAGGGGAACACGGCGCAGGCCGTCGCGTATCTGGCCAACTCCCCCGGCGCCAACGGAGGCCGCTGACATGCCCCGTCTCCGTACCGTCGTCCTGCTCGCCGGGGCCGCCGTCCTCGCCAAACGGGCCATGCGCCGCCGGATCAACGCCGCCCCGCTGTGGCCGATGCCCACCCTCGACGAGCCGATATCGGGCCGCGGCCGCCTCTCGACCGTCACCCGGCGGGTCCAGGTCACCGAGCGCACCGAGCCCGCCGACGGCGTGGTCCAACTCCGCCTCGAAGGCAGCGGCCTGCCCGCCTGGCAGCCAGGCGCCCATGTCGACCTGGTGCTGCCGTCGGGCGCGGTGCGCCAGTACTCGCTGTGCGGCGACCCGGCCGACACCGACACGTACACGGTCGCGACCCGCCTCATCGAGGACGGCCGGGGCGGCTCGCGCGAGGTGCACGAACAGCTCCACGTGGGCACGGAGCTCGAGATCCGCGGGCCGCGCAACCGCTTCCCGCTTCTCGCCGCCCCCGCGTACGTCTTCGTGGCGGGCGGCATCGGCATCACCCCCGTCCTGCCGATGCTGCGCGCGGCGGAGGCGGCCGGCGCCGACTGGCGGCTGCTGTACTGCGGACGCAGCCGCGCCACCCTGCCCTACCTCGACGCGATCGAGAAGCTCGGCGGCGCCCGGGTGACCGTGGTCGCCGAGGACGAGTCGGGCCGCCCCGACCTTGGCTTCCTCGCCGAGGTCCCCGAGGAGACGGCGGTGTACTGCTGCGGCCCGGACGGGCTGATGGACGCGGTCGCCGCCGCGATGCCCGAGGGCCGGTCACCCCGCCTGGAGCGCTTCACCCCTGCCGCCACGGCCGGCGGCGCCCCGTTCGAGGTCGAACTGCGCCGCTCCGGACGTACGGTGACGGTGGCGCCGGACCAGTCGGTCCTCGCCGCGGTCCGGACCGAGGTGCCCGGCCTCCTGTACTCCTGCGAGCAGGGCTTCTGCGGGACCTGCCGACAGCGCGTCGTGGAGGGCGAGATCGACCACCGCGACGAACTGCTCACCGACGCGGAGCGCGCCGACTCGATGCTGATCTGCGTCTCGCGCTGCGCCGGAGAGCGGCTGGTCCTCGACCTCTAGAGCCAGCGCGCGGCGGCGAGCTGTCCCACGAGCGCGGCGAACGGCATGTCGACGTCCTGGTACACGTGCGGGGCGATCGGGTGGGCGTTGTCCGCGAGCATCTCCACCACCAGGCTGGCGTAGTCGCTCACGATCACACCGGCCTGCTGGAGGCGGAGCAGGCCGGTCTCCCTCTTGACCGCCGAGAAGGTGCCCGAGGCGTCCACGGCCACGTGGGCGGTGTATCCGGCGGCGGTGGCCGCGATCGCCGGCAGTGCGGCGCAGACCTCCAGGGAGGTCCCCGCCACGATGATCCGGTCCCGGCCGGCGGCTTCGACCGCGCCGCGGACGCGGTCGTCGTGCCAGGCGTTGACCGTGGACCGGTCGATCACGTCCAGGTCCTTCGGCAGGACGTCCTGGAGTTCGGGGATCAGCGGCCCCCACAGGCCGTCGGCCGACGTGGTGGTGACGACGACCGGGACGTCGAGGCGCAGGGCCGCCCGGGCCAGGGCGACGACGTTGTGCTTCAGCTCCTCGACGCCCATGTCCCGTACGCCGGTGAAGAGTCCGATCTGGTGGTCGACCAGCAGGAGCACGGCGTTGTCGGTGGTGAGGGGCCGGTGGAAGGGGCTCGTCATGGCCAAGTCCTTTGCTGGGATGGGGAGATGGAGTGAGGCGTCCGCCTCGGTGACGATGGTTGACCACCCGGCCCCGGCTCGGTAAATGTTTCAGCCGTGCCTGAATCCTCCGCCGCCCCGCCCCCGCCGTGCGCGGAGTTCGACTTCGCCCCCGCCGATCTCGCCCGCCTGCGCTTCGCCTTCTCTCCGCTCTCCGAGACCGTGGCGAGCCTGCGGACGCTCCAGGACCCCGGGCGGCACGCCCTTCATCTGCCCTGGATCCGGGCCGTCCGCCCGCGCCTGGGCTCCCTGGACCTGCGGCTGCTGTTCGCGCTCGTCCCGCTGGGGCCCTACTACGCGCACTTCCTGACTCCGGCGCCCACCGGGCCGCTGCCGGACATCGCGGAGGAGCTCGACCTGGTGGCGTCGGCGGACCTTGTCGAGGCGGCGGCGGGGGCCGCTCGCCTGCCGGCCGCGCACACACCACCCGTACGGGAGTTCCTGGCCGACCCGGTCGCCGGTCTCGCCTTGGCCGCGGCCCAGCTGAGCCGTTACTGGGACACGGCCCTCGCTCCGTACTGGCCGCAGATCCGGGGACTGTTCGAGTCGGAGGTGCTGCGCCGCTCCCGGCAGCTCACCCGCGACGGTGCGGCCGTAATGTTCAACGACCTGCATCGGAACATCAGTTGGGACGACGGCCGACTCCGGGTCCGCACCCGGGAATGGCGCCGCAGCGGCCCGCTGCGCGGGGACGGTCTGATCCTCGTGCCGAGCGTGTTCTTCTGGCCGGACACGTCGGTGATGGCGGAGCCGTACCAGCCGACGCTGGTCTATCCGGTCCCTGGAGTGGCGACAGTGTGGCAGCAGGGGACCGTGCCGACGACCGAGGCGCTCGACGCACTGATCGGCCGCACCCGGGCCCGGATCCTCGTCGCCCTCGCCGAACCGGCGACCACGTCGATCCTGGCCCGCCGGCTGTCGATGACCCCGGGCGCGGTCAGCCAGCACCTCAAGGTGCTGCACGCCGGCGGGCTGCTGACCCGCAACCGCAGCGGCCGGGAGGTCTTCTACGGCTGCTCGCCCCTGGGGCACTCGCTCCGCACGGCGTCCTGAGGCCGTGCTACGGCAGGATCAGCCAGTCGAAGGCGAGCGCGGCGGCGAGACCGCCCACCAGGAGCCAGGTGCCCAGACGGGTACGTCCGTTGCGGGAGAGCTCGATCACGACGCCGCAGAGGATCATGGCCAGTCCGTACACACCGACGACCAGGACCGACGTACGGCTCGCGAGCCGGATCGCCAGGACCGCCGCCATGACGACCAGCAGCACGGACGCGGCCGCTATGCGCAGTTGGCGGGCCTGCTTCGGGCTCAAACCGGAGGTGCTCATGTCGTGGGAGCGTAACGGACGGCGGTTAGGCTGTTCGCATGACGACCGGGGTGCGCCGCAGGATGGGCGTCGAGGAGCGCAAGCAGCAGCTGATCGGGGTGGCTCTGGAGCTGTTCAGCCACCGCTCTCCCGACGAGGTGTCCATCGACGAGATCGCCGCGGCCGCGGGGATCTCGCGGCCGCTGGTCTACCACTACTTCCCCGGCAAGCAGAGCCTGTACGAGGCTGCGCTGCGGCGGGCGGCGGACGAGCTGGCCGCCCGGTTCCTGGAGCCGCCGCAGGGGCCGCTGGGCGCGCGGCTGCTGCGGGTGATGGGGCGGTTCTTCGACTTCGTCGACGATCACGGCCCGGGTTTCGCGGCGCTGATGCGGGGCGGTCCCGCGGTGGGCTCCTCCACGACGAACGCGATGATCGACGAGGTGCGGCAGGCCGCGTACGAGCAGATCCTGGCCCACCTGGAGGTCGAGCGCCCCTCGGCCCGGCTCGAACTGGTCGTCCGTTCCTGGGTGTCGCTGGCCGAGTCGACGGCGCTGATCTGGCTGGACAGGCGCCGGGTGCCGCGCGCGGAGCTGGAGATGCAGCTCGTGCACGACTTCGCGGCGCTGGCGGCGGTGAGCGCGGCGTACGACACGGAGATGGCGGACATCCTGGTCCGCATCCTCGCCGACGAGCCGGCCGACGGGCCGTTCGGCGACCTGGTGGGCCGCCTCATGGCGCTGGCGCCGCGCGTGCCGGCTCAGCGGCTGCCGTAGTCAGGCCTTGCGGTAGGACGCTTCGAGATCGCGCACCTCGGCGGAGATCCGTACGCCCTCCTTCTCCTTGAGGTACGCGGGCAGCAGCGCGAGCACGGCCTCCGTGAGGCGGGCCTTCGTCTCGTCCGCGCGGCCGGGCAGCAGCGCGATCTCGACGTGGACGACGAGGTCGTCGGTCGCACCGCCCCCGACGACGAACTCCTCGACCTCGCGGAAGCGGGTCTTGCAGCTGTCGAGCTGCGTGTCGACCGTCTCCACGACGAGCGGATGCAGCGCGAGCGCGAAGCCGCGCCGGTCGAGAGGCGCGGAGTAGTCCACGGTGATCTGCGGCATGAAGGGTCACTCCCGGTCGTACGGATGTCTGGGCACACCTTTACGGTGATCGCCATGAGCACACAAGTGACCTTCCGGCAGGCGGACGACCGCGATCTCGACCTTCTGGTGGGGTTGTTCGACGGGGCGGCGCGCTGGATGGTGCGTAACGGGATCGACCAGTGGAAGCCGGGCGACAAGAGCGGGGAGCACTTCCGGGCGCGGATCGCGGCGGGCGAGGTGTGGCTGGCGGCCCATGGGGGGCGGGCCGTCGGGGCGTACGAGCTGTGGTGGGAGGACGAGCAGGCGTGGGGGCCGCAGCCGCCGGTCGCCGGTTATGTCCACCGGCTGATGACCGACCGGGCGGCCGCCCCGGCCGGCGCGGGCCGCGCGCTCCTCGCGCACGCGGAGGGGCGGATCGCGGCCGCGGGCCGCGGGGTGGCCCGGCTGGACTGTGTGTCGAGCAATCCTCGGCTGCGGACGTACTACGAGACCGCGGGCTATACGGCCGTCGGCGACGAGCCGGGAAAGCTCGCCGCCGACGGCACGCGTTACGGGGTCACTCTTCTTGAGAAGGCGCTCACCACGCCTTGAAGACGGCCACCGTGCGGGCCGGGACGGTGAAGGTGCCCGAGGTCGCCTCGTAGGAGGCGGACTTGACCGTCGGGTCCGTGCCCTTCGCCTGGAGCGGGTGCAGGGCGTAGCCCTTTCCGGCCAGGTTCGTGATGCGCTGCGTCTGCTGGTCCGGGGTGGCGTTGAAGACCACGACCAGGTCGCCGAGGCGCATGGTGATCACGCCCGGGGTCTCGCCGGTGCCGGAGAGCGGGAAGGACAGGGCGTCCTGGACCTGTCCGGCGGTGGCGAGGGAGAAGGCGGGCTCGGCCGTACGGATGCTCTGCAGGTCCCGGTAGGCGGCCGAGGCGCCGTCGATCTGCTCGCAGCCGACCGTCAGGGACGGGGCGGTGAGCAGCGACTTTCCGAAGCCCCACTTGGACCTGTTGTCGGCCGCCGGCGGCAGCCCGCGGCCGAAGCCGTTGCCGTTCCGGCAGTCCCAGTGGATCGCGTTGAACCAGTCACCGCTGTCGTACGAGTTGCGGTCGAGCGACTTGGAACGCAGCAGGTCCGAGCCCGCCTGGGAGAGCGCGGGGCCCTGGGAGAGCGTCGCCGTCGCCATGGCGAGGACCTGCATCCTGGCCCGGTCGGCCGGGGACGTGCGCGCGGGGAGCTTGAAGGCGAGCGCGTCGTACAGGGTCTCGTTGTCGTGGGCGTCGGCGTAGGCGAGGGCGTCGCCGGGGGCCGCCGCGTAGCCCGCCGGGGAGCCGTTGTAGTCGACCTGGGAGCCCTTGACCGTACGGCCGGAGGTGTCGGTGAACGAGTAGGACGCCAGGTTGCCGGAGAGGCCGACCTTGATCAGGTCCTGGTAGTGCAGGAGTCGGGCCTTCTGCTCGGCCGGGGTCCCGTTGGCCGTCGACGCGTTCGGGTCGGTGAACAGGCCCGAGGCGAAGCCCTGGACACCCGGGTCCTCATCGAAGGGGCCGCCGCCGCGCACGGCGTCACGGGCCCGGTCCGAGAAGGTCGCGATCCCGGTGCCGGCCATGTTCTTCTGGGTGGCCTGGACGAAGCGCGCGTCGTCGGCGATCTCGCCGAAGTTCCAGCCTTCGCCGTAGAGGACGATCGCCTTCCCGTCGACGCCGTCCTTGTCGACGGTCAGTGCGTCAAGCGCCTTGCGGACCGCGAGGATGTTCTCCTTCGGGTGGTGGCCCATGAGGTCGAAGCGGAAGCCGTCCACCTTGTACTCCTTGGCCCAGGTGACGACCGAGTCCACGACGAGCTTGCCCATCATGGCGTTCTCGGGCGCGGTGTTGGCGCAGCAGGTGGAGGTGGCGACGGAGCCGTCGGCCTGGAGCCGCTGGTAGTAGCCGGGCACGATCCGGTCCAGGACGGACTTGTCGGCCTGGCCGGCGGCGACGGTGTGGTTGTAGACGACGTCCATGACCGTGCGCAGTCCGGCGCCGTTGAGCGACTGGACCATCTGCCGGAACTCGACCGTGCGGCGGGTGCCTTCGGGGTCGGTGGCGTAGGAGCCCTCGGGGACGGTGTAGTGCAGCGGGTCGTAGCCCCAGTTGTAGGCGTCCTTGGCCGCGGCGGCGGCCACACAGGCCTGCTGCTCCTCGGAGTCGGGGGCGTAGACCTTCAGGTCGCAGGCGGGGACGGTCTGCGCGGACTTCTTCTCGGGGATGGTGCCGATGTCGAAGGCCGGGAGCAGGTGGACGTAGGAGGTGCCGGAGGCGGCCAGAGCCTTCAGGTGCTGCGAGCCCTTGCTGCCGGGGTCGGTGAAGGCGAGGTAGGTGCCCTTGTGCTCCGGGACGGCGGTGCCGTCCGCGATCGAGAAGTCGCGGATGTGCAGCTCCTGGATCTGGGCGTCCCGGAGCGGCACGGCCGTGGGCTTCTTCAGGCCGGTCCAGCCCTTCGGCGCGAGGGCCGGGTCCGCGAGGTCGACGATCAGGCTCTGGGCCGAGTCGGTGGTCAGGGCGGTGGAGTAGGGGTCGGTGACCTTGTTGGTGACGAGCTGCCGGACGCTGGGCGCCCAGACCTTCACCACGTACCGGTACGGCTTTCCGGTCCACGCGCGCGTGCCGGTGACCGACCAGACGCCGGAGGCGTCGTCGCGGCGCATGGGCACGGCCTTGCCGTCGAGTTCGAGGGCGACGGACTGGGCGGTGGGGGCCCAGAGCGACAGCGTGGGACGGCCGTCGCGGAACACCGGGCCGAGAGCCGCGGTGGTCGCCTTCGGCGCGTAGAGGTCGTCGAGGACACCGGCGAGCTGGACGCCGGTGGCGGTCAGGACGGCGCCGTTCGCCGCGTACTGGGCGGCCAAGAGCTGGCCCTTGAGGGCCTCGCGGATCCTGTCGCGGTCGCGCGGGTCGACGGTGAAGGCTCCGTACGACTTCAGGTGGGGGAAGGCGGCCTTCTGCGCGTCGGTCAGTTCGGTCCTGGTGAGGCGCAGCATCTGACGGTCGCCGGTGAGCGTCCCGTCCGTGACCGTGAGCGAGCCGTCGCGGGAGGAGAGGAGGGCGGTGGAGGCGGCGGCTTCGCTGCCGTTCCAGGCGAGCGTGGTCTCGTCGATCCAGACGGCCTGGGCCTTGGTGAGGTCGAGCGCGGCGCCGCTGCCCTTGGGCTGCGGGAGCAGGTACTTCTCCTGGCCGGCGAGCAGCCAGACCTCGTGGCCGTTGGCCTTCAGGTCGAGGGACTGGTCGGCGGGCAGGTCCTTCTCGTCGCCCTTGTGCAGGATGTACGAGAGGGAGGTCGCGCCGGCCGCGAGCGGGACTTCGTAGACCGCTCCGTAGGCATCGGTGCGGACGGGCTCCAGCGGCCTGCTCCAGTCGGTGGGGTTCGCGGCGCCGGTCCAGGTGTGCAGACCCCAGCCCGCGTAGTCCCCGTCGGCCCGCTTGTAGTGCAGCACAGCCTTCGTCGTGTCCTGCGGCGGGTACGCACCCTCGGGCGCGGCGTTCAGGACCTCGCTCTTGCCCTGCTCGATCCAGACCTCGCCGGTACGGGAGAGGTCGATGGTCCGGTCGGCGTCGGTGTCCTTCACGCCGTCCTTGTTCACGGCGATGAAGCCGACCGAGGAGGCGCCGGGCTTGAGCTTGACGTAGGCGAAGGCGCCGTACGCGTCACGGCCGGTGAACGGCTTCCCGGCGGGCCAGGTGGTGCCTTCGCCATCGGCGATGTCGCCCCAGGTGTAGAGGCCCCAGTCGGCGTAGTCCCCGGCGGGGCGCTTGTAGTGGACGATCGCGTAGTCGCGCTGGGTGGCGGTCGGCGGCTGTTCGACGGCCGGGGCGCCGCTGGTGGTCTGCGCGGTCGCGCTCGCGGTGCGGCCGGCGCTGTCGACGACGACGGCCTTGTAGCGCAGGGCCGTTCCGGCGGGGGCGGTGACCTTCTGGGTGACCTTGTACGGGGCGTGGTCGGCGGAGCCGAGGACCTGCCACGGTCCGTTGCCGGTCTGGGCGGCGAAGACGACGCGGTTGAGCTGCCCGCCGTCGACGTCGGCGGAGACCTCGACGGTGCCGGTGGCGCCGGCGGCGGGGGCCTTGAGGGTGACGGTCGGAGCGGTGGCCGGGGCCGGCAGGGCGCCCTCGGCCTTCAGGACCAGGGAGGAGAGGGCCGGGACGGTGACGGTGACCTTGCCGTTCTCCGCGTGGAGGGCGCCCTGACCTCCGTACAGGACACGGAAGTCGGCGGAGTCGACGGGCACGGTGACGGTCTTCGCCTCGGTGGCGCTGTTCGCGGCGACGACGTACTCGGTCTTCGCGCGGGCGTCGGTACGGGAGAAGGCGTAGACGGAACCCTCGGCGTACCGCTGCTCCTGGACGCCGTCGCGCAGCGCGGGGTGCTTCTTCGTGAGCGCGGACAGGGCGGCGATCTGGCGGTAGAGGGGGTGGGCGGTGTCGTACGCGTCGGCGGCGTGGGTGCGGTCGGTGCCGAGCTGGTCGTCGTCCAGGTAGTCGGCGGTCTGCGACGCGAAGAGGGTCTGGCGGGCGTCCTTGTCGCCGCCGGCGCCGGTGTAGCCCTGCTCGTCGCCGTAGTAGACGACGGGGTTGCCGCGGGTGAGGAACATCAGCTCGTTGGCGAGCCGGTAGCGCTGGAGGAGTTCGGCGTCGTCGGCCTTCGGGTTGTCCTGCTTGAGGAAGGTGCCGAAGCGGCCCATGTCGTGGTTGCCGAGGAAGGGCACCGACTCGTAGGCGTTGGCCTTGTCGGTGGTGTAGCGGTAGTCCTGGGCGAAGAGGTTCGCCAGCCTGTCCGCCGAACCGCCCTGGGAGGCGAAGGTGCGGGCGGCGTCCTGGAAGGGGAAGTCGAGGGTGGCGTCGAGGCGGCCCTCGGTGACGTACGGGGCGGTGATCGCCGGGTCGGCGGAGTAGACCTCGCCGAACATGAAGAAGTCGTCGCGGCCGCGGCGGGCGGCGTACTCGTCGAGGGCGGTGGCCCACTGGGTCCAGAACGCGGTGTCGACGTGCTTGACGGTGTCGATGCGGAAGCCGTCGATGTCGAAGTCGCGCACCCAGCGCTGGTAGATCTTCTCCATGCCCTCGACGACCTCGGGGCGCTCGGTCCACAGGTCGTCCAGGCCGACGAAGTCGCCGTACTGGGAGGACTCGCCGGCGAAGGTCGAGTCGCCCCGGTTGTGGTACATCGTCGGGTCGTTGAGCCAGGAGGGGACCTTGAGGTCCTTCTTCTCGGCGGGGACGACGGGGGTGCGGGGGAAGGAGTCCTTGTCGACGGCCGGGAAGGGGTCGGCGGTGCGGTCGTCGAAGGGGACGCCGTTCTTGGCCAGGTAGGGGAAGGCGCCCTTGGAGAGGTAGGTGGAGGACTTCTCCTTGTAGTCGACGACGTCGGCGGTGTGGTTGGTGATGACGTCGAAGAAGACCTTCATGCCCTTGGCGTGGGCCCGGTCGATGAGCTTCTCCAGGTCGGCGTTGGTGCCGAAGTGCGGGTCGACCTGGGTGAAGTCGGTGATCCAGTAGCCGTGGTAGCCGGCGCTGGCGTCCTTGCCGGTGCCCTGCACGGGCTGGTTCTTGAAGATGGGCGCGAGCCAGATGGCGGTGGTGCCGAGGCCCTTGATGTAGTCAAGCCTCTTCGTGAGCCCCTTGAGGTCGCCGCCCTGGTAGAAGCCCTTGTCGGCGGGGTCGAACCCGGTCTGGAGCCGGGTGCCGGTGAGACCGCCGCGGTCGTTGGCCGTGTCGCCGTTGGCGAAGCGGTCGGGCAGGACGAAGTAGAACTGCTCCCGCGTGAGGTCGTGGCGCGCGGGCTGCGCGGCGAGCGCCCGGTCTGAAGGCGGCGGTGGGGGCGCGGCGGAGGCCGGCAGGGCCGGCACCATGGCGGCACACAGCGCGACGGCCACGGCGGCCGCCGTTCTCTTGGGTATCACGGAGATTCTCTCCCTGGAGGTACGGGAAGGAGGGCCGCCCCTGCGGGGGCGGCCCTGTGGGGAGGGGAGGTCAGCTGCGGAACGTGTCGTTCAGGACGATCTGGCCCGAGGACGGGACCGTCGCGACGCGGTTGGCGCCGGACTCCCAGGTCACGTTGCCCGCCTCGTCCTTGCGGAGGTACTTGTACTCGAAGGACGTGCCCGCGGGCAGGGCGACGTCCAGCTTCCAGACCGGGTACGACGCCGGGTCCAGCTTCAGGGCCGCGGACGAGGACCAGTTGCCCAGCTCGGCGCGGTTGCCGGTGACGTAGACGTTCTGGCCGACGGACGTCGTGGCGTTGACGTTGAAGGAGGCACCAGCCACCGCCGGCGCCGTCCCACACGTCTTCGCGTTCACGTGCAGCGCGAGCGCCGTGTGCGCGCCCAGCGTCGCCGTGAACTGGCCCGCCGAGTTCACCGTCACGGGCATGTCCGTCTGGACGTCGCAGTACGTGCCGGCCGGCAGCCCCGTCTGGAACGTCCGGCTCAGCGCCGTGCCCTCGTGGTTGATGGCGACGTACGCCTTGTCGCCCCGCCCGAACGCGATCGCGTTGTTGCCGTTGTCCCACCAGTTGCCGACCGCCGTGCCCCGGGCCGCGTTGCGGAGGCCCACCATCGAGGCGATCTCGCGCCACGCGTGCTGGCACTTCCAGCCGTCGCTGTAACAGGCGTTCACCTGGCCGCCGTTCGGCGCGCCCGCGTCCTTGTCGGTCCACTCGTAGCCGGAGTGGACGTCCGGGGAGCCGTACGGCCAGGCCAGCATGAAGACCGAGGCGAGGGTGTACGTCGAACCCCACTTGTAGTTGAGGGTGTCGCCGCCGCGCTCGGTGTCGTGGTTGTCCACGAAGACACCGGACGAGCCCGACGACATGTAGCCCCAGGACTCGCCGAAGTTGCTCAGGTAGGCGAGCTTCTCCGAGCCGAAGATCCGCTTGAGGTCCCGCGCGTAACGGAACTCCTGCACGTCCCCGTTGCCGAGGTACTCGCTGGGCGAGACCGCCTCACCCGCGCCGTAGATCGCCTCCTGCTTCCAGTAGACGCCCGGGTTGCTCAGCCGTGACTTGATGTTCGCGAGGTCCGCGGCCGGCATGTGCTTGGCCGCGTCGACGCGGAAGCCGTCCACGCCGAGCGAGAGCAGGTCGTTCATGTACGCGGCGATCCGGCCCCGCACCCAGTCCTCGCCGGTGTCGAGGTCGGGCAGCTGCACGAGTTCGCAGTTCTGGACGTTCGCCCGGTCCTGGTAGTTCGAGATGGCGGACCGGCAGTCGTCCATGTCGGCGCCCGAGTAGAGGCCGGGGTAGTCGTACTTGGAGAACGAGGTCCCGCCCGTTCCCGTGCCCGACGCGTTCGCCATGTGGTTGATGACGGTGTCGGCGACGACCTTCACGCCCGCCGCGTGACAGGTGTCGACCATGCTCTTGAAGGCGGTGCGGTCGCCGAGCGGTCCGGCGATCTTGTAGCTGACGGGCTGGTACGCGGTCCACCAGGTCGAGCCCTGTATTCGTTCCTGGGGCGGCGACACCTGTACGTAGCCGTACCCGGCCGGACCGAGCTGGTCCGTGCAGGCCTTGGCCACCGAGGCGAACTTCCACTCGAACATCACCGCGGTGACGTCCTTCGTGCCGGGTGGGGCGGCCTGCGCGGGGGCGGGCGCCGTGACGGCCACAGCGGCTCCCGCCACAAAGGCGAGTGCAGCGGCCACGGTCTTTCTGGCCATGTTGTCCTCCTGACGACGTCCCTGTCGCAAGAAGTTGCCGAAAATGACAGCAACTGTTTTCAGCCGTGACCGTACGAGCGCCCTCGGGCCGGGTCAACCCTTTGGACCCCTCGACACCCCTCAACGCAAGCGATTACGCAAGCAGTTGCAGCGAGTGACCGGCCGGTGGCTGTGCCGTGGAGCCCCGGACCACCAGCTCCGGCTGGAAGACGAACTCCGTGCGCTGCACGGGGTTCCCCTCCACCTCCTCCAGGAGCGCCCCCACCGCCGCCGTCGCCATCGCCTGCACGGGCTGGCGCACGGTGGAGAGCGGCGGATCGGTGAAGGCGATCAGCGGCGAGTCGTCGAAGCCGACGACCGACACGTCACCGGGCACGTCCAGGCCCCGGGCGCGCACCGCGCGGATCGCGCCGAGCGCCATCAGGTCGGAGCCGCAGACGATCCCGGTGCAGCCCTGGTCGAGCAGGATGTCGGCCGCCGCGTGCCCGCCCTCGACGCCGAACAGCGTGGGACGGATGTACCGTTCGGCCTCCACCCGGTCCAGACCCAGCGCCGCGTGCAGCTCCGTCGCGAAGCCCTCCGCCTTGCGGCGCGAGGGTACGTAGCGGGTCGGCCCGATCGCCAGGCCGATCCGCTCGTGGCCCAGCTCGACCAGGTGCCGTACGGCCATCCGCGCCGCCGCCCGGTCGTCGGGCGAGACGAAGTTGGCGTCGATCCGCTCGTTGTAGCCGTTGATGAGGACGAACGGGACGCCCCGCGCGGCCAGTCGGACGTACCGTTCCGGGTCGGCGGCGGCGTCCGCGTGCAGCCCGGAGAGGAAGATGATGCCGGTGACCCCGCGCTCCTCCAGCTGCTCGACCAGCTCGTCCTCGGTGGCCCCGCCCGGCATCTGCGTGCAGAGCACCGGGGTATAGCCGTGCCCGGCCAGGACCTGCTCGATGACCTGGGCGAACGCCGGGAAGATCGGGTTGGTCAGCTCGGGCACAACCAGGCCGACCAGGCCCGCGCTGCGGCGTTTCAGCCGTACGGGACGCTCGTATCCGAGCACGTCGAGCGCGGCCAGGACACGGTGCCGGGTCGCGCCGGCCACGCCCGCCTTGCCGTTGAGGACGCGGCTGACCGTGGCCTCGCTGACCCCGGACTGGGCCGCGATGTCCGCGAGCCGCGGGGGGGGGGGGTCCCGGGCCCCCCCCGCGGGGGGGTTTTTCCCCCCCCCCCCACCCCGCTTTTTTGTTGGGTGGCTCCTCCGCCCCTCCCCCCCACGGAGGGGGCGGTGTGGGAGGGGGGAAA
>NZ_JBVHXA010000025.1:0-32352 GCF_055563935.1 Streptomyces sp. NPDC029169
CACCCGCACCAGCCACTTCGCACGACTTCGCCCCGCCGACCAAACGATCGACGGGGCGAAGAAGGCATAAGGCCCCGGATAAACCAACAGCATCCCTCTTCCGAGGAGCGGGGCCCGCTTCGTGTGTCAGACGGGGCGTCAGCCGCGGATGAGGTTCCGGAGCACGTACTGCATGATGCCGCCGTTGCGGTAGTAGTCCGCCTCGCCGGGGGTGTCGATGCGGACGACCGCGTCGAACTCGACGCCGGTGTCGGTGGTGACCTTGACCGTGCGCGGGGTGCGGCCCTCGTTCAGCTCGGTCACGCCGGTGAAGGAGAAGGTCTCCTCACCGGTCAGGCCGAGGGACTCGGCCGAGGCGCCCTCCGGGAACTGGAGCGGCAGGACGCCCATGCCGATGAGGTTCGAGCGGTGGATGCGCTCGTACGACTCGGCGATGACGGCCTTGACGCCGAGGAGGGCCGTGCCCTTGGCGGCCCAGTCGCGGGACGAGCCGGAGCCGTACTCCTTGCCCGCCAGGATCGCGAGCGGGATGCCCTGCTCGATGTAGTTGCGGGAGGCGTCGTAGATGAACGACACCGGCGCGTCGGCCTGGGTGAAGTCGCGGGTGTAGCCGCCCTCGGTGCCCGGCGCGATCTGGTTGCGCAGGCGGATGTTGGCGAACGTGCCGCGGATCATGACCTCGTGGTTGCCTCGGCGCGAGCCGTAGGAGTTGAAGTCACGACGCTCCACACCGTGCTCGGTGAGGTACTGGCCGGCCGGGGTGTCGGCCTTGATGGCTCCGGCCGGGGAGATGTGGTCGGTGGTGACCGAATCGCTCAGCTTGGCCAGGACGCGGGCGCCGGTGATGTCGGTGACCGCGGCCGGGTCCATGGTCATGCCCTCGAAGTACGGGGGCTTGCGGACGTAGGTGGACTGCGGGTCCCACTCGAAGGTGTTGCCGGTCGGGATCGGCAGCGCCTGCCACTGGGCGTCGCCCGCGAAGACGTCCTGGTAGGACTTGTTGAACATGTCCTCGCCGATGGCGTTGGCGACGACGTCGTTCACCTCGGCCTCGGACGGCCAGATGTCCTTGAGGTAGACCGGGTTGCCCTCGGTGTCGATGCCGAGCGCGTCCTTGGTGATGTCCACCTTCATGGAGCCCGCGAGGGCGTACGCGACGACCAGCGGCGGGGAGGCCAGGTAGTTCATCTTGACGTCGGGGTTGATACGGCCCTCGAAGTTCCGGTTGCCGGAGAGGACCGAGGTGACCGCGAGGTCGTGCTCGTTGACGGCCTTGGAGACCTCCTCCGGCAGCGGGCCGGAGTTGCCGATGCAGGTGGTGCAGCCGTAGCCGACGAGGTTGAAGCCGACCTTGTCGAGGTACGGGGTCAGGCCCGCCTTGTCGAAGTAGTCGGTGACGACCTTCGAGCCCGGGGCGAGGGTGGTCTTGACCCACGGCTTGCGGGTCAGGCCCTTCTCGACGGCCTTCTTCGCGACGAGCGCGGCGGCGACCATCACGTACGGGTTCGAGGTGTTGGTGCAGGAGGTGATCGCGGCGACGGTGACGGCGCCGTGGTCGATCGTGTAGGTCGTGCCGTCGGCGGCGGTGACCTGGACCGGGTTCGACGGGACGCCGTTGCTGACGGCCGGGGCGTCGGAGGCCGGGAAGGACTCCTCGCCCGCCTCGTCGGCGGTGTCGACGTAGTTACGGACGTCCTGCGAGAACTGGTAGGCGGCGTCGGCGAGGACGATGCGGTCCTGCGGGCGCTTCGGGCCGGCGATGGAGGGGACGACCGTGGAGAGGTCGAGCTCCAGCTTCTCGGAGAAGTCGGGCTCGGCGGACGGGTCCAGCCAGAGGCCCTGCTCCTTGGCGTACGCCTCGACGAGCGCGACCTGCTGCTGGGAGCGGCCGGTGAGCTTGAGGTAGTTCAGGGTCTCGTCGTCGATCGGGAAGATCGCGGCGGTGGAGCCGAACTCGGGCGACATGTTGCCGATGGTGGCGCGGTTGGCGAGGGAGGTGGCGGACACGCCCTCACCGTAGAACTCGACGAACTTGCCGACGACGCCGTGCTTGCGCAGCATCTCGGTGATCGTGAGGACGAGGTCGGTGGCGGTGGTGCCGGTGGGCAGCTCGCCGGTGAGCTTGAAGCCGACGACGCGGGGGATGAGCATGGAGACCGGCTGGCCGAGCATGGCGGCCTCGGCCTCGATGCCGCCGACGCCCCAGCCGAGCACACCGAGGCCGTTGACCATGGTGGTGTGGGAGTCGGTGCCGACGAGGGTGTCGGGGTACGCCTGGCCGTTGCGGACCATGACGGTACGAGCCAGGTGCTCGATGTTCACCTGGTGGACGATGCCGGTGCCGGGCGGGACGACCTTGAACTCGTCGAAGGCGGTCTGGCCCCAGCGCAGGAACTGGTAGCGCTCCTTGTTGCGGCCGTACTCCAGCTCGACGTTCTGGCCGAAGGCTTCCGGCGTGCCGAACTTGTCGGCGATGACGGAGTGGTCGATGACCAGCTCGGCGGGGGCCAGCGGGTTGATCTTCGCCGGGTCGCCGCCGAGCTCCTTGACGGCCTCACGCATGGTGGCGAGGTCGACGACGCAGGGCACACCGGTGAAGTCCTGCATGATGACGCGGGCCGGGGTGAACTGGATCTCCTGGCTCGGCTGAGCCTGCGAGTCCCAGTTGCCCAGGGCGCGGATGTGGTCGGCGGTGATGTTCGCGCCGTCCTCGGTGCGGAGGAGGTTCTCCAGAAGGACCTTCAGGCTGTAGGGAAGGCGCGCGGAGCCCTCGACCTTGTCCAGCTTGAAGATCTCGTACGACTCGTCGCCCACGCGCAGCGTGCTGCGGGCGTCGAAGCTGTTCGCCGACACGACAGTCTCCTTCATCAATGTGCGCGTATTACCGCCATGCTGCCGCCACGACTCCGTCGCCGATCCGCTAAGGTAAGGCTTAGTTAGGTAACCCTTACCGGGTGGGCGGCCGCGGTGCGCCGTAAGCAGTTATCTCGATGTCGAGATAACTCTAATGCATCCCCGCCGCTCGGTCATGCTCGGCATGCCCGCGATCGCCGTCATCCGGTCACGGGTGTGCCCGGGTCGCGTCGGTCGTGTGGGCTCGCGGGGGCTCGCGTGCTGCGGAATGTGCGGCGGTAGGTGTCCGGGGGGACGCCGATCGTGCGGTTGAAGTGGCGGCGGAGGGTCGTGGCCGTGCCCATGCCCGTGGCCGTCGCGATGGCGTCGACGCTGTCGCCGGTCGCCTCCAGGAGTTCCTGGGCGTGGCGGATCCGCTGGGTCAGCAGCCACTGGAGCGGGGTCGTGCCGGTCACCGCGCGGAAGTGGCGGGTCAGGTGGCGCGCGCTCATGTTCGCCCGGCGGGCCAGGTCCTCCACGGTGAGCGGCTGGTCGAGCCGTTCGAGCACCCAGGGGAAGAGGGCGGTGAGCGGGTGTTCGTCCTGGGCCGGAACGGGGGCGGTGATGAATTGGGCCTGTCCGCCTGACCGGTGCGGGGGCACGACCAGACGGCGGGCGATGGTGTTGGCGACCGCCGAGCCGTGGTCGAGGCGGACCAGATGCAGGCACAGGTCCATCGCGGCGGCCTTGCCCGCGGAGGTCAGTACGGTGCCGTTGTCGACGTAGAGCACGTCCGGGTCGACCTCCACCCGGGGATGCCGGGCGGCCAGGACGTCGGTGTGCGCCCAGTGCGTGGTGGCGCGCCGGCCGTCGAGCAGCCCGGCGGCGGCCAGCACGAACGCTCCCGTGCACAGGGAGGCCACCCGCGCGCCCGCCTCATGGGCCGCGCGCACCGCGTCGACCAGCTCGGCGGGCGGGTCCACGTCGACATCGGCCCAGCCGGGGACGATCACCGTGTCGGCGTACGGAAGCCGGTCGAGCCCGGCGTCCGGCTCAAGTCGGAACCTGCCGAACCGCACCGGGCCGGGACCGCAGACGGCGAGGCTGTACAGCGGGTCGCCGAACACCTCGTACGCCACGGAGAGTTCGAAGTGCAGCATCCCGTCGGTGACGGCCAGCGCGACAGTACTCATGTCCGGAATTGTACGGGGCATGTCGTTCCGGACACTCACTCCGGCCGGTCCGCCGCTGCCAGACTCTCCGTATCCGAACGGGTCGAGGACAGTCGAGGACGAAGGACGATGGGGGAACTCATGGGAACGGGCCAGGCGGTTGTGGTGTTCGGTGCTTACGGGCACACCGGGCGCTTCGTGGTGGCGGAGCTGCTGGAGCGGGGGTTCGTGCCGGTGCTGTCCGGACGCGACGCGGAGAAGCTGCGGGAGTTCGCCGCGTCCCGGCCGGGGCTCGAGACCCGGCGGGCCTCGGTCGACGACCCGGCCTCGCTCGACGGCGCGCTGGCCGGCGCCGCCGCCGTCATCAACTGCGCCGGACCCTTCGCCGCGACCGCCGCCCCGGTGATCGAGGCGGCCCTGCGCGCCGGGATCCCGTACGTCGACGTGGCGGCCGAGATCGAGGCCACCGCCGACACGTTCGCGCGGTTCGCGGAGCCCGCCCGTGCCGCGGGCACCGCGGTCGTCCCCGCGATGGCCTTCTTCGGCGGCCTCGGCGACCTGCTGGTCACCGCGGCGATGGGCGACTGGACGGCGGCCGACGAGGTGCACGTCGCGTACGGGCTGAGCAGCTGGCACCCGACGGCCGGGACCCGTACGGCGGGCGCGGTCTCCCGGCAGCGCAGGGACGGCCGGCACGTCCGCTTCACCGGCGGGCGGCTCGAGTACGGCGACCACGCCATGCCGACCCTGAAGTGGTCCTTCCCCGAGCCGCTGGGGATCAGGTCCGTGATCGGCGACTTCACGATGGCCGACGTCGTCACCGTCCCCAGCCACCTGGCCGTTCCTGAGGTGCGTACCTACATGGCGGCCGAGGCGGCACGGGACCTGGCCGCCCCGGACACACCGGCGCCGGCCGCGGTCGACGAGCGCGGGCGGTCCGCGCAGACCTTCCTCGTGGACGTCGTCGTCCGCTCCGGCGGCGTGGAGCGGCGCGCCGTGGCGAGCGGCCAGGACATTTACGCCGTCAGCGCGCCGCTCGCGGTGGAGGCGGTCGACCGCGTGCTCACGGGCCGGACGAGGACGGTCGGCGTCGCCTCGGCCGGCGCGATGTTCGACGCGCCGGACTTCCTCCGCGCCCTGTCTGCACACCTTTCGTTCGAATTGTCGTAGAAGGCGGACGTAGTCACCCCGTACGGGCGCGGAGCGATTGCCGGGGGCGCCGGGCGGGCGGAGGATCGGAGTATGTTCAGCGGCGCGCATGTGATTCTCTACACCCCGGACGCGGACGCCGACCGGGCTTTCCTCAGGGATGTCCTGCAGTTCGACCACGTCGACGCGGGCGAGGGCTGGCTCATCTTCGAGCTGCCGCCGGCCGAGGTCGCGGTGCACCCGACGGCGGGTGAGCCGAAGCACGAGTTCTATCTGATGTGCGACGACATCACCCGTACGCTCACCACGCTCGAAGACCGCGGGGCCGAGATCTCACGGCCCATCAGCGACCAGGGCTGGGGGCTGCTCGCCGCCGTACGGATGCCGAGCGGGTCCGAACTGCCCCTGTATGAACCACGTCACCCCACTGCGCACAGTTCGTCACCCTGACGACCCACCCCCTCGCGGGCCCCATCTCATATCTGAGATAACGTGACGCCCATGGCAGACGACTACCTCGTACGCATCGGCAAGCTCATCCGTGACGCCCGCCAGCACCGTGGCTGGACGCAGACGCAGCTCGCCGAGGCCCTGGCCACAAGCCAGAGCGCCGTGAACCGGATCGAACGTGGCAACCAGAACATCAGCCTTGAGATGATCGCACGCATCGGCGAAGCACTCGACAGCGAGATCGTGTCCCTGGGTTACGCCGGCCCCATGCATCTGCGGGTCGTCGGCCGCCGCCGGCTCTCGGGGGCCATCGACGTCAAGACGAGCAAGAACGCGTGTGTCGCGCTGCTCTGCGCCTCGCTCCTCAACAAAGGGCGCACGGTTCTGCGCCGCGTCGCCCGCATCGAGGAGGTCTTCCGGCTCCTGGAGGTCCTCAACTCCATCGGGGTGCGCACCCGTTGGATCAACGACGGCGTCGACCTGGAGATCGTGCCGCCGGCCGAGCTGGACATGGACTCGATCGACGCCGAGGCGGCGATCCGTACCCGCTCGATCATCATGTTCCTCGGCCCGCTGCTGCACCGGCTCGACCACTTCAAGCTGCCGTACGCGGGCGGTTGCGACCTCGGTACGCGCACGATCGAGCCGCACATGATCGCGCTGCGCCGCTTCGGCCTCGACATCACCGCCACCGAGGGCCTCTACCACGCCCAGGTCGAGCCGTCCGTCGTCCCGGACCGCCCGATCGTGCTGACCGAGCGCGGCGACACCGTGACGGAGAACGCGCTGCTCGCCGCGGCCCGCCACGACGGCGTGACCGTCATCCGCAACGCCTCCTCCAACTACATGGTCCAGGACCTCTGCTTCTTCCTGGAGGCCCTCGGCGTACGGGTGGAGGGCATCGGCACGACGACGCTGACCGTCCACGGTGTCCCGCAGATCGACGTGGACGTGGACTACTCCCCCTCCGAGGACCCGGTCGAGGCGATGAGCCTGCTGGCCGCGGCCGTGGTCACCGAGTCGGAGCTGACGATCCGCCGGGTCCCGATCGAGTTCATGGAGATCGAGCTCGCGGTCCTGGAGGAGATGGGCCTCGACCACGACCGCTCGCCGGAGTACGCGGCGGACAACGGCCGTACGCGCCTGGTCGACCTGACGGTCCGGCCCTCCAAACTGGAGGCCCCGATCGACAAGATCCACCCGATGCCGTTCCCGGGCCTGAACATCGACAACGTGCCGTTCTTCGCGGCCATCGCGGCGACGGCCCAGGGCAAGACCCTCATCCACGACTGGGTCTACGACAACCGGGCGATCTACCTCACCGACCTCAACCGCCTCGGCGGCCGCCTCCAGCTCCTCGACCCCCACCGCGTCCTGGTCGAGGGCCCGACCCGCTGGCGCGCGGCCGAGATGATGTGCCCCCCGGCCCTGCGCCCGGCGGTGGTGGTCCTGCTCGCGATGATGGCGGCCGAGGGCACGTCGGTGCTGCGGAACGTGTACGTCATCAACCGGGGGTACGAGGACCTGGCGGAGCGCCTGAATTCGGTGGGGGCGCAGATCGAGATCTTCCGGGACATCTGAGACCACGCCTGGACGCTGCCGCTGCACCCCCGATGACCTGTGTGTATCCGAGCCAGGAGGAGAGCGACGACACCTCTGGGAGTTCTCCGGCACCGGAAAGCGGGAGCACTGGCGCCGTCGGTTTGCCTGTGCTCCCCATACTCGCGCGAAACTCGCGCGAACCGGCTGCCGGTTCGGTGAGCACGCTTACAGTTCTCCGCTCCGATCCGGGTCTAGCGTTCAGATCATGGTGCTGCGGATTGTGCTCGGTGCGCTGTCGACGGCGATGGCAGCAGGCCAGCTCGCCTCGTTCGGGCAGATGTCGGGGATTCTGGCCGCATACGGGCTGGTCACCGGCGTCGCCGCGACCGCACTGGCCGTGGCACTGATCGCGGGCGAGCTGGTGTGCGGGGTCTGGTTCCTGGCTCGCCCGCGTTCGAAGGCGCTCGCCCCGGTGTGGGTGTTCGCGGCCGTCTCAGTGGCGTGGTCGCTGCTGGCCGTGCAGGCGTACGCACGCGGGCTGACGGTCGCCAACTGCGGCTGCTTCGGCAGCTACCTCACCCAGCGGCTGAGCTGGTTCGTCCTTGTCCAGGACGCCTTGATGCTGTTCTACGCGGCGCTGTTGCTGCGCGGTACGCGCAGGTATCGCGGTGCCTGTGCACCTGGCGGGTCCCGCAGGGTCCGGGAGGAGGCTGACCTCTGATGCCGGCAATCCTGAGATCCGGCCTGGGAGGAGTGGCGGCGGCCTTGGGCGCCGGGCTGCTCATGGTGGCGTGCTGCGCCGGCCCGCTGCTCGTCGCGGGAGGGGCGATCAGCGGTGTCGGAGCGGCGCTGCGCAACCCGTGGCTGATCGCCGTGGGCGCCGTGGTGGTCCTCGTGTCCGTCGTCCACACGCTGCGGTGCCGGGTCCGGCGACGCCATGGCACCCGGCCGCAGGACTGCTGCCCGACCGTGTCCTCTCGCACTGTCCAGGCTGGGCGCAAGAGCCCGGTCGCCCCCCGCGAGTGAAGGAGCCCGGGATGCCTCCTTGTTCGACTCGCGACGAAGTCCGTCGTAGTACGGATGACCAGCAGGGCGAGGATCATCGCCCTTCCGGGCACCACGGAGCCCGTCGCCGTCACCTTCCGTCGACCGCGGCGGCAGGGGAGTCCGTCTGGTAGATGTCGGGGATGCCGTCGGCGTTGTCGTCGCGCTCCTCCGCTTCGTACAAGCGCTTGTAGACGCGGTTGCGGCGGCGCAGGAGGACGCCTGCGAGCGCGGCGGCGATCAGTGAGCCGACGAGGACGGCGGCCTTGATGTGCTCGGCTTCGGCCGGGTCGGGGAAGGCGAGTTCGCCGATGAGGAGGGCGACGGTGAAGCCGATTCCGGCCAGGGTCGCGAGCCCGAACACGTCGGCCCAGGCGAGGTCGGGGTTGAGCACCGCACGTGTGAAGCGCGCGGCGAGGTACGTACCGAGGAAGATGCCGAGGATCTTGCCGACGACGAGGCCGATGACGACGCCGAGGGGCTCGGGGTCGGTGAACACTCGGGTCAGCGCGCCCCCGGAGACGGTGACTCCGGCGGCGAAGAGGGCGAACAGCGGGACGGCCACGCCCGCCGAGACGGGGTGGACGAGGTGCGAGACGCGTGCTCCCGGAGATGCCGTCTCGCCCTTGTCGCGGGTGGTGCGGAGGATGAGGCCCATGGCGACGCCGGCCACGGTGGCGTGGACACCGGAGTTGTACATCAGCGCCCAGATGGCGACGCCGAGTGGCACGTACCACCACCAGCCGCGCACCCGGAAGCGCTGGAGAGCGTAGAAGAGGACCAGGCCGGCGAACGCCCCGCCCAGAGCCCAGAAGTCGAGGTCCGAGGTGAAGAAGACGGCGATGATCAGGATGGCGCCGAGGTCGTCCACGACGGCCAAGGTGAGCAAGAACGCCCTGAGCGCGGCGGGAAGATGGGTGCTGATCACCGCCAGGACCGCGAGCGCGAAGGCGATGTCGGTGGCCATGGGGACGGCCCAGCCGTCCGGGCTTCCGCCCGCCGACGCGGCGGTGAGCGTGTAGAGCGCTGCGGGCACGGCCATGCCGCACAGGGCCGCGATCACGGGAAGGGCGGCCGTGGCAGGGGTGCGCAGTTCGCCGACGACGAGCTCGCGCTTCAGCTCGATGCCCGCCACCAGGAAGAAGATCGCGAGGAGGCCGTCGGCCGTCCAGTGCCCGACCGACAGGTCCAGGCCCAGGGCGGGTATGCCGAAGTGGAACTCCCGTACGGACTCGTACGCCTCGCTCCAGGGGCTGTTCGCCCATACCAGCGCGACGACGGCAGCGGCGAGCAGGACCACTCCGCCGACGGTCTCCGTGCGCAGGGCTTCGGCGACGGCCTGGCGTTCGGGCCAGGGCAGCAGTCCGAAGACCACCTTGCGGGGGCGTGCCTGAGTCATGGGAAGGGCCTCCGGGGCATGTCGACAGGTGGGCGCACAGGCCCCTCGGACGCCGACCAGACTTCCCGGCACACCAGCATCGTTTCCTTGATGCGTTCTTGACACCCTATCGGGTGGCCGGGGGTCTCACCAGGCGTCTCTCACCTGCGAAAACGAGTGAGAGGGGCCGTCCCCACCAAGGCGCGAGGTGGGGACGGGCCCTCTCAGGAGCCGGGCCGCCGGGGGGCGGTCAGACGGTGGTCTTCACCGGCTCCTGGTCGGGGTCGGCCTCGTCGTCGGTGTCGAGACCGGCGTCGCGCTTCTTCACGAACGCCAGGAAGGAGTTCAACTCCCGCTTGACGACCGGGGCGAGGAGGTACAGGCCGATGATGTTGATGACCGCGAGCATGAAGAGCACCGCGTCGGCCATGTCGATCAGGGTCTGGAGCGTCAGCAGCGAACCGGCCACCGCGAAGACGGTGTAGAGGACCTTGAAGGTGAGCTCGCTGGCCTTGGAGCGGCCGAAGAGGTGGGTCCACGCCTTGAGGCAGTAGTAACCCCAGGTCAGCACGGTGGAGATCGCGAACAGCATCACCGCGAGGGTGAGGATGTACGGGAACCAGGGGAGGACGGTGCCGAAGGCGTCGGAGGTGATCGTGACGCCGCCGATGGACTCGCCGCCCTCACGGAGCTCGACATAGCTGGCCGGGTTGGCGATGACGATGGTCAGGGCGGTCATGGTGCAGATGACGACCGTGTCGATGAACGGCTCGAGCAGGGCGACCAGGCCCTCGCTCGCGGGGTGCTTGGTCTTCACGGCCGAGTGCGCGATCGGGGCGGAGCCGAGACCGGCCTCGTTGGAGAACGCGGCCCGCTTGAAGCCGATGATCAGCGCGCCGAGGACACCACCGGCGACGCCCTCGGGGTTGAACGCGCCCTCGATGATCGAGGAGACGGCGGTCGGGACGGCGGTGACGTTGACGGCGATGACGACGAGGCAGGCGGCGATGTAGATGCCGGCCATCGCGGGCACGAGCTTGCTGGTCACCGAGGCGATGGAGCGGATGCCGCCGAGGAGCACGATGCCGACGAGGGCGGCGATGAGGATGCCGAAGAAGAGTGCGCCGGCGGAGGAGCCCAGGGCGCCGTTCTCGCCGCCGGTGACGGAGACGAGCTGGGCGTAGGACTGGTTGACCTGGAAGAGGTTGCCGCCGAAGAGGCCGAAGAACAGGACCATGAAGGAGGCGAGGACCGCGAGGACCTTGCCGAGGGTCTTGCCGTTCTTGCCGAAGCGGTCGGCCAGGCCCTTGGGCAGGTAGTGCATCGGGCCGCCGGAGACGGTGCCGTCGGCGTGCACCTCGCGGTACTTCACGCCGAGGGTGACCTCGACGAACTTGGTGGCCATGCCGAGCAGGCCGCACAGGATCATCCAGAAGGTCGCGCCCGGGCCGCCGATGGAGACGGCGACGGCCACACCGGCGATGTTGCCGAGACCGACCGTGCCGGAGACGGCGGCGGTCAGCGCCTGGAAGTGGTTGACCTCACCGGCCGACCCCTTCTCGTCGTACTTGCCGCGCACCACGTCGACCGCCAGGCGGAACTTGCGCAGCTGCACGAAGCCGAACCAGCCGGTGAAGACGAGGCCGGCCACGACGAGCCAGGCCACGATCAGGGGCAGCTGCGTGCCCGCGACGGGCACGGAGTAGAAGACGACCTCGCCCAGCCATTTGGCTATGGGCTCGAAGAAGCCGCTGACGGCTTCGTCGACGGACTGGGTGAAGGAATCGAGTGACACGGTGGGGACCTCAGTACGCAGGACCGGCGCGCGGGAGGCTGCGCCAGTGGGGAGTGCGGTCTGTGAGCGAACGCCGTTGTCCGGTCGGCGACCCGAGGCATCGACGTCCGCGGACTCGGAGCGTGATCACCTGGGTCGTGCTACCGGTACGTGCCGGCGGCTCCACGAGGTGGTGAGGGGTGGTGCCACCTGCGAAGTTGCGCATTCCTACCACGACTCACCCAAGGCGTCGTGTGACGCATGCCACATGACGGAAGGTGATCTTCCAAAACCCCAGCAAGCGTGACTCGACCGTTATCCGGACACGTGCATCCGTTCACAGGACATTTATTTCTGCAGGTCAGCAATGTGCAGGGTTACACACCTGTCCCCTGGCTTCCCCGATCCCGGTCAGGGAAGCTCGGTGAACGTCTCCACGGCCTGGGTCTTGCCCGTGACCACGAGGATGTCGCCCTTCTCCACGACCGTGTCGGCGGTCGCGTAGGTGAAGTCCTCCCCGGGCCGCTTGATGCCGACGACCGTCACGCCGTACTGGCTGCGGACCCGGGAGCGCCCCAGCGGCTGTCCGGTGACGACGGCCGGGGCAACGGTCTTCACGAGGGCGTAGTCGTCGTCGAACTGGATGAAGTCGAGCATCCGGCCGGTGACGAGATGGGCGACGCGCTCACCCATCTCGTGCTCGGGCAGGACGACATGGTGGACGCCGAGGCGTTCGAGGATCTTGCCGTGCTGGCGGCTGATCGCCTTCGCCCAGATGTTGGGGACGCCGGCTTCGAGGAGGTTGGAGCTGACCAGGATGCTGGCCTCGACGTGGGTGCCGATGCCGACGACGGCGCTGGTGAACTCGTGGACGCCGAGCTGGCCCAGAACATCGGGGTCGGTGGAGTCGGCGACGACGGCGTGGGTGAGCAGATCGCTGTACTTCTGGACCAGCCGCGCGTCGGTATCGATGCCCAGCACGTCCCAGCCCCGGTGCATCAGCTCGTTGGCGAGGGAGAATCCGAAGCGGCCGAGCCCGATGACGGCGACGCGCTGGTCCGTGGCCGCCCGGTACTGCTCGGCCAGCCGCTGGCGCCGGCGCTTGCGCAGGTTGTGCAGATAGTTAGCCAATGACAGGTCGCTCCTCGGGCAGTTCGTAGCGTCGTACGCGCTCGCGCAGGGCGAGCGCGGAGACGAGAGTGATGGGGCCGATGCGGCCGACGAACATCAGGCCGATGAGGATGAGCTGCCCGATCGCCGGGAGGTCGGCCGTGATACCGGTGGACAGGCCGACGGTCGCGAAAGCGGAGACCACCTCGAAGAGGGCGGCGTCCAGCGGCGCCCTGCTCACCGACAGCACGGCCAGGGTGGCGGCCATGACCAGGCCCACGCCGAGGAGAGCCACGGTGAGCGCCTGGCGCAGCACGTGCGGGGCCAGCCGGCGGCCGAGGACGACCGAGTTCGGCTCGCCGCGTACCTCGGCCAGGATCGCGGCCGCCAGGACGGCGAAGGTGGTGACCTTGATGCCGCCGGCCGTTCCCGCGCTGCCGCCGCCGATGAACATCAGGACGCAGGTCATCAGGAGCGTGGAGGAATGGAGTGCGCCGATGTCGAGGGAGTTGAAGCCGGCGGTGCGGCTCATCGACGAGTAGAAGAAGCTGTTCAGGAGCTTGCCCCAGACGTCATGCGCCCCGAGCGTGGCGGGGTTGGTCCACTCCAGCAGGCCCGTGAGCACCGTCCCGACCAGCAGCAGCACCACGGACGTGATGACCGTGAGCTTGGTGTGCAGGGTCCAGTTCCTGCGGCCCGTCGTACGCGCCCGGTTGCGGTGGCGCAGCAGTTCCAGCAGGACCGGGAACCCGATGCCGCCGAGGATCACGGCGAGCGCGATCGGCAGGGTGACCCACGGGTCCTGGGCGTAGCGGGTGAGACTGTCGGCGTGCAGTCCGAACCCGGCGTTGTTGAAGGCGGACACGGCGTGGAAGTACCCCAGGTACGCGGATTCGCCGACGCCGTGGTCGTACCCGAAGCGGAACCGCAGCGCGAGGACGGCGCCGACGGCGAGCTCCACGGCGAGGGTCGTGCCGGCCACGCCGAGGAGGACCTTGCGCACGTCTCCGATGCCGAGGCTCTTGGTCTCCGCCTGCGCCGTCACCTGCATGCGCAGCCGCAGCCGGCCCGAGACGAGGAGGGCGAGCAGCGAGGCCATGGTCATGATGCCGAAGCCGCCGACCTGGATCAGCGCGAGGATGACGCCCTCGCCGAAGCCGCTCCAGTACGTGCTGGTGTCGACGACGGCCAGCCCGGTGACGCACACGGCCGACGTCGACGTGAACAGAGCGGTCAGCAGATCGGTGGCGCCACCGTCCTCGGCCGCGAGCGGCAGCATCAGCAGCACCGTGCCGACCACGACCACGCCGGCGAACCCGAGGACGACGGTGCGGGCGGGATGGGCCGTGAAGATCGCTCGCGCACGCTGCGGCGCGGTAACTACCACCGGCGCTGTCCCTTTCCCACGGGTTGATGCTGATGTGACGTCAAGAGCGCATCAGTGACCGGCGCAACAGTACCTCTCCCCCCATAGGGATCAGGGTCTGGCACGATGCCGGCCGCCGAACTCAGCTCAACCTCCGCGGGAACCACCCTCGCTCCCCCCGCCGCCGGCGCGGTCGGCATCAAGAACGCGTAAAGGTTGCCAGGCTCCGGCAGTGAACTCCTGTGCGGCTCGATGGGAGTATCCATCGACGGCAGATGGCACAGCATCCGCGTGCAGACCGGGGTGACAGTGACACGACGCGGCTTCTCGGTCTCGGCATCGCGGGTCTCGGGTTGCCTGTCCGGTCTGAGCACCGACCAGCGGTGAGACGCACGCGACTGAGCCGCCGGCGAGGTGCGTCTCTCGACGTCACGAAGCGCGGGGGGCGCTCGCCCGGGCGGGATGTCCGGCCGCGCGCATGACACAGGGGGAGAGTCATGGTCGATCTGCCGCGTCAGAGCGACAGAGAGCCGCCGACGGGCGGGCACATGGTGGTGTGCGGGGACGACGGGCTCGCACACCGGCTGGCCGCCGAGCTGCGGGACATCTACCGCCAGCAGGTCGTTCTCATGGTTCCCGCCGACCAGGCAGCGGGGCAGGCGACCAGTCGGTCCGCCGCCCGGACCTCCGTACCGTCGAACGCGGCGGAGCCGAGGGCCGACGACACGAGCGGTGGCATCGTCGTACCCGTGGAGGAGATCGCGTCACCGGCGCCCACGGACGAGGCTCTGCTGCGGGCCGGCACTCACCGGGCCGCCGCCCTGGCTCTGCTGTACGAGGACGACGAGACGAACCTGCGCGCCGCGCTCGCCGCACGCAGGCTCAGCCCGGGGCTGCGCCTCGTGGTCCGCATGTACAACCGCAGGCTCGGACAACACCTCGAGGAACTCCTCGACCAAGCCGCCCTCATCGCCATGCCCGGCATCGACCGAGCGGCACTGGAGGCGTCCACGACCGTCCTCTCCGACGCCGACACCGCCGCGCCCGCGCTCGCCGCCACCGCCGTGACGGGGACCAGCAAGGTCGTCCAGGCCGACGGACTGCTCCTGCGCGCCGCCGAGCGGACCCCTCCAGGACGCGGCGACGTACCTGACCCGGGTCTGTGCACCTTGGCCCTGCTGTCGTCCACGACGACCGACCCCGCGGGATCGGAGGGCTCGGACACCAGCGGCCCGACGGGCCCGGAGCTGCTGCCGGACGAACGTACCGTCGAGAGCTCGGCCGGGCGCGGCACCATCGTCCTGGAGATGGTCCAGCGCTCCGGCCCGGCTCTGCCGGCGCGCCGTCGTGCCCGACGCGGTGCGCCGCTGAGCGAGGTCTTCCCGTCCCGCCTTCGCCTGGCTCTGGCCGGCATCGTCGTCTCCGTGCTCGCCCTGACCGTGGCGGCAACGGTCGCCACCGATGCCGGCCCCGTCCACGCCGCCTATCTGACCCTGCTCGACCTGTTCTCCATCAACGACCCCGCCCTCGACGAATCCACCACGCGCCAGGTGCTGCAACTCCTGTCCGGCCTCGTCGGACTCGCCCTGCTCCCGCTGCTCACAGCAGGAGCCATCGAAGCCCTCGGGACCTTTCGCGGCGCCGGTGCTCTACGACGACCGCCCCGGGGCCTGTCGGGGCACGTCGTTCTGCTCGGCCTCGGCAAGGTGGGGGCCCGCGTCCTGGCCAGGCTGCGGGAGCTCGACATCCCCGTCGTCTGCATCGAAGAGGATCCAGAGGCCCGCGGCATCCCGCTCGCCCGCGACCTCGGTGTCGCGGTCGTGCTCGGCGACGTGACGGAGGACGGCGTCCTGGAGACCGCCAAGGTCCACCGCGCGCACGCCCTGCTGGCTCTCACCAGCTCCGACACCACCAACCTGGAGGCCACCCTCTCCGCCCGCTCCGTCAAGCCGGACCTGAAAGTGGCCCTGCGGCTGTACGACGACGACTTCGCCACCGCCGTCTACCGGACCCTGCGCACCGCCCACCCCGACGCCCTCACCCGCAGCCGCAGTGTCACTCACCTCGCCGCCCCCGCGTTCGCCGGCGCCATGATGGGCCGCCAGATCCTCGGCGCCATCCCCGTCGAACGCAAGGTGCTCCTCTTCGCCGCACTCCTCGTGGCCGGGCATCCCCAGTTCGAAGGCCGTACCGTCGCCGAGGCGTTCCGGCCCGGCTCCTGGCGCGTCATCGCCCTCGACACCGCCGCCCCCTCCGCCCGTCGCCCCGACCTCGCCTCCACGCACCACGGCGGCGAACACTCCCAGCTCCTCTGGGACCTCCACCCCGGCTACGTCCTGCGCCCCCAGGACCGCGTCGTCATCGCCGCCACCCGCCGCGGCCTCGCCGAGCTGCTGTCCAGGCACGGCCGTCAGGCTTCCGCCAGGAATGCGTAAGGAACGTATAAGTTGTCGGGTGGTGTGCCGGGAAGCCTGGTCGGCGAGCAAGGGGACAGCTCTCTTCGCGGATCGAGGTCACTCACCATGGCGCTCATCGCCTTCGTCACGGCACTCCCGAGCGCTGAGCCGCTGATCCGCCCGCCGCATACGACGCTGCCCCCGTGCCGTCACCGACGTCGGCGCCACACTCCCCCCGGCACCACACCCGACCATAGGACAGTCATGCCTGCACGTGATCTCGCCGAGCCCTACCCACACGTCACGACCGACGACGACGCCATCGAAGCGGTCCGCCTGCTGGCCGAGCGGAACCTGCCGGCGTTGCTGGTCCTCGACAGCGACGGCACCCCGTACGCGGCGGTCCCCGGGTCGCAGCTCGTGCGTCAACTGGTGCCCGAGTACGTGATGGAGGACCCGCTGCTCGCCCCGGTCATCGACGAGCGGCACGCCGAGGCCATGGCCCAGGATCTGGCGGGCAAGACGGTCGCCGAGTGGCTGCCTCCGGGCGCCTTCAGAACCCCGTACGTCGGCCCTGACGCCGGGACGATGGAGATCGCCGCCGCCATGGCCCGTACCCACGTGCCGCTGGTCGCGGTCGTCGAGCGCGACCACGACCGGGGACGGCTTGTCGGCGTGGTCTCCGCAGCCGGGCTGATGCGGCATCTCCTCGCCTCGGGGGGCGACACGGGCGGCGGGGCGTGAACGACTGGCAGAGCTGGGCGGCCGTCGCCGTCTTCGCCGGCACGTACGTCCTGATCATCAGCGAATGGATCCACCGCGTCGCCGCGGCCCTGGGCGGCGCGGCCCTCATGCTCGCGATCGGAGCCACCGACGACACCGCCGCCTTCTTCTCCACCGAGACCGGCATCGACTGGAACGTCATCTTCCTGCTGCTCGGCATGATGGTGATCGTCGGCATACTGAAACGCACCGGCCTCTTCGAGTACCTCGCGGTCTGGTCGGTGAAGAGGACCAGAGCCCGTCCCTTCCGGGTGATGGCCATGCTGATCGTCATCACCGCCATCGCCTCGGCACTGCTGGACAACGTCACCACCGTGCTGCTCGTCGCCCCCGTCACGCTGCTCGTGTGCGACCGGCTACGACTGCCCGCCGCACCGTTCCTGATCGCCGAGGTGTTCGCGTCGAACATCGGCGGCACCGCCACCCTCGTCGGCGACCCGCCCAACATCATCATCGCCAGCCGGGCCGGACTCACCTTCAACGACTTCCTGATCCACCTGGCCCCGCTCTGCGCGGTCCTCATGGTCGTCCTGGTGGTGCTCTGCCGGGTGATGTTCGCCCGCACCTTCGTGTACGACGAGAAGCGCGCGGCCGAGCTGATGGAGCTGCGGGAGCGGGAGGCGATCCGGGATCCGCGGCTGCTCGCCCTGGGGCTGGGCGTCCTCGTCCTGGTCGTCGCCGGTTTCGTCCTGCATCCGGTCCTGCACTATGAACCCAGTGTGGTCGCCCTCCTGGGCGCCGGCCTGCTCGTCGCGATCTCGAAGGTGGAGACGGGCGAGGTGCTGGGCGAGGTGGAGTGGCCCACCCTGGCCTTCTTCGCGGGCCTCTTCGTGATGGTGGGCGCGCTCATCGAGACCGGGGTGATCGACGAGCTGGCGAGCGCACTCGCGGACGCCATCGGCGGCGCCGAACTGGGCGGGACCCTGCTGCTGCTGGGTGGCTCCGCCGTCCTCTCGGGAATCGTCGACAACATCCCGTACGTGGCGACCATGGCCCCTGTCACCGAGCAGGTGGTCACGGACCTGGGTGGCGACCCTGACCACGTCCTGTGGTGGGCCCTCGCCCTCGGCGCGGACCTCGGCGGAAACGCCACCGCGATCGGCGCCTCCGCCAACGTCGTCGTCCTCGGCATCGCCGAACGCAACCGCCGCCCCATCAGCTTCTGGCAGTTCACCCGGTACGGCCTGATCGTCACCGCCGTCACCGTCGCCTTGGCAGCCGCCTACCTGTGGCTGAGGTACTACGCCCTGGCCTGAGAGGGAGCGTCAGCTCGGGGTTGCCGGCTGTTTGCGGAGTTTTTTGCGGAGGGTGCGGGTTTCGGGGTGTTTGGGGCCGAAGGCCGCGTCGAGGATGGCGAAGCTGTCGTCGTACCAGAGTCGCGCCTGGTCGGGGCCGTCGGTGAGCAGGGCGACGTCGCCGAGGCGCTCGCAGATGATGCTCAGGGCCCGCTGCGTCGACAGGTCGCGGGGGTCGTCGCCGAGCAGCAGTCGGCGGATGGCCAGGGCCTCTTCGTAGTGGGTGCGGGCGGCGTCGAGTTCGTGTTGCCGGAGGGCCAGGTCGCCGAGGCGCTCGTACTGGACGCCCAGGTCACGGCGTGCTTGGGAGTCGTCGGGCAGCGTGGTCACCAGCTCCCGGCGGACGGCCAGTGCGCGTGCGTACCACTCGGCCGCTTCGTCGGGTTCCGCGCGGTCCAGCGCCAGTCGCCCGAGCCGCTCCAGGACCACCCCCAGCTCCCGGCGGTCACCCGGGTTGTGCGGATCGGCCTCGACCAGGCGCTCGGCGAGTGAGAGGGCCGTGACGTAGCGGTCGTGCGCCGTCTCCTGGGCTGCCGCTCCGGCGGTCTGCCGGGCGATCTCGCCGAGCTTGAACTCGCCGTACCTCCGATCCCGCAGCAACCGGATGTCGGCGGGGTTCTCCTCGTGCAGCCGTGTGGCGAGGGCCAGGCCCTCCGCGTACGCCTCCGCCGCCTGGTCGAGCCGGTGCTCGCCCAGCCAGAAGTCGCCGTACTTGTGGAACGCCACGCTCAGGTCCCGCCGCGTGGAGACGTCGGGGAACTGCTCGGCCAGGCGGATGCACTCCGCCAGCATGCGCTCGTAGTGCCGCCGCGCCTCCCGCGGCCTGCCCCTGCGGATCGCCTGGTCACCGGCCTGCTCGGCGGCGACGCAGCTGTCGACGATGCCCTGCCGAACCCGGACCGCGTCCCATCGCGTCATCGAACCCCCAAGGTGACCAGCTGACGGGACCACTATCCCCGGCGCCGGCACCACGCGAGACGTCGCGCATCCAACCTTCCGCCAGAGTTCACCCGGCGGTCGGCGGCCCGCTCTCAGGTTACGGGCGGGCGACCGGCACTCGACCGGCCTGCCCGCCCGAACCCGGCCCGGCTACTTCAGGGCGGCGAGGGCGGCCTCGTAGTCGGGCTCCTGGCTGATCTCACCCACGAGCTCCGAGTGGAGCACCTCGTTGTTCTCGTCCAGCACCACGACGGCGCGGGCGGTCAGGCCGGCGAGCGGGCCGTCCAGGATCTCCACGCCGTAGTTGGTGTGGAACTCCCGGCCGCGCAGGGTGGAGAGCGTCTTCACGTTCTCCAGGCCCTCGGCGCCGCAGAAGCGGGACTGCGCGAAGGGCAGGTCCGCGGAGATGCACAGCACCACGGTGTTCGCCAGGTCGGCGGCCTTCTCGTTGAACGTCCGGACAGAGGCGGCGCAGACGCCGGTGTCGACGCTCGGGAAGATGTTCAGCACCTTGCGCTGCCCGGCGAAGTGGTCCAGCGAACTGTCCGACAGCTCCTTGGCGACGAGCGTGAACGGCGGGGCGATGGAGCCCGGGGCGGGCAGCACGCCGTTGACCTGCACCGGGTTGCCCTGGAGCGCGATCTGAGCCATGAGGATTTCTCCCTGGGTAGTGAAACCGACAACGCGCCCGATCGTACGTTGCGTGGCGTCGTCGGTACGCGTGGTCAAGTGACCGCGCACCAGAGATGGCCCTGTTACCCGACCCCCGGGGGGCCCATCCCGCCCTTGAGGCGTTCGATGTCCGAGGCCCGGACCTGGATCACGAAGAGGGCGATGAAGAACGCCACGACGGAGAACGCCGCCGCCGTGATGAAGCCGGACGAGACCCCGGCCGTCAGGACCTCGTCCGCCCAGGGCGGGGGCAGTTGCCCGGTCTTGGCGAACTCGGCCTTCTCCAGCGGGTTTGCCTGGGAGAGGAAGGCGGGGACCTGGTCCCTCGCCTCGTTGCGGCTGGCCGTGCCGAAGACCGTCACCAGGATGGAGAGTCCGAGTGAACCGCCGACCTGCTGGGTGGCGTTGAGCAGTCCGGAGGCGGCGCCCGACTCCTGCTGCTCGACGTTGGACAGCGCCATGATGGTCAGCGAGACGAACATGAAGCCCATACCGAAGCCGAAGACCAGGATCGGACCGAGGACGCTGCCCGCGTAGGTGGAATGCACATCGGTCAGGGTCAGCCACGACAGACCGGCCGCCGAGAGCAGCGAGCCGATCACCATGAAGGGCTTCGGCCCGAACTTGGGCAGCAGCTGAGAAGTGATCCCGGCGCTCACCGCGATGATCGCGCTGACGGGCAGGAACGCGAGTCCGGTCCTCAACGGGCTGAAGTCCAGGACGGTCTGCACGAACAGCGTCAGGAAGAAGAACATCCCGAAGATCGCCGCGGCCAGGCAGAGCATGATCGCGTACGTGCCCGCCCGGTTGCGGTCGGCGAACATGTGCAGTGGAGTGATCGGCTGCCGGGAGCGCCGTTCCACCACCAGGAACACGGCGAGCAGCACGACCGCCGCGCCGAACGAGGCGAGCGTCCACGGGTCGCGCCAGCCCTCCTGCGCGGCGCGGATGAACCCGTACACCAGGGCCACCATGCCGAGCGTGGAGGTGAGCGCTCCGGTGAAGTCGAAGTGGCCGGGGTGACGTTCGGACTCCTTGATGTGCCGTGGGGTGAAGAAGGCGATGAGCAGCGCGATGGGCACGTTGACGAAGAAGATCCAGCGCCAGTCGAGCCATTCGACGAGCACTCCGCCGGCCACCAGACCGATCGCGCCGCCGCCCGCCGAGACGGCCGCGAAGACACCGAAGGCCCGGTTGCGTTCCGGGCCTTCGTCGAAGTTCGTGGTGATCAGGGACAGCGAGGTCGGGGAGGCTATCGCCCCGCCGACGCCCTGCAGGGCCCGTGCGGCGAGGAGTTGCCAGTCGTTCTGGGCCGCTCCGCAGAGCAGCGAGGCCAGTCCGAAGAGGAGCACGCCGAAGATGAAGACCCGGCGCCGCCCCAGGATGTCACCGGCTCGTCCACCGAGGAGCAGCAGGCCGCCGAAGGTCAGCGTGTACGCGTTGACGACCCACGACAGGCTCGTCGTGGAGAACTCCAGCGAACTCTGGATGTGCGGCAGCGCGATGTTGACGATCGTGATGTCGAGAACGACCATCAACTGGCACGAGGCGATGACGAACAGGGCGATGCCCTTGCCGTCACCACGCTTCGTCGGTATCGCGGTCTGTGCTGGGCTTGTCGGCTGCTTCGGTGTACTCATGGCGCATCGCGCCCTCGCTCGGTGAGGGAGCCGTGGGCCGGTCAGTCCACCTTTCGACATTAAGCCCCGGTCCGGCGAGTCTCCAGTTGATCAAGCGGGCCGCCGCTACTCCACCACCGCGAAGCCGTCCAGCTCCACCTGGGCCTGCTCGTCCCACAGCCGTACGACGCCGATCACGGCCATCGCCGGATAGTCGCGCCCGGCCAACCGCCGCCAGATCCTGCCCAGTTCGGGCGCGTGGCGCCGGTAGTCGGCGATGTCGGTGGCGTAGACGGTGACGCGGGCGAGGTCGGCGGAGGTGCCGCCGGCGTGGCGGAGGGCGGTGAGGAGGTTGGCGAGCGCGGTCTCGAACTGCTCGGGCAGGGTCTCCCCGACGACCTTGCCGTCGCGGTCGAGGCTGGTCTGTCCGGCGAGGAAGACCAGCCGGGTGCCGGTGGCGGTCACGGCGTGGGAGAAGCCGGTGGGCGGGGACAGCTCGGCGGGGTTGTGCCGGTGCAGGCTCATGCGGTGGCCTCCTTGAAGCGCGCCTGTGCCTCGGCCTTGTACAGCTCCTTCGCGATGATCGTGCGCTGGACCTCCGTGGCGCCCTCGTAGATGCGCGGGGCCCGCACCTCCCGGTACAGGTGTTCCAGGAGGTGGCCGCGTTGGAGGGCGCGGGCGCCGTGGAGCTGGACGGCCGCGTCGACGACGTACTGCGCGGTCTCCGTGGCGAGCAGCTTCGCCATCGCCGCGCGGCGGGGCACGTCGTCCGCTCCGGCGTCGTACGCCGCTGCCGCCGCGTACACGAGCAGGCGGGCGGCCTCGGTGCGGGTGGCCATCTCGGCGACCTGGTGGGCGACGGCCTGGAGGTCGCCGAGGACGCCGCCGAAGGCGGGGCGGGCGGCCGTGTGCGCGAGGGTGGCGTCGAGGGCGGCCTGGGCCATGCCGACGGCAAAGGCGCCGACGCTGGGGCGGAAGCGGTTGAGGGTGGTCATGGCGACCCGGAAGCCGCGGTCGGGCTCGCCGAGGACGTCCGCGGGGCCGACGGGGACCCCGTCGAAGACGAGGCTCCCGATGGCGTGCGGGGCGAGCATGTCGAGGGGGCTGCCGGAGAGGCCGGGCCGGTCGGCCGGAACGAGGAAGGCGGTGACGCCGCGGGCCCCGGCGCCCTGGGTCGTACGGGCGAAGACGGTGGCGAAGTCGGCTTCCGGGGCGTTGGAGATCCAGCGCTTCTCGCCGTGCAGGCGCCAGCCGCCCGCGCCGTCCGGCCGCGCCTCCAGGGCGAGGGCCGCCGCGTCGGAGCCGGCGTCGGGCTCGCTGAGCGCGAAGGCGGCGACGGCGCGGCCCGCGACGACCTCGGGGAGCCAGCGGGCGCGCTGCTCGGGGGTGCCGGAGGAGGCGACCGGGTGGGCGCCGAGGCCCTGGAGGGCGAGGGCGGTCTCGGCCTCCGTACAGGCGTGGGCGAGGGACTCGCGCAGCAGGCAGAGGTCGAGGGCGCCGGCGTCGAAGAGCCCGGCGAGCAGGCCGTGGTCGCCGAGGGCGGCGACGAGGGGGCGGTTGACGCGGCCGGGTTCGCCCTTCTCGGCGAGCGGCCGCAGCCGTTCGGCCGCCAGGGCGCGAAGCTCCGCGCAGCGTTTGGTCTGCTGTGGATCGAGTGAGAATACGGACATTCGGACCCCTGTCCCGTTCGCCGACGTCACTTCCAACCGAGTTCTATCGCGCACCGTTGACTGTCGTCACCATCACGATACGCTCGATGGGCGACCCCACCACGACAAGGGGACGAACCCATGGAGCTGACCCCCTCGGCCCACCACGACACCTTCGCGCGTGACCATCTGCCGCCCGCCGGCCAGTGGCCCCGACTGCTCTTCGACCTGCCGGAGCTCGACTACCCGGATCGGCTCAACTGCGGCGCGGAACTGCTCGACCGCACGGTGGAACGCTTCGGCGCGGAGCGCCCGGCGTTCCGTGACGGAAGCGGAAATGTCTGGACATACGGACAGCTGAGCGGGCGGGTGAACCGGATCGCCCACGTCCTCACCTCCGACCTCGGCGTCGTGCCCGGCAACCGGGTGCTCCTGCGCGGCCCCACCACCCCCTGGCTGGCCGCCTGCTGGCTCGCGGTCATGAAGGCGGGCGCCGTCGCGGTCACCGTCCTGGCCCAGCAGCGCGCCCAGGAGCTGGCGGTCATGTGCGAGATGGCCCGCTGCGACCACGCGCTGTGCGACGTCCGGACGGTGGACGACCTGGTCAAGGCCGAGGTGCCGGGGCTGCGGATCACGGCCTTCGGCGGGGACGCCCCGGACGACCTGCTCGCCCTCGCCGCCACCCGGCCGGACACGTACGAGGCGGTGGCGACCGCCGCCGACGACGTGGCCCTGATCGCCTTCACCTCGGGGACCACCGGCCGGCCCAAGGGGTGCATGCACTTCCACCGTGACGTGCTCGCCGTCGCCGACACCTTCTCGGCGCACATCCTGCGCCCGGAGCCGGACGACGTCTTCGCGGGCTCCCCTCCACTCGGTTTCACCTTCGGTCTCGGCGGGCTCGTCCTCTTCCCGCTGCGGGCCGGGGCCAGCGCGCTCCTGCTCGAACAGGCGGGCCCCAAGCAGCTGCTTACGGCGATCGCCGAGCACGAGGTGTCGGTGCTGTTCACCGCGCCGACGGCCTACCGGGTGATGCTGGAGGAGATCGACCGGCACGGCGGCCACGACGTCGCGGCGCTGCGCTCCCTGCGGCGGTGCGTGTCGGCGGGCGAGAACCTGCCGGCCGCGACCTGGGAGGCCTGGTACGAGCGCACCGGCCTGAAGCTCATCAACGGCATCGGCGCGACGGAGCTGCTTCACATCTTCATCTCCGCGGCGGACGGCGACATCCGCCCGGGGACGACCGGGCTGCCGGTGCCGGGCTGGCAGGCGCGGGTCGTGGACCGGGCGGGCGCGGAGGTCCCGGACGGCCAGGAGGGCCTGCTGGCGGTGCGCGGGCCGGTCGGCTGCCGGTATCTGGCCGATCCGCGCCAGAGCGAGTACGTCCACCAGGGCTGGAACGTCACGGGCGACACGTACGTCCGTGACGCCGACGGCTACTTCCGCTACGTCGCCCGCGCCGACGACATGATCATCTCGGCGGGCTTCAACATCGCCGGGCCCCAGGTGGAGGAGGCGCTCCTCGCCCACCCGGACGTGGTCGAGGCGGCGGTGGTGGGGCACGAGGACGCGCTGCGCGGCCAGATCGTGGTGGCGTACGCGGTGGTACGCGACGGGGTGCCGCGCAACGCGGAGACGGCGGGGGCGCTGCGGGCGTTCGTACGGGCCAGGCTCGTGCCGTACAAGAGTCCGCGGAAGATCGTGTTCCTGGACGCGCTGCCCAGGACGGCCACCGGGAAGCTCCAGCGATTCCGGCTGCGCGCGGGCCCCGAGGACACCCCCTAGAGTGATCACGTGGCCGAGCAGCACACCCCCCGTTCCCTGATCGTCTCGCTGTACGGCGCGTACGGCCGCGGCCTCGCGCCCGGCGAGGAGCCGTTGCCGGTGGCCGAGCTCATCCGCCTTCTGGCGGTGCTGGGCGTGGACGCGCCGTCGGTGCGCTCGTCGGTGTCCCGGCTGAAACGGCGGGGGCTGCTGCTGCCCCGGCGGACTGCGGACGGGGCGGCCGGGTACACCCTGTCGGACGACGCCCGACAGCTCCTCGAGGACGGCGACCGCCGGATCTACGCCCGTACGGAGCCCAAGCTCTCCGACGGCTGGGTCCTCGCCGTCTTCACCGTCCCCGAGGCCGAGCGCCACAAGCGGCACCTGCTGCGCTCACGCCTTGCCCGCCTCGGCTTCGGCACGGCGGCCCCGGGCGTCTGGATCGCCCCGGCGCGGCTGTACGAGGAGACGCGGCACACCCTGGAGCGCCTGGAGCTCTCCTCGTACGTGGACCTCTTCCGCGGCGAGCACCTGGGGTACGCGCCGACGGCGGAGGCGGTGGCCCGCTGGTGGGACCTGCCGTCGATCGCCAAGCTCCACGAGGAGTTCCTGGCCGCCCACGAGCCGGTCCTGCGGGCCTGGAGGGCCTCCCCCGGCTCGGCGGAGGACGCCTACCGCGACTACCTGTTCGCCCTGGACTCCTGGCGTCGCCTCCCCTACGCGGACCCGGTCCTCCCGCCCGAACTCCTCCCCCACGACTGGCCGGGCGCCCGCTCGGCGGCGGTCTTCGCGGAACTGCACGAACGGCTGCGGGACCTGGGGGCGGAGTTCGTGATGTCTATCCCAGCGTGAGCCGCGGCTTCGGGGCGTCCGTGCGGCCCGTCGGGGGTGTGCGGCTGCCCGCTCGGTACGGGGGCGGCCAGGGGGCTGCCGGGCCCTGGTAGTTCTGGTCGGCCGCCGCGTGCAGGGTCCAGTGGGGGTCGTAGAGGTGGGGGCGGGCGAGGGCGCAGAGGTCGGCGCGGCCGGCCAGGAGGAGGGAGTTGACGTCGTCCCAGGAGGAGATCGCGCCGACCGCGATCACGGGGACGCCGAGCGCGTTGCGGATCCGGTCGGCGTACGGGGTCTGGTAGGAGCGGCCGTACTCGGGGCGTTCGTCGGGGACGACCTGGCCGGTGGAGACGTCGAGGGCGTCCGCGCCGTGGGCCACGAAGGCGCGGGCGATCTCGATCGCGTCCTCGGGCGTCGTGCCGCCCTCTGACCAGTCGGTGGCGGAGATGCGAACCGTCATCGGCCGGTCCGCCGGCCACACCTCCCGTACGGCGTCGAAGACTTCGAGCGGGTAGCGCAGCCGGTTCTCCAGCGGTCCACCGTAGGCGTCGTCCCGGTGGTTGGTCAGCGGGGAGAGGAAGCCGGAGAGCAGATAGCCGTGGGCGCAGTGCAGTTCCAGGAGGTCGAAGTCGCATGCCGCGGCGCGCCGGGCCGCGGCGGTGAACTCCTCCCGTACGGCGGTCATTCCGGCGCGGTCGAGGGCGTGCGGGACCTGGTTGACACCGGGCCGGTACGGGAGTGGTGAGGCGGCCGTCAGCGGCCAGTTGCCTGCGGGGAGCGGCTGGTCGATGCCCTCCCACATGCGCCGGGTGGAGCCCTTGCGGCCGGAGTGGCCGAGCTGGACGCCGATCGCCGCGCCGGGGGCCTGCGCGTGCGCAAAAGCGGTGATCCGGCGCCAGGCCTCGGCCTGCTCGTCCGTCCAGAGGCCGGTGCAGGCGGGGGTGATGCGGCCCTCGGGGCTCACGCAGACCATCTCGGTCATGACGAGCCCGGCGCCGCCGAGCGCCCGCGCGCCGAGGTGGACGAGGTGGAAGTCGCCGGGGACGCCGTCCTCGGCGACGTACATGTCCATGGGCGAGACCACGACCCGGTTGCGCAGGGTGAGTCCGCGCAGCCGGAAGGGGGTGAACATCGGCGGGGTGCCGGGCGGGCAGCCGAAGTCCCGTTCCACGGAGTCGGTGAACCGTGGGTCGCGCAGGCGCAGGTTGTCGTGGGTGACGCGGCGGCTGCGGGTGAGAAGGTTGAAGGCGAACTGCCGTGGCGGCTGGTCCAGATAGCCGCCGATCTCCTCGAACCAGCGCAGGCTGGCCGCTGCCGCGCGCTGGGTGGACTCGACGACGGGCCTGCGCTCGGTCTCGTACGCGGTCAACGCCTCGGGGATCGTGGGCTGTTCCTCGACGCAGGCGGCGAGCGCGAGGGCGTCCTCGACGGCGAGCTTGGTGCCGGAGCCGATGGAGAAGTGGGCGGTGTGGGCGGCGTCGCCGAGGAGGACGGTGGCGCCGTGGGACCAGCGTTCGTTGACGACCGTACGGAACGCGGTCCAGGAGGAGTTGTTGGAGCGCAGGGCCCGGCCGCCGAGCACGTCGGCGAAGAGCTTGGCGCAGCGGGCGGTGGACTCCGCCTCGTCCATCTCGTCGAAGCCGGCGGCCCGCCAGACCTCCTCGCGCATCTCGATGATCACGGTGGAGGAGTCGGCGCAGAAGGGGTAGCCGTGGAGCTGCATGACGCCGTACTCGGTCTCGGCGATCTCGAAGCGGAAGGCGTCGAGGGCGAAGTCGGCGGCGAGCCAGATGTAGCGGCAGCGGTGGGTGGTGATCCGGGGGCGGAAGACGTCCGCGTGGGCCTCGCGGGTCGTGCTGTGGATGCCGTCGGCGGCGATGACGAGGTCGTGGTCGGCGGCCAGTTCGGCGGCGGGCGGGGCTTCGGTACGGAAGCGGAGCCGTACGCCGAGTTCGGTGCAGCGCGCGTGCAGGATCTCCAGGAGCCGGCGGCGGCCGAGTGCGGCGAAGCCGTGGCCGGTGGAGGTGAGGAGGTGGCCGCGGTGGCCGATGTGGATGTCGTCCCACCGTACGAACTCGTCCTGGAGCGCCCGGTACACGGCGGGGTCGGCGTGCTCGATGCCGCCGAGGGTCTCGTCGGAGAGGACGACGCCGAAGCCGAAGGTGTCGTCGGGGGCGTTGCGCTCCCAGACAGTGACCTCGCGGGCGGGGTCGAGCCGCTTGAGCAGGGCGGCGGCGTAGAGCCCGCCGGGTCCGCCGCCGACGACGGCGATACGGAGGGGGGCGGGGGGCACGGTCACCGCCCCCGCCACTTCGGGGGCCGCTTCTCGGTGAAGGCGGCGTGGAACTCGGCGTAGTCCTCGCCGTTCATGAGGAGCGCCTGGGTGGCGGCGTCCAGTTCGACGGAGGCCGCCAGCGGCATGTCCAGTTCGGCGGTGAGCAGGGCCTTGGTCTGGGCATGGGCGAGAGCGGGTCCGTCGGCGAGGCGGCGGGCCAGTTCGGCGGCGCGGGCGGTGGCGCCGCCCTCCTCGGTGAGTTCGCTGAGCAGCCCGATGCGTTCGGCCTCGGCGGCGCGGACCGGTTCGCCGAGCATGAGGATCCGGGTCGCGTGGCCGAGGCCGACGACCCGGGGCAGCAGATAGGCCGCGCCCATGTCGCCGCCGGAGAGCCCGACCCGGGTGAAGAGGAAGGCGAAGCGCGCGCTCGGATCGGCGATCCGGAAGTCGGCGGCGAGAGCGAGGACCGCTCCCGCGCCTGCCGCGACACCGTGGACGGCGGCGATCACGGGGAAGGGGCACTCGCGGATCGCGCGGACGACCTGTCCGGTCATCCGGTTGAAGTCGAGCAGCTGGGCCGTGTCCATGGAGAGCGTCGCGCCGATGATCTCGTCCACGTCGCCGCCGGAGCAGAAGCCGCGTCCCTCGCCGCCGAGGACGAGGGCCCGGACGGCCCGCTCGCGGGAGAGCTCGGCGAGCAGGTCGCGCAGATCGGCGTAGGCGCCGAAGGTGAGCGCGTTGAGTTTCGCGGGGCGGTCGAGGGTGACGGTGGCGACGCCGTCGTCGACGGTCAGACGCAGATGCCGCCAGCGCTCGGTACGGGGTGCGGAGCCGGTAAAGGGGCTCATGAGGGACGCCCTCCCTTCCTCCTCCCCGGAGCGTATCACCGCATTGTGACTGTCGTCATGAGTACGCGATATGGGGTGGGGGCTATTCGGCGGCGGGCGTCGGGGTGGGTGCCAGGGTGGCGACCAGGACCGCCTTGATCGTGTGCATGCGGTTCTCGGCCTCGTCGAAGACGACCGAGTGCTCCGACTCGAAGACCTCGTCGGAGACCTCCAGCTCGGTCAGGCCGTGCCGGGCGTGGATGTCCCGGCCGACGGCCGTGCCGAGGTCGTGGAAGGCCGGCAGGCAGTGCAGGAACTTCACGTCCGGGTTGCCGGTGGCGCGCAGGACGTCCATGGTCACGGCGTACGGCGCGAGGTCGGCGATCCGCTCGTCCCAGACCTCCTTCGGCTCCCCCATGGAGACCCAGACGTCGGTGGCGACGAAGTCCGCGCCCCGGACACCCTCGGTGACGTCCTCGGTGAGGGTGATCGTCGCGCCGCTCGTCTCCGCGAGCGCGCGCGCCGAGGCGACGATCGCCTCGTTCGGCCAGTACGCCTTGGGGGCCACGATCCGGACGTCCATGCCGAGCAGGGCACCGGTGACCAGATAGGAGTTGCCCATGTTGAAGCGGGCGTCGCCGAGGTAGGCGAAGACGATGCCGTCGAGCGGCTTGTCGGTGTGCTCGGTCATGGTGAGGACGTCGGCGAGCATCTGGGTGGGGTGCCAGTCGTCCGTCAGTCCGTTGAACACGGGGACGCCGGCGTGGGCGGCGAGCTCCTCGACGTTCGCCTGACTGTCGCCGCGGTACTCGATGCCGTCGAACATCCGGCCCAGTACGCGGGCGGTGTCCTTGACGGACTCCTTGTGGCCGATCTGCGAGCCGGAGGGGTCCAGGTACGTGGTGGTGGCGCCCTGGTCCGCGGCGGCGACCTCGAAGGCGCAGCGGGTCCGGGTCGAGGTCTTCTCGAAGATCAGGGCGATGTTCTTGCCGCGCAGCAGCTGGACCTCGGCACCCGCCTTCTTCGCCGCCTTCAGTTCGGCGGCCAGCGCGATCAGACCGCGGAACTCCTCGGCGGTGAAGTCCAGCTCCTTGAGGAAGTGGCGGCCGATGAGGTCGGTGGCCATGGGGTGCTCCTGGGTACGGTCGGGGACGGCGAACGAGACGGACGACTGGAAGTCTATACGTACATCAGTATGGCTATACAGTCAGGTCGCCTTCTTGTTCGCAGCCCGTGCTCACACGGCGTCCCGCTCCACCGGGCAGCTCATACAGCGCGGGCCGCCCCTCCCTCGGCCCAGTTCGCTGCCCGGGATCTCGATCACCTCGATGCCCTGCTTGCGCAGATGCGTGTTGGTCGTCACGTTCCGCTCGTACGCCACGACCACGCCCGGCTCGACCGCGAGGACGTTGCAGCCGTCGTCCCACTGCTCGCGCTCCGCCGAGTGGACGTCCTGCGTCGCCGTCAGGACGCGGACGTCCTGGAGGCCGAGGGCGGCGGCGATCGCGCTGTGCATCTGCTCGGGCGGGTGGTCGATGACCCGCAGCGACTGGCCTTCGTCGCCCGGCTCGATCGTGTACGAGCGGAGCATGCCGAGGCCCTCGTACTGGATGAAGGTGTCCTGGTCGACCATCGTCATCACCGTGTCGAGGTGCATGAACGCGCGTCGCTTCGGCATGTCGAGGGCGATGATCGTCCGGGCGGAGCCGGCCTCGAACATGCCGCGCGCCAGCATCTCCACGGCCTGCGGGGTGGTCCGCTCGCTCATCCCGATGAGCACGGCGCCGTTGCCGATGACGAGGACGTCGCCGCCCTCGATCGTCGACGGGTAGTCGGACTGCCCTTCCGACCAGTGGTGGAAGCTGCCCGCCTCGGGGCCGGTGAAGAGGGGATGGTGCTTGTAGATCGCCTCGAAGTGGACCGTCTCGCGCTGCCGGGCGGGCCAGCGCATCGCGTTGATGGAGACGCCGTCGTAGATCCAGGAGGAGGTGTCCCGGGTGAAGATGTGGTTCGGCAGCGGCCTGAGGACGAAGTCGTCCAGGTCCATGACGTGGAACCGGACGGAGGTCGGCTCGCGGTGCGCGGCCAGGAACTCCCGTTTCGTCGCCCCGCCGACCAGCGCCTCGGCGAGGTCGGCGGCGTCGAGGGAGTCGAAGGCCGCGCGAAGGTGGTCGGCGGCCAGCGGGCCGTACTCCTTCTCGTCGAAGACGCGGTCGAGGACGACTTTGCGGGCGGCGGGCAGTTCGAGGGACTCGCGCAGGAGATCCCCGAAGAGGTGGACCTCGACGCCCCGGTCGCGCAGGACGTCGGCGAACCCGTCGTGCTCCTGCCGGGCGCGGCGCACCCAGAGCACGTCGTCGAAGAGGAGAGCGTCCTTGTTGGACGGTGTCAGCCGCTTCAGCTCCAGATCGGGCCGGTGCAGTATGACGCGGCGGAGCCGCCCGGTCTCGGAATCGACATGGAATCCCATGCGCCCATCCTGACGGAGCCGGGCGGCTCGCGCGTGGTTCTCACGTCACGGATATGGCGACGATGACGGCGAGGAGGGTGACCATCAGGGCGAGGAGGGTCAGGGCGACGAGCTGACCGTCGCCGCCGGAGGGTTCTGGTGGGGGTGGGGGTGGGGGCGCGGCTGGTTCCCGTTGGGGCGGGGCTGGTGCGGGCGCGGGCGGGGCGGGCGGGGCGGTCGGTCGCGGTGGCTGCGTGCCCGCGTAGGCAGCCTGGAGGAGACCCCGCCAGACCTCCTCGGGGAGCCCGGGCCGCTCGTCGTCCACGATCTGGCGAAACGCGGACCGGGCGGCCGGGAGGGGGCTCGAGTGGAGCCGGGACAGCAGCGCGACGAGCACGCCGGCCGCCGGACGGTCGCCCTCGTCGAGGAGGGGACGCACGGCCCAGCGGTGGAGGGCGGCGGCGTTGGCCGCACGCTCGGCCTCGGTGGGTTCGGCAGGGTGGGGCGCGCGGGGGGCCGTCACGAAGAGCTCGTGGTCGATGACGAGGTCGCGGAACTCACGGCGCAGGGGCCGGGACCAGGTGGGCAGGCGGCGGGCGACCTCGCGCATGAGGAGCGTGAGGACCGGGTACGGCCGGGGGGCGCGGAGGGCGGCGAGCAGTTCGCCGTCGCCACCGGCCCGGATGCGGGCCTCTGCGTCCTCCGTACCGGCGGCCAGCCACTGTACGAGCCCGGTCTCGACGGGTCTCCCCCGCCGCCACGACCTGACCGCCCGCCACCAGGCCCTCCCGCCCTCGGGCCCCCGCCACACGGGCGCCACGACGGGCACGCCGCCGGACCCGGAGCCCACCGGGGCCTCTTGGGGTGCGGGACGCGGGGATTCAGGGACCTCCCGGCCGGTGGCCGACCCGTCGCGGTACATGCCGACGGCCTCCCGGCCCTCGCGGGGAGCCCCGAGCGCCGGATCTTCGCGGGGCATGCGGGACGCGTGGAGGTCGGGACCGTCGCGGTACAGGCCGTCCCGGCCCCCGTGGGCCCC
>NZ_JBVHXA010000025.1:32449-71301 GCF_055563935.1 Streptomyces sp. NPDC029169
CCCCTCGGGCCGCCCGGGCTCGACCTGGGACACACCCGGCGCGTGCACGTCGGAAGCGTCGCGGTACAGGCCGGAGCCGTCCGGGCCCCCGTGGGCCCCCTCGGGCCGCCCGGGCTCGACCTGGGACACACCCGGCGCGTGCACGTCGGAAGCGTCGCGGTACAGGCCGGAGCCGTCCGGGCCCCCGTGGGCCGCCCCCGGGGGCGGGTCCTCCCGGTACAGGCCGGGGCCCTCTCGGGCAGCGCGGGCCGCCCCCGGGTCCGGATCCTCCCGGTACAGCCCGGGGCCCTCCGGGCCCCCGTCTGCCGCCCCCGGGTCTGGATCCTCCCGGTACAGCCCGGAGCCGTCCCGGGCATCGCGGGCTGCCCCCGGGACCGGCTCCTCCCCGTACAGCCCGGGGCCCTCCCGGGCATCGCGGGCCGCCCCCGGGACCGGCTCCTCCCCGTACAGGCCGGAGCCGTCCCGGCCCCCGTCGGCCGCCCCCGGCGGATCCTCCCGGTACAGGCCGGGAGATTCCCCGGCCTCGCGCCCCGCGTCGGGGGGCGGGTCCTCCCGGCGGTTCGGGGCGCCGTGGGGGGCGGGGCGGCGCGGATCGGGGTCGTGCGCCGCGTGGGGCGCGCGCGGGTTGCCGTGCAGCCCGGGCTCCCGAGCGGCCGGCCTGCCGTTCCCGTCCGCCTGCGGACCCCGCCCGGCCCCGCGTACCCGGGGGGCTTCGAGGCGGGTCAGGGCGCGTTCCGCTGTTTCCAGGAGGGGGAGGTCGCCGACGCCCTGGGCCTCGCGGAGGGCCGTCGCGACCGACCCCTCCGGGCCGCCGCGCAGGTGGTGGTGCACCAGGCGCGCCGCGAGCTCCTCCGCCCGGTCGCCGACCCGCTCCAGGGGGTCCACCCGGCGGCGGTCCGTGTTCCGGCTCGCCGCCCCCGCCCACCGCCCCACGAACACGTAACGCAGCTTGGGCAGTTCGGCCGTGTCGTGGCTCGCGAACGTCCAGCGGCGCGGGCGCGGGACGTCGCCGAACATCCCGTGCAGCCCCCGCAGCACCGCGCACGCCGTGTCGCCCCGCTCGTCCAGGAGCGTGAACCGAGCCTGCGGGTACCGCAGCAACTCCGCGACCGCCCCCGTGAGTTCCCGCTCCGCACCCGGCAGCGCCATGTCGAGCGCCCGCAGCCCCGCCCCCGCCGAAGCCGCAAGCACCTCCCTCGGCACCACCGGCAGCGCCCCCCGCACCCGCGCCGACGGCAGCTCCGCCCCCTCCCAGTCCCACGCGTGCAGCCCCAGGCAGAGCGCCGGGTCAAGCAACTCCGGCGACCCGACGAGCGCGTGGCAGATCACGGACGCCCGCCCGCCCGGGTCCCGCCACGGCGTACGGCGGATCAGCACGACGCCCGCGCGCTGCTCCACCCGGAGCAGCGCGGGCCGCGTCTCGTCACCGCTCGCCCGCAGCAACGCGCCGTAGATCTGGAAGAGCGTCTCCACCTCGTCCCGCGGCCCCGACCAGGCCACCGGTCCGAACCCGGTCGTGCCCACGGCGTTCTCGCTGTCCCAGCGGAAGACGATCTGGTCCGCCTCGTACCTCGACCGGGCCATCAGGCTCCCCCCTCGATCGGTTCCGCCTCGGGAAGCAGCCCGCACATGGCGAAGATGGACAGCAGCGGCGCGAGGACCCGGCGCGACCGGGCCCCGTGCGGGAACCGGTCGCCCCTCGCCTGCCCGCCGGTCGCCGCGACGAAGTGCAGCGTGCAGCGGGCGCAGTCGTCGAAGGGCTTGAGCCAGGCGCGGCTCGCGTGGTGGGACAGGAACGCGTAGGCGTCCCGGCTCTCGGCCCGCAGCGCTTCGCGGTCGAGGCGCGGGGGCAGTGCGCGGCCGAGCCACCGGTCGACGGCCGGTTCGAAGCGGACGAGGTCGGACTTGTTGACGGCGATCGCCGCCGGCGCGCCGACAAGTCCGTTGCTCTGTCGCTCTATCCGGTTGAGAACCGTCGTGAACGCCTCGTCGCCCAGATCACGCCGCGGCAGCCCGTCCTGCTCGCGGACCGGGTCGAGCGACGGCATCCGCAGCGCCCGCAGCGGATCCAGGACGAAGACGAAGGCGTCGACGCCCGTCAGGAACCGCGTCACCTCCCCGTCCTGCGCAAGATCCTCGCCCGCCAGGTCGAAGAAGACGACGGGCCGGGGCGTCGCGCCCCGCGCGGAGACCAGCAGGCCGTCGGCGAACCGCGCGAACGTCTGCTGGCCGGTGCGGCCCAACTGCCGCCCCTGTTGCAGACTCTGCACCCGCTCGCGCAGAAACGTGCGGTGCGCGTCCGGGTTGAGCGGCAGGCACTTCAGACCGTACTGCTCCAGGCCCCCGAGCTCGACCTCGCCGAGCATGGCCGCGAGCAGATGGGTCTTGCCGACGGACGAGCTGCCGACGAAGGCGATGGACAGCGGATCGCCGTTGGTGAGGTAGGGGACGGGCAGTTCGTGCGCCTCGTCCCCCGGCCCCGCGTGCGGGCACAGGTGGTACGCCTTGCGCAGGATCTCCCGCCGGATCGCCGGCCGGTGTTCGCCGCTGAGGTCGAGCGGTATCCGGTTGCCCTTGGCGTCGATGGTGACGAGCAGACTCTCGTCGTACGCGACGGGCAGCAGGCAGTGCGGACACATCGGCCCGCGCGCCGGCGGCGGTACGGTAGCGGGGGCCGGCGCCGCCTGCGCGGAGGGCGGCGGGGTGCGGTCGGCGGTGTCGCCGCCGAAACCGGCGCGGAGCCGGGCGCGCAGGGAGGGCCGCGGGGGCACCAGGTCGTACGGGTTGCGCGGACCGTCCCGTACGGGCACCTCCGCCGCCCATCCCCCTCCGTACCCGGGTGCGGCCGACGCCGACGCCTCGCGCTTGCGCGCGATGTGCGCGTCGAACTCGGCGCGGCCCCGGCTGAGCGGATCGGCGGTGCCGACGGCCGTGGCGAGCGGGTCGGGGACGTGCAGGAGCCGCATCAGTTCGGCGGGGGACGGCCGGGCCGCCGCGTCCGCCGCGAACAGCCCGCTGTGTTCGAGCGCCGCGAGCCGCCGGTAGTCGCCGAGGTCCTCGGGCGGGCCCTCGCCCCGGTCGGGGTGGCCGGAGAGGAGGAAGTAGCCGATTCTGCCCACGGACCACAGGTCGTCACGGGTGTCCGCGGTCCCTCGGCCCGCGCGCTGTTCGGGCGAGGCCCACGGGGCCGCGCCGAAGGCCTCGCGGGCCTCCCCGTCGCGCAGCGCGGCGTACGGCTCGCAGAGCCGCACATGGGTGCCGTCCCAGCGCACGGTGTCGGGGGCGATCGTCCGGTGCACCAGTTCGAGATCGTTCAGGAGGCGTACGGCGAGGGCGAGTTGGGCGAAGACACGCTGCTGCTCGTCACCCGTGAGGCCGCCGGCGCACTCGGTGAGCGGGGCACCCGCGGGCGGCCGGTAGAGCACGAAGGGCTCGGCGCACTCCAGGTCGAAGCCGACCACCCGGGTGAAGACCTCCCCGAACTTCTCGGCGCCATACCGCCGTTCGAGCGCGACGGCGGCGGAGACCTCCCGTTCGAGCATGCCGTACGCATGCGGGTCCGCCTGCGCGGAGAGGGGCAGCCGGAACTGGAGGACCGGCCAGCCGGCGCTCAGCGTGACCTCACGGGCGAGGACTCCGGGACGGCCGGGCAGCCTACGGTCCTCGCCGTAGCGGACGGCGAACCGGATCGACTCCTCCAGATGCGTGGAGAACTCCAACTCCTCGTGCATGTGCGTGTGTTGCACGGCGTCCGCTTCGGTCATGGCGCTCCCGCCTCCTCTGCCCTGACGATGCGCACCACGTCCGGACGCAGCGGTACGAGCCGCAGGATGCCGGCATGGCGTCCCCCGCCCGTCCACACCACGTCGTCGGCCGTGCCCCGCCAGATGTCGTCGCCCGTGGCGCCGCGACGCATCGTCTCGGGCACGAACCGGACCTGGCGGGCGGCCGAGGGGTCGTGCGTCAGCAGCCGCAGATGCTCGGGGCCGCACAGCGGCACCGTGCGGTCCGGGTCGTCGTCGGCGGCGATCAGCCGGGCGACCGCGTCCGGCGCGACCCCGGTGAGCCGGGCCGCGTCGGGACGGTCGCGCCCGTCCCCGCCGCCGGGCGGCGGCGAGGCGGCGACGTCCCGCTCCAGGCGGACGCGGGTCTCGTGGAGCAGCGCGGTCAGCCGTTCGTCCAGCGAGAGCCGGCCGGCGTTCGCCGGATCGCGTTCGATCCCCGCCCAACAGCCGTCGAGGATACGGACGGTGCCGTCGACGAGATCGCCGACGAGGGTGTCCACGAGGGCGGGGCCGCCGTCGCCGAGCCGGCGTTCCAGCCAGGCGGGCGTGGAGTCGGAGGAAGCGGACTTCTGCGGCCCGGGGACATGACTGTCGGGTGGGCCCAGTACGTCGGGTGCCTCCGGTACGTCGGACCAGAGGTCGTCGCCCGCGCTGTCCGCCCAGTCCCCCCAGCTCCAGGCCGTGTCCCCGCTCACCGGGACCTCCGTACGCTGCGGGCCGTCCCCCTCCCCGTACTCGTACGCGTCCGCCGTCGCCGCCAGGCCGCGGAGCAGCCGGGCGACGGCCCCGGCGCCGTCCGAGCAGTGGTGCCGCACGTCGGCGAAGAGCCAGTCGTGCACGGCGGTCGTGACCACGAGGGCGTGGATCTCCTTCAGTACGGGACCCGCTCGCTCCGGGTCCACCCGGGCCCACCAGTCGTCCACCGCCCTCGTCCAGTCCCGGAGAGCGAGGAGCACGACTGCGGCCACGGCCACCACGAAGGTCGCGGCGCCCGCCCAGAGCGGGAGGCCGAGGAGCTGGCCCACGCCCGCCCCCGCCGCCCCGCCGGCGAGGCCGCCGAAGAGCCGGGGCGCGGCGCCCGCGCTCCCGCCGCCGTCGAGCCGGCCGTCCGGTGAGCGGTTGGGCCTGCGCCGCAGCATCAGATGGGCGAGGACCGCGCTCAGTACGCCGACGGCTGGGCCGAATGCCCAGCCGACGACCGGCCACAGCCCGGCGAGGAAGGCGAGGACGGCGCTCACCGCGGCGGCGACGGCGCGCGAGCCGCCGGCCGTGAATGGCTGCTGTGCGGCCAGGCGGTTCAGCTCCTCCGTGGAGCAGATCTCGTCGAGCCGGGCGAGGCGGGCGGCGCTGCCCGCCGGAGCGGTACGCGCCGAGAGCGCCGAGAGGCGGGCGGCGACCGATCGCAGCGGGAGCCCCCGTCCGATGAGCTCGTAGGTGTGGTCGCGCAGGGCCGGGACGATTCCCGCGCGCGAGAGTTCCCGTGGCATCTCGGGCAGTTCGACGCCCCGGTCCCGCAGGTGCCCGCGGTGCTCGGCCGTGAGCCGGGCGCCGCCCGCGGCGCCGAACGCGTCCGCGACGGCGGTACGGAACCGCTTCAGGGCGCCGGCAAGGCGTTCGATGTCGCCGGGCAGGTCGAGCGTCCGGCCGGACCCGGTGAGCAGTCCGGCCGGGCGGCGCACCCACGCATGACCCTCGACCGCGTCGTCCAGCGCCTCCTCGCAGGTGAGCAGGAGGCCCCCGGCCCGTCCGTGCGCCGGGAGCCAGTCATGACCGGCGAGCGAGCGCGGGACGGACTCGTCGAGGAGTACGGCGAGTTCGGCGGGGACGCCCTCCGCGACGGGCGCCTGGGCGGGCACGTCCGGCCCGGCCAGGCCCTCCACGGCCTGCCGCCAGGAGCGCGCGCGTGCCTCGTCGGTGAGGTCGTGCTCCAGGACGCGGGCGGAGGGGACGGCCACGCCGTGCACCACCTCCGCGAGCGCCTGGAGCACGGCCCGGAACACCTCGGGTCCTGAGATGACGTCGACGAGCGGGCGCAGGGCGGCGTCGTCCGGGTCGTCGAGCAGCCAGAGCACCCCGGCGTTGGGCGGGCGCAGGGTCAGGGAGCGGCGCAGGGTGCGCTGCCCCGGGACGCCGACGGCCAGGACGACGATGTGCGCGGGGCCGTGGGACGACAGGCGCTCGTGGAGGAGCTGGTGGGCGACGAGCCGGTCGGCGTCGTCCAGGACGACGAAGCGCCGCTTGCCGGTGGGCTGCGGTACGTCCAGCGCGGCGCGCACCACGGCGTCGGGGTCATGCAGCGGGGCCCTGAGGTCGAGGCACACGGCGTGGCCGGGTACCGGGTGCTCCGGGGTCGCGCGGGGGCTCACTCCTCCTCACCGTCCAGGGCCCAGGGGTAGCGGACCTCCTCGGGCGCGGGGGCGGGCTTGTACGTCGGCGCGGGGGCGGGCTTGTACGTCGGCGCGGGGGCGGACTCGGGAGCGGGCGCGGGCGCGGGGGCGGGCTTGTACGTCGGCTCAGGCTCGGGCTCGGGCTCGTCGGGTTCGTACGACTGCGACTGCGCCTGCGCCGCCGCCTGCGCCTGTACCTGGACGTAACGGTCGAAGAGGGCCTGCAGGCTGGGCCGTACCGGATGACCGGCGCCGGAGAAGCGGCGGTTCATGGCGGCCGGGAAGGTCTCCGTCCAGAAGTGGCGCAGGGGCGCGAGCCACTCCGCGTCCCTCTCGTCGTACTCCGCGCTCAGCTCGTCGAGCAGCACCAGCTGGCGCGGGACGACCTTCTCGATCAGGTGGACGAAGAGCGGCGAGGGTTCGGCCGGGACGTGGGTGAGCCCGCGGGGCAGTGAGCGCATGAGCCGTTCGCAGAACACCTCGACGATCTGTCCCTCGTCGAGCAGCGCCGACTGCTCGTATCCGCGCAGCAGCCCGGCCCAGCTGGAGAGCGCTCCGTCGAAGCCCTCCAGACGGAGCGACATCGTCGCGGACTCGCCCTCCTGGAGCCGGATCCGGACCAGTTCCGGGGAGTCCGCCGGTCCCTGGATCCGGATGTGACCGTTCCACATCGCGTTGAGGAGCCGGTGCAGGATCCGCTGCCGGTCCTCCTCGGTGGAGACCAGCCAGTCGTCGCGGTAGCCCAGCCGCTGCCGCCAGTGCAGGAAGTCGTCCTCGCCCGCCGAGTCCCGTGCCTCGGCCCAGAGCCTGAGGACGCTGCGCACCTCGGAGATGTCGGTGAGGTTCATCCCGCTGCGGAAGAGGACCACGGTGATGGAGTCGGTGTCCACGGCCCGGTACTCCTGGGTCCCGCCGGCCGGCAGGTTCAGCTCCTCGGCGAGGTACTCGGCCGCGCGGGTGTCGGACTCGCTCGCCGGATGCACGATGAGGATCTTGAGGGGCCCGCCGCCGTCCGGGCTGAAGCCCACCGGGAGCAGCCCGGCGATCCCGGCGCGGAACTGTTCGAGCCAGCGCACGTCGATCTTCGACTCGGCGGCCTCGTCCCCGGACGCGGCACGAAGGAGCAGCTCCATCGAGGGCAGCAGCGGCCGTGTGTACCGGTCCTCGTTGGCCTCGCCGAAGAGCCGCTTGACGCGCTGCTCGACGACCTGCTTGATCTCCTTGACGGCGGCGCCGGGCGAGCGGCGGACGGCGTCCAGGGCGGAGCGCCAGTCCTCGGGCCTGACCAGCCGGCCGAGGAGGGTGGCGGCGTCGACGTTCTCGGGCAGCCGCTCGCTCTGCGCGAGCCGGTCGAGGACGTCGTCGTAGAAGGCCCGGAGGCTGTTCTGCGGGGGCAGGAGGTACGTGATGCCGGTGCGGTCGTCGCGGTAGAGCTCGCGCCTGCGGTCGGCGAAGAGGCGGCCCTCGTCCTGTTCGTGGGCGCGCAGCGCGCTCGTCAGCTCGCCGAGGTCGTGGACGATCCGGTGCAGCGGGTCCCGCCACTGCGTCTCGCCCTCCTGCCAGCCGCTGTGCCAGAGCCTGCGGGCCCGCCACCGGTACCAGTCGTCCTGCTGGGCCAGCGCGTCCTGGACGTCGGGATCGTTCCAGCGCGCCGGTACGAGCCCGCCCGCGCCGCGCCTGATGTGCGGGATCGCGGGGGCGTGGGTCTGGACGTGCGGGGGCCGTTCGGGCTCGTTGCGCCGGTTGTCGAGCATGCCGGTGAAGCCCTCCCTGGCCACCCGGTCCGTGTGGCCGGGCAGCCCGTTCAGGACGGCCTCCAGCTGGAAGGGCCCGATCTTGTCGAGCAGTTCGCGCACTCCGGCGCCCGGCTTGAACTCCTCGACCAGACGCGGGACTTCCCGTTCGAGGGTGCTCGCCAGACGGTCGAGCGAGTCCTCCATGTCACCGACCCGGTCGAACAGCGCCTTGGTGATCGCCCGGCTTCCCTTGGGAAGGTCTTCCGGTGCGGGCACGTCCGGGGCCTCCCGGGTCCACAGCCGGCCGATCCCGGACCGGTTGAAGAGCTCCCGTACGAACTCCGGGGCCTCGGAGGCGGGCCGGCGGGCCCGCTCGGTCATGCCCCGGACGGCCTGGGCGAGGAGGCGCGCGGCGACGATCTCGGCGAGGTCGTCGACCGGCACCGTGAGGGAGGCGGCGAGGCTGGTGGACATGCCCCGGTAGCCGATGCCGGTACGGGCCGGGGTGGACCGTTCCACGCTCTTGTTGACGAAGCTGGCGGCGAAGGACTGGTAGTCGTCCTCACCCCGGTTACCCGCGCCGGTGTCCTCGCCGAGTTCGGTGCCGATGAGGGACATCACCATGGCGGTGATGGAGCGGCGCAGGTCCTCGGGGCGGATGACCGCGGGCTTGGAGAACAGGAAGGCGGTCTGCACGGTCGAGGCCCGCAGCTTGACGACGCCCTCGCCGGGGTAGTGGACGCTGATGCGGCTCCGCTGCTCGACGTCGCCGAGCTCGTCGAGCGCGTCCGGCACGTTCTGGTCGTCCACGAGCCGCGACAGGTCCACGAGGGAGCGGGCCGCGTTCAGTTCGGCCTCGCGGCCGCCGCCCGCCTCGGGCGGGAACGCCGAGGGCATGACGACCAGCGGGTAGATCTTCACGCCGCGCACCTTGGCGCTGCGGAACTCGTGCCCGATGAGGTGGAGGAAGTCGTAGAAGATCCCGGCGCCGGTGCCGCCCGCCACCGAGAAGGCGACGAAGACGTCGCAGCCCCGGATCCGGCTGCCGCCGACCCGCTGGAGGTCGCCCGCCGAGGTGCCGATGGCGCTGATGGCCTCGCGCAGTTGACGCAGGACCGGTTCGAGGCCGTGGCGCATGGTCGCGAAGAGCGCGGCGCGGCCCACGGTCGGCAGCTGGCCCGCGCCGTCGTGCAGCGGGGCGACCCGGGGCTGGCGGGCCTGCGGCGGCAGCCACGACCTGGTCTCCTCGTGCAGCGCGATCCGCAGCATGCGGGTCACGTCGGGCGAGGAGTCGAACTCGGCCGGCAGCAGGTCGCGGACCATCCTGGACGTACGGGCGTAGGCCTGGCTCTCTGCGCCCTTGGCCCGGAACTGCGGCTGGTGCAGCAGGTCGCCCTCGCTGAAGTCGGCGTAGACGAACTGGAGGCACTCCGGCAGCTGGAACGGCAGCCGCTTGCCCCCGTCGACGAGGTCGGTGCCGTCCGGGCCGCACAGCTCTCTGCGCAGGCTCCGTTCCAGTTCGCTGCCGATGCGTCCGCCGGTGCCGCCGAGGCCGACGAAGAGCATGGGCTGGTAGATCTTCATGTTCTCTCCCCTTGAGACCCTGTCGTGCGTGGGCCGGTCAGAAGTTCGGGTCCCATTGGCTGGTGGATGTGGGCTGCTCGGGGCGACCCGCGTCGGTGCGGCCCGTGTCGGGGCCTGCGGTACGGCTCCGGTCGCGGTCCCGGCCGGGGTTACGGTCCCGGCCGCCGTTCCGGTCGCCGGGGGTGGAGGGTCGGCGGGTGAACCGGTCGCGCCATCCGCCTGAGCCACGCGTGGGGTTCGGGCCCACAGATCGGGCGGCGCCCTCGGTACGACCCGTGCCGCCGCCACCGCCCGTACGACCCGTACCGCCGCCGGGGCGGCCCGAGCGGCGGCCGTCGCCGACGAGCAGCTCGAAGTCGTCGAGCCCCGCCGGTACCCCCGGGCGCACGCCGAACTCCCGCCCCCCGCGGGGGCGAAGGAGCAGCTCGCCGCCGCCCGTCCGGCGCAGCCGGTGGGCCGAGTGCGCGCCGCGGGCCCGGCGCAGCGAGGGGGCGGCCCCGCGTGCCTCCTCGACCGTGAAGAAGTACTCGCCGCCGGGGCTCTGGCCCTTGCGGACGGTGACCGTGCTGAGAACGGTTCCGTCGCGGAGGAGTTCGAGCCGGACGCCGGTCAGGTCCTTGCGGCGGCGCTGGGCGGCGAGCCGGACGGCCGTGAAGACCCCGGCGGCCAGGAGGACCGCGGCCCCGGCGGCCACGGCCCACCACCAGCGGTCCCACCAGGTGGGCGGTGGCTCCACCCGTACGTCCAGGAAGGCCGTGTCGAGGGTGCGGTCCCCGTCCCCGGTGTCCACGACCGTGATCTGGCCGCCCAGTTCGCCCACGGGCGTGCCCGGTCCGACGGCGACCGTGAAGGCGACGGTGCGCTTGCCCGGCTGGGCGGTGACCGTGGCCGGGGACAGCGTGAGTTCGGAGCCGGCGGCCTGGTCCGCCAGGGCGAGGCGCAGACTGTGCGGAATGCTGTCGTTGTTGGTGACGTCGAGGGTGCCCCGCACGGTGGCTCCGGGGTGCACGGTCACCCGGTCGACGGTGAGCCCGACGGCGACGGACGGGGTGCCCGTGGTCGTCGTGGTGTGCAGCGGGCGGCGGTCGGACGTGATGCCGGGCGCGGCCATGTCCGTGACCAGTTCCAGGTCGCCGGTGGCGCCGGCCGGGACGGTGATCCGGCCCGTGAACCGTACGTCGCCAGCCCGGCGGTCGGGGGCCTGCCCGTCGTCGGTGAGGCGGGCGGTGACCGGTGTGAAGCCGGCGCCGCTGAGCACGGCCGTGACAGTGACGCCCTCCAGCTGCTTCGGGTCGGTGATGACGACCCCGCGCCGGGTCTGCATCCGCACCTCCACGACGGTCTCCTCGCCGGGCCGCGGCGAGGCGGGGTCGAGGGTGACCTCGGAGCGCAGCCGGCCCTGCCAGATCGCGCGTACGGCGACCTCGCGGTCCCGGTGGCCCTCCGGCGCCTCGATGTGGACGCGCCAGCGGCCGGGCATCGGGTTCTTGACGCGCAGTGCCTCGACCGGGCCGTCCTGTCCGCTGACCTCGAAGGTGGAGCCGTCGAACTCGCCCCGGGTGGGCACCTTGCGCCCGCTCGGGTCGTAGTACGTCACCCGCACCTTCGGGTCGTGCTTGCCGACCGTGAGCGAGCCGTCGGTGGCGATCGGCGGGATGGTGACCGACAGGTCGGCCGGCGGCTTGCCGACCGTGCCGTGGGCGATCCGGGCGCAGCGGGCCGCCGCGAACGTCTCCTGGAGCGCCTTGTCGATCCCGGCCGCGGTGTCGACCACCCGCATCCTGGGGACGGCCCCGGGCACGTCGGCGCAGCTGCCCCGGTAGCCGCCCTCCGCCATCGCGGTGAGCGCGGCGCGGTCGATCTCGCCGCCGAAGCCCAGGGGCCAGACCTGGACGGAGGCGGCGCGGGCGCGCGCGAGTTCCTCGGCGAGCCGCTTCTCGCCGTTGCTCTGCCGTACGGCCTTGTCGGGGCCGTACTCGGGGCTGTCACTGACGTCCAGCTTGCCGTCGGTGAGCAGGAAGACGACCTTCGGCGTGTCCTTGCGGCCGTCCTCCGTGAGCCGGGAGACGGCCTGGCGGATCGCGGCCGGGAAGTCGGTGCCGGGTCCCATGCGGGCGGCGTCCCGGCGGCTGAGCCGCGGGACGCAGTCGCTGAGGCGCTGACGCCCGGCAGCGTCGGCGACGGTCGGCGGGCACACCTCGTGCACCGGGGACTGGCCCGGCTTCTCGGAGCTGCCGAAGCCGATGACGGTGGCCCGGGAGCGTTCGGATATCTCACCCTGGCTGAGCAGGGCGGCCGCCTCCGTCTCCAGGGCGAGGTCCTTGTCGGCGAGGCTCGCCGACTGGTCGACGACGACGGCGAAGTCGATGGGGTCGGGGCCCTCGGACGGATCGGCCGCCGCCGATGGAGTCCGTGGCGCAGCCGCGTCCGCCACACCCGGGCCGAGGGCTCCCAGCGGGTCGAGCGGGCCGGAGAGCGCGAGCAGCGCCCCGGCGAGGAGCGTGACGCCCCCGGTCTTTCTCCACTGCATCGTCTCTCACCACAGTCCGCTGAAGAGGGCCGGCAGCGCGCCGAGCACGAGAGCGCAGACGCCCAGGCGCAGCCACCGGTATTTCGCGGCGAGCACGACACCGTGCACGCTCGCCTGTTCGAGGAGCCAGTCGGTGGCGTCCCCGCCGGACGCCATGAGCCGGCCGCGCAGCGCGTCCGGGCTCGTCCCCGACGTCAGTTCGCGCAGCAGGGTGCGGTCCGCGCCGATACGGGTACGGGGCAGGACCACCGAGACGAGCATCAGGACCCCGGCCGTCCACAGCGCCCCGGCGACGCCCAGCAGGACGAGGCCCGTGCCGGACGAGGGCAGCGGACCGCGGTCCCGGGAGAAGACCACCGCCAGGAAGGCGAGGGCGCCGGAGAGCAGGATCGCCGCCTTGGTGTCGGCCCGGCCGATGTCCTCGCGGACGGTGGTCAGGAGCCGCTCGGCCATGAACCGGAGATCGGCGGTGTCCGCGACGGGCGTGGGGGTCGGGGGCGCGGGCGAGGTGGGCGCGGTCATTCGGCGTCCCAGTCGTCGAAGTCGGAGCTGGGGCGGCGGGAGTGGCCACGATCACGGTCGTCCCGGTCCCGGTCGTCGTACCGCCGGTCGTCGTACCGCCGTTCGCCGAATCCCCGGTCCTCGTAGTCCCGGTCCTCGTCGTCCTGGTGCCGGCGGCGGGCCCGATCGTCGCGGTCGCGTTCCGAGGACGACTGGACGCGGGTCGGCTCGTACACCGGCCGCTCCTCCTCGCGGTCCACGTCCTCCCACCTGTCGTCGGCCGGTACGTCCCGGACGTCCCGAGCGTCCTCCTCCCGGCCGTCCCGGGTGTCGTCGTGCCACGGCGGCAGTACGGGCTCGGGGCGCGCGCTGTCCAGGGCGGCCCTTCTGCGGCCGGGACCGGGCGGGTTGAGGACGTGCCCGGCGACCCCGCCGAGTACCGTGCCCGTGCTCTCCCGCAGGAACTCCAGTACCTGGTACATCGGTTCGCCGATGTCGTGCCGCTCAAGGACGCCGGTGTCGAGAAGGCGGTTGAACACCGCGAGGAAGTCGGCCTGGCCCTCCCGCTTCTCGTGCTGGAGCTCGCGCCTGATCTCCCACTGCTTGTCCGGGTTCATCGCCATGTGATGGGCGATCTGCGCCAGGTCGCCGCGCCGGAACAGCTCTTCGAGATCGCGGGCCCGCTCGGACACGAGCCGCCGCTCGGCCTGCTCCTTGATCCGCCGCTGCTCGATCTCCCGCTCGTCGACCTGCATGGACACACTGACCCTGTCCCGCTTGCCGATCTCCTCCTTGATGGTGTCGTCCAGGTCGATGAAGACCAGGACCCGGGTGCGCAGTCCGAGGTCCTCGCCGAGGGTGAAGCGCCCGGAGCTCAGCTCGTCCCGTACGGCCTCGTCGGCGCGCTGGGCGTCGGTGAGCCGGAACCGTCGTGACACCGCCCGCAGCCCGTCCAGGAGGTCGTCACGGAGCAACTCGGCGACGTCCCAGACCTGTTGGGTGACGACGACGTACGGGTCCGCCACCTCCCACACGACCCGGGCGGCGGCTTTGAAGAAGATGCCGTCGCCCGAGGCGGGCAGGCTCAGGTCGAACTCGGTGACGTGGCGACCGGTCCGCACCTCGAAGACGGTGTACGGAGAGCCCAGCATGGGCTTGTTGGTGTCCTCGGTGCGGTCGGGCCACATGATCCGGTGGCCGCCGTTGCGGTACATCAGCACGGCCGCGACCGCGCCGCTGGTGCGCTTGTACGGGGGCGAGACCTCGCGGATCAGCGGCCCGGCGCTCTTCTCCCCGGCCTTCTGTCCCTGACCTCCGGATCCGCCGTTCTGGTTCTGGGGGTCGTTCTGGTTCTGGGTGCTGTTCTGGTTCTGGGGGTCGTTCATCGCTCGGCTCCTTCCGCCACCGCGTCCCACATCCGGCCCGCGGCGCGCCGGTCCATCGGCCGGTCCCGGTCACCGACCAGTTCCTTGAGCAACCCGCGCAACCGGTCGCGGTCCCTGCGGCTCACCCCGAGCAGCGGCAGCAGCCGGCAGACGTGGTCCAGCGCCTCCTCGTCCTTCGCCGCGCGGCGCAGCATGCTCCCCAGGCCGTCGAGGGCCGCCTCGCCCGAGCGCGCGGTGCTGAGCGTGTGGCGCAGCAGCGCGGCGAGCTGCGGTGCGAGGGCGGGCCGGGTGGCGAGCAGGGCGACGAGCAGTGGCCGGGCGGCGTGCGGTTCGAGCTCGGGCACGTCCCGCAGCCCCCAGAGGTGGGTGGTGCGGAACGTCAGCGTGTTGAGCATGGAGACGAGGACCAGGTTGGCCAGATTGAGGCGCCCGTCCCTGAGCCACTCCGCCATCCGCCGGGTGACCGTCTCGGGTTCACCCGAGGCGAGCAGCCGGACGACGCTGAACGAGGCCGTGCCGATGACGTCCACGTCGGTGGCCTCCCGCCCGCGCACCACGCGCGCGAGCGCGTCGAGCGAGCCCTTCACCGTCCCGGCCGCCAGGACGTAGCCGTGGGCGAGGAGGACGGTGTCGCGGAGTTCGTCGTCGTCGCCGCCGGCCCAGTCCTTCAGCACGGCGACGACGGCGGGCTGCACGCGCGGGTCGCGGGCCGCCTCGGCGAGCGCGGTGGCGGCCGCCATCCGCGGTACGGCGGTGTCCATGCCGGCCAGGGGGGCGATCAGCTCGCCGAACCCGTAGATCCAGTCCCAGGAGCAGAGCACCCCGGCGGCGATGGAGGCCCGCACCCACACCTCGGGGCGGGGGTCGTGGCACAGCGTACGGAGCCAGCGGGAGACCGGGCCGCGCACGTTGTGGTAGCCGTGCCAGACCTCGCCGAGGACGGCGGTGGCGAGCGCGTCGCCCTGGAAGCGGATCGCCCGGACGGGGACCTTGGCCGGCCCGAGGTCGAGTTCGCCGTCCTCCAGGACGGAGCGGGCGAGGGCGGGCCGGCTGTCGGCGTGGGTGCCGAACAGACGTCGCCCCGGGGGCTGTTCGGGGTCGAGGGTGGAGCTGAGCTCCCAGGTGAGGAGTTCGGCGGCCTCGGCCGCGATGCTGTAGGCCGAGCCGTTGAAGACGGCGACGGCGATCCGGAACGCGGTGGCGTTGAGGGCGGGCAGTGCCTCGGGCAGGGTGCCGGGGCGGTCCGCTCCGGCGAACCAGGAGCGCGCCTGCGCGCGGACGAACGCCGAGCAGTCCTCGAGGAGTTCCTCGTCGGTGAGTTCCTCCTTCTGCCGCCGGGCGAGGTGGTCGGCGAGCCGGGCCGCCTCGCGGGGGCGCAGCGCGTCGAGGCCGAGGGCCTTGGTCACGTCCTCGCGCCGGGCCAGCGCCGTCGCGCCGTCGAGGGCGCCTTCGGGCTCGCCCCGCAGCAGCGTCCGCAGGTGGCGGTGGAGGACCTCGTCGGAGGGCGGCGGCGGGCAGTACATCCCGTACCGTCCGCGCAGCATCCGGTCGGCGAGGTCGCCGCTCTCGACGAGGACGACTCCGTACGCCTCCTGGTCGCGCAGCTGCTCGCTGAACCGGTCGAGGTGCAGTTCGGAGAGGCGGACGCGGGTACGGCGGGTCCTGTCGCGGTGCTCGTCGCGCCCGCTCCCGCGGTGCGGCTCGTGCTCGGCCGCCAGGCCGTCGTCGGAGGGCAGTTCCAGGAGGTGGCCGAAGCCCCGCTCCAGGGCCTCGGTGTCGATCTCGTCGACGCGGTGGCGGGGGTCGAGCCGGTTGACCTTGTGGTCGGTGACCTCGGAGAGCAGGGCGAGGGCGGTGGCCTTGCGGCCGCTGCCGGGTTCGCCGCACAGGACCAGGAGGCGGTTGCCGCGCAGGAGGTCCCGCATCCGCGCGTAGCCGGGCACTTCGCGGTACACGTCGTCCAGGTGCTGGAGGGTCTCCTGCGGTACGGGTCCCTGGACCAGCTCGGGCCGGGTTCCCGCCCAGAACTGGGTGATCCACTGGTTGCCCTCGTAGATCTGCCCGTCGCCGCGGATCTCGTAGGTACGGCCGGCCGGCTGGGGGGCGAACGTCGCCAGGGCAGCGCGCGCGGTGCCGGCGCCGCCGGTGCCGCCGAGGCCGTCGACGGGGCTGCGGCCGGCCCGGTCGAACGGGTTCGGCTCCGGAGGAGGTTCGGCGCCTGCGTCGGGCCGCTCGGGGCCGGAGGTGTCGCCGCCTCCCGCTCCCCCGGACCCGCCGGATCCGCTCGATCCGCCGGACCCGCCGCCGGACCCGCCACCGGATCCGCCGGACCCGCCCGACCCGCCGCCGGACGAGGAGACGTCGTCCCGTGACTCGTCCGAGGCCGGGGTGTCGTCCTGATCGCTCATACCGTCTCCCCCTCTCCGGCGGCGGGCCGGTCCTTGCGGATGCCGGTGAAACCGCCGTGGATCGTGTTGCCCTCGAACACCTGGAGATCACCGTCGGCGTGGTACCGCCGCCCGGGCTCGGGGCGAAGGTCAGGCACCTCGGTGGGCGGTGGGCCGTCCCCCCGCGCCGGCCCACCGCCGGTCTCTGGGTCACCCGGTACGAACGACGGCAGCGGCGGCGCCGGCCGGCGGGGCAGGTGGAACCAGGCGGTCTCGTCGGTCTCCTTGGAGCGCACCCGGGCCTGCCGGTAGTGCGCCGGCTCGACGTAACGACCGCCCTCGACGACCACGTTGGCGTAGAGCCAGTCCGAGACGACCACGAGCAGATCGGCGTCCGGCGCGGCGGTCATGATCTGCTTGGCCGTGGGGCTGTCGCAGAGCCGGCAGGCGAGGTCGACCGCCCGCCCGACGAGGCCGTGGCCGTCCGTCAGGACCAGTCCCGCGTTGATGCCGACCCGCATCCGCAGCCGGTCGCGCCGCCCCGCGTTGTGCTCGCGCAGACACTCGTACAGGGTGTCGATCCACCGTCCGACGACGAACGTCGGCGGTACGTCCGGGCGCAGTGCCCCGAGGATGCCGTCGCCCCGGTCCTCCTGGTGGACGGTGCCCGGTTCGACGCCGATGGCGGCGTACGCCTCTCCGAACGCCTCGTACATGGCGGTGCGCATCAGCCTCTTCGCGTCCATGCCCAAGGTCCCCGATCCGACGGCGTCGCCGAAGACGACGAGCCGGTGGATCGCTCCCGCGCTCGCTCCCGCACTGCTCACTCGGACTCCCTGTGTGTGCCGTGGTGCCGTGGTGACGGGTCAAGCCTGGCCGCGCACGGCGGCCGGCGATGTAGCCGTTTACACACCCGGCGGAGGTTTCTCCGCCGGTTTCGTGTGGGGTGATCCGCCCTGCGCCAGCAGCAGCAGGACGGGCATGTCGATGACGACGACCCGGCGGTTCGCGGTCCGGACGACGTCCTGTTCCCGCAGCAGCCGGAGCGCTTTGGCCACGGCTTCTCTGGTGGCGCCTATGGCCGCCGCCAGGTCGTGCTGCGACAGCGGCAGTTCGAGTACGGTGCCGGCGCCGGCGCGCCGCCCCGCCCGCTCGGCCAGTTCGACCAGGCGGGCGGCGAGCCGCTGGAGCACCGTCTCCGAGGCGAGGGAGCGGCGCTCGACGTCGGCGCTGCGCAGCCGGGCCGAGAGCTGGCGCATGATCAGTGAGGTGGCGTGCGGGTGGGTGGCGAGGAAGTGCCGGAAGCGGTCGCCGGAGACGGCGACGGCCTCGACGCGGCCGAGTGCGGTGATGGTGGCGCTGCGTGGCCGCCGGTCCACCGCGGCGAGATCGCCGACGACCTCGCCCGCTCCCCGCAGGGCGAGGATGAGGCGGGTGCCGCGCTCGGTCTCGACCGAGACGACGGACCAGCCCGACATCAGCGCGAGGACGTACGCGGAGGTGTCCCGCTCCCGGATCATCACCTCGCCGGGCTCGTAGGCGCGTGGCGTTCCCTCGGCGAGGAGTGCCCGGCGGTCCCGGTCGGGCAGGGCGTGCAGGAACGAGCTGTCCTGGCCGAAAAGGCCCACTGTCACTCACCCCCGCCCCGCCCGCGAGGCCCCGTCGGCCACGTGACGGGCCGCGCCCGCGCGCGCGTCGTCGTGTGTGTCTGGTCCCACCTCAAGAGTCGTACGCAGCCACGCTGTTGACGCTGCGTCACGTCGTGGGGTGAAGAACGCTAGGGGGTCGCGATCAGGCCCGTCAACGAGCACGGGGGGCGCAGGGGAGCGTCATCGTCCACTCCCCTGCGCCCCCCCGTGGATCCACGGTCAGAGGCGCGGATCCACCGGCTCGGACTCCAGTGCGAGCACCGCGAACACGGCCTCGTGCACGCGCCAGAGCGGTTCGCCGCCGGCCAGCCTCTCCAGCGCTTCCAGGCCGAGCGCGTACTCGCGGAGCGCGAGCGAGCGCTTGTGGCCGAGGAAGCGGTTGCGCAGGCGCTCCAGGTTCTCCGGGCGGGTGTACTCGGGGCCGTAGATGATCCGCAGGTACTCGCGTCCGCGGACCTTCACGCCCGGCTGCACGAGCCGGCCGTCGGCGCCTCGTACGAGCGCGGCGAGCGGCTTGACGACCATGCCCTCGCCGCCGGCCGCCGTCAGCTCCAGCCACCAGTCGACGCCGGCGCGCACCGAGGCCTCGTCGCCCGTGTCGACGACCAGCCGTCGCGTGGTCTGGAGCAGTCCGGTGGGGTCGGAGTCGACGATCCGGTCGAGCCACCTGAGCTGCTCGTCGTGCGGCACGGCCGCGAGCGAGCGGCCCTGCACGGCGAGGATCTGGAACGGCGCGAAGCGCACGCCCTCCAGTCCCTGGGTCGGCCAGCAGTAGCGGCGGTACGCCTCGGTGAACGCCTCGGCGTCCGTTGCCCGTTCGCGCTGCTTGGCCAACAGCCCGTCCAGGCCGGTGACGCCCCGTGCCGCGGCCTGCTCCAGTGCGCCGAGCGCGCCGGGGAAGACGGCGCGGGAGGCCGCGCCGACGGCCGCGTACTGCGAGCGCAGCAGCCCGGCGGACTTCAGCGACCACGGCATCAGCTCGCCGTCGAACAGCAGCCAGTCCGTCGCCAGTTCGTCCCAGAGGCCGGCGGCGTCGACGGCCGCGCGCAGTCGCTCCAGTACCTGCTCGGTGACGGACTGATCGTCGAAGAACGGCCGTCCGGTACGGGTGTGCAGCGCGCCGGTCACTCCGGTGACCCCGAACCGCTCGCGCGCCACGTCCTCGTCCCGGCAGACCAGGGCGACGGCCCGCGAGCCCATGTGCTTCTCCTCGCACACGACCCGCTCGACCCCGTCCGCCCTGTACTGCGCGAAGGCCTCGGCCGGGTGCTCCAGGTAGCCCTCTTCCTTGGAGGTGGCCGTGGGCGCCATGGTCGGCGGCAGGTAGGCGAGCAGCCGCGGATCGACCGCGAACCGGCTCATGACCTCCAGGGCCGCCGCCGCGTTCTCCTCCCGTACGGACACGTTGCCCATCTGCCGGGTCTCCACGATCCGGCGTCCGTGCACGTCGGCGAGGTCCAGCGGCCGTCCCTCGTGACCGCCGGGCGCCTCGGTCGCGAGCGGCCGGGCCGGCTCGTACCAGACCTTCTCCGCCGGTACGTCGACGAGTTCGCGCTCCGGCCAGCGCAGCGCGGTCATCTTGCCGCCGAAGACGGCACCCGTGTCCAGGCAGATGGTGTTGTTGACCCAGGAGGTGTTCGGGACGGGTGTGTGGCCGTAGACGACGGTGGCCCGGCCGCGGTACTCCTCCGCCCACGGGTAGCGCACGGGCAGGCCGAACTCGTCGGTCTCCCCGGTGGTGTCCCCGTACAGTGCGTGCGAGCGCACCCGGCCGGAGGTCCGGCCGTGGTACTTCTCCGGCAGACCGGCGTGGCAGACCACCAACTTGCCCTCGTCGAGGACGTAGTGGCTGACGAGCCCGTCGATGAACGCGCCGACCTCGGCGCGGAACTCCTCGGTCTCCCGGCCCAGCTGCTCGATCGTCTCGGCGAGGCCGTGGGTCTCCTGGACCTTGCGGCCCTTGAGCCAGCGGCCGAGCTTGTTCTCGTGGTTTCCGGGCACGCACAGCGCGTCGCCGGCCGCCACCATGGACATCACGCGGCGCAGGACGCCCGGGCTGTCGGGGCCCCGGTCGACGAGGTCGCCGACGAAGACCGCCGTACGCCCCTCGGGGTGGTGGCCGTCGACGTAGCCGAGCTTGGCGAGCAGGGTCTCCAGCTCGGAGCGGCAGCCGTGGATGTCACCGATGATGTCGAAGGGGCCGGTGAGGTGACGCAGGTCGTTGAACCGCTTCTCCAGGACGACCTCGGCCGCGTCCACCTCCTCGACGCTGCGCAGGACGTGCACCTTGCGGAAGCCCTCGCGCTCCAGGCCGCGCAGCGAGCGCCGCAGCTCGCGGCGGTGGCGCTGGACGACGTGCGCGGGCATGCCCGCACGGTCGGGGCGGGCCGCGTTCCGTGCCTGGCAGACCTCCTCGGGGACGTCGAGGACGATCGCGACGGGCAGCACGTCGTACCGCCGGGCCAGCTGGACGAGCTGACGCCGGGCCTCCTGCTGCACGTTGGTGGCGTCGACGACGGTCAGCCGTCCCGCCTCGAGGCGCTTGCCGGCGATGTAGTGCAGGACGTCGAAGGCGTCCTTGCTGGCGCTCTGGTCGTTCTCGTCGTCGGCGACCAGGCCGCGGCAGAAGTCGGAGGAGACGACCTCGGTGGGCTTGAAGTGGCGGCGTGCGAAGGTGGACTTGCCGGAGCCGCTCGCACCGATCAGGACCACGAGGGACAGGTCGGTGACGGGCAGCGTGCGGGTGGTCTCGGCGGTCATGCCTGCTCCTCCTTCGTGGTGTTCTGGGTGAAGACGGCCATCTGGGTGGGCGGGCCGACCTCGGGGTCGTCGGGGCCGACGGGGACGAACTCCACTCCGTACCCGTACTGTTCGCCGACGCCCGCCGCCCAGGTGCGGAACTCCTCACGGGTCCATTCGAAGCGGTGGTCGCCGTGCCGGACGTGCCCGGCCGGGAGGGACTCCCAGCGGACGTTGTACTCGACGTTGGGCGTGGTCACGAGGACCGTACGGGGGCGCGCGGAGCCGAACACGGCGTACGCGAGGGCGGGCAGCCGCGGCAGGTCGAGGTGCTCGATGACCTCGCTGAGGACCGCCGCGTCGTAGCCGGTGAGCCGCTTGTCGGTGTACGCGAGCGAGCCCTGGATCAGCTTCACGCGCCCGGCCTGCCGCTCACCGAGCCGATCCAGGCGCAGCCGGCGCCCGGCGATCGTCAGGGCGCGTACGGACACGTCGACGCCGACGATGTCGGTGAAGCGGACGTCCTTGAGCAGCGCCTGCACCAACTGGCCCTGTCCGCAGCCGAGATCGAGCACCCGGGTCGCGTCGGCGGCGCGCAGCGCGGCGAGGATCGCCTCGCGGCGCTGCTCGGCGAGCGGCACGGGGCGTTCCTCGGTGTCGGTCGTCTCGTCGACGGCGTTGTCGACGTCCTCGACGTCGAGCCCGTCGCTCTCGGCGAGCCGGACCAGCTCCAGGCGCTCCATGGCCTCTCGGGTCAGGCCCCAGCGGCGGGAGAGGTAGCGGCTGGTGATCAGCTTCTGCTCGGGGTGCGCAGCGAGCCAGCCGTCACCGGCCCGCAGCAGCTTGTCGACCTCGTCGGGCGCCACCCAGTAGTGCTTGGCGTCGTCGAGGACGGGCAGCAGGACGTAGAGCTGGTTGAGCGCGTCGGCGAGCCGCAGCTCCCCTTCGAGGACGAGCCGTACGTAGCGCGAGTCGCCCCACTCCGGGAACGCGGTGTCCAGCGCCACGGGCTCCGCGTCGACCGTGTCCCAGCCGAGGGGCCCGAACAGCTTGCGGACCAGCTCGGCCCCGCCGCGCGCCGGAAGCGCCGGCACCTCGATGCGCAGGGGCAGCGGCGCGCCGGGCAGCTCGGGCCTCGCCTTGCACGCGCCGCGCAGGGCGCTCTTGAAGACGGTGGCGAGCGCGACGGCGAGCAGCGAGGACGCGGCGTAGGGCCGGTCGTTCACATACTGCGCGAGCGCGGAGTCGGGCGCGCCGCCCCGGCCCTTGCCCTTCCCGCGCCGCACCAGCGCCACGGGGTCCACCTCAAGGAGGAGCGCGGCCGTGCACCGCTCGGCGCTCGCCTCGGGGTAGAGGACGTGCGCCGTGCCGTGCGAGGTGGAGAACGTCTGCGCGTTGTCCGGGTGCTTGTGCAGCAGAAAGCCCAGGTCGGTCGCGGGACGCTCGGGGGTGCCGGTCGTACTGATCGTCAGGAACACGCGTCCGAGTATGACCCCCCGTCCCCCACCCGACCAGGCAATTTCCCCCCCGGGCCCGCCCCCCTCGGCCCCCGCACCCGCCCCGCACACAGGGCCGACCCGGACGCAGGGCCAACCCCCGTACGGGCCGAGGCGTCAGGGCTTCGGCGGCAGCGTTGCGGCCAGGGCGGCGATCCGGTCCGGGCCCACTCGGCAGCAGCCGCCGATCAGCCGGGCGCCGGCGGTCGGCCAGTCCCGCATCCGGTCCGGGTCGAAGCTTCCGCTGCCGCGCCAGGACCGGGCACCGGCGTCCCACTCCTCGCCGCTGTTGGGGTAGACGACGACCGGCTTCCCCGTGACCTCCGAGGCGATCTCCACGGCCCGCGCCGCGTCCCCCGGCTCGCAGCAGTTGACCCCGGCCGCGATCACCTGATCGTTCCCCGTCACGAGCCCGAAGGCCTCCGTCAGCTCCTGCCCGGCCCGGGTCCGCTCCCCCGCGATCGTGTACGAGAGCCAGACCGGCACCCCGCACCCCTCGACGGCCCGCAGCAGCGCCTCGGCCTCGACGGCGTCCGGGACCGTCTCCAGAGCCAGGACATCAGGCCGCGCCGCCGCGAGCGCCTCGATCCGGGGCCGGTGGAACCGCTCCAGCTCGCGCACGGTCAGCCCGTACCGGCCCCGGTACTCGCTGCCGTCCGCGAGCATCGCCCCGTACGGCCCGACCGACCCGGCGACCCACACCGGCCCCGTCGCCCCCTCCCCCGCCGCCCGGGCCAGCTCCACGCTCCGGGCGAGCAGCCGCTCCGCCCCGGCCCGTTCGACACCGCGCCGGGCGAAGCCCTCGAAGGTGGCCTGGTAGCTGGCGGTGATCAGCACCCGGGCACCCGCCCGCACATAGGCGGTGTGCGCCGCCTCGATCTGCTCGGGCCCGTCGGCGAGCAGCCGCGCCGACCACAGCTCGTCGCGCAGGTCGCAGCCCTGGGCCTCCAACTGGTTGGAGAGCCCGCCGTCGAGGACGAGCACCTCCCGGGCGAGCGCCTCGGCGAGAGGGCGGACGGGTTTCATCGGTCCACCTCCGTTCAGTCGAGCTGGGACTGGACCTGGGCGGAGATCAGCTCCAGGTGGTCCAGGTCGTCCAGGTCGAGGACCTGGAGGTAGATCCTGGACGCCCCGATCGCTCCGTACCGACCGATCTTCTCCACGACCTCCGCCGGCGAACCGGCAAGCCCGTTCGCCTTCAGCTCCTCCACCTCGCGCCCGATCGCCGCCGCCCGGCGGGCCACCTCGGCGTCGTCCTTGCCGACGCAGACCACCAGGGCGTTGGAGTACACCAGCTCGTCGGCCCGGCGGCCGGCCGCCTCGGCGGCGGCCCGGACGCGCCCGAACTGCCGCTCGCTGTCCTCCAGCGAGGCGAAGGGGATGTTGAACTCGTCGGCGTACCGCGCGGCCAGACGCGGCGTACGGCTCGCACCGTGCCCGCCGACCAGCACCGGAACCCTGGCCTGGGCCGGCTTGGGCAGCGCGGGCGAGTCGGTGAGCTGGTAGTACTCGCCGTCGTAGGAGAACGTCTTGCCGAGCTCGGTGCCCCACAGCCCCGTGACGATCGCCAGCTGCTCCTCCAGCCGGCCGAACTTCTCCTTGGGGAACGGGATGCCGTACGCCCGGTGCTCCTCCTCGAACCAGCCCGCCCCCAGGCCCAGTTCGACCCGGCCGCCGGACATCTGGTCGACCTGGGCGACCTGGATGGCCAGGACGCCGGGGAGACGGAACGTGCCGGCGGTCATCAGCGTGCCGAGCCGGATCCGACTGGTCTCCCGGGCCAGGCCGGCCAGCGTGATCCAGGCGTCCGTCGGCCCGGGCAGCCCGTCGGCGGAGCCCATGCTGACGTAGTGGTCGGACCGGAAGAAGGCGTCGAAGCCGAGGTCCTCGGTGGCCTTGGCGACGGTGAGCAGGGTGTCGTAGCCGGCCCCTTGCTGGGGCTCGGTGAAGATTCGAAGATCCATACCTCCATCCTGCACCTCTGGGCGGCCGTCAACCTCTACGTCAGCCCGGGGTGCGCTCCGGCTCGGTCGGGTGAATATCCGGCCCTCCGGCGGGGCGCGTCCCGCCAGGCCAGTGACCGTGGCCCGGCACCCGTCGTTGGCTCGGGCGGAGCCGGACCGCCCGGCCCGCGTGCCGGCGGCCGCTGCCGGTGCGTCGTTCTCACGTGTGGCCCCTCCCCCACGGGAAGGGCCTGGGCCGAGGAGGCCGCCATGTCCCAGGAAGCCGCGCCCGAAAGGGCGATGCCCGAGCAGCCGGTACAGCAGTCCGTGCCCGAGCAGAAGGGCTCCGGCGCCCCCAAGGGCCTGCTGCAGCAGATGGAGGAGCTGATGGCGGCGCTCACCGCCGACCTGTCGCAGCTCGACGCCGACCTTCAGTCCTCGGCCGACCGCCACGAGACCTCTGCGGAGGGCGAGCCCCGCACGGACTGACTTCCGCCCCGGCCGCCGCCCTCCAGCCGTCTCGCCGTCCCCACGGTCACCGCTCGGACGGTCCCCGCACCGCCGGTCACCGTGCGGACGGCCGCCGTCCGTAACGGTTCGCCCGTCCGTCCCGGCCCCGCCACTCGTCACGGCCCGCCTGTGCGTGACGGTCCACCCGTTCGTCCCGGCCCCGCCGTTCGTCCTGGCCCGCCCGTCCGTCCCAGCCCGCCCGCTCGCCACGGCCCGCCCGTTCTTCGTCCCGCCCCGCCGTCCGTTCCGGCCCGCCCGTTCTTCGCCCCCGCCCGGCCATTCGTCCCGGCCCACCCGTTCGTCACGGTCCCGCCGTTCATCACAGCCGCACCGCTCATCTCCACCCCGCCGCTCATCGCAGCCCCGCCGGCCCCGCGCGGCCCCGGGCCGCATCGGGTGGACGGTCACGCTCCCGTACCGCGAGGCGGCGCAGCATGCCGCGCACGCGGTCGTTCGCCTCGTCGGCGGCATCGATGGCCTCGATGCACTGCCAGTACAGCCCCTCCTCGTCGGTCACGCACGCCACGCCGACCAGGGCGATCCCCACTTCTCCCAGGAGCGCGCCGAGCGCGGTCAACGCCACGCGCGCGTCCCCTACTTCGGTGAGCTGGGCGGCCCTCGGTCCGCCCGTCCGCAGCATCGGATGCTCGGCCATCCCGCGCCCGCCGCCGATCTCGCTCAGCCCCCGCGCCTCGCTCCGCAGCTCCTGCGGTCCGCAGAGCGCGAGATGACTCCCTATCGCCTGCGCGAGGGCCTGGGCCTGCCAGGCCTCCGCCACGATCTCCAGCGCCGTCCGGCTCTGTGCCAGCGCGTGCCGGCCCGTCGCGATCAGTCGCTCCGCTTCCATGTACGCCGCCCCCGTTCGTACGACTTACTGCCCACTGATTCCATTACCCAGCGTGAAGGCGCCTGAGCCCAAACGCCAGAGGAATTCGGAAATCTGTGGACAGGAAGCTCGATGGGGATAACTCGATCACTCCGAAGAGTGACGATCACCGTTTTCAGTGGAGTTGGTGTCCTCGCCCGGAGGCCGCCCGACGGGGAAGCGGAGTTCGTTCCTGTCGATCTTCGCCGACAGCGCGGCGAGCGGATCGACGCCCAGCACCTGGCAGAACTGCAGCAGATAGGCGAGCACGTCGGCGACCTCGTCCTCGACCCGGTGCGCCGTCTCCGGGTCGTCCATCACCCGGTCCGCCTGCTGCGGCGTCAACCACTGGAAGATCTCCAGGAGTTCGGCTGCCTCGACGCTGAGCGCGGCCACCAGGTTCTTCGGCGTGTGATACGGCTGCCACTCCCGCGCGGCAGCGAACTCGGCCAGCCTGCGCTGCAATCCCGCTACATCCAGTTCACTCACGCCCCAGGTCTACCACTGACACCCCCGGCGTCTCGCGTGCGTATCCCGCGGCCGACTCCCCGACCGTGCCGACGAGCCGGATGTGCCCCTCGGCGCAGATGTCGGCGGCGAGGCCGAGCAGTGCGCGCAACTGGGGCCCGTCCAGACACCCGTCGAGGCCGTCGGTGAGGACGGTCAGGGTCCGCATGGCGGCGGGCACTTCGGCGAGCTGGTCCATGGCGAGCACGCCGGGTCCGGTGAGCAGGACGAGGGCGAGGGCGAGATAGCGCAGTTCGCCGTCGCCGAGCCGGCCGAACGGGGTCGCGACCGGCGTGCGGCGCGGGGCCGGCACCCCGATACCTTCGGACCACGAGGACAGGGCGGCCCCGGCGGGCCCCGCCGGCCGGCCGGCGCCTGCACCGGCGCCCGCGCCCACACCCGTAACAACGCCCGCACCAACCCCCCTCGGCTCGCGCTCCAGTGACGCGCGTACCGTCGCGTCCGGCAGCTCCTCCACCCGCAGCCCGGTCACGACGCCCGCACAGCCGGCGCCCGCCACCGCCACGAGCCGGGCGTGACGGCGCGCGCACTCGGTGGCGGTGCGGTGCAGCACCTCCGCGAGGTTGTCGCAGCCGCGCCGCAGCCGGCCTTCGCCCATCGGCACGGGTGCCCGCATCCGCCACGGCTGCGGATCGCAGGGGAAGACCGAGCGCAGCGCGACCACCACCTGCTCGGCCGCGGCCAGGACTTCCAGCTGCCCCTTCGTCTTTCCCGCCACGCGCAGCGGCAGCAGGGCGGTGCCGAGCAGATCGTCGGGGAAGGGCGCCCGGGTGACGGGGGTGGTGCCGGCGGTGTGCCATTCGGCCTGGACGGTGCTGCGGCCGGGGTCGCGGAGCGCGGTGGTGAGCAGCGTACGGCCGCGGCAGGTGAGCCGTTCGCCGACGATACGGAGTGTGGGTTCGGCCTGGACCGCGAGGTCGAGGCGGACGGGGCCGGCCGGGCCGTCGATGGTGCAGCCGATCCGGAAGCCCCGCCTCCCCTGGGCGTCGGGCCGGGCCCGTTCGGGTACGCAGGCGGCGGCGTCGGGGAAGGCGGCGGCCAGGTCCTCGCCCGCGCCGAGCCGGGCCAGGGCCTCGTACGCGCGCAGGGCGCTGGACTTGCCGCTGCCGCTCGCCCCGGTGAAGAGCGTCACGGGGCCGAGCGGGTGGACGGCTGCGCGGTGCGCGGCGAAGGCGGAGAGACGGAGTTCGGTGACGGCGGGGCGGGCCGGCCGGCGCGCGGAGGCGTCCGTGAGCTGCCGCAGCACGTCGCGCCGCGCGGCCCCACCGACCTCAGTGCCCCGCATCTGTTCGCCCCGCGCCCGATCGCCCCGCCCTTGATCGCCCCGCGCCGGATCGCCTCCTGCCTCGCGTAAGGGACCGCGCACCGGAGTCGTATACGGGGAAGAGACGGAATCGGGCGTGAGGCCGCCGGTGGAGTCCATGATCGGACCGTACGCAGCCCCGTGGATGACGAACCGTTACGCCCTGGCCATCTTCCTACGATCGGGGGACGGCAACTCCCGCGTCGGACGCGCCCTCGACCTCCGTACCGGCCGGAGCGAGCAGGAAGACGTTGCGGTCGACGCGGTGCATGACGCTGCCGAGCCCGAACACGACGCCGCTGCTGAAGTCCAGGATGCGCTTGGCGACGTCGGTGTCGGCGCCGGTCAGGTCGAGGAGCACCGGAATCCGGGCGATGAGGTACTCGGCGACCTCGCGGGCGTCGGCGAAGACCTGCACGCGCAGGACGACCATGCGGCGCTGTTCGGCGGCCTCGTACGGGTCGGGCATCGTGCTGTGGTCGACCCTGGACGGCCATTCGTCACGGCCGCGCAGGGGCAGGACCTGGGCGAGGCCCTCCCACTGTTCGTCGGTGACGTCGTACCTCTCGTACCTACTCATACGCCCATCCTCCCGTTCCTCACCCGTTCGGCCCAACACCGACACGAGCCGACTCCCGTTCGGCCCCACACCGACACGAGCGGACTCTCGGTCGGCCATCAGCGCTCGACCGGCAGGCCGCGCGGCTCCTTGATCCGCTTCATGATGATCTGCGAGTTGACCTCGGTGACGCCGGTCAGCGAGGTGAGCCGCTCGATCCAGAGGCGTTCGTACGCGGCGAGGTCGGCGACCGCGATCCGCAGCAGGCAGCCGGGGCTGCCGAAGAGGCGGTGCGCCTCGATGACGTCGGGGATGTCCCGCAACGCCTCCTCGAAGGCCTCGACGGTCTCGCGGTCGCGCCGGACCTCGATCGAGACGAGCACCTCGAATCCCCGCCCGACCGCCGCCGGATCGATGACCGCGCGGTAGCCCTGGATGACCCCGTCCTCCTCCAGCTGCCGCACCCGCCGCAGGCAGGCCGAAGCGCTGAGGCCGATGCGCTGGGCCAGCTCCAGGTTGGTCAGCCGGCCGTCCTCCTGAAGCTCACGCAAGATACTGCGATCGATCCTGTCCATCACACAATTATGCACGCCACAATCCATGATCCCAGGCCCGAATTCGCAATCACATTCCATACAAGCTGACCTATCGTTGCGGAGGCGACACCCTCCGATCCCCAGGACAGACAGACATGCAGTGGACACGCGACGACCGGCCGCGCCGGATCACCCTCATCAGCACGGGCGGCACGATAGCCAGCCGCTGGCAGGGCACCGGATACGCCGCCGACGCGTCGGGTGACGACGTCCTGGCCACCGCGGCGCTGCCCGAGGGCGTGACGGTCGAGGTCGTCGACCTGTTCAACGTCAACAGCTCCCGCATGACCACCGCCCGTCAGCTCACCCTGCTGCGCGCGGTCCACGCGGCGCTCTCCGACCCCGGCGTGGACGGCGTCGTGGTCACCCACGGCACGGACACCCTGGAGGAGTCCGCGTTCTTCCTCGACCTGCACCACTCGGACCCGCGCCCCGTCGTCTTCACCGGCGCGCAGCGTCCGCTCGGTACGGGGGACGGCGACGGGCCCGGCAACATGTACGACGCCCTGCAGGTCGCCGCCTCGGTCCGCGACCTGGGTGTGCTGGTGGTCTTCGACGGCCAGGTGCACGCGGCGCGCGGCACCGTGAAGACGCAGACCCTGGCGGCGGACGCGTTCGCCGACCCCTCCGAGACCGGCCTCGGGAAGGTCGGTTTCGGCAGCGTGGACATCCGCCGCAGCCCGGACCGGCCCACTCCGCTGCCCCTTCCGGCCGCGGCCACCGCGCCGCGGGTCGACATCGTCATGCACCACAGCGACGGCGACCCGCTGTTCCTGAACACCGCCGTCGCGGCGGGCGCGCGCGGCGTCGTACTCGTCGGTACGGGGGCGGGCAACGCCACCCCCGAGATCACCGAGGCCGTCGGGGCGGCCGTGGCCCAGGGCACTCTGGTGGCCCTGAGCACGAGGGTCCCCGCCGGCCCGATCGCCGAGCTCTACACCGGCGGCGGAGCGGTGGACCTGGTCGCCGCCGGAGCCGTACCGGCGGGAACGCTGCGGGCGGGGCAGGCGCGGATGGCCGTCCTGGCGACCCTCCTGTCCGACGTCGCCGCGGAGCGCCGCCCGGCGCTGCTGCACAGCCTGCTGAACGGGCCGGCCCGCCCGGAGCCCGCCCTGACGGCGTCCGGCTCCCGCTTCTCCGGCGCCTCCTGAACCACGACTCTCCCCCGTTACCCCCTCCCCTCCTTAAGGCACCTCGATGACGACTGTCTCCCGCCGTGAACACGACCTTCTCGGAGAGCGGGAGGTGCCCGCCGACGCGTACTGGGGCATCCACTCCCTGCGCGCCATCGAGAACTTCCCGATCACGGGACTGCCGATCTCCGTCTACCCTCAGCTGATCGACGCGCTGGCCGCCGTCAAGGAGGCCGCGGCCCTGGCCAACGAGGAACTCGGCCTGCTCGCCCCGGAGAAGGCGGCCGCCATCGTGGCCGCCTGCCAGGAGATCCGTTCGGGGAAGCTGCACGACCAGTTCGTCGTGGACGTCGTCCAGGGCGGCGCCGGGACCTCGACGAACATGAACGCCAACGAGGTCATCGCCAACCGCGCCCTCGAACTCCTCGGCCACGCCAAGGGCGAGTACCAGCACCTGCACCCCAACGAGGACGTCAACCTCAGCCAGTCGACCAACGACGTCTACCCGACCGCCGTCCGGATCGCGGCGATCACGGCCGTCCACGGACTGCTCCAGGCCACGGCGGTGCTCCAGGACGCGTTCGCGGCGAAGGCCTTCGAGTTCCGCGACGTCCTCAAGATGGGCCGTACGCAGCTCCAGGACGCGGTGCCGATGACGCTGGGCCAGGAGTTCTCCACGTACGCGGTGATGCTGGACGAGGACCGCAACCGGCTCGCCGAGGCCGTGGAGCTGATCCACGAGATCAACCTGGGTGCCACCGCGATCGGTACGGGCCTCAACGCCCCCGTCGGCTACGCCGAGACGGCCCGCCGCCACCTCGCCGAGATCACCGGCATGCCGCTGGTGACCTCCGCCAACCTGGTGGAGGCGACCCAGGACTGCGGGGCGTTCGTCCAGCTCTCCGGCGTCCTCAAGCGCCTGGCCGTCAAGCTCTCCAAGACCTGCAACGACCTGCGCCTGCTCTCCTCGGGCCCGCGCGCCGGCCTGAACGAGATCAACCTCCCTGCGGTACAGGCCGGTTCGAGCATCATGCCGGGCAAGGTCAACCCGGTCATCCCGGAGGTCGTCAACCAGGTCGCCTTCGAGGTGATCGGCAACGACATGACGATCACGATGGCGGCGGAGGGCGGCCAGCTCCAGCTGAACGCCTTCGAGCCGATCATCCTGCACTCCCTGGCGAAGAGCATCACCTCCCTGCGCGCGGCCTGCCTCACCCTCGCGGAACGCTGCGTCGTGGGCATCACGGCCAACACGGACCAGCTGCGGGCGGCGGTCGAGAACTCCATCGGGCTCGCCACGGCCCTCAACCCGTACATCGGCTACACGGCCGCCACCGCCATCGCCACGGAGGCACTCCAGACGGGCCGGGGCGTGGCCGAACTCACCCTGGAGAAGGGCCTCCTGCCGGCGGAACGCATCGCGGAACTGCTGACCCCGGAACGCCTGACGGGCGCCGAGGTCCGGTAGGCCGGCCGGCTGAGCGGCCCGCGACCACGGCACCGCGACCACGGGACCGCGGGCCGGCGCCCCTGCCACGGCCCGGCCCCGACCCCGGCCCGGCCCGGCCCGGCCCCGACCCGACGGGACAGCGCTCAGGCCAGTTCCGCGTGGCCGAAAAGTTCGGCGTACGCGGCGGGCAACTGGCTGATGAGCTTGTTCAGCTCCCCGCCGGAGATCCTCCGCGCGAGCACCGTCAGCACCGCTTCCGCATGAGCGTGGGCGGTCTCCTCGTCGTCACCGGTGGCCTCGGCCACCCGCCGGACGAACTCCTGGACGCCCCAGGACCTGCCCGGCCAGTTGTCGGCGGCGTCCATGAGCGCCTCGGCGAGCTCGATCGGGAGCGCCCTGCACACATCGGCGTGGCAGGACCGGGTACACGCATGGCACCGCCGTGTGAGGGGTGGCGAGTGACCATGGCGAACGACGTCATCGAACGAGGCGACATCTACTTCGCGTACCGGCCCCGCGTCGAGCAGGAGCAGGTCCACGACATCGAGGACGTCCAGCGCCTCTTCGTGATCCTTCAGCCTTCCGGCGGCGACCGCGGTCGGCGTCTCGTCATCGGACGCAAGCACCTGCCGCAGCCGGAGGAACACGAGCGGTTCTGGGGCTTCGTCGACGAGGTGTCCGACCGGCCGGAGGCCGTGGAAGAGGAACTGGAGCGGCGGACGTACGACACGTCCACGCGCGGCAGGCGGACGCAACCCGAGGCACGGCCGGCCGGAGAAGGCCGGTGCGCGATCGTCCGGCACGGCGACCACACCCACCTGACCTACGAACTCGAGCTGCCTGCCGAGCCGGGCGCCGTCCAGGAGGAACTGACCATCGAACCGGAAGCGAGCTACGTCATCGCGGTCAAGAACCCGAGGGCCGGCGCGCCGCCGGGGACCGGTCTCGCCCCGGAACAGCGGGCCGACCTGCCGCAGGACAAGCAGGATCGGTTCGAGGGGAAGCGGTTCACCGGCGCCGATCCGGAACTCCTGGACGAGGAGGGGACCGAGTTCGTACTGATCGGCGCCGCACGCGACGTCGAGGAGGAGCTTGACGTCCGGCTCGACGCGGAGACCGAGGACGCCGAGTCGGCCGACATCTTCCGCCGTCTGCGCATGCCCCGCGAGAAGCACCCCACACAGCCGCTGACCGAGGGCGAGTGGCGTTAGCAAGCGGGGGACGCCGAGGGCGGCGGCGTCGCAAAATTCCAGGTGCGCCACCGTGCGCATGCCCACGCACGAGCGGGGAAGGCGCGCCTTGGCAGGTCAACGGAGGAGGACATCGTCGGCGCCGAGATCGTCGACGAGGGCAAGCGGAACGAAACCGACTGACAGCGCACCACCGTACGAGGCGATCGACCCATGACCGAGAAGCAGATGATCACGGTGTTCGGTGCAACCGGGCGACAGGGCGGCGGCTTTGTCAGAGCGGCCCTGGCCGACCGGGACGAATCCTTCGCGGTACGCGCCGTCACCCGGCACCCGGACTCCGACCAGGCCCGCGAGCTGAAGGTGCTGGGCGCGGAGATCGTCCAGGCCGACATGGACGACGAATCCAGCCTGGCGCCCGCCTTCGAGCACGCGTACGGCGCGTTCCTGGTCACGAACTTCTGGGAGCACATGTCCGCCGAACGGGAGAAGTCCCAGGCCCATGCCCTGGCCCGGGCCGCCTCCCACGCGGGGGTGCAGCACGCGGTCTGGTCCACTCTGGAGGACACGCGTGACTGCATTCCCCTCGACGACGACCGGATGCCGACCCTTCAGGACCACTTCAAGGTGCCCCATTTCGACGGCAAGGCCGATGCCGACCGCTACTTCTCCGAAGAGGGCGTACCGACGACGTTCCTGCGCTCGACGTTCTTCTGGGAGAACCTGTTCGGCGTGTTCGCCCCGCGGCGCGGCGAGGGCGGCGACCTCGAGCTCAATTACCCGATGGGCGAAAGCCGGCTCTCCGGTATCGCGGTCGACGACATCGGCAAGACCGCCTTCGCCATCCTCCGCGGTGGTGCCGATTTCGTCGCCGCCACGATCAGCATCGCCGGTGAGCACCTCAAGGTCGCCGACATGGCCGCGGCCCTCACCGAGTCCGTCGGCGAACCCGTACGCTACCGGCCCCTCACTCCGGACGAGTACCGGGCGCAGGGGCACCCCGGCGCCGACGAGCGGGGAAACATGTTCCAGTACTACGCGGACTGCGAGCACCGCTTCACCGCGGCCAGGGATCTCACCGCCGTCCGCAACCTCAACCCCGCTCTCCAGGACTTCGCAACCTGGCTCGCCGACCACCACGAGAAACTCCGCACCGCCTGGGCATGAGGCGCACCGGTGGAGTACGCGAGGCGACACACGCGGCCCGGGAACGCGCCCATCGGAGGGGCCGGCGAGTCGAAGGGAACACCACGATGCCCCGGCATGACACACCCGGACCAGAGGAACAGCAGCCGCCAGTGGTCATCCATGACAGACGGCGGATCGACCCGGAGACCCTCGAGCTCAGGGAACCCGAGGAGGAGACACCCGAGCGGGAAGGGGGCGAGCACCTGCTCGAACCGGTGGACCGAGCCGGCGCTCTGGAGGCGCAGCTCGCCGAGCGCACCGCCGACCTCCGGCAGGTGGAAGCGGAGTACGAGAACTACCGCAAGCAGGTGCAGCGTGACCAGGCCGCCATGAGCGAGATCGCCGTCGCCAAGGTCCTCGACCACCTCCTGCCCGTTCTCGACGCCATCGACCGGGCCCGCGGGCTCGGCGAGGTCACGGGAGAGATGCGGACAGTGGCCGACACTCTGGAGGAACGGCTCACGAGCCTCGGCCTGGAACGGACGGGCCGGCCGGGCGAACCCTTCGACCCGGCGCGCCACGAAGCCGTCGACCACCAGGTGTCCGACGACGTCGACGCGCCCGTCTGCACGGCCGTCCTGCGCCCCGGCTACCAGGTGGGCACACGGCTGCTCCGCCCCGCCCAGGTCTCCGTCGCCGAACCCCCGGAGCAGGCGCCTCCCTCAGCGGCGGCCGAGGGCTGAGCCGAGCGGGAGACGGAGGCCCGAGACGGTTGCCCCGGTCCCGGAGACGATGGCGGCCTGGGTCGTCGCCGCCGAACGCCCCGGGACGATCCAGCGCCGGCAGCGAGGTCACCGGGCCGGAGGTCGGCGCCCGGGGAGGAATCCCTTGGCTGCGGCCCACGTGCGGAACCTGCCGGAACTGCGCACGCGGCCGGGAGAACCTCTGCCCCTCGTCGCACTTCACCGGCTGGGACGCGGACGGCGGCTACACCCAGTGCGCGACCGTGCCCGCCGGGTACTCGGCCGAGGAGCCGGCCCCGCTGCTGTGCGCGGGGATCATCACACGACGGCCGCGGTGACGACGAGGCCGGCCTCGACGAGCCAGCGGCCTCGCACCGTGGTCAGCGGGCCCGTTCGGTGGAGGGACGCCTCGAAGGTCCGGTGGGCGGGGGCGAAGCGGAGCGTGGCGTCCTCGAAGTCGAGCCAGGAGCGGGCCTGCGGGAACCAGGCCTTGTAGACGGACTCCTTGGCGCTGAACAGCAGCCGGTCCCAGTGCACTTCGGGCTCTCGGGCGGCGAGTTCGGCCAGGTGCGGGAGTTCTTCCGGGCGGGCGATGTGCTCCCGTACCCCGTCCGGCAGCGGCAGATGCGGTTCCGCGTCGATGCCGAGCGAGACGATCGGCGCTCCGGCCCGGGCGACGGCCGCCGCCCGGTAGCCGTCGCAGTGGGTGAGGGCGCCGACCACCCCCTCCGGCCAGAGGGGTTCGCGGTTCGGGCCCCTGAGAACCGGCGTCGGCGGGTGTCCGAGCCGGCGCAGCGCGATGCGTGCGCAGTGCCGGGTGGTCGCGTACTCCCGCCGCCGCTTCGGCACCGCGCCGGCGACGGCCGTCTCTTCCTCGGGGAACAGCAGGGCCTCGGCGAGGTCTCCGTACGCCTCTTCGACGGCGACGGCACGCGGCAGTATCCGCTCGATCACCTCTCGCCCCGTACCTGCCCGGAAGCGGCCGCGGCAAGGAGCAGCGGCAGTACGTCGGCCCGGACCCGGTTCGGTGCGCCGAGCACCAAGGACTCGACCGCGGAGCGGCGCAGGAACAGCTGGGCCTCGCAGTCCAGGGTCAGGCCCCGGGCGCCGTGGATCTGGACGGTGTCCCGGCAGGTCTCCTTGGAAAGTTCGGCGGTCATCGCGTACGCCTGCGCGGCGCTCAGGCGCGGGTCGGCGCCGGTGTCGGCCTCGCGCGCGGCGACGCGGGTCAGGAGGCGGGCGGCGTCGATGCGGGTCGCGTGGCGGGCGAGGGTGAAGGCGAGGGACTGCTGCCGACCGATGGGGCCGCCGAACTGGCGGCGTTCCCGGGCGTGTTCCACCGCGAGCCGCAGGGCGGCCGCGGCGAGGCCGACGAGGTAGGCGGCCTGGAGCGTGCGGGCGGAGGCGATCAATTGCTGCCAGGCGGCGACCGGGTCCGGGCCGAGGTCCAGCCAGGCGAGGACGGGGGTGGCGGCGAGCTCGACGGCGTACGTCTCGCCTCGCCCCAGCTCCTCCTGCCGGCGCAGTCGGACGGTCGGGTGGTCGCGCGGGAGCAGGGCCGTACGGTGCTCGCCCTCGGGGGTGCGGCCGGTGACGAGCAGCCAGTCGGCGTCAGCGGCGCAGGTCACGAACCGCCGTACCGCGCTGACGGTGCCGTCGGCCGCTCCCACGGTGAGGGCGCCGTTCTCGGGGTGCAGGTCGCCGTCCCGGACGGCGGCGGCCACGGACGTGCCGTGCGCGATCTCGTTCAGGAGCCGGTCGCGTTCCGGGCAGGTACGGGAGCGCAGCAGGGTCTCGGCGGCGAGGACGGTGTCGAGGAGCGGCCCCTGGTAGAGGAGCTCCCCCAGGCGTTCCGCGACCACGGCGAGGGCCTCCTGCCCGCCCGCTCCCCCGGGCATCCGGAGCACGCCCAGGTCGGTCAGCGCCCGCCACACCATGGCGCGGACGTCGGCGTCCGAGGTGTCCGTTCCGTGCCGGGGCCGGTCCGCCATGCGCCTGATGAGCGGGGCGAGTTCGTCGTCCAGGACCTCGGTGAGGGTGTGTCGCAGTTCCTCGTGGTGCGGGGCGGTGGTGACGTCCATGGCGTGGTGGTTCTCCGGCTGTCTGTCGGGCGGGTGGGTGATCGGAGCGTACGGGCGATCCGAGCGGGATGAGGGCTGGTCAGGTGAGCAGGTCCAGACCCGCGGAGGCGATCAGGGTGAGCATCACCTCGGAGGTGCCGGAGGCGAGGGTCAGGCCCGGCGCCTCCCGGTACGCCGCCTCCAGGGCCCCGAGGTCCCGCGCCTCCTCGTCGTCGCCCGCGAGCAGGGCGTCCAGGCCCAGGACCTCGGGGAGGACGAGGGCGACCGAACGGGCGGTCTCGCCGGCTCCGTACTTGGCCATCGCCGAGCGCACCTCGTCGGTGCGGCCCGCGTGCAGATCGTTCACGCAGCGCCAGGCCAGCAGCCGGGCGGCCCTCACCTCGGCGTCCAGAGCCACCAGCCGCGCCCCGTCTCCCTGGTCGAGTGGGGCGGCCCCGCAGCCCACGCGGTCCAGGGCGATGTCGAGCCAGCGGCGTGCCTTGGCCTGGAACTCCACACCGGTGCGCTCCAGACCCAGTACCTCGCCGATGATCCGCCAGCCGTCGTCGACATCTCCGAGCACGTCCTCCTCGGTCACGTGGATCCCGGAGAGCGTGACCTCGTTGAACCGTTCGTCGCCGATGTTCCACAGCGGTTCGACGCGCACGCCGGGGGTCCGCAGGGGGACGAGGAAGACGGAGATGCCGTGGAAGCGGACCTCGGACTCGCTGGTCCTGGCCGCGCAGAGCGCGAAGTCGCCCAGATGGGTCTTGGCGCTGTAGATCTTCGTGCCGTGCAGGCGCCAGCCGTCGCCGTCGCGGTCGGCGCGGGTGCGCAGCGCGCTGAGGTCGGAGCCCGCGCCCGGCTCGCTGAAGAGCACCCCGGCGATGCTCTCGCCGCGCGCGATCGGCGGCAGCAGGCGGCTCTTCTGCGTCTCCGTGCCGTAGAGCAGGAGGGCGAGGCCGACGATGTCCACGCTGAGCGTGTGCGCGATGTCGGGGACGCCGTGGGCGATGAGCTCCTCGGTGAGGATGGCCTTCTCGGCGATGCCGGCGCCGGAACCGCCGTACTCGTACGGCCAGTTGGGGGCAAGCAGGCGCTGCTCCCCGAGCTTCCGGTAGACGTCGAGGAGGCCGCTCTCGGTGCCGGGCCGGCTGCGTACGGCCGCGGTGGCGGCCCGTAGGGCGTCGTCGTCGAGCAGGGCGCGGACCCGGTCCCGGTAGGCGAGCTGGTCAGAAGTGGGCGAGAGCTCCACCGGCCGCACCTCCCCCGGTGGCGGCCGGGGCGGCGGGGGGCTCCGCTTGCCCGAGGGCGCGCAGCATGCCGTCCTCGATGACCTTCGTCAGCACCTCGGGCGCCTGGAGGAAGGCGTAGTGCTCGCCGGGCAGGGTCACCGGGTGATGGCGCCCCGGGGCGGCGAAGCGCGCCCAGCCTCCCATCTGGTCCGGCCGTATCTCGCGGTCCTGCGACCAGCCGATGGCGTGGATGTCGGAGGGCAGGACGACGGGTGCGTCCAGGTGGTACGCCTTGTTGGCGTCCACGTCGGCGCGCAGGACACCCAGGCTCATGTCGATGAGGTCCGGGTGCGGTGTGCCGCCCATGGCCTGGGTCAGCTGGGCGAGTTCCTCGGCCAGTTCGGCGTCCGTCATCCCGAGGAAGCGGCCGAAGGGTCCGTCGTCCGGGGACACCTGCGAGGAGATGAAGAGCGCGGCAGGGGCGGGCAGACCGGCCTCGGCCAGGTGGAGGGCGGTGGCGAAGCCTGGGAGGGCCCCGCCACAGTGGCCGAAGAAGGCGAACGGCCGGTCCAGGTACGGCAGGAGCGCCTCGGCCAGCGGTCCGGCGAGCTGCTCGTACGTGCCGTAGTGCGGGTCGCGCAGCCGGTTCTCGCGGCCGGGCAGCTGGATCAGGCACACCTCGGCCTGGCCGATGCGGGTCGGCCACCGGTTGTACATCGACGCCCCCACACCGGAGTACGGGAAGCAGAAGAGGCGGGTGGGCGCGTCGCCCTTGGGCTTGCGCAGCAGCCAGCGCTGCGGGCGTGCGGTCGGGGGCATGGGGGACGTCACCTCGTGCGGGAAGTCGTCGGATCGGTGGCGAAGGACTCGCCTGCCATGCCGGCGGCGAGCGTGGTGCCGTCCGCCGGGTCGATCAGCAGGAACGATCCGGTACGGCGGGAGTCGGCGTACGCGTCGAGCGCGAGCGGCTCGGCGGTACGGATCTCGACCTGGCCTATGTCGTTGGCGACGAGCCGCTCCGGGTCCGGGTGCTGGGAGAGGTCGTCGAGGACCAAGCGGGACGGGATGGCCGCGACGATGGCGGGCACGGTGCGGGTGGTGTGCTTGAGCAGGACCCGCCGGCCGACGGCGAGCGGCTGGTCGGCGACGTGGCAGACGGTGGCCTCGATGTTCCGGCTGGTGGCCGGGGTGTCACCGGTGACGGCGATGAGGTCGCCGCGCGAGATGTCGATGTCGTCGGCAAGCCGGAGCGTGACGGACTGCGGCGCCCAGGCGATGTCCACAGACTCACCGAGCGCGTCGATCCCCACGATGGTGCTGGTGCGCCCGGACGGCAGGACGGTGATCTGCTCGCCGACCCGGAAGGCACCGGCCGCGATCTGACCCGCATACCCCCGGTAGTCCGGGTGCTCGGCGGTCTGCGGACGGAT
>NZ_JBVHXA010000026.1:0-64613 GCF_055563935.1 Streptomyces sp. NPDC029169
ACCCAAGAGAGGGGGGAAGAGAAGAAAGGGAAACAGAGGGGGGGGGGGGGGGGGGGGGGGGGGGGGGTTGGGGTCTCCCACCTCCTTCGGGCCGGCGGCCCCCCCCCCGCCGGGCCCGGCGACGCGTGCGTGCCGTCCGCCGTCCGGCCCGACGCGTTCCCGGCCGTCCGGCCGGGGGGCTCCGGTACGGCCCCCGCGGCGTCGCTCGGGTCCGGATGCGCGGGGGTCACCGAGCTGTCGCTGGGGTCCGGGTGCGCGGGCGTCACCGAGCTGTCGCTGGGGTCCGGGTGCGCGGGCGTCACCGAGCCGTCGCTCGGGTCCGGATGCGCGGGCGTCACCGAGCTGTCGCTCGGGATCGGATGTGCGGGCGTCACCGAGCCGTCGTTAGGGACCGGATGCGCGGGGGTCACCGAGCCGTCGACCGCGGTCACTTCGACGCTCCGTACAGCTGGTCGACGAGGGACTTCAGCACCTGGTCCGTGCGCGGGCCGTAGTTGAGGAGGACGCCGTCGTCGACCGAGACGACCCGGCGGTCCATCCCGGCCGGGGTCTCCGCGACGCCGGGGATCTTCACCAGACCGTCGACCCCGCCGACCGACTCGAGGCCCTTGCTCATGACGAGGATCGCATCGGGCGCGGCAGCGGCCAGCGCCTCGCTGGTGATCGGCGTGAAGTCCTTCTTCAGGCCGGACTCCTTGCCCGCGTCCACGGCCCCCGCCGCCTCCAGGAGCGACGCGGCCCCGGACTCGGCGCCGCCGAGCAGATAGACGGCGGCCGATCCGCGGACGTAGAGGAAGGCCACCCGCGGCTTGTCCCGCCCCGCGGGGATGTCCTTGCGGACCGTGTCGATCCGGTCCTGCGTCCGCCGCTTCAGCGCGGTCCCGGCCTCCGGTACGCCGAGGGCGGCGGCGACCGTCTCGATCCGGGCGGACACGTCCGCGAGTTCCTTCGCGGGCTTCACCACGACGAGCGGGACGCCCGCGTCGCGTATCTGGGCGATCGCCTCGGCGGGCCCCGTGGAGGTGTCGGCGAGCACGAGGGTCGGCCGCAGGGAGAGCACGCTCTCGGCGGAGACGTCGTGGGCGCGGGTCACCACCGGGAGTTTCGCGGCCTGTTCGAAGGTGGCCGTGATGTCCCGGGCGACCACCCGGTCGCCGAGGCCGAGGGTGAAGACGATCTCGTTGAGGGAGCCGGTCAGGGGGACGATCCGCTGGGTGGACGTGACGGTGACCGTGCGCCCGTCCGCCGAGTCCACCGTCGCCGGGAGCGTGGACTTCGGTGCGCCGGCGAGGGGTTCGACCCGGTCGGGCGCGGCGTGCGCCGCAGGGGCCCCGGGCTTCGAGGGAGCGCTTCCGTCGCCGCAGCCGGTCGCCAGGAGGGCGAGTGCGAGTGCCGATGTCAGCACACCCGCGAGGCGAGATCTCTGCACGGACAAGCACCGTCCTGTTCGTTCTGGGCAACAGCCTGTCGTTTTTCCTCCGGATACCTTAGGTTAGCCTTACCTCACTTGCTAGCCCTCGGAGGGGTTACATGCTGCTGTCCAGACCGGCCCGGGCGCTCGCCGTCGCGCTCTTCGCGGCGCTCCTCGGGTCCCTGCTCCCGGCCACCGCCGCCCAGGCCGCGGACCGTACGGTGCAGGGTGGCAGACTCGACTGGGGAATCAAATCCTCTTTCCAGAGTTATGTCACGGGCCCCATCGCACACGGCAGTTGGAATCTTTCGGGCGGCGCCGCCACCGTCGGCGGCAGCCAGTTCCGCTTCCACTCCGCCCGGGGCTCGTACGACCCCGCGAGCGGCGCCTTCACCGCCGGATTCACGGGCGGCGTGCACTTCCTCGGGCACCGGACGAGCGACGGCACCCACGAGCTGGATCTGACGATCAGCCGGCCCCGCGTCCGCATCGAGGGCGGGCGCGGCACGCTCTACGCCGACATGGCGAGCAAGGCCAAGGGGACGGGGAAGCTCACCTCCTCCTCCCAGGTGCCGCTCGCCTCGCTGAACCTCGCCGGGATCGACATGCGCGGCGGCGGCAGCCCGATCTCCCTCACCAACGTGCCCACCACGCTGACCTCGCAGGGCGCACGCGCCTTCGCCGGGTACTACACGGCCGGCACACCGCTCGATCCGATCAGCCTCACCGTCGACGTGAAGGCCGCCGCCGAGCCGACGGCCACCAAGTCCCCCGAGCCGTCCGTGAGTTCCTCCGCCGCCACCAGAGGCTTCCGGGACGGAGCCGTCGACTGGGGCGTGCGCCGCACCTTCCGCGAGTACGTCACCGGCTCCATCGCCCAGGGCAGGTGGACCCTGTCCGGCGGCGCCCAGGACGGCGGCGCGCTGTTCCGCTTCCCGAGCGGGAAGGGCACGTACGACCCGGAGAAGCAGACCCTGGACGCGGACTTCGCGGGCTCCGTCCGCTTCACCGGCACCCACCTCGACCTCGCCCTCGGCGCCGTCTCGGTCACCGTGACCGGCGGCAAGGGCACGCTCAGCGCCGATGTCACCAGCGGCGGCACGACCGAGAAGGGCGTACCCCTGATCACCTTCACGGCCCGGGACTTCGCGCCGAAGAACGGTCTCGCCGTACTGACCGAGGCACCCGCGACCCTCACGGAGGGCGGCGCGAAGGCCTTCGGCGGGATGTACAAGGCCGGTACGGAGATGGACCCGGTCTCGCTGGCCGTAGCGGTCGACGCAAAGGCGCAGCTGCCGGCCCTGCCGGACCTGGGGAGCGACGCGAAGCCCTCGGCATCCCCTTCCGCTTCGGCCTCCGCTTCCGCGTCCGCTGCTCCGGCGAAGACCGCGGCCGCCTCCGATTCCTCCTCCACCGGTACGTACCTGGCGATCGGAGGCGGCGTGCTGGTCCTCGCCGCGCTCGCCGCCTTCGCCCTCGTACGCCGCCGCAGCACCTTCAACTGACCCCAGATTCCCTCCCGTAGGAGACCACCGACCATGGCCACACCCACCCGTCGACCGCTCATCCTCGCCGCGGCCGTCGCCACCGCCGCAGCGCTCGGAGCGAGCGTCTTCGCCTTGCCCGCCCTCGCGGCGGACGGCGCCCCCGTGATGGAGCTGAAGGACGGCACACTGGACTGGGGCTTCAAGGAGTCCTTCCGCAAGTACCTCGCCTCGCCCATGGCCCAGGGGAAGACCACGGTCGGGGGCGGCGCGAAGCAGGCCGCGGACAACGGCGTGTTCACCTTCGTGGAGGGCACCGGTACGTACGACACCGGGACGCACGCCACGGCCAACGCCTTCAAGGGCAGCGTCCACTTCGAGGCGCACGGCGGCGTCCTCGACATCACGCTCTCCGACGTGAAGCTGACGACGAAGGGCTCGGCCGCGCCGACCGGCGAGATCACCGCCGATGTCGTCACCAAGGGCAACGACGGGAAGTTCGTGACGCGCGAGGACATCGCGATCGCGGCGCTGGACATGACCGGGGTGCGGCCGGGCCAGGGCGCGGGCGGCGCGATGGTCTTCAAGGACATACCGGCGAAGCTGACCAAGGGCGGCGCGGAGGCGTTCGCCGGCTTCTACAAGGAGGGCGACGCGCTCGACGCGGCGACCCTGACGGTGAAGGCGGGCGGCGGCACGCAGCCGACCCCGACACCCACCAAGACCCCCACGCCGACCCCAACCCCGACCCCGACGAAGACCACGGCGCCTCCGACCACCGCCCCGACCACCGCGCAGCCCACGGTCAAGCCGACCACGGGCACCCCGTCGGTCGAGAACGGCAAGCTCACCTGGGGCGTGAAGGAGTCCTGGCGGAAGTACGTCGTGGGCACCTGCGGCGGCAAGGCGACGGCGACCGGCGGCGCGACGAAGAACGGCTCGGTGTACGACTTCGCCCTCGGCTCCGGCTCCGGCGACTGGAACGCGAACGCCCGCACGGCCGACGCGGCCTTCACGGGCACGGTCCGCTTCGAGTGCGCGGCCCACACCATCGACTGGGCCATCAGCGACGTGAAGGTGAAGGCCAGCGGCTCGGCCGGCACGCTCGTCGCGGACGTCGCCACCGCCCAGGGCACGAAGAACGACGTGACGTTCGCCGACCTCGACCTGTCGAAGGCCGACTACACCGCGAAGAACGGTGTCGTGACCCTCGCGAACATCCCGGCCAAGCTGACGAAGGACGGCGCGGCCCAGTTCGCGGGCCCGGGCGGCCAGGCGTTCTACCAGCCGGGCACCGCCATCGACCCGGTGACCGTCGCCCTCACCGTGGACAAGGACGCCCCGCTGCCGACGACGACCGGCGGTACCACGGGCGGCTCGTCGACCACCACCGGTGGTGGCGGCACGGTCGGCGGCACCGGCTCCCTCGCCGCCACCGGCGCGGGCCTCCCGACCGGCACCCTCCTCGGCGCCGCCGGCGCCACGGCCCTCGCGGGCGCGTCCGTCGTCTTCGCGGTCCGCCGCCGCACGACGGAATCCTGAACCCGCCACCCCCCACAGGCAGGGCCGCACCCCCGGAAACGGCGGTGCGGCCCTGCCGCATGCCTGGCCCCCGATTCCCGGTCGGGCCGCCGAACGGGAGCGGTGGATGCTTGAATTCCGCCATGCACACGACCGTGACGAGCAGCGCCACCGACATCGACGTCCTGCGCGTCTTCTGCGCCGGCGACGGCCGGTACGGCAACGCCCTGGGTGTCGTACGGGACGGGCGTACGCATCCCGACGAGGCGTCCCGGCAGGCGCTCGCCAAGGAACTCGGGTTCAGCGAGACCGTGTTCGTGGACGACCCGGAGCGCGGGATCGTCGACATCTACACGCCCGGTGTGCGGCTGCCGTTCGCCGGCTATCCGCTCGTCGGCGCGGCCTGGCTGCTCGATCTGGAGGTCGTCCGCCCGCCAGCCGGCGAGGTGTGGGTGCGCGGGGACGGGGAGTTCACCTGGATCGAGGCCCGCGCCGAGTGGGCCCCGCCGCGGACGCTGCGGCGGTACGGGTCGGCCGCCGAGGTCGACGCGCTGGAGGTTCCCGAGCCGGGGGAGTGGCTGTACGCCTGGGCCTGGGAGGACGAGGCGGCCGGGCGGGTGCGGGCGCGGGCGTTCCCGGGGCGCGGGGACGGTATCGACGAGGACGAGGCGACGGGCGCGGCGGCCCTGCTGCTCACGGCCGAGCTGGGCCGGGCCCTGAACATCACGCAGGGCCGGGGGTCGCAGATCCTCACGGCCCCCGGCCCCGACGGCGTCATAGAGCTGGGCGGCCGGGTGAGGCTGGAGCGCACGCTGACGCTCTGAGGCGGCGGGCCCGAGTAACGGGACTCGAACCCGCGATGCCCGCCCCGCCCCGCCCCGCTGACGCCGCGCTCGCGGCTACGCGCTGAGCGGGAACTCGGTGCCCAGCTCCCGGAACACCGCGCCGTTGAAGTCGAAGGCGCGCTTGCACTCGTCGATGATCCGCTGCTTCTCCAGGTCGTCGGCGTTCACGCCGTCGAGCAGCTCCCGGTACCCGCGCTTGAAGGCCGCGGGGTTCGCGATCTCCTCGAACACGTAGAAGCGGACGCCGTCGCCCTTGCGCGCGAAGCCCCACGTGCGCTCCGCCTTGTCGCGGATGATCTGGCCGCCAGAGAGGTCGCCGAGGTAGCGCGTGTAGTGGTGCGCCACATAGCCGGCCGGCCATTCCCGAGCGCACTGCGCCACCCGCGCGGCGTACGCGGCGGTGGCGGGCAGCGCGGAGAGCCCGGCGCGCCAGTCCGGGCCCCGCAGATGGGTGAGGTCCTGCTCCAGGGCGGCCGTGCGGTACAGCTCCGGCTGTATGAAGGGCCCGGCGACCGGGTCGTCCTTCAGCGCTTCGGCGCCGTCCTCCAGGGCGCGGTACACGAACCAGAGCTGCTCCGTGTACCGCGTGTAGGCGTCCACGGCGAGCCGGCCACCGAGGAGGTCGCTCATGAAGGTCGACGTCTCGGCCTCGGTGTGCTGTTCGTGAGAGGCCGTGCGGATGAGCGTCGAGAAGGGCGTGTCCAAGGCGTGCCTCCGTGGCCGATGGGACGGGAACCTGCTGAGATCCTGCTACTTAGGCTTACCTAAGTCAACTGGTTCCCGACGACCTGTCGGTAAAAACGCTACCCGGGGAAAGAATCAGGGCAACGTGAGAATCTCGGCCCCGGTGTCCGTGACGACGAGCGTGTGCTCGAACTGCGCCGTCCGCTTGCGGTCCTTCGTCACGACCGTCCAGCCGTCGTCCCACATGTCGTACTCGTGCGTGCCCAGCGTCAGCATCGGCTCGATCGTGAACGTCATGCCCGGCTGGATGACCGTGGTGGCGTGCGGGGAGTCGTAGTGCGGGATGATCAGTCCGGAATGGAAGGACGAGTTGATGCCGTGCCCGGTGAAGTCGCGCACGACGCCGTAGCCGAAGCGCTTGGCGTACGACTCGATGACCCGGCCGATGATGTTGATCTGGCGGCCCGGCTTGACCGCCTTGATGGCCCGGTTGAGGGACTCCCGCGTCCGCTCGACGAGCAGCCGGGACTCGTCGTCCACGTCGCCGCAGAGGTACGTGGCGTTGTTGTCGCCGTGGACCCCGTTGATGTACGCCGTGACGTCCAGGTTCACGATGTCGCCGTCCTTGAGGACGGTGGAGTCGGGGATTCCATGGCAGATGACCTCGTTGACCGAGGAGCAGAGCGACTTCGGGAAACCGCGGTAGCCGAGGGTGGAGGGGTACGCCCCGTGGTCGCACATGAACTCGTGCGCGACCCGGTCCAGCTCGTCCGTGGTGACCCCTGGCGAGATGTGCTTGGCGGCCTCCTCCATCGCCTGCGCGGCGATGCGGCCGGCGATCCGCATCCGCTCGATGGTGTCGGAATCCTGCACCTCGGGCCCTGTGTACGGGGTGGGTGCGGGCTTCCCGACGTACTCGGGACGACGGATGGCTCCCGGAACGGAGCGGTGGGGGGAGAGCTCCCCCGGTACGAGCAGCGACTGGCCAGACATGTCAGCGAGTCTAACGACCGCGTCTGGGGCAGCATGGCCTCAGAGGAAGGAGCCGACGATGGCCCTGTTCAAGAAGCGCACGGTGGGCAAACCGGGTGAATGGTACTACTGCCTGGAGCACAAGAAGGTCGAGGAGGGCCCGGAGTGCCCGGCCAAGAACCGCTTCGGCCCGTACACCAGCCGCGAGGAGGCGTCCCACGCGATGGAGAGGGCGCAGGAACGCAACCTGGAGTGGGAGACCGATCCGAAGTGGCACGACAGGCCCGGGTCGGCGGACGAGACGCAGGATTAGAGCGGCGGCAGGCTCCCGCGCGTCAGGCCGGGGCCACGGTCCCGGCCTCTTCCGCCTCCCGCGCCTCCTGCGCAGCCTTGTGACGCAGCGCGTCCTCGTCCGCATCGGAGTCGTAGCGGAGCAGCTTCGGCAGAGCGAGGCAGAGCAGCCCCACGGAGGCGACACACGCCACGCCGCCGCCCCAGATCGCCGCCCGCGTGCCCGTCCAGCCGGCCATGGCCCCCGCGCGGACCTGCCCGAGCTGCGGTCCGACGCTGTACGACAGGACCTCGATCCCGGCGAGCCGGCCCCGTAGCTCCTCCGGGATCGTCTGGTTCCAGATCGTGGCGCGGCCCAGGCCGCTCGCCATGTCGCCGGCGCCCGCGAAGGCCAGGCAGAGCAGCACGAGCCAGATGTCCGAGAACCAGCCGGCCGCCGCGATCGCGAGCCCCCACCCCGCGGCACCGCACACGACCAGCCACCCGTGCCGGCGGATCCGCGAGGTCCAGCCGCTGGTCAGGCCGAGAACGAGCGAGCCGGCCGAGCCCGCCGCGTACATCAGGCCCAGCGACCAGTCGGCGTCCAGCTCGTCCGCCAGGAACGGGAAGATCGTGTTCGGGAACGCGAAGAACATGGCGGCGAGGTCGATCGCGTACGTCCCCAGGAGCACCGGCCGCGACCACGCGTAGCGGGCGCCCTCCGCGATGCCGCGCAGCGACGGCTTGTCGGCGTCGTGCGCGGGCGGGGCGGGGGAGAGCCGCAGACACAGGAGTACGGAGACGAGGAAACCGGCGATCGTCACGGCGTAGGCCGGGGGATGACCGGCGTACGCCACGAGCAGGCCCGCGAGCGCCGGTCCGGCGATCGTACCCATCTGCCAGCGCAGCGAGTTGAGCGCGGCGGCGGCCGTCTGCTGGTCGTGCGGCACGATCCGGGCGAGCAGGGAGTCCAGGGCGGGGCGCTGGAGACCGGCGAGCGCGGAGACTCCGGCGGCGACGACGTACAGCGGCCAGAGCATCGGTTCGGGCAGGAGCGAGTTGAGGAGCAGGAGCAGGGCGAGCAGCCCGAGCCCGGACTCGGTGGCGACGAGGACCTTCCGCCGGTCGACGGCGTCGGCGAGCGCACCGCCGTAGAGCCCGAAGACGACCAGGGGAACCAGCTCGACCGCGCCCATCGCACCGACGGCGAGCGGTGATCCGGTCAGCTCCTTGATCTGCAGCGGCAGCGCGATCATCGCCACGGCGCTGGCGAAGAAGGCGACGAGCCCTTGCACCCAGAGAAGCCGGAAGTCCCGCGAGGAACGCCAGGGCGCGAGATCGGGCAACACGTCGGAGAACTTCAAGGTCACGAGCCGCCATGCTCCGACCACGCGACGCACCCGGCAACCGATTTAGGACCGGCGGGCGCGGGGCGCCGCTGCCCCGCGAAGGCCCCGGGGCCCCGCCGCCGCGTTGCCCGATCCGTGACGTCGCCGGCTCCTGGCGCCACGCCGGCGTGCTCATGCAGTGCTTCCTGGAGGACGCGCAGACCTACGCCCTGACCGCCAGCAAGGCACACTCCGGCGTGGCTGCCGACGCCTTTCAGACGTACGTCAAGCACAGTGTCGGCCTCACCTGCCCACCGGCGAAGGCGCAGCAGGACGAGCCGCTGGTCACCAACCTCGTGACGTGGAGGCCGCCAAGGGGAGGATCGCCCAGCACAAGGCTGACCTCTTCGCGGTCGACATGCCCTGGGACCAGCCGATGTTCGGCGGCAACGGATACGACGGCGGACTGCTCGATGCCGTACTCGGCGACCCCTGGATCCACGACCTCGCCACGGTGGGACACGCGCTGGATGCGTCCGTCGCCCGCATCAAGCTCCCCAACGCCGACCCGCCGCCGGCCCCTGTCCTCCCGGGACTGCCGTTCCTACCGCCGCTCATACCCGCGCCGGCGTCATTGCACGCCGCTACAGTCCGCCCCACGTGCACGTCCAACTTCAGCGCGCCGCCGACGCCATGGCTCGATCTCCAGCTCCTCCGCTTCGCTGTCCATCGTCTGGGGTTCGACGGATTGTGGAGCGGCTGCTCGATGGCGAGGTACGGGTCTGGCGCGATGCGGGAGGGCGTGCGGACGACGTGCTGGACGAGATGACGGGCGAGTTGGCGTCTTCCGAGGAGGACGGCGAGGTCTTGTGGGAGGGCGTGGGACCGTTGTGCCGGTGGGGCAGCCAGCTCTCCTCGTGCCTCTCGACAGCTCGGTGGCGCAGGTGGCGACCGCAACCGCGTACCAGGCCATGCTGCCCGTTTCGTTCCGCGCGCTATGGCCGGTGATCTGCTGACTGTGATCAGCTCGCCCCGAGCTCCCCAGCTCGTCGGACGCCGGTTCCGCGTTGGTGACACCATCGTGGGGACGTTCGCCGTGGTGCGGCTCGTACGCCCTCAGGCCCTTGGTTGAGTCGCGCGTCGGCACTGGTCAGCACGTCATTCCTTGATCACTCGGAGCAGTGAACCGTCCTGCAGCGCAGAACCGCGGTGGCGTTGGTGCGGTTTTCCGATCACCAGAAACACTCCGTCGGAAGAGACCGCACCGTGACCACGCAGTACGCACCCCGACTCGTCACCGCTCTCGCCGTCGCCGTCGCGCTCCTGCTGGCAAGCCCTTCGCAGGCGCAGGCCAGCGCCGTCGGCTCAACTCCCGTCCAAACCTTCGAGTACAGCGTGGGTGGTGTGACCATGAAGGTCCCGACCGGCTGCATGTTCTCGCACATCATCAGGGGTGAAGGGAAGAAGATCACGTACCAGAACGCCGGCGTCGACTGCGCCTTCGTCGGGGCCCTGAGCAGTGGCTTCTGCAACTGGCGTATCGACTTCACCTACGCCGACACCAACAACAAGACGTATCGAACGTCCCGAGGCGCGACTCACTCCGAGTGCAAGATCAACCCGATGCGGAACAACTCTCCTCAGACCCTGCCTCGTTATGGCAAGGCGTGCGCGCATCTCCACGTAAACGGGGTGCGCCGCGTGAGCCAGTGCCACCACATCACGAAGTGAGTCATTCATGATCGACCAGCAGCAGACACAGGACGAGGCGTGGACGACGCGGCGGCGCCGGGCCGGGATTGTCGCGTTCGTCGCGGGCGTCGTCGTGACGCTCGCTTTCTTCGCCTTCTTCCCTGGGCTCCCGCACGTCATCGACTGGGGGGCCATCATCGTCTCCGTCGCTGTCGGAGCGCTGGCCCGCTGGGGCTGCCAGTCGTGGATGACGAAGAGGCACAGCGAACTCATGTGAGCGCGCCACGCCGGGCGGGGCCATGGATAGGCTCCGCCCCCGGCGCCCCCGCTACCAGCCCGTCGGTGGCGGTGATGTCAGGTGGTCCGCCAGGCGGGAGAGGCGGTCGCGGAGGCGGCGGTGGGGGCGTGGGGGTGGGAGGCTGTTTTCGCCGGTTGCCGCGCTCACCAGGTGCTGGACCGTGTCCAGGTCGACCTCCGCGCCCGCCCGCACCGCCAGCGCCTCGTGCGCCAGGCCGTGGACCTCCGGGTCGCCGGCGTCCAGGGAGAGCACCGTCGCCCCCGCCCTGCGCGCGTCGTGGACCCGCTCGAGCAGACCCGCCTCGGGCCGCTCCGGCGCCACCAGCAGCAGCGTCGCCCCGCGCCGCGCCGACTCCAGGCGGCCCAGGCCCACGGCCAGGTGCGCCGGATCACCCGGCCGCACCCGGTGCCGTACGAGCGTCGGCGCCAGCTCCGGCTGCCCCGACCAGGCCGCCTCGTCCACCAGGTGCGCCGCCAGATGCCAGGGCTCGTACCCCTCCGTGCCGACCAGCAGCAGCCCGCCCCCGTGCGGCACGACGGAGGACCGGAGCGAACCCGCGAAACGGCGGGCCTCCCGCGGCCACTCCGTCCCGGCGAGCACTTCCCGCAGCAACGCGACCCGTACGGCATCCATGGGGTCGCATCCTGCCTCAGCCGGGCGGCCCGTGTGGGGCTGTTGCCGAGGCTTCCACCCGTACGGGAGACGTGCCGCCGCGACCGGACAGTAATGTCGAGGCCATGACTACGACTGACAGCAAGCCCGCCCCCAAGGACCCCTGGGACCTCCCAGACGTGTCCGGCCTCGTCGTCGGCGTCCTCGGCGGCACCGGCGACCAGGGCCGCGGCCTCGCCTACCGGCTGGCCCAGGCCGGCCAGAAGGTGATCATCGGCTCCCGCGCCGCCGAGCGCGCCCAGACCGCCGCCGACGAGCTGGGCCTTGGCGTCGAGGGCGCAGACAACGCCGAGTGCGCCCGCCGCAGCGACATCGTGATCGTCGCCGTCCCGTGGGACGGGCACGCCAAGACGCTGGAGGCGCTGCGCGACGAACTCGCCGGCAAGCTCGTCGTCGACTGCGTCAACCCGCTCGGCTTCGACAAGAAGGGTGCCTACGCCCTCAAGCCCGAGGAGGGCTCCGCCGCCGAGCAGGCCGCCGCCCTGCTGCCGGGGTCCCGGGTCACCGCCGCCTTCCACCACCTCTCCGCCGTCCTGCTCCAGGACCCGGCGATCGACGAGATCGACACCGACGTGATGGTCCTCGGCGAGGAGCGCGCCGACGTCGAGATCGTCCAGGCACTCGCCGGCCGCATCCCCGGCATGCGCGGCGTCTTCGCCGGCCGGCTGCGTAACGCCCACCAGGTCGAGGCCCTCGTCGCCAACCTGATCTCGGTCAACCGCCGCTACAAGGCCCACGCGGGGCTCCGGGTCACCGACGTCTGATCCCCCGAGGGCATGGGGGACACTGGACGGGCACCATCAGCCGTACCCGGACAGGAGCCGACCCCATGCCCCGCCTCGCTCTGTACGCCCTCGCCGTCTGCGCCCTCGCCGTCGTCGCGGCCGTCGTCTCCTTCGCCGCGGGCAGCTGGCTGGGAGTCGTCTGGGTCCTGTTCGCCGGCCTCTCCTCGAACATGGCCTGGTACTACATTCGCCGCGCCAGGGTCGAGGCGGGGACCGGGGCCGGGGCGACGAACGGCTAGCTCCGCCGCACCCGGGCGTCGTCCCCGGCATCGGTCAACGGGTCAGCGGATCACCTGCAGACGTCCACGTCGTCCGCCGTCCCCGGATACGCCGCGGTACGCACCTTCCCGAAGTCGGCCTCGAACGCGTCGTACACCGAGGCTGTGGTGATCCGCAGCATCGCCTCGTCGTTGTCGCGCAACGCCGGGCCGCTCCAGTTGTGGCTGCCCGTGAAGACCAGCTTCTGTCGCGCGCCCGCGTACATGCCGTCGATCATCATGTTCTTGGAGTGCACAATGCGGCGGGGCGTCGTGGCGTCCGCGTCGTCGTCGTGCTGGTAGCAGCGCGTGGTGAGCCGGGTCTGCCCGTGCAGCGCGTTCCACGTGCCGGAGTCGGTCTCGCTGTAGACGACATCGACGGTGCAGCCCGCCGCGGCCAGCGCCCGCAGCTTGTCGGCCACGGCCTGCCGGGTGATCTTCAGCATGGCGACGCGGATGGCGGTGCGGTGTGTGCCCGCCGAGTCGCTCCAGGTGCAGCCGACGTTGTCCAGCGTGTTGACGACGGTGTCGGTGTCGGCCGTGGTGCCCGCGCGCGGGAAGAAGTACACCTTGTAGTCGCCCGCGTTGGCGGAGGTGTAGCTCCAGTTGGCCCGGTCCTGCTTGGCGAGCTTGGCGAAGTACGAGGTGTACGCCGCGTACAGCTCCGCGTTGCCGGCGACGCCCACCGCGCTGTTCCAGTACCGGGAGTAGTTCGACGGCGTCAGGTTCGACGTCATCTGGAGCACCACCTGCTGCGCCGCACCGCCACCGAGGCTGCTGAACAGCAGGACCTTGTTGTGGTTGATGCCGCTGCCGGTGGACCCCAGACACGATGTGCCGGCGCGGCACAGGGTGACGTACGAGCTCTGTGCGATGTCCGTGCCCAGCGCCGCCACGAGCGTGTTGTACGAGGTGGGGCTGCCGTCCGGGTCGCTGGCGGTGGTCTCGTCCAGCACCACCCGTACGTTGACGCCACGGGTGGTGTGCGCGTCGGCGAGGTCCTGGGCGATCGTGTTGTCCCACAGGTGGTACAGCGCCATCTCGATCGTCGAACCGGTGTCGGCGGCGGCGATCAGTTCGCGGACCCGGTTCTTGATGGCGTTCTGCTGGGCGGTGTCGGTGGATGTCGGGTCGTTGAAGACCGGTCCCATCGGCGGCACGGCGGCGACCTCGACGGTCCCGGTCCGGAACCCGGTCCCGGTCTCCGCCGCGACCGCTGCCTGCCCGCTCCCGGCGGCGCCGAGCGTTCCGGCCGCCAAGGCCAGGACGGCCCCGGCGGCGAACAAGCGTCGGCCGATGCGTGACAGCATGAGTCCCCCTCACATTCGGGCATGCACTCATTGTGTGTTCATGCCATATGAGGGGTTGATCTTGCCAAGCCGCGCGGGAACCGTCCAGAGTCGCCGCCGCACCTCCGGGTCAGACCTGGCAGAGGTCCGGTGTCTCCTGCCAGAAGCGGTAGAGGTCCGAGCCGCAGTAGCGGGAGAGCTCCGGCACACTCAGCGCCCGCATCAGCGCGTCTATCGTGTCGAAGAACGCCCCGTTGATCGCCGGGACGAAGAGCAGCGCGATCACGACGAAGAAGCCGTACGGCGCGTACGGCTCTATCTGCCGCTTCACCTTGTACGACAGCCAGGGCTCGACCACTCCGTAGCCGTCCAGGCCCGGCACCGGCAGGAAGTTCAGGAGCGCGGCCGTCACCTGGAGGAACGCCAGGAAGGCGAGCGCGTACTGGAAGGCGAGCGGGACGCCGTCCAGCGCGTCCAGCCAGAACGGCGCCGTGCACACGATCGCGAACAGGACGTTCGCCAGCGGGCCCGCCGCCGAGATGAGGCTGTGCTTCCAGCGGCCCCGGATCCGGCCCTGCTCGATGAAGACGGCGCCGCCCGGCAGACCGATGCCACCCATGATCACGAACAGCACCGGCAGGATGATGCTCAGCACGGCGTGGGTGTAGGCGAGCGGGTTGAGCGTGAGGTACCCCTTGGCGCCGACGGTGATGTCGCCGCCGTGGAGGGCGGTGCGGGCGTGTGCGTACTCGTGGAGACAGAGCGAGACGACCCACGCCGAGGTCACGAAGAGGAAGATCGCCAGGCCGGGGGAGGCCGCGAAGCCGGTCCACACGGCCCAGCCGGTGACCGCCATGACGGCGAGGATCGCCAGGAAGACCGGGCTGATCCTGCGCTCGTGGCTACGGGTGGTGGCCGTGGTCATCGGTGGGACTCCCTGGGGCGCGGCGGGGTGTGTGCGGGAAACGTGCCGGGGCGGGGGTGAGTTCCTGCGGTGATCCCCGGCTCACGGAGAATAGGGCCTGTGCGCTATTCCGTCCTCGGTCCCACCCAGGTCCACGCAGCCGACGGCAGCCCCGTCGCCCTCGGCGGCGCGCGGCTGCGGGCGCTGCTGACCGTACTGGCGCTCCGGGCGGACCGAACTGTTCCGGTCGGCGCCCTCGTCGCCGAGGTCTGGGCCGACGACCCGCCGGCGGACGGGATCGCCGCGCTCCAGGCGCTCGTCGGACGGCTGCGGCGGGCGATCGGCCGGGACGCGGTCGTGTCGGGCACTGGCGGGTACCGGCTGGCGGCGGCCCCCGACGACGTGGACGCGCACCGGTTCGAGCGGCTGGCGGGGGACGGCGTGCGGGCGCTCGACGCGGGCGATCCGGCGCGGGCGGCGCGGCTGCTCGACGAGGCGCTGGGCCTGTGGCGGGGGCCCGCGCTCGCCGACCTGCCGGACCGTACGGCGGAGGCGGCCCGCTGGGAGGCCCGCCGCCTGGACGCCCGACGGGCCCGCTTCGGGGCGGCCCTCGCGTTGGGGGAGGCGGCCTCGGTCCTCCCCGAACTGACCGCCCTCTGCGAGGCGCACGTGCTGGACGAACCGCTCCAGGCCCTGCGCATCCGCGCGCTGCGTGACACGGGGCGAGCGGCGGAGGCCCTCGCGGCGTACGAGTCCTTCCGCCGCGCCCTGGCGGACCGCCTCGGCGCGGACCCGTCCCCGGCCCTGCGGGCCCTCCACGCGGAGCTGCTGGCTCCGGCGGGGGAACCCGGGGGCTCGGAGGCGGATGCGGCAGGCCGGGCCGGGGGCCCGGTGCAGCCGCGGCCCGAGGTTGCGGCTCAGGCCGGTCCCGGCCTGGTCCGTGCCGTGGTGTCGGCCCGCCCGGGCAACCTCCGAGCCCGGCTGACCAGCTTCGTCGGGCGGGACCAGGACATCGCCAGGCTCCAGGAGGATCTGCGCGGCAGCCGGCTCGTCACGCTCCTCGGGCCGGGCGGGGCCGGGAAGACACGGCTCTCGCAGGAGGCGGCCGAGCGGGCCGCCGACGCCGGGGCGTGGCCCGACGGGGTGTGGCTGGCCGAACTCGCGCCCGTCACCGACCCGGAGGCGGTCACCGAGGCCGTGCTCGGGGCCGTGGGGGCGCGGGAGACCGTGCTGCGCGGTGCGGGCGCCGAAGGTCTGCGGACCATGGACGACCCGCTCGGGCGGCTCGTGGAACACTGCGCGCCGCGACAGTTGCTGCTGCTCCTGGACAACTGCGAGCACGTGGTGGGCGCGGCGGCGGAGCTGGTAGAGCAGATGCTGGCGCGGTGCCCGGGAGTGACGGTGCTCGCGACGAGCCGTGAACCGCTGGGCGTACCGGGGGAGTTCGTACGGCCGGTGGAGCCGCTGCCGCAAGCGTCGGCGCTGCGGCTGCTCGCGGATAGGGGTGCCGCGGCCCGCCCCGGCTTCGATTCGGATGGCGACCCGGAGGCGTGCGCGGAGATCTGCCGTCGTCTGGACGGGCTTCCGCTGGCGATCGAGCTCGCGGCGGCGCGGCTGCGGCTGCTGTCCCCGCGGCAGATCGCCGACCGTCTCGATGACCGGTTCCGGCTGCTGACCTCGGGCGCACGGACGGTCCTGCCCCGCCAGCAGACGCTGCGGGCGGTCGTCGACTGGTCCTGGGACCTCCTGTCCGAGCCCGAACGCGCCGTCCTGCGCCGCCTGTCGGTCTTCTCGGGCGGCTGCGACCTGAACGCGGTGGAGGCCGTCTGTGCCACCCAAGTCGGCGCGCTCGCCGAGCCCGTCCCTTCCGGGCCGGACGCGTCGCCGGGCGTCGCCCGGCCGACCGCCGACGGCGCGGCGGCCGGCACCCCGCCGGAACCGGGTGCTCCCGCTCCCGACGCCCCCGCTGAGCCCGCCCGTTCCGGGCTGGACGCGTCGGCGGGCGACGGCCGGCCGACGCCCGCCGACGCGGCGGCCGGCGCGCGGGCAGAACCGGGTGCTCCCGCTCCCGACGCCTGCGCCGAGCCCCTCCCTTCCGAGCCGGGCGCGTCGCCGGCGTCGCCCGGCACCCCGCCGGAACCGGGTGCTCCCGACGCCGCCGCCGAGTCCGTCCGTTCCGCGCGCGACACGTCGCCGGGCGTCGCCCGGCCGAACGCCGATGGCGTGGCGGCCGGCGTTCCGGCAGAACCCGGCGGCCCCGCCGACGCCGCCGTGTCGCCCGGCGACGCCCTCGACCTGCTCGGGTCGCTTGTCGACAAGTCGCTCGTCGTCGCCGCGCCCGGCGATGACGGGAGCATGCGCTACCGGCTTCTGGAGACCGTTGCCGAGTACGCCGGGGAGCGGCTCGACGAGGCCGGGGACCGGAGCGACGCCGAGCGGCGGCACCTCGTCCACTACCGGGAACTCGCCCGCCTCGCCGACCCCGCGCTCCGCGGTGGCGAGCAGGTACGGGCCATGGGCTGGTTCAGGACCGAGTACGAGAACTTGCGCACCGCCCTGCGCCGCGCCGTCGCCGCACGGGACGAGCACGAGGCGCTCATGCTCGTCCACTGCCTCCTCTGGTACTGGCAGATGCGCGACCTCCGCGCCGACGCCCTGCACTGGGCCGAGGCCGTCGCCGCCCTAGGCCCCGACCCCTTCGCGCCGCCCGCCGCCCCCGTCGTACCGCTCCACGAGCCCTGCACGGCCGCGCCCCCGCCGCTGAGCGAGGAGCACCTGTGGGAGGCCCGGCGCGGGGTGCGGCTGCTCGAACTGCTCAACATGGACCACATGACGGGCGACTGGACCACGCCCGAGGGTGTCGAGCGGCTGAAGCGGATCACCGCCGTCTACCGGCCCGGGCTGCCGCAGACCTGCCGCCTGCCCGGCTCCTTCGCCGTCCTCGCCGTCATCCTCATCGGCGAGGCGGGCCGGATGCGCGAGCTGCTCGACGCCACCGTCGAGACCTGCCGCCGCTTCGGCTACGACTGGGACCTCGCCAACGCCCTCCAGCTGCGCGCCAACGTGCTGGCTAACCGGGCCGACTGGGCCGGTGACGCGGCGGCCGACGCAGAGGAGAGCCTGGAGATCTTCGTCCGCCTCGACGACGCCTGGGGCGCGGCCGAGGCCCTCTCCTCACGCGGCGAGGCCCGCGAGCGGCAGCTCCGGTTCGAGGGCGCGGCCGAGGACTTCGCCGCCGCCATCGGCTATGCCGAGCGCGTCGGCGCCCAGTCCCAGATGGCGCTGCTGCGCGCCCGGTACGCCGACATGCTCTCCGTGACCGGTCGAGCCGAGGAGGCGGAGGTGATCCTGCGCCAGATCCTGGAGGTCGGGGAGAACCGTGGCCACGAACCGGTGCTCGCCGCCCGGCTGTTCCTCGCGATGCTGCTCGGCCGCACCGGCCGCACCGCCGAGGCCCGCGAACAACTGACGGCGCTGCTCGACGACTTCAGCTCCCAGACCCTGTCGATCTTCGGCGGGTTCACCCTCGGCGGCCTGGCCTGGCTGGACAACCTCGACGGGCGGTACGACTCCGCGCTCGCCCTCGCCCGGGAGGCCCTGGAGCGGTCCCTGGGCACCCTGTCGCTGATGGTCGCCCCGCAGATGCCGGCGGTCCATCTGGTCACCGCCGCCTGGGCCCTCGCCGGTCTCGGCGGCCCCGACGCGGTGCTCGGCGCCCGGCTCCTCGGGGCTCAGGCGGGCCTGCTCCCGGACGGCCATCTGCTACGGCCGAACGAGCGCGACAACCTGGAGCGCGCCACGGAGCTGGCCCGCTCCGTCCTCGGCGACGAGGCGTTCGAGGCCGCGTACGCCGAGGGCGGCGGCCTCTCCTTGGAGGAGGCCACCGCCCTGCTCGTACGCGCCGACGCGATCCACAGGCGCGCCGAGTCCTGAACCCCCGTACCGCTCAGGTCTTCTTGCGGAACTTGGCGACCGCGAGCGGCGCCGTCACAGCCGTGATCACCACGGCCCAGCCGAGCGTCATCCACACCGAGTCGCCGACCGGTGTGCCGTTGATCATGGCGCGGGCGGCGTCGGCGAGGTTCGACAGCGGGTTGTAGTCCGTGAAGGCCTCCAGCCAGCCGGGCATCGAGGTCGGCGGGGCGAAGATCGAGGAGCCGAACTGCAGCGGCATCAGCACGAGCATCGCCATCCCCTGGACGGCCTGCGCGGTCTTCAGCGTGAGACCGAGCAGGATGAAGATCCACATCAGCGAGGCGCCGAACACCATCGACAGACCGATCGCCCCGAAGAGGTCGAGGACCGAGCCCTTGATCTCCAGGCCGAGCAGGAAACCCATGCCGAGCAGGATCGCGGTGGCGATCAGCATCCGGCCGACCTCGACGACGATCTTCGCTATGAGGACGGAGGACCGGGCGATCGGCATCGTACGGAACCGGTCCATCACCCCCTTCTTGAAGTCGTCGTTGACTCCCGTGCCGACGGCCATGGCGATGTTCATGCCCATCATCGCCATCAGGCCGGGGACCACGTAGTTGACGTACGCGTCGTTGTTGCCCTTGCCGGAGATCGCGCCGCCGAAGACGTACACGAACAGCAGGACGAAGATGACCGGCATCAGGACCGCGTCGAACATCGACTCCGGATCCTGCTTGATCTGCAGCGCGTTGCGCCGCACCAGGGCGCCGATGTGGCGGAGGTTGGCCCGCAGGCCGATCCGGCCCTCGTCGACGGGCGCGCGCTTCACCGGGGTCGGCGTGGGCGCGGACGTGCGGGTGGCAGTGGTCGTGCTCATGCGGCGACCTCCTCGGGGATCGTGTCGGAAGCGGACGTCTTCTCGCCCGTGATGGCCAGGAACACCTCGTCCAGGCTGGGGAGATGGGTGCCGATGTGCGCGATGCCGAAACCGCGCGCACCCAGCAGGCCCACGACGGCGGTCAGTTGCTCGTCGCTGAGGATCGGCACGTACAGCGCGCCCTCGTCGGGGACGACCGTCGAGCCGGCGATGCCGTCCAGGCCGGACTCGCGCAGCTCCGCCGACATGGCGGGCAGGTCGGCCGGGTCCACGGGGCGGACCTTCAGGGTGCGTCCCCCGACCCGGGCCTTGAGCTCGTCGACCTTGCCGTTGGCGATGACCTTGCCCCGGTCGATGACCGTCAGCTCGCTCGCGAGCTGCTCGGCCTCCTCCATGTACTGGGTGGTGAGCAGGACGGTCACGCCGTCGGCGACCATGCTGTGCACCTCGTCCCAGACCTCGTTGCGGGTGCGCGGGTCGAGGCCGGTCGTGGGCTCGTCCAGGTAGAGGACGGCCGGGCGGCCGATCATCGACGCGGCGAGGTCGAGCCGGCGGCGCATACCGCCGGAGTACTGCATCGCGGGGCGCTTGGCGGCCTCGGTGAGCGAGAAGCGTTCCAGGAGCTCGTCGGCGCGGCGCCGGGCGTCCTGGCGGGAGAGATCGAGCAGCCGCCCGATCATGTACAGGTTCTCCCAGCCGGACAGCTTCTCGTCGACCGAGGCGTACTGGCCGGTGAGGCCTATCGTGCGGCGGAGCTGGCGGGGCTGCTTCACCACGTCGTAGCCGGCGACGGTGGCGGTCCCGGAGTCCGGGACGATCAGGGTGGACAGGCAGCGGACGAGAGTGGTCTTGCCGGCGCCGTTAGGTCCCAGCACGCCGAGGACCGTACCCTCCCGGACGTCCAGGTCGACCCCGTCGAGGGCCTTCGTCTCGCCGTAGTGCTTCACGAGGCCTCGTACCTCGACGGCGTTGTGTTCGGATCGCGTCATGGCCCCCATGAGACCAGCCGCCACTGACAATCCGCCGACAGATGACCGACAGCCCGCCGATGGGGGATGTCGGCGGGCTGTCGGTGGTACCGCGATGGCTGAAGCGTGTTGCAGAAGGCCGTGATCTGGCAGGTCAGAGCGGGGTTGCGGCTGGTCTGATCACGCGGCGAGGGCGATGTTGTGCATGTGGGCGACGGCTTGGACCGCGTGGTGGAGGCCGGTGCCGCGTTGCCGGCAGTCGCGGAGGATCTTGTAGTGCTTCATTCGGGCGAGGCGTGCGGGTCACACATCGGGACCAGGGTGCCGTCCACGACCCACAGTCGCTCGACTGCGTCGGCGGGGGCGGGTGGCCGGCTCGATCGCCAGCAGCGGCCGCAGCCGCTGAATGACCCGGAACACCGGGCACCGGCGAGCACCCGAACGTGAACGTCTCCACCCACAACGACCCAGCCCTCAACACCCCGCCCATACAAGTGAAATGCCCGCGTCGCGGCCTTCTGCAACACGCTTTAAGCTTGTTCTTTAACCTCACGTGACTGCGGAATGCTTGCCGGTGGAGAAAATGCGGTGCGTGCTGGCACCACGCTGGTCAGACTCGCTGACATGACTGAGAAGATCACCCGCATCAACCCCGAGCAGCTGCATGAGACACCCGGCTACCACCACATCACCGTGGTGGAGGCAGGCCGTACCGCCTATCTGGCGGGGCAGTGCCCGCTTGATCGGAATGGTGACCTCGTCGGTTCCGGTTCCCTCGAGACGCAGGTCGACCAGCTTGTCGCGAACGCGCTCACTGCCCTGGCAGCGGTGAGTGCCCAGCCTGAACATGTGGTGCGGTCAGTGATCTACGTGCGAAGCAATGAGAGGGACATTCTCGGAGCCGCATGGCGTCGGCTCACCGAGTCTGCCCTGGGTCCGGCATTCACCACCGCCAGCACGCTCTTGGGCGTCGCCCAGCTGGGCTTTCCAGGACAGCTCGTCGAGGTGGATCTCACCGTGGCGCTGCCTGACTGACTTCGAACGGCGTATCGAACTGGGTAGGCCAGCTGGGCATTCGCGGGACGCTGGGGCGGCCTTCGTCTGATCATGTGCTCCGACCAAGGTGCAACCGATCGAGACGAAGGCCGTGAAGGTGAGTCTGCTGCCTGACGCCGGTCCCGGGGAAGCGTTCGCGCAAGCGTCACGCTTCCGGGAGGACCTATTCGACTGCCTGACCGTGCGCGGGGACGAGCTGTTCGAGCTCGTGGACGCATTGCTGTGCGCGGACGGCCCGGTGACGTCGCCGGTGGATCTGACGCTGGTGGCCCGAGCACCTGCGTGGGCACGGTGCGATGTACGAGGCGCTGAACCACGGGAACGTGGACGTACCCCGGTTGCGGCAGGTGCTGGCCGGTCTGCCGATGCGCTGCGAGCCGCCGACGGGCGCCTGGTCCTGGCCGTCGACGTCAGCAACTGGCTCTCCGCCCCGACGCGCCGACCAGCGCGGATCGCCTGTTCTGCCACGTCTACGGCCGCAGCGGACGCTCCTCGGACCAGTTCATCCCTGGCTGGCCGTACTCGTTCGTCGCCGCCCTCGAATCGGGCCGGACGTCCTGGTGCCAGCTCCCTGGATGCCGTCCGCCTCGGACCCGAGGACGACGTCGCCGAGGCCACCGCCTCCCAGCTCCGCCGGGTGGTCACCGAGCTGATCGAGATGGGCCGCTGGCACGTCGGCGACCGCGACATCCTCATCGTCTTCGACGCCGGCTACGACGCCCCACGCATGGCCCACCTCCTCAACGGCCTCCCGGTCGAGGTGCTGGGACGGATGCGCTCCGACCGCGTCATGCGACGGCCGACGCCCTCACTAAAGGAGTACGCCCTGGCCTACCCCCAGGGCGGGCGACCGCCCAAGCACGGCAAGGCGTTCCGCTTCGCCAAGCCGGACACCTGGGGCGAGCCGGACGCGGCCACGACGCAGGTCACCGACCGATACGGCACCACCCGCGCGATGGCCTGGGACTGTATCCACCCGCGCCTGACCACCCGCTCCACCTGGATCGACCATACCGGCGAACTCCCCATCATCGAGGGCACGCTGATCCGCCTCCAGGTCGACCGGCTGCCCGGTGGAGGAGACCCGCTGCCGCTCTGGCTGTGGTCGTTCGCCAGTGGCCTGAACTGCGAGGACGTCGACGTGCGCTGGCGGGCGTTCCTGAGGCGCTTCGACCTGGAGCACACCTTCCGGCTGATGAAACAGACCCTCGGGTGGACCGCCCGAAGCTGCGAACCCCCAAGGCCGGCGAGCGCCGGACCTTGCTGATCACCACCGCCCACACCCAGATCCGCCTTCTGCGCGAGGCCGCCGCCGACTTGCGGCGGCCGTGGGAGAAGCCCGCCGAGCCCGGCCGACTCACCCCGGCCCGAGTCCGCCGGGGGTTTCGGAACCTCCGCCCGCACCTGCCTGCCCGACCCGCGCGCCAAAACCCTCAACCCCCGGACCCGGCAGGCCACTTGGCTCGAAAAGCCGGCGGCCCGCCACCCGTTACGACGTGGGTAAAACCGTGAAACGACCAGAGAGCATCACCGAACGAAACCGACTCAAGCCATAAAGAACAAGTTAAGAGCTGTTCCCAAATGACGCATAGTCGATCTTGAGGTTGTGGAGCACCGCGACGGCGCGGGTGGTGTCGTTGATCGTGTCGCCGCGTCGGCGGTGTCGGCGCGGCGCGGTTGTTGTTGAGGTTGTAGACGCGCTGGGCGGTCTTGAGTCTTCCGGCGCCTGCCGAGCGTCTGCGTATCCGGGACCCGTGCCACCCGATGATGTACCGTAAGTGAGCACGTCGCAACGGGGGTGACGCGCGATGCAGGCTGCCCAGACGCGGAAGATCCGGGGCAAGAACAAGGCCCCGAAGTGGAAGAAGCCAGGCGACGGGCAGGTCTCCGTGATCGTGCTGCCGCTGACCGTCACCGACATCGCCGACCTCGCCCGGCTGGAGAACCTGTTCGGGGCGATGTGGTCGCTCAAGCGGGCCGTTCAGCGGGATGCCCGCGCCAAGGTCGACGCGTACTGGGGCGCATTCCACGAGCGGAACGAGCACGGGGCGAAGGCCGCACGGCAGCGCCTCGGCCTCTCACGCGAAGCGCTGGAACGGTGCGCGTACAGGCACTTGGAAGACTCGGGGCACCTGAAGCATCACGCTTCCAAGGCCCTGGCCATGCACATGGCGGACGAGGTGTGGAACGGCGTGTCCCGGCACCTGTTCCCCGACGCCATCGGACAGCGCTTCGGACGGCCAAGGGTCGGCCGCCGGCACGATTTCACCCGGATTCCGGGCCGCGCCCGTTCCCACACGACTGAGAACAAGTGGGAGACGTTCCGCCTGGTCGGCAGCCTCCACGGCCACGTCATGGCCTACACCGACGGCGGCCGGCACACGCTGATGCAACCCCGGACGATGCCCAAGCCGGTCAAGCCGGACGGCAAGGTGCCCACCGACAAGGGCGCCCGCCGGGCGAACTGGTGGGACCACACCGGCCCCCTCGCCGTCGTCTTCGCCGGAGGTCCCGACGGCAAGCGCGGTGACCTCGTCCTCACCGTCCGCATCCCCCAGGGCAAGGGGCAGTGGGCACGGGTGGAGCACTTCCTCGACAACCCCGGCCGCTGGCACAAAGTGGACCTCGTACGCCGCCGCAAGGCGTCCGCGCCCGGTGGCTGGGCATACGAGGCACACCTGATGGTGCTCGGCCCCGGATACGCATCCCCGGCCGTACGGGAGATGCGCGACCAGGCCGCCCGGCTCGACCGCATCGGCGGCGTGGACGGCAACGTCTCGAACCTGTCGATCGTCTCCTTCCCCGCAGCACTCGACGGCGGGAAGCCCGAGTCCACCGAGATCATGCTGACCGACGCCGAGCGGACGCGGCTGGAGAAGGCCGCGAAGAAGCGGCGTGGCCGGGCCAGGGCGCTGGAGCGCTCCCGGAGGGCGACGAACGCCGGACAGTACGGGCTGTCGAAGAAGCAGCAGCGCCGAGCCGATCGCCGCGCCGCCAAGGGCCAGGAGCCCAAGGCCGTCACCGTGCCCGGCGGTGCCCGCGATGCACGCTCCGATGGAGTGCCGAAGCAGGCGTACCGCCGAGACCGGCTCTCCGCCAACTACCGCGACCAGCGCGCCCGACAGGCCGAAGCCGCCGCGTCGCTCGCCGAGCACCGCCGCCACCGCGCCCGCCTGGTGGCCCGTGAGATCGTCGCCGTCCACGGCCCAATGCTGGTCGTGGAGGACTGCGACATCCGCACGTGGTACCGGCTGTGGGGCAAGCGCCTGTCGCAGACCACGCCGGGGATGCTGATCTCCGCCCTCAAGGTCGAGTGCGAAGCAGCCGGGGGCCGCCTGGTACGGGCCTCCACCTGGTCAACGGCCCTGTCCCAGCACTGCCTGTGCGGCGAGCGCGTACACAAGACGCTCCGCGACCGTGAGCACAAGTGCCCTGCGTGCGGCCTCGTCGGCAAGCGCGACCTCGTGTCCGCCGCCTTCGCCGCCTTCGTCCGCTTCCACGACGTGGACGACCCGAAGACCGCGTACCTGGACACCACCGCGTCCAGGAACGCCCAGATCACCTATGCAGAAGCGCTGGAAGAAGCGCTGAGGGAGTCAACCACACCGAGCCCGAAACCGCCCCGGCGGTCGGGTCGCGTGGCAGTCCCACGGCAACGCCGTGGGACCTCTGCTCCCCGAACCGCCGGACAGCGGAACCGAGCAACCCCGGATGAGACGCGCCCCGTGCGCGACCACGCCGGAAAGCCCGGTCCCCGCACCGCGTGCAGTCCACAGCTCACCCTCTGGTGAACTGCGGATCAGGTCTTAGTGGAAGGTGTGCTCCTCGGCGGGGAACGCCCCGCCGGTGACGTCCTCCGCGAAGGCCCGGGCGGCGTCGCCGAGGGTCGCGCGGAGGTTCGCGTACTGCTTGGTGAAGCGCGGCACCTTGCCGCCGGTCAGACCGGCCATGTCGGTCCAGACCAGGACCTGCGCGTCGGTGTCAGGGCCGGCGCCGATGCCGATGGTGGGGATGTGCAGGGAGCGCGTGACCTCGGCGGCCAGTTCGGCCGGTACGAGTTCGAGGACGACGGCGAAGGCGCCCGCGTCCTGGGCCGCCTTGGCGTCACTGAGCAGCCGGTGCGCGGCCTCGTCGCTGCGGCCCTGCACCCGGTAGCCCATGGTGTTGACGGACTGCGGGGTCAGGCCCAGGTGGGACATGACCGGGATGCCGGCCTGGACGAGCAGCTCGGTCTGCGGCAGAGACCTTTCGCCGCCCTCCAGCTTGACCGCGCCGACGCCCGCGTCCTTGACGAGCCGGGTCGCGTTGCGCAGGGCCTGGACGGGCCCTTCCTGGTACGAGCCGAAGGGGAGGTCGCCGACGACGAGGGCGCGCTTGGTGCCCCGTACGACGGCGGCGGACAGGATCGTCATCTCGTCCATCGTGACGGGCACGGTGGTGTCGTACCCGAGATGGCAGTTGCCCATGGAGTCACCGACGAGCACGACCGGGATGCCGGCCTCGTCGAAGACGGACGCGGTCATCGCGTCGTAGGCGGTGAGCATGGGCCACTTCTCGCCACGGGTCTTGGCGGCGGCGATGTCGTGGACCGTGATGCGGCGCGTGCCCTTGCCTCCGTACAGCGCCTTGCTGCTGTCGGGGGACTGCTTCTGGGCAGCCTGAAGCGTCATGGTGAACGGCTCCTTCGTCATCTCGAGGCGCCCTGACGGCGTCCCCGGACCACGTCCATGGTGGCACCTCCCGCGGCGGCTCGGGAAGTGGGCCGAAGTGGCGCGGCTCACAGCACGGGTCACATCACGGCTCACATCACGGCTCACACCACGGGTCACATCACGGCGGCAGAAAAATTCGGGGCGTACGTACGAATGTGCGCGTTCTGTCACAGCCACCCCGCCGGGCACAACCTTCCGGAACCCGCCGCACCGCGCTGTCGTCCCTCGTGGCAGTACGGCGGGGCCCGGCATCACCTAGTGTCGACGTCGGGTCACGGAGCAAGGCAGTACAGCGCAAGGCAGTACAGCGCAAGGCAGTACAGGGCACGGCAGCACGACGCAAGGCAGTGAGGACTGAGTGATGGCGCGGGTGGACATGGCGGAGACCGAGAACGGCGGCGCCGGGGACGAGCGCTCCGGATCCCGGTTCCGATCGGCGCTCGACCGCCTGCGCGGCGACCGGGGCATCTGGCGCCGCGGCATCGTCCTGGCAGGCTGCGCGGTGCTGCTCACCCTCCTGATGGTCTTCCACGCCGAGATCCCCAACCGGATCGGCAACCTGGGCAGCCTCAGCGAGACCTTCCTGCCCTGGCTGGGCGTCCTCGTCCCGGTTCTGCTGCTCCTGGCCCTGCTGCGGCGCTCCGCGACCGCGCTGATCGCCCTGCTCCTGCCTGCCGTGGTCTGGGCGAACCTCTTCGGCGGGCTGATCACCGACAAGTCGGAGCCGGGCGGCGACCTCACCGTGGCCACACACAACGTGAACGCCGACAACCCAGACCCCGAGGGCACCGCCCGCCAGATCGCCGAGTCCGGCGTGGACGTCGTGGCCCTGGAGGAGCTCAAGGGCGAGATGGTCCCGGTCTACGAGAAGGGCCTGGCCGACACGTACAAGTACCACTCCGTGCAGGGCACGGTCGGCCTGTGGAGCAAGTACCCGCTGCACGGCGTCGGCCCCGTCGACATCGGCATGGGCTGGACCCGGGCGATGCGCGCCACCGTCTCCGCGCCCAAGGCCCAGGTCGCGGTGTACGTCGCCCACCTCCCGTCCGTGCGGGTCAAGCTGAACGCGGGCTTCACCGCCAACCAGCGCGACAACAGCGCGAATCTGCTGGGCGAGGCCATCGCCGCCGACTCGCACGAGCGGGTCGTCCTGCTCGGCGACCTCAACGGCACCATGAACGACCGCTCCCTCAACGCCGTCACCGCCCAGATGCGCTCCACGCAGGGCGCGTCGGGCGACGGCTTCGGCTTCAGCTGGCCGGCCTCGTTCCCGATGGCGCGGATCGACCAGATCCTCGTGAAGGGCGTCGAGCCGCTGTCCTCGTGGACCCTGCCGGAGACGAAGAGCGACCACCTGCCGATCGCCGCGCGCATCGCACTCTGACGGGCACTCCGCCGCAGGACAAGCCCGGCCGTCAGTGACTCGGGGACTCCCGCCAGCGGTTCGTGATCGGCAGGCGGCGGTCCTTGCCGAAGCCCTTCGCCGAGATCTTGGTGCCCGGCGGGTACTGGCGCCGCTTGTACTCCGCCACGTCCACCATCCGCAGCGTCCGCGTCACCAGCTCCTCGTCGAAGCCGGCCGCGACGATCGCGTCCTTGCCCTGGTCGCGGTCGACGTACAGCGCGAGGAGCCGGTCCAGGACCTCGTAGTCCGGCAGCGAGTCGGTGTCGACCTGCCCCGGGCGCAGCTCGGCGCTCGGCGGCTTGGTGATCGAGGCCTCCGGGATCGGCGGGGTCATGCCGCGCTCTTCGGCCGCCCGGTTGCGCCAGCGCGCAAGCCGGAACACGGTCGACTTGTAGACGTCCTTGATGGGTCCGTACGCGCCCACCGAATCGCCGTACAGCGTCGAATACCCCACCGCCAGCTCGGACTTGTTGCCCGGCGCGAGGACGAGGTGACCCTCCTCGTTGGAGATCGCCATCAGCATCGTGCCGCGCAGCCGCGACTGCAGGTTCTCCTCGGCGAGACCGGTGAGGCCGAGCGCGCCCATGTACGCGTCGAACATCGGCTCGATCGACACCGTACGGAAGTTGAGGCCGGTACGGCGGGCCAGTTCGGCCGCGTCGCCGCGCGAGTGCTCCGAGGAGTACTTGGACGGCATCGAGACGCCGTACACGTTCCGCGCGCCGACCGCGTCGCAGGCGATGGCGGCGACCAGCGCCGAGTCGATACCGCCCGACAGGCCGATGAGGACCGAACGGAAGCCGTTCTTCGCGACGTACGCGCGCAGGCCCACGACCAGCGCCGAGTACACCTCCTCGTCGTCGTCGAGCCGGTCCGCGTAACCGCCGGTCAGCTCCGGCTCGTACGCGGGAAGCGGCTCCTCGGAGAGGATCACCCGGTCGATCCGCAGGCCGTCGTCGACGGTGCCCGTCGGGGCGTCGGGGGAGGCGGCCGGCAGGTCGAGGTCGACGATCACCGTGCCCTCGGAGAACTGCGGGGCGCGCGCGACCACTTCGCCGTTCGCGTCGACCACGATCGAGTCGCCGTCGAAGACCAGCTCGTCCTGGCCGCCGATCATCGCGAGGTATGCGGTCGTGCAGCCGGCCTCCTGGGCGCGCTTGCGGACCAGTTCGAGGCGGGTGTCGTCCTTGTGCTGCTCGAACGGCGAGGCGTTGACCGACACGAGCAGCCCGGCGGCGGCGCTGCGGGCCGCCGGCACCCTGCCCCCCTCCTGCCACAGGTCCTCGCAGATCGCGAGGGCCACGTCCACGCCGTGGACCCGGATGATCGGCATGGTGTCGCCCTGGACGAAGTAGCGGAACTCGTCGAAGACGCCGTAGTTGGGGAGGTGGTGCTTGGCGAAGCGCAGCACCACCTCGCCGCGGTGCAGCACGGCGGCGGCGTTCTCGGGGGAGCCGGCGGGCCGGCCGAGCCGGGGCTCGGCCCGGTCCGAACGGTCGAGATAGCCGACGATCACGGGCAGCTCCCCGAAACCCTCCGCGTCGAGGCGCCGGGCGAGCGCCCACAGGGCGGCCCGGGACGCCTCGACGAAGGACGGGCGCAGAGCGAGGTCCTCGACGGGGTAGCCGGTCAGCACCATCTCGGGGAACGCGACCAGATGCGCGCCCTGCTCGGCGGAGTGCCGGGTCCAGTGGACGATCGCCTCGGCGTTGCCGGAGAGGTCGCCGACGGTCGAGTCGATCTGATTCAGAGCGAGGCGTAGTTGAGGCACGCCGCCCAGTGTAATCGTCAGACCGACGCTATGTCCCGTGTCCTGGGGTGTACGGGACTACTTCGTCTCCCCGGTCCCAACCGGTGTCCGTACCGCGTCGGGTCCACCCCCCGACAGGTGCGTCGCAGCGGCGTCCGCATAGCATCCGTACCACTATGTCCCCTTCTCGGGCCGAGAGCGCCGCGCGAGCCACCGCCGTCCTTCTCGTGCTCGGCGCGCTCGCGTACACCGCCTGGCTCCTCGAAGCCGTCGTGCGGACCGGGCTCGACCCGCTCCGGACGTACGTCTCCGAACTCGCCGCAGCCGACCAGCCCCTCGGCCCCCTCTTCCGTGCGACCGACCTCGCCGCCGGCCTCCTCGTCGTCGTGGCGGCAGCGACGGCGTTCTGGGGGACCCGCGGGGAGTCGGGCCGGCGCCGGCAGCCGGGGACCCGCCGGGAGTCGGGGCCCCACCGGGGGCCCGCCCCGCGCCCCAGGCGACGACGTCTCGTCCTCGTCGGGTGGGGCGCCCTCGGGGTCTTCGGGGTCGCCACCGCCGCCGACTCGCGGTTGCCGCTCAGCTGCGCGCCCACCGCCGACCCGGAGTGCGCCGCGCGCGAGGCCGCCGGGCTCGTCCCGGCGAGCCATACCGCGCACGCCGTCAGCTCCAGCCTCGCCATCGCGGGCGCCCTGGCCGCCATGGTCGCCCTGACCCTCGCCGCCCGCCGGTACGGGATCTGGCGGCCCCTCGCCCGTGCCGGCCCCGCCCTCGTCGTCCTCGAACTCGCCGCCACCGCCTGGACCCTGGCCGCCGTCGTCGCGTACGAGTCCGGCGTGGGCACCTGGTCGCTGGGGGCCGGGCAGCGGCTCCAGGTCCTCCTCGTGGCAGTCTGGCTCGCGGTACTCGCCTTCTCCGTCGCCAGGAAGAGCAGGAAGAGAGCGTGAGCGTGTTCGTACGGGTCGGGGGCGTCGCCCACCACGTCGTCGTGGAGGGCTCGGGGCCCGTCTGTGTGCTGAGCGCCGGCCTCGGCATGAGCTGGTTCGACTGGGACCCGGTCGTCCCGCTGCTGGCCCCGCACCACACGGTCGTCCGCTTCGACCGCCCCGGCCACGGACTCTCCGCCCCGGCCGCCGTCCCGCCCAGCGCCACGGGCGAGGCCCACCGCATCGCCGGCCTCCTCGACGCGCTGTCCCTGCCCGGACCGCCCGGACCCGCCACCGTCGTCGGTCACTCCATCGCCGGCTTCCACGCCGAGGCCTTCGCCCGGCTGCACCCGGCCCGCACCACCGGGATCGTGCTGGTCGACTCCTCCGTCGAGGAGCACGCCCGTACCCCCGCCGCCCCGGCCCTGCGCACCGCCGCCGCGCGAGGCCTCGGCACCCTGCTCTCGGCCGCCGGGGCCCCGGCAGCCCTCGGCCCGGCCGTCCGCCGCGCCACCGTACGGCTCTCCCGCGCCACGGGCGGGGACCCGGCACCCGACGCACTCGTACGCCGCTGCTACACCACCTCACGGGTGCTGCACGGCGCACTCCTGGAGAACACCCACTACCGCGCGGTCGCGGCCGAACTCCTCGCCCTGCGCGCGCGGTTCCCGCTGCAGCCTGGCCTCCCCGTCACCGTCCTCGCCGCCCCCGGCGGGTCCGCCCGCTGGGCGCGCCGTCAACGCGCACTGGCCCGCCGGCTCGACGCCCGCTACGAGGCGGTCGAGCCGTCGGGCCATCTGATGATGCTGGACCGTCCGGACGCGGTGGCCCGGGCGGTTCTGAAACAGGATCAGTGCGCTGTGTAGACGCGCGCGCAGAACTCCTTGATCTGTTCGTCGTCCAGGTGTTGCGCCAGATCGGCCTCGCTGATCATGCCGATCAGCCGCTTCTTCTCGATCACGGGAAGCCGCTTGATCTGGTGGCTCGTCATCTCGTCCAGGACCTCGCTGACATCGGAGCCCGCGTCGATCCAGCGTGGGGTGCCCTCGGCCAGCTCGCCGCAGGTGACCTTCGCCGGGTCGTGGCCCATGGCAATACACTTCACCACGATGTCACGGTCCGTGAGGATGCCGCAGAGCCGTTCGTTCTCGTCCGCGATCGGCAGCGCGCCCACATCGAGGTCGCGCATCATCTGCGCGGCACGGTCGAGCGTCTCGTGGCGGGGGATCCACTTGGCACCGGAGTGCATGATGTCCTTGGCCGTGGTCATGGGGTGCGTACCTCCGTAGAACGTCGTTGTACGTACGTCCCCGAGCGTCACCCATTGTGCGCGTACGGAGCGGCCCCCGCGACCGCTGGGATCACGGGGGCCGTGGCACCGGCCGTCGCACCGGCCGCCGGGCTCTCAGGCGCGCGGCTTCGCGCCCCGCGCCTTCAGCAGGTCCGCCATGAGCCCCATCTCGGACTGCTGGGCGTCGACCATGCCCTGCGCGAGCTTCCGCTCGAGGTCCACCGAGCAGCGGTCCACACAGCCCTGGGCCATGTGCACCCCGCCCTTGTGGTGGTCGGTCATCAGCTGGAGGTAGAGGATCTCGGCCTCCTTGCCACTGGCCTTCCGTAGCCGGTCGAGCTCGGTTTTCGTCGCCATGCCCGGCATCAGCGCCCCGTCGAGCGGACCGGAGTCGCCGTGCCCGGACATGCCCATCCAGGCCATCGGCGCGGTGCCCGACTCGACCTTCGGCAGGTCCCACATGTCCAGCCAGCCCAGCATCATGCCGCGCTGGTTGGCCTGGGTGTTGGCGATGTCGTACGCCAGCCGGCGCACCTCCTCGTCGTCGGTGCGGTCCCGGACGATGAACGACATCTCGACGGCCTGCTGGTGGTGGACGGCCATGTCACGGGCGAAGCCCGCGTCCGCCGAGTCCGACGCGGGGAGGGCCGGCGTCTCCTCCCGCTCGGCGGAGGCGACCGTGACGGCGCCCCCGGCGAAGAGCAGCGCGAGGACGACGGCGGTGATCGAGGCCCCGTGCGTGCGGGTCAGCCTCACTGGGCCGCTCCGATGCCGCCGGTGCAGGCCGCACCCGGCTCGGGGGTCTGCGGGCCCTGGACGTACTTGGTGAAGAAGGCGTCGACCCGCGGGTCGCTCGCGCTGTCCACGGTCACCTGCTTGCCCCAGGCGCTCAGCATGATCGCGCCGGTCTGGTCGTCGACCGGGCTCATCAGCGTGTACGGGGTCTTCCCGACCTTCTCGGCCAGCGCCTTCACATCGGCCTCCGCGGCCTTCTTGCTGTACGTGACCCAGACGGCGCCGTGCTCCAGCGCGTGGACGGCGTTCATCTCGGCGATCTTCGTCGTGTAGACGTCGCCGTCGCAGTTCTGCCAGACCTGGTCGTGGTCACCGCCGACCGGGGGCTTCATCTCGTACGTGACCGGGGTGGTCACGTGGTTGCGGCCGAGCTTCTTGGCGTCCCAGGACTTCTCGTCCTTGATGGGGGCCTTCGCGGCGGCCTCCTTCTGCTCCTTCTTCTCGGACTGCTCGTTCAGCACGTATCCGCCGAAGCCGACGAGGCTCAGGACGACCACGGCGGAGACGCCGATGGTGATGAAGCGGTTGCGGCGCTCGCGGGCCTGCTCGGCGCGGCGCATCTCCTCTATTCGGGCGCGGCGGTCGGCGGTGGCGGTGCGGTTGGCGGCCATGGTGATGTCGTCCTTCTCGGATGTGGGGTGGCGTCAGGCGTCGGGCGTGAGCCGGGGGCGGGCGGGTGGATGCGGCCCGCCGGCTACGTCCGCAGTACTTGAAGGACGTGCAGGTCCGGTGCGCGGGGCTGCGCGCCGGGGCGGGGCTCCCGGCCGGCCTCGTGCGCCGCTACGGGACCCGGGAGCCGGCCCTCCGCGTGCGGCGGGGGGTCGAGCGGCGGCGCGGTGAGCACCGCGGGGCTCAGCGAGGGGAAGAGGGAGCAGTCGCCGCGGTCGTAAGGACAGACGAACTCGTCCACCTCGTCCACGGCGGTCCTGTGATGCGCCCGGGGAGACCCGTTGTGGGCGGCGGCCGGGGTCGTGTCACCGGCACCGAGACAGACGAAGAGCGCGGCGAGGAGCGTCGCCACGGCACTCGCCAGTGCCATGGGACGCGCGCGCCGGGACAGGTGTGCGACCTGAGGCCCCTCCATGGGCGGAGATCGTAGTGGCCCATGGGCCGGAAGTGGGGATCCGGGGGAACTGTGGGGAGAACAGACGCACGGAATCGGCCGCTCCCGCGTTACCTGAGTCACACCCGAGCAGGCACTATGGGTGTGCAACGTGCGCGAAACCATGTGGTGGGATGCTCAGGTGCCCCCCGATGTGCCCGAGGCGGTGGGAACAGGCGGCCTGACCAGCAAAGATGGGTGTGGAAATGGACAAGCAGCAGGAATTTGTGCTCCGGACGCTGGAAGAGCGTGACATCCGGTTCGTGCGGCTGTGGTTCACCGACGTACTCGGCTTCCTGAAGTCGGTGGCCGTGGCGCCCGCCGAGCTTGAGCAGGCGTTCGACGAGGGGATCGGCTTCGACGGCTCCGCCATCGAGGGCTTCGCCCGTGTATACGAGTCCGACATGATCGCCAAGCCGGATCCGAGCACCTTCCAGATCCTGCCCTGGCGCGCGGAGGCCCCGGGCACGGCCCGGATGTTCTGCGACATCCTCATGCCGGACGGCTCCCCGTCCTTCGCGGACCCCCGCTTCGTCCTCAAGCGCATCCTGGCCAGGACCTCGGACCTGGGCTTCACCTTCTACACCCACCCCGAGATCGAGTTCTTCCTGCTGAAGGAGCGGCCGCTGGACGGCAGCCGCCCCACCCCCGCGGACAACTCGGGCTACTTCGACCACACCCCGCAGAACGTGGGCATGGACTTCCGCCGCCAGGCGATCACCATGCTCGAATCCATGGGCATCTCGGTGGAGTTCAGCCACCACGAGGGCGCGCCGGGCCAGCAGGAGATCGACCTCCGCTACGCGGACGCGCTGTCCACGGCCGACAACATCATGACCTTCCGCCTGGTCATGAAGCAGGTCGCCCTTGAGCAGGGCGTGCAGGCCACGTTCATGCCGAAGCCGTTCTCGGAGTACCCGGGCTCGGGCATGCACACCCACCTCTCCCTCTTCGAGGGCGACCGGAACGCGTTCTACGAGTCGGGCGCGGAGTACCAGCTCTCCAAGGTGGGCCGCTCCTTCATCGCCGGCCTGCTGAAGCACGCCGCCGAGATCTCGGCCGTCACCAATCAGTGGGTCAACTCCTACAAGCGCATCTGGGGCGGCTCGGCCCGCAGCGCGGGCGCGGGCGGCGAGGCCCCCTCGTACATCTGCTGGGGCCACAACAACCGCTCGGCGCTGATCCGCGTCCCGATGTACAAGCCGGGCAAGACGGGCTCGTCGCGCGTCGAGGTCCGCTCCATCGACTCCGGCGCCAACCCCTACCTGACCTACGCGGTCCTCCTCGCGGCGGGCCTCAAGGGCATCGAGGAGGGCTACGAACTCCCGGCCGGCGCCGACGACGACGTCTGGGCCCTCTCGGACGCGGAACGCCGCGCGATGGGCATCGAGCCGCTGCCGCAGAACCTGGGCGAGGCGATCACCCTGATGGAGAAGAGCGAACTGGTCGCGGAGACGCTGGGCGAGCACGTCTTCGACTTCTTCCTCCGCAACAAGAAGCAGGAGTGGGAGGAGTACCGCTCCGAGGTGACGGCCTTCGAGCTGCGGAAGAACCTGCCGGTGCTGTAACAGCGGGGTCCGCTACAGCGGAACGCGCGCGACCAGGGCGGCGAGCAGTGCGCAGGCCGCTGCCGCCGCCCAGAAGTGCGGGGAGCGGGGGTTGTCGAGGGCCTTGCGTGCGGTGCCGGCCTTGCGGAAGGCCTTCTCCACGAGTGGGGCGACGCCCACCGCCACGTACACCCTGACCGCCGTCTCCATCAGGTGCGGGCTGCCTTCGGGCGGCAGCAGAAAGAAGGCCAGGGCGAAGCCTGCGGTGACGGCGGACTCCAGCCGCCAGCCGCGGCCGTGCCGCACGACCAGCACGGCCTGGGCGGCCAGGAGCAGGAGGAAAGCGGCTTGGAACACGATCACTGAGTCGTCCTCGCTTCCGGAAGTCCGGGACAACCCGGACGGTACGGGGGAAGGGCACGGGGAGGGGGCCGGAGTTGCCGACCCCCTCCCCTCAGCCCGCTACCTCTTCTTCCAGCGGTTGACCTTGATCTTCGGGTACATCACCCATGACCAGAACCCGCTGTGCTGCCAGATCCCGACGGTGATCTTGACGCCCTTGCTCTTGGGCATCGCGTTCTTGATCTGGATCTCGGTGGCGAACCACCGCATCGCGCCGCCGATGGCTTCCAGTGCCAGACCGGCGATCTTGGCCCAGAAGGCCGGCATGGTCAGGCCGATCCGGCCGAAGGCCGACACCAGGCGCGCGCCCGCCTTGAGGGCGCGGGCCAGCTTCTTGGCCTTCTTCTTCTTGACGTGCCAGACCTTCTTCTTCTTCCAGCGCTGGCCGTCCAGGTCCTGCGCGTTCACCGGGTCGCCGGGGTACGCGTAGAGGCTGAGCGAGCCGCCCGGAACCGGGTCGGGCTGGAGGAAGCGGCCGGTGGCCGGCGAGTAGAGGCGGACGCCCATCAGCGTGGAGCCGCTCAGCGTCTCCGAGGAGCGCTGGTGGCCGCCGACCCAGCCGTACCGCGCGGTGGTCGCGCCCTCGGCCTTGTTGCCGTACTCGTCGGTGCGCAGCACCACGGGCGCCTGGGTGGTGTCCGCGGGGAGCTGCACCGAGACGTCGCCGTGCAGGTTGAGCAGCTGCAGGACGAGCCCGCCGGTCTTGTTCGTCGTCGCGGTCAGCTGGCCGCTGAGCCCGTTGACATAGCGGGTGACGGTGCCCTGGGTGTCCTCGGCGGTCCAGGTCGGGTTGTCCCCGGTGCCGTAGTGGTGCCTCTTGGACTCGGTCTGCGTCCAGACGCCGTCCGTGCCCTTGGTCTCCACGGTCCACGCGGCCAGCCGGCCGGTGGCGTCGAGGTTCCAGGTCTGGCGGCGGTCGCCGACGGTCTCGCTCTGGACGAGGTCGTTGGCGTAGTACGTCAGCTGGGCACCGGCCGGCGTCGCGGTGGTACGGCCGAACGCGTCGTAGGCGTAGCCGCCGTCGACGATCCGGTCGGCGCTGTCGTACGTGTGCGAGGTGGTGGTGGAGGCGGTTCCTCCCTCGGAGCAGTCGGCCGTGGTCAGGCCGGTGCGGTTGCTGTTGGCGTCGAACGCGTAGGACCTGCGGGTGCAGAGGGCGTCCGCGGTGTCCTTCGCGGTCACGAGCCGCCCCGCCGCGTCATAGGTGTACGCGGTGGACGTGGCGGTGCCGTCGGACTGGTTGTGCCCGGCCTGCTGCGCGTGCGCGGTGTGTCCGGTGGTGTCGGACAGCAGGGCCGTGCCGTCGGCGGCCGCGTACCTGCGGGCGGTGGTGTTGCCCGCCGGGTCCCGGTCCACGGTCAGCGTGACGCCGCCGGGCAGGGACTCGGTGGCGAGCTCGCCGTCCGCGTCGTAGGTGGCGGCGAAGGCCCCGGCGACCGAGTCGGTCACCTTGGTGGCCAGACCGCGCGGCTCGACGACCGTGTCATAGGCGTACGTCTTCGTGGACGGCGCCGAGTCGGAGACCGTCACCGGCCGGTCCAGGGCGTCGTACGCCGTGGTGACGGTGTTTCCGCTGCCGTCGGTGGTGCTGATCCGGCGGCCGAGCGTGTCATAGCCGTACGCCACGGTGGCCGCGGCGGCGGTCTGCGAGGCGACCTCGCCGTTCTGCTGGTCGTAGACCGTGGTGGCCTCGGGCACCGCGGTGCCCACGCCGCCGGTGACGGCGGACTTGGTCTGCCGGCCCGCCGCGTCGGTGGTGACCGTGGTGGTGCGGGTGGCGCCGTTGGCGGTCTCGGTGACCGTGGCGACCGTGCCCCAGCGGTCGTAGCCGTAGGTCTTGGTGACCAGTTCGGCCGGGTGGGTGCCGCCGCCGGTGATCGCCCCGGCCGGGCGGGTGCGGCACACCAGACCGGCCCAGGCGGGCTTGCCCGCGCAGACACCGGTGCCGGTCGCCGTCCAGTACTCGGTCAGGGTGGTCAGGGCGTCGGTGCCGGTGGAACGGCCCGAGGTCTCCTTCGTCTTGCGACCCGCGGCGTCGTACGCCGTGGTGGTGGTGATCTTCAGACCGGCCGGGTCGACGACGCTGCTGGTCGGCCTGCCCGAGGTCCAGTCGTAGCCGGTCGCCGTGGTGCGGCGGTCGGCGTCGGTGGCGTACCCCTGCACGGCGGCACCGGTGACCGCGGTGGTCACCAGGTCCTGCGTCGCCGAGCCGGCGGGACGGCCCTCGTCGTAGGTGTTGACGGTGTGCGTACGAGCCGGGAGCTCGGTGCCCGCGGGCAGTGTCCCCGCGCTGGTGCCCCCGGCCAGGTCGCGCTCCAGGGTGACCAGGTGCAGCGGGCCGAACTCCTCGGTCTCACGGCGCCCGTCCGCGCTGTACACGGTGCGAGTGGAGAGCTGCTCGGCGCGCTCGGCGACGGTGGCGCCGATGATGCCGAGCCGCGTCAGCTCCGCCTTGGCCGCGTCGGTGGCGCCGAGCGCGAGAGCCCGGTTGCCCGCGGTCAGGGAGCGCTCCTCGGAGCCGTACTGGTTGTAGTCGACGGAGTCGATGTGGCCGCCCGGCTGCGCCGTGTTGACCTCACGGCCCGACGCGTCGGCGTACACGATCGTCGCCCGCTTGTAGGAGCTCGCGGTCAGCGAGGTGCCGACGTTGGAGGCGGGGACCTGGTCCGCCGGGAAGACGGCGGTGGCCTCGACCGGGGCGTCGCTCTGGCCCCAGGCGGCGACTGCGGCCGCGTCCATCTGGTACGGGGCGGTGGAACCCGACACCGGCACCTGGTAGACGACCGTGGTGGTCGCCTTGCCGCCGTCGGTCACCGTGGCGCTGCCCTGCTGCAGGGTCGGCCGCGAGGCGTTCAGGAGCATGCCCTCGCCCGCGGTGACCGCGGTGCCCGCCTTGCCGTAGGTCAGCGTCCACGGCAGTTCGCCGGGCTCGGTGAGCGTGGTGAGCCGGCCGGCGGTGTCGTAGCCGTACGCGGTCTTCAGCGCGGGGCTGATCCGCGGGTCCCACACCTCGCGCAGACGCCCGGAGGTGTCGTACGCGTACTGGGCGACGGTCTCGGCCGTGGCCGCGGTCGCGCCGGGGCTGGTGGCCCACAGCTTGATCTGCGCGACCTGCCCGGCGTAGTTGCCGAACACGGTGGCCGTGGCCGTGGTGGAGGACGCGTACACGTACTCCAGGACGCGGCAGCCGTTGGTGGCGGGGGTGGCCTGGCAGGTGGCCGCGTCGACCGCCGGGGTGGAGCCGATCAGGTACTTCGGACGGGACTGGACCTCGGTGCCGACGGTGACCTTCTCGGAGACCACGGTGGTGGTGGAGTCGTCGACCGAGAGGGCGGTGGTGGCCAGCGTCCAGGACGTCGCCGCCGCGTCGACCTTGCGGAAGACGCTCACGGTGCCGTTGGTGTCCTTCAGGGTGAACGTGCTGGTCAGGGAGCCCGTCAGGGTCAGGTCCTCGGAACCCGACTCGGCCTTCCAGCCGCCGCCACTGGTCGCGGTGAAGGCGGTGGCGATGCCGGCGGAGTCCAGGATCTCGACCGAGGTGGCCGAGGTCTTGCGCAGCACCGTCCAGTCGGTACCCGCGTCCTCGGCGCCCACACCGGAGGACCAGTTGGGGCCGAAGATCGCGGCCTGGCCCTCCTGGACGTCCTCCGCCACCGGCTGGCGCGAGGAGTGCGCACGCTCGACGGACAGCCCGAAGACCTCCGCGTCGGTGTCGCTGAAGGTGAAGTCGCCGGTCTGCGAGTTGACCGTGCCGGGGCCCACCTCCAGGCTCGGCGCGTTGCCCGCCTGCCGGTCCAGGGTGATCTCGACGACCTGGGAGTAGTACTTCGTGGTCGTGCCGGCGTCGAAGGCGGCCCGCAGTTCGAGCACGCCGTCCTCGGCCAGCGAGGTGGCCGCGTCCCACACCAGCGGAGGGGCGGTGCCGGAGGTGACCGTGGCGGGCCAGCTGACGGCCCCGCCCGAGGTGGTGGTCACCTGAGCGGCCGGCACGGTCTTCCAGGCGTCGGTCTCGCCGCGCCGGTACTCGTACGTCACACCGGTGTACTCGGCCTTGCCCTTGGCCTCCAGGGAGACGCGGCGCGCCGTGTCGTCACCGTCCGCGGGAGAGAGGACGGCGGCACCGTCGGCGCCGACGCCGAAGGCGTACTCGGTGACGGTGGTGGAGAGGTTGCCGCCGGAGTCGACGGTCTTGGCGCGCAGAGTGTGCCAGCCGTCGGCCGGGTCGACCGAGATGGTCAGCGGGTCGCCGCCGGTGCCGTTGACCGTGTCGTCCACGCGGTTCGGCAGGTTGCTGTCGTCCAGACCCCACAGGAAGCCCTGGCCGTCCGTGGCGGAGGTGTCCAGGGTGCAGGTCACCCCGCCGCTCACGCGAGCGGTCCAGGTGTCCTTGGCGTACGTCTCGCAGCTGATCGTGGGCGCGGCCGGCTTGGCGGTGTTCACGCCGAACGGCATGTACGCGGTCCACGGGCCGTAGAACGTCCCGTCGTAGCCCCGTACGCGGTAGCGCAGCTTCGGGCCCGACGGCAGCGAGTTGGTCGTGGGGATGGTCAGCGTCGCGGTCGACCCGGAGGCCACGGCGGCGCTGGTGCCCGTGTACGTGTACGTCGTCTCGTTGTACGCGGGGTCGGGGGTGATCTCGAACTGAGCCCGGACCGTGGCGCCGTCGGGGTCGGTGACCTTCGCGGACAGCGTCGGGTTCACCGACGTCACGTACCGGATGCCGTTGTACGCGTTGACGGCGGACGGCGAGATCGCGGAGGCGGTCGGCGTACCCGGGTACGAGTCGTAGGTGACCGTCAGGTGCGGCTCCTGGGCGTGGTCGCCGCTGACGTAGTTCGCCGAGCGGTAGCGCCGCCAGGTCAGCGAGTCGGTCTCGCTGACGCCCCGGACCTGCAGACCGTAGTTGGGCTGACCGTCGGCCCACGCCTGCACGATCGCGTCGATGTCGAAGTCGACGGTGCCGGCCGGGCAGGTGGAGTTGTAGCCCTTGGCGGCGGTGTTGGTGATCGCGCCGACGTCGGTGGTCGCCGGCTGCGCGGCCCAGGTGATCGTGGAGGAGCTCCAGTCACCGGTGATGCGCCGCACCTGGGTGCCGGAGCCGGTGGTCGAGCAGGTCGACGAGTAGTACGAGTAGAGGCCAAGGTTGGTGTCGTTGATGACCTTGCCCTTGAAGGCCGACACGTCGAACTTCAGGTACGCGCGGGCCTTGGTGGTGCCGCCGTCGTACGTGCCGGACTTCAGCTCGTCCGAGGACACCTGGGAGTCGGGGTAGTTGGTGGCCACCCAGGTGTCGGTGGAGACGGCGAGCGTGGAGGTCGGGTCGACCGTGACCGGGTAGGTCAGGTCCTGGGTGAAGTACTTCGGGTCGGGCGTCAGGACGAGGGTCTGCTTCCCGTCCTTCGCCGTCTCGATCTTCACCGGGACCTTGGCCAGGTGCTTGGACTCGCCCGAGCGCGGGTCCTTGGAGGAGTCCCACATCATCGGCGCGGGCGCCTCGGCGACGAGCTTGCCCGCGGAGTCCTTGAGCAGCAGCCTCCCGCTGGACGCCTGGGACAGCTTCAGCCCCTTGGCCTCGACAGGTATGCGGTAACTGACGGGCTTCGTGGGCGCCTTGGCCAGGTGGACGTTCTGCGAGAAGCCCTGGGGCAGCGCCTTGACGGTCAGCGTCTCGCCGCCGCCGAGGTCGTACGCGGCGGTGTCCCCCTTCAGCTTCGGCGTGGGCAGCCTCTCCTCCCAGCCCATCGCGAAGCTGCGTCCGCTGCGGGCGACGGAGGCGAGCTTGGTGTCGCCGCCGTCCGAGACGGCGATGTCCGCCGTCGCGGTCCGGGGCTTCAGATCGGCGCCGGCGTCCGCGAGGGTGGTGTTGATGTCCTGCCAGCCGCCGTCGCGCTTGACGCGGACCGGCGCCGCGTACACGGCGGTCTGCATCTGCCCGTCGGGCAGCACATAGGTGGCCGAGGTCTCGGTGCGAGCCGAGAGGACCTCGATCCTGCGCTTCTGCAGCCGCGCCATCAGCCGGGCGGACGCCTCGTCCTCAGCCACGGCGGGGCCCTTGGCCGCGGCGTCCGCGGCGGCGGTGCGCACGGTGGGCTGCTGCGAGGAGAGTGCGACGGCCTGGCCGGTGGTGGCGACGACCACGGCGGTCTCGGCTGCGAGTACGGCGGCGAGCGCGCCGGCGATCAGACGGAGCCGCTGCCCGGTCGATCTGCGCGAACTCGACTGTTGCGGTATCCCTGTTGGCAAAATCCCTCCCGGAATCTTGTCGGCGTCATGTCACTTGACGAGCGGCAGACACAATTCCGGATCGCTGATCGATCGGATGGGACCCGCTGGAAACCTCCATAGGAATCAGAGGTTCTCTTGAGCTACCGAATCCGGTTGACGGTGTGTCGGGGCGGTTTGAGACCGGCCCGGCGCCGGACACGCCGTACGGGGGAGCCGAGTGTTGCCCCCCCGTACGGCGCGCGGTCACATACGGGCGTACGCGCCCTGGGCCGTCACCGTGTCGAACGGCAGGCGGACCGCCGTCGCCGTGTCCGCCGCAGCGGGGGTGTCCGCCGAGCGCATCGCGGCCAGTTCGGCGTCCGACAGGGCTCTGCGGACGAGCGTGAACTCGTCCATCGAGCCCCTCAGCCGGTCGACGGTGCCGCCGTTCGGCCGGGCGCCCAGCTGGAAGCCCCGGACGTCGAAGCCGTCGTCGTACGTCACCGAGCCCGCCGGCGCCTGCTTCACGCTGCTCGTGGCATCGACCGACAGGGTCAGGTCGGAGCCCTGACGGCGCAGCACCACATGGCGCCAGGTGTCGTCGCCGAACACCGTGCCCTGCGGGGCCGTGACCTCCAGCGTGGTTGTCGCCGCGTCGGTCTGGAAGAGCGCCGTCACCTTGTTCTCGGCGGGCACGGCCCGGATCCACAACTGGCGCTCGCCGCCGCCCACGCCGTACGCCCAGGCCAGTACCGGAGTGGTGTTCTGGTCGGACCGGTAGCGCACCCAGGCAGCCACGGTGAAGTCCCCGGCCCCCAGCGCCTTCGCGTCGCCGTACGGCAGCTCCACGGCGTCGTCGGTGCCGTCGAAGCCGAGGCTGCGGCCGAACTTCGCGCCCGTGGCCGAGGCGGTCGCCCCGCCGCGCACATACGCGTGGCCGCAGTGCACGGAGGCATCGGGCGTTGCCCGTGTGGACGCGTCGTCGGCGGGCCGCATGACGAGGTGCTGCTCGGTGTTGCCCGGCTCCATGGACCACCACAGGTGCGGGTCCTTCGGGGCGCTCCACCCGCCCGACGGCGTGTCGAGGATGTCGGCGACGTCGGCGGCGCTCAGCGCCCGCTTGTAGTAGCGGAAGTCGTCGAGCTCACCGGTCAGCACGTCCGTGCCGGTCGGCTTGGAGCCGACCCGGAAGCCCTCGGGTGTGGCGATGCCCTCCGTGAACGAGCCGGACAGGCCGTCCTCGGACACCACCTGCGCCCCGGCGGCGCCCGCGTCGATGCCGTCGACGCCCATCGTGAGCCGGGAGCCCGGCGCCTGGCCGGCGCTGCGGGTCAGGGTGAGCAGGTGCCAGGCGTTGTCGCCGAACGCCCTGCGGTCCGTCCGGGGGTCCGGCAGGTCCATCTCGACCGGGCCGGCGGCCGTCTCCGCCCGTACCGTCAGCTTGTCCAGCGAGGGCTTCGCGCGCACCCACAGGGACGGCAGGCCGGTCGTGGAGCCGTACGCCCACATCAGCGCGGCGTCCTTGGTGTCCACGGTGGCGGCGTAGCGGAACCACAGCGAGAAGGTGAAGTCGCCCGTGCCGTTGTCCAGGGCGGGGACGTACGGCACCTCCACGCCCGGCAGCCCGGTGTTCACGACGAGCGCGCCGGAGCCGATCCGCCCGGCGGCCAGGGCGCTCTCCGTCGACGTGGTGCCGAGTACGGTGCCGTCGGCGCAGTGTCCGGACACGTCGTCCTGGATGCGGGTGGTCCGCAGCGAGGCCGTGTCGGCGGTGTCGACGACCTGGAACGGCAGGTGTGCCGCCAGCTTCTCGGGGGCGACGGCGGCCGCGGTCGTGGTGCGCAGTTGGTCGCGCTGTGCCTGTGTCAGGGCCGTGCGGTGGAGCCGGAACTCGTCGATCGTGCCGGTGAAACCGTCGGTGGGCGTGCCCGGCTGGTCCTCGATCGGCTTGTCGCCGAGGCGGACGCCGAGCGGGTTGTCGGTGCGCGGGCCCGCCAGCGCGCCCGCGACCAGGCCCTGCTGTGTGCCCGGCTGCCCGCCGTCCACCTGGAGGGTGACCGTGCCGCCGGAGCGGACCAGCGTCAGGTGGTGCCACTGGCCGTCGCCGAACGCGGGCTTCGCCGGGTCGGGGCCCGCCAGCGTCGCCGTCCCGGTACCTGTCGTGCCCTGCACCCAGGCGTAGATCCGATTCTGGCCGGGCTGTGCCCGCACCCACACCTGCGGCTTCGTCGAGCCCACCCCGTACGCCCAGAACAGCGCCTGCTGCGGGGTGCTCGCCGTCGCGTCGTACTTGAAGGACAGGGAGTACGTGACGTCGTCCGCGCCCGGGTCGAGGGACGGGGTGTACGGCAGGTCGGCGTAACCGTTGACGCCGTCGAGGACGAGGCCCTGCCCGAGCGTGCCGGAGCCGAGGACGGCGCCGGAGCCGAGGTAGCCGTCGTTCGCCTCGGCCGCTGTGTCCGGGGTCGTCCGCCCGGCGGCCGGGGTCGGCTGGGGGAGCGCGGAGCCCAGGTGCGTGACCGTCGTCGGCAGCTGGAGCTCCGACGCGCGGAAGCGGTTGAAGTAGATGTTCTCGGCCGAGAAGCTGGGGCCGCCCTCGTAGAGCAGGCCGAACTCGCCCTCGGACAGCTCGGCGAGATCCGAGTAGCCCGCCCGGTCCGTCGCCGCCGTGCTCACCAGGCCGCCGGTCGCCTCGGTCCAGGTCGAGCCGTTGTTCGTGGAGTAGCGGATCCGCATCTCCTGGCGGTTCGTGGGGTGCGCCGGAGCGGACATGAGCAGCAGGTCGCCGGGCGCGGTGCGATAGGTCCGGGCCGGGGTGAGGACCGAGCCGTTGACGTCCGGGCCGGTCCAGCCGCTGGTGAGGGTCAGCTTCGGCACGGTGGTGCCGCCGTCCTCGCTGATGGTGTGCATCCGGTGGCCCGCGCTGTACGGGCTGCGGGCGCTGATGTACACCCGTCCGCCAGGCAGCTCGGTGACCGTCGGCTCGCCGGGCTTGGCGGTCGGGGTGCCGCTCGCGTCCTCCGCGTACGAGTTGACCGTGCCGCTGCGCTGCCAGGTCGCCCCGTGGTCGTCGCTGTAGAGGACGCCGATCCGGGCGTCGGTGCCGCTGACCCGCTCGTACGCGCCGACAAGGAGCCGCCCGGCATGCGGGCCCTCCTTCAGCTGGATGCCGTGGGTGGGGCCGGTGCCGAACCAGCCGGTGCCGTCGGTCAGCCGCGGGGCCGGCTGCGGGGCGCCCCACGTGAGGCCGTCGTCGCTGCTCTTCTGCACCCAGGACTTGCGCCACTCGCCGTGCGTGGGGATCGGCTTCTCGGAGTTGGAGAGCAGGAAGACGTCACCGGTGACGAGGTCGGCGATGGGCGAGGCGTTGCCCCGGACGTGCGGCGCCTCGGGATCGGTCTCGTTGCCCTTGAGCACCACCCGCATCGGGCCCCAGGTGCGCCCGTCGTTGGTGGAGCGGCGCATCACCGTGGCGATGGGGCCCCGGTCGGAGCACGAGGGGGAGGTGCGTGCCTCGGCGAACGCGAGCAGGGCGCCCGACTTCGTCCGTACGAGGGTGGGTATCCGGAAGCAGCCGTAGCCGGCGGTCCCGGACCGGAAGAGGACCTGCTGCGTGCCGATGCGGTTCGCGTCGGACAGCGCCACGCCACTCGCCGCGGCGGGTGGCGCGGCGGCGAGGCCGAGGACGGAGACGAAGGAGGTGAGCGAGGCCAGGAACGCGCCGGCGCGCGACCGGCGTCTTGATCGTGTTCGATTCACGCCCGGACGCTAGCCGGGCGTCAAGTCCCCTTGGCCACCGCCTCCTTGCTCCGTCTCGTCTGCCACGCTTCACACGGGAATGGCCTCGCGTGCTGTTCACCCGGACGTCACCGCTCGGACAACTCCGACGGGGCCTCCTGGACCACCCAGCCGTTGCCGTCGGGGTCCGTGAAGGACATGAACGAGTTCCAGGTCTCGCCCTTGCCGTCCTCCCAGCCCGTCGCGCCGACGTGGCGGATCGGGGTGACGTCCACGCCCCGGTCGACCAGCTCCTTGCGCGCCGACTCGATGTCCGTGACGCAGAGCTGGAGGCCCTGCAGGGACCCCGGCGTCATCGCCTTCGTGCCGGGCATCGGCGGCATGCCGCTCACCATCGAGATCGAGCAGCGCGAGCCCGGCGGCGTCGCCTGGATGATGCGGATGCCCGGCGAGACCTCGGTGTCGAGGTCGATCGTGAAGCCGCACCTCTCGCCGTAGAACTCCTTCGCCCGGTCGAGGTCGGTCACGGGGACGAGGACGACTTCGAGCGTCCAGTTCATGGAAGGTCTCCTCAGAAACGCCAGCGGGTCTGGCCGAACTGCTCGCCCTTGGCGAAGCCGAAGACCGTGCGCGGCGCGACGGCGAACACCAGGGCGGTCCCACCGTCGCCCACGAAGGCCCCGTCGCGCACGTCGAATCGCCAATCCGGCCCGTACTTCTCCACATACGCGTCGGCCAGCGCCCGCAGCCGCGCCTCGTCCGTCACCCGGGTCGCCTCGCCCTCCACCACCAGGTCGAAGCCCTCGTCGAGCGAGGGCGTCCCGGTGGTGAGGACGACCTCCCGGTTCTCCGCCAGATTGCGCGCCTTGCGCTCGTCGGGGCCGGTGCAGAAGTGCAGCGCGTCCGCCGACCAGACCGCGATCAGCGGGGTGACATGGGGGCGGCCGTCCGGGCGGACGGTGGTCAGCCAGAAGATCTCGGCCTCGGCCAGCCGGGCGGCCGCCGCCGACCACTCGGCGGGCCGGGCCTTCGGGTCGCTGAAACGGGGGTCCAGGGTCGGTTCCGGGGTCATGGTCGTTCCCTCTCCGGAGATACGTCTCTACGTACCTATGACCGTGGACCCGGCCGCGACTCATCGCACCGCGGGCGTCCAGTGCAGCTTTCCGTCCAGACCCATCGTGGCCACCCCGTCCACGACCCCGCCCGGCGCGCCCGAGAAGAGGAAGTTCTGCAGCGTCCACAGCGGCTGAGCAGCCGTGCGCCCGGTCCCGGCCCTGTTCCCCGCGACCGTGTTCCGGCCGGCGCGGCCGGCCGCCTCCGGGGCCGTCGCCAGGACGCCCGTACGGGAGCGGACCGCGAGCATCCCGGGGCCGCCTCCCACCGGGCCGTAGCCCGCGACGCCGCCCGCGATGTCGGTGACCGGCGAGGCGAGGCCGCGGCCCGTGCCCGGCAGGTCGGCCGTGCGGAGGTCGCCCGAGGACGGCTTGCGGAACCAGAGCCGTACGCCGTCGCCGGCCGGCGAGGGGCTCGCGTTCAGCGCCAGCGTCGTCGCCGGCAGACCGGTCGGCCGCTGCCCGCCCAGCGGGGCGCCGGGGCTCTGCTGCGACCAGGTGAGGACGGTCTTCGTCGTGCCCGCGAAGACATGGATCCGGCCCGCCGCGTCCGTCGTCGCCACCGGATCGCCGTACACGGTGCCGACGGCCGTGATCCCCGCGGCCGGGGCGCCCAGGACCCCCGTCCCCCGGGTGCCGGTCCCGAGGGTCCCGGCCCCCGACCCGTTCCGGGTGGTCGCCGCGCTCACGCCGAGCCGCCGCCACGCACCCCAGGTGCCGTCCGGCCGCTGCTCGCGCGCCGTCAGCCGGTGGGCGCTGTCGCGCAGGACCACCGTGGCCCGGCCCGTGCCGTCCACCGCCACCGCCGGGGCGCTGATGTCGGAGGTGCCCCGGCGGTCGTCCCGCTCGGGCGTGCCGAGCGAGCGCCATGGACCGAACGAGCCGCCCGGAGCGGTCTGCTCGGTCGTCACCACCTCACGGCGGTACGTCCCCGCCGGGCCGCCGATCAGCGTCCGCGTGCCGAAGACGGCGATCCGCTCGTCCTTGAGCCGTACCGACGTCACCCCGCTGTCCAGGCCCCGGCCCGGCAGCAGCACCGGTCCCTGCCACTCGCCGGCCGTGCCCGTGGCCTTCGTCCACACCGCGAGGCGCCCGTCGAGCACCGAGAACGCGTGCAGGCCGCCGTCCCGGTCGCGCTGCACCCAGGAGGTGGACGTGCCCCGGGCATACCGGAGGGTCTGCGCCCAGCCCGCTCCGGCGGGCCGCTGGGCCACCTTGAGGTCACCGCAGCCGACCGGGTCGCCGCAGTCGTTGACCCCGTCCGACCAGGCGTACGTCCGCAGGGTGCGCAGCTTGGCCTCGGCCGACGCGGGGTCGAGGGTGTGCGGCAGCGAGCTCGTGGGGTAGCCGAGGTAGTTCTGTACGCCGAAGTGCGGGCGCCCCGAGGGGGTGGACCGCTCGGCGTACCGCTCCAGGGCGGCCTGGGCGAACCGCGCGCCGTACAGGTGGTCCTGGTGGTCGGCGAACTTCCCCGTCTTCGGGTTCCGGCCCGGTGTCGGGTCCTGCATCCGGACGAACGTCGGCCGGATCCGCTCCAGGAGCGTGGTGAGGGCCTCGATCACCTGCTCCTTGGTGTACGTGAAGTCGGTGGCGACCGGGGTGCCGGTGGCGCGCTGGGACTTCAGGACCGGGACCCGGCCGTTCCACAGTCCGTTCAGGCTGTGCGGGCGGTCGGCGCTGATCGCGCCGGCCTCGCTCACCTGGAGCCAGATCAGGCTGATCTGCGGCGCGGCGCGCAGGGTGTCCAGCTCGGCGGCGCCGCCGCCGACGGTGGGTATGGAGACGCGGTCCCAGGGGCTGGTGCGGTTGCCGGTGGCCATCTCCGCGTACGCGGCGCGTATGCCGTTCTGCCGGGCCGCCGCGAAGCCGGCCTTGTCGGGGGCGGGCCGGTGGGCGGCGCCCCGGCCGGCGTTGACGCCGTCCGCCTCACCGGACGTCAGGTACACCGTGGTCAGCGACCGGCCCGAGCGGATCGACTGCGCGGTGTCCGGGTTCATGAAGTACAGGTCGTCGTCCGGGTGGGCCACGATCTGCGCCACGGAGACGTCGGGGGTCCGCACCGGCACCACGGCCGGCTGCTCGGCGCGCCGCCCCGGCTCCCTCGTGGCCGGCTTCCCGGCATGCTCGTCCACCGGTGCGGCTTCCGCCGCCCGGCTCTCGGGCGCCTCCGCTCCGAAGACGGAGCCGGAGGTCAGCTGGAGGAGTCCCATGAAGGAACCGGCGACGACGGCGCTGGTCGTCAGCACGGAGACGGGACGGAGACGGCGGCGGACGGGCATCGAGAGGCGCGCTTTCACAAGGGATGGACAAGGGCTTACGCCCGGGAAGACGGCCCTTTAAGGAATACGGTTCATCGGCGGCGGACAGAGAGGAATGTGTGAGGCATCACGTGTGATCTCGTACGAACCGAAGGTCCCTTTCGCGGAGGTATGTCGGTCTCGCGCCCCGGGGAGACCCGGCCCCGCCCTCCGGATAGGCTCGATCGCGGAACGGCGGTGGAGGGAGCGGCGGAATGACGACGGTGCCGGGGCGCAGAAGCAGTACCTTCAGCCGGCTGCTGCGGCACGGGTTCACCGATCCGTCCGGCGCCGAGCGGCTGCTCGACGTCCCGGAGCTGATGGCCCTGCGCGACGACTCCGTGCTCCTCGACGCCCTCGGCGCGACCGCCGACCCCGACCTCGCCCTGCGCGGCCTGGTCCGGCTCGTCGAGGCGCAGCCCGACGAGGAGCGCCAGACGCTCACCGCCACGCTGCTCTCCGCCAAGCCCTTCCGGGACCGGCTCCTCGGCGTGCTCGGCGCCTCTGAGGCGCTCGCCGACCACCTGGCCAAGCACCCCCGGGACTGGCAGGCCCTGGTCACCTACGAGGCCGTCGACCTGAACCCCGGGATCGCCGAGTTCGAGCACGGCCTCGCCGAGGCCACCGACCCGGTCTCCCTGCGGGTCGCCTACCGCCGCTGCCTCCTCGCCATCGCCGCCCGCGACGTCTGCGGCTCCGCCGAGGTCGCCCAGACCGCCGCAGAGCTGGCCGACCTCGCCACCGCGACGCTGCGCGCCGCCCTCGCCATCGCCCGTACCGCCGCCCCCGCCGACGCGGCCCACTGCCGGCTCGCCGTCATCGCCATGGGCAAGTGCGGCGGCCACGAGCTGAACTACGTCTCCGACGTCGACGTGATCTTCGTCGCCGAGCCCGTCGAGGGCGCCGACGAGGGCAAGGCGCTGCAGGCCGCGACCCGGCTCGCCTCCCACCTCATGCGGATCTGCTCCGAGACGACCGTCGAGGGCACCATCTGGCCCGTCGACGCCAACCTCCGCCCCGAGGGCCGCAACGGCCCGCTGGTGCGCACCCTCTCCTCCCACCTCGCCTACTACCAGCGCTGGGCCAAGACCTGGGAGTTCCAGGCGCTCCTCAAGGCGCGGGCCGTGGCCGGCGATCCGGAGCTGGGCGCCGAGTACATCGAGGCCGTCTCCCCGCTGGTCTGGCAGGCCGCCGAGCGCGAGAACTTCGTCCCCGACGTGCAGAAGATGCGCCGCCGGGTCGTCGACAACATCCCGGCCGCCCAGGTCGAGCGCGAGCTGAAGCTCGGCCCCGGCGGCCTGCGGGACGTCGAATTCGCCGTCCAGCTCCTCCAGTTGGTGCACGGCCGCGGTGACGCGACGCTGCACAGCGGCACCACCCTCGTCGCCCTGAAGGCGCTCGCCGCCGGCGGCTACGTCGGCCGCGCCGACGCGGCCCAGCTGGACGAGGCGTACCGCTTCCTGCGCGCGATGGAACACCGCATCCAGCTCTACCGGCTGCGCCGCACCCATCTCGTCCCCGAGGGCGAGAGCGACCTGCGCCGCCTCGGCCGCTCGCTCGGCCTGCGCACCGACCCGGTCACCGAGCTGAACAAGGAGTGGAAGCGGCACGCCGCGGTCGTCCGGCGGCTGCACGAGAAGCTCTTCTACCGGCCGCTGCTCGACGCCGTCGCCCAGCTCACCCCCGGCGAGACCCGGCTCAGCCCCAAGGCCGCCGGCCAGCGGCTCGAAGCGCTCGGATACGCCGATCCCGCCGCCGCGCTGCGCCATCTGGAGGCGCTCGCCTCCGGCGTCACCCGCAAGGCCGCGATCCAGCGGACGCTGCTTCCCGTGCTGCTCGGCTGGTTCGCCGACTCCGCAGACCCGGATGCCGGACTGCTCGGCTTCCGCAAGGTCTCCGACGCGCTCGGCAAGACCCCCTGGTACCTGCGGCTGCTGCGCGACGAGGGCGCCGCGGCCGAGAACCTCGCCCGGGTCCTCTCCGCCGGGCGGCTCGCCCCCGACCTGCTGCTGCGCGCCCCCGAGGCGGTGGCGATCCTCGGCGACCCGGAGGGGCTGAAGCCGCGCGGGCGCGACCATCTGGAGCAGGAGATCCTCGCGGCGGTCGGCCGCGCCGACGGCGCCGAGCAGGCGGTCGCGGCGGCCCGTGGCGTACGGCGCCGTGAGCTGTTCCGTACCGCCGCGGCCGATCTCATCGGCTCGTACGGTACGGAGGACAGCCCCCGCGAGCTCGACCCGGGGGCGCTGGTCGACCGGGTCGGCCTGGCGCTCACCGACCTCAACGCGGCCACGATCGCGGGTGCGGTGCGCGCCGCCGTCCGGGAGGGCTGGGGCGACACCCTGCCGACCCGGTTCGCGGTCATCGGCATGGGCCGCTTCGGCGGGCACGAGCTCGGTTACGGCTCCGACGCCGACGTCCTGTTCGTGCACGAGCCGCGCGAGGGCGTCGACGAGCAGGAGGCGGCCAAGGCCGCCAACCAGGTCGTCGAGGAGATCCGCCGGCTCCTCCAACTCCCCACGGTTGACCCATCGTTGCCGATCGACGCGGATCTGCGGCCGGAGGGCAAGAACGGCCCGATGGTCCGTACGCTGAAGTCGTACGAGGCCTACTACCGCCGCTGGTCGCTGGTCTGGGAGAGCCAGGCGCTGCTGCGCGCCGAACCGATGGCGGGCGATCTGGAGTTGGGGGAGCGGTTCATCGATCTGATCGACCCGCTGCGCTACCCGGCGGAGGGGCTGGGCGAGGACGCGGTGCGCGAGATACGGCGGCTGAAGGCCCGGATGGAGACCGAGCGGCTGCCGCGCGGCGCCGACCCGACGCTCCACGCCAAGCTCGGCCGTGGCGGTCTGAGCGATGTCGAGTGGACGGTCCAGCTCTTCCAGATGCGGCACGGCTGGGCCGAGCCGGGCCTGCGCACGACGCGTACCCGCGAGGCCCTGGCCGCCGCCCACGCGGCCGGGCTCATCCCGACGGACGAGGCGCAGATCCTGGACGAGGCCTGGGTGCTCGCGACCCGCGTCCGCAACGCGGTGATGCTGGTACGGGGCAGGCCCGGGGACACGTTCCCCTCGGACGGCCGCGAACTGGCGGCGGTCGGGCGGTACTTGGGCTATGGCCCGGGCCACGTGGGCGAGATGGTCGACGACTACCGCCGCATCACGCGCCGGGCGCGGGCGGTCGTCGAGGAGCTGTTCTACGGGGCCTGATCTATGGGGCCTGCGCTACGGAGCCTGAGGGTCCGGCGCGTCCAGGAGCGCCCGGCAATGGACCAGGAAGGCCTCCAGGGCCAGGTCGAAGGCGGCGTCCGCGCGGGATGGGCCCACCGCCTCCAGGGCACGGGCCAGGCGAGGGGTCGTGATCTCGTCGGGCAGCTCCCACATGGCGGCCGGGGCCGCGAGGTCGAGCGCCGAGCCGAGGACCATGTTCTCAAGGGCGACGATCACGGTCATGACGTCGGCGTTGTCGAAGCCGGCGGCCAGCAGCCGGGCCACCGCCCGCTCGTACTGGGCGAGCACCTTCGGGGCCCGGACCGGTGAGGTCATCAGCATCGGGATCGCCCGGGGGTGGGCGGCGAAGGCCGCGCGGTAGGAGCGCGCCCAGGCCGCCATCGCCGCGTCCCACGGCTCCAGGTCCAGCGTGTCCCCGTCGATCGCCTCGCAGACCCGCTCGCGCAGCAGCTCCACGATGCCGTCGCGGCCGTCCACATGGTGGTACACCGACGCGGTCTGCACCCCGAGCCGTTTCGCGATCTGCGGGACGCTGAACTCGCCCCGCTCATCGACGAGTTCGAGCGCCACCGTGGTGATGCGCTCGCGGTCGAGGAGGGGCTTGCGCGGCCGGCCCATGAATGATTTCCCCCTGGTCAGGTCTTCCCGAATCGTCGAACGCGAGGCTACATTGCGCGAAACCAAAACCCTTTAGGTTTCCTGTCGCGGAAGGGCTTCCCCTCCCATGTCCTCACAGACCTCCTCCGCTCCCGAGGGGCTGAGAACCGGCACACTCTCCACCGCCGACATCTCCTTCTTCGTCGTCTCGGCCGCCGCCCCGCTCACCGTCATGGCCGGCGTCGCCCCCATCGCCATCGTCCTCGGCGGCATCGGCGCCCCCGCCGGCTATCTCCTGGCCGGCATCACGCTCGCGGTCTTCGCCGTCGGGTTCACCACGATGAGCCGTCATGTCCGCAGCGGCGGCGCCTTCTACGCGTACATCACCCGTGGCCTCGGCAAGCCCGTCGGCATCGCCGCCGCCCTGCTCGCCATGCTCGGCTACAACGGCATGGAGATCGGCGTGTACGGGCTGCTCGGCACCGCCACCGCCGACACCGCCCACGCCCTGTGGGGCATCGATGTCCCCTGGCTCCCCGTCTCCCTCGCCGGACTGCTGCTCATCTGGTACGGCGGCTTCCGCTCCATCGACTTCGGCGCCAAGGTCCTCGGTGTCCTGCTCGTCGCCGAGACCGGCATCCTCGTCCTGCTCGCCGGCGGCGTCCTGCTCGACGGCGGCGCCGACGGGCTCTCCCTGGCCTCCTTCACCCCTGGCAACGTGCTCGTCCCCGGCACGGCCGCCGTCCTGGCCTTCGCGTTCTCCGCCTTCACCGGCTTCGAGTCCACCGTGATCTACCGCCGTGAGGCCCGCGACCCCGCCCGCACCATCCCCCGCGCCACCTACATCGCGGTCGGCTTCCTCGGCCTCTTCTACGCCTTCGTCGTCTGGACCGTGATCCAGGCGTTCGGGAACGACGCCGTCGTCAAGGCCGCGGCCGACGACCCCGGCGGCCTGTTCTTCGCGGCCATCACCACCTATGTGGGCGCCTGGGCGGCCGACCTGATGCACGTCTTCATCGTGACCAGCATCATCGCCTCGCTCCTCGCCTTCCACAACGCGATCAACCGCTACGGCCTCGCGCTGGCCGAGGAGGGCGTCCTGCCCGCCGTACTCGGCCGGATCCACCCCCGGCACGGCTCCCCGTACATGGCGGGCGTCGCCCAGACCGTCCTCGGCGCGGTCATCGTCCTCGGCTTCGCGGTGGCCGGAGCCGACCCGTACCAGCAGCTGCTGCTCTGGGTGAACACCCCCGGAATGATCGGGCTGATGGCGCTGATGCTGCTCGCCGCCCTCGCCGTCGTCCGCTACTTCCGGCGCGCCCCGCACCACGAGGGCGCCCTGCGCACCCTGGTCGCCCCCGTCGCCGCCGCTCTGCTGCTCGCCGTGGCGATCGGTCTCGTGGTCTCCAAGGTCGCCCTCTTCACCGGTGCCTCCGCCACCGTCAACACCGTCCTCGTCGCCCTCGTCCCCGCCGTCTTCGTCCTGGGGCTCCTCCTCGCGTACCGGCTGCGCCGCACGCGCCCCGAGATCTACGCCCACTTCGCCGCCGAGCCTGAAGAAGGAACACCGTCGTGCCCGCACCCGACCTCGTCCTCGTCAACGCCCGCGTCCGCACGCCCGAGCTCTCCGGGCACACCGCTGTCGCCGTCCACGACGGACTGATCACGGCCCTCGGCGACGCCGCCGATGCCCGCGCCTGGCGCGGACCCGGCACCGAGACGGTCGACCTCGGCGGCGCCACCCTCACGCCCGGCCTCACCGACGCCCACAGCCACCCCGTCTGGGGCCTGGAGATGTTCACGGGCACCGACCTCTCCGCCGTACGCGACCTCGACGGGCTGCGGTCGGTCCTCGCGACGGCCGAGCGCCGCGACGGCTGGATCATCGGCTTCGCCCTCGACCACAACGTCTTCGGCGGCCGGCCGATCCACCGCGAGCTCATCGAGGACGTCCTCGGCGGCGCCCCGGCCTTCCTGCGCCTCTACGACGGACACTCCGCCCTCGCGAGCGAGGCGGCCCTGAAGGCCGCCGGCATCGCGGGCCCCCGCACCTTCGCCCAGCGCTCCGAGATCGTCTGCGACGCCGACGGACGGCCCACCGGCCATCTGATCGAGCACGCCGCGATGGACCTCATGACCCCCGTCCTGCCCACCCAGCCCTACGCCGAGCGGCGCGACCGGCTCGTCGAGCTGCTGACCGCCATGGCCGCCACCGGACTGACCGGCGCGCACGTCATGGACCTCGGCGGCCACGACGTACCCGGGCTGCTCACCGCCGTGGAGGCCGAGGGCGACCTGCCGCTACGGCTCCGGCTCGCGCCTTGGTGCATGCCCGGAGCGACGACGGACGACCTGGACGAGCTGGTACGGCTCCAGGAGCGGTCCGGGCGGCTGTGGCGGGTCGGCGGCGTGAAGTTCTTCATGGACGGCACCGTCGAGGGCGGCACCGCCTGGCTGGAGCACGCCGACTGCCACGGCCAGGGCACGGACGCCTTCTGGCCCGACCCGGCCGCCTACTCGGCCGCCGTACGCCACTTCCACGAGGCCGGGATCGGCACCGCCACGCACGCCATCGGCGACGCGGCGGTCCGGCACGTCCTGGACACCGTGGAGGCCCTGGGCGGCGGCGGGCCCCGGCACAGGATCGAGCACATCGAGACCGTTCCCGACGGCCAGCTCGGCCGGTTCGCCGCGCTCGGCGTCGTCGCCTCGATGCAGCCCCCGCACACCGCGTACACCCGCGCCGACCACACCGACGAGTGGTCCAAGCGGCTCGGCGACGTACGGGCGGACCGCGCCTGGCGCTGCCGGGACCTGCGGGAGGCGGGCGCCCACCTGGCACTCGGCTCGGACTGGCCCATCGCCCACTACGACGCCCGCCAGGTCCTCGCCACCGCCCAGGCCCCGCGCGGCGCGGCCTCCGCCCGGCACGGGCTGACCGGCCTGATGGCCCTGGAGGGCCTGACCACGCACGCGGCGGTCGCGGCGGGGGAGGAGCGGCTCGGCGGCCGGATCGCCCCCGGCCACCGGGCGGACCTGACCGCGTTCACGGTCGACCCGGCCGAGGCCCCGGCCGACGAGACGGAACAGGCACCGATCCGCTTCACGGTGACGGGCGGCCGCGTCACGCACCGGGGGTGACCGGTCGGCGCCGCTGCTATCTGGCCACGCGCTCCTTCTCGGACTCCGTCTCGGACTCCTCCTCGCGGACCGCCAGGGACCGCCGTGGGCCGCCCCGGGCCACCGGAGCCGCCGGTTCCACCAGCTTAGGCAGGCTCTTCGGAGTGGAGCCGTACCAGACGTACGAGAGGGCGAAGCCGAAGGCGAGGCAGATCATGCCGCCCACCGCGTCCAGCCAGAAGTGGTTGGCGGTGGCCACGATCACGACCAGGGTGGCGGCCGGGTAGAGCAGACCGAGGATGCGCGCCCACGGCGCCGAAGCCAGGGCGAAGATGATGAGACCGCACCACAGCGACCAGCCGATGTGCATCGACGGCATCGCCGCGTACTGGTTCGACATGTGCTTGAGGTTGCCCGAGGCCATCGAGCCCCAGGTGTGGTGGACCAGGACCGTGTCGATGAACGACTGGCCGTTCATCAGCCGGGGCGGCGCGAGCGGATACAGGTAGTAACCGACGAGGGCCACACCGGTGGTGGCGAACAGGACCGTACGGGACGCGGCGTAACGGCCCGGCTGCCATCGGTACAGCCACACGAGCACACCGATGGTCACGACGAAGTGCAGGGTCGCGTAGTAGTAGTTCATCGACACGATCAGCCATGTCACCGAGTTCACGGCATGGTTGACGGTCTCCTCGAAGGCGAGCCCGAGGCTTTGCTCGACTTCCCAGATCCAGTCGGCGTTCTTCAGCGCCTGGGCCTTCTGCTCCGGTACCGCGTTGCGGATGAGCGAGTACGTCCAGTAACTGACGCCGATGAGCAGGATCTCGAACCAGATCCGCGGTCGTCGTGGCGTGCGAAGGCGGGCTCGCACCCCGCCACCGTCCGACATGGGTGACGGGCCGGCCGCCGTCCGGTCTTCCAAACTTTTCACGGTCGCTTCACCCATAGGGGGAGAGTCTGCCAGATCCATTCCCTCCGTCCGATCATCCCTCCGACGGGTTCGAGGCGCACACGCTCCGTCCTGAGGGGGAGGGACGTCAGGGGTTCCCCTGACTCGGGGCAGAAGCGGTTGAACCGCGAACGACCAGCTCAGGCATGAAGACGAACTCGCTGTGCGGCGCCGGAGTGCCCCCGATCTCTTCGAGCAGCGCCCGGACCGCCGCCTGCCCCATCGCCTGCACGGGCTGGCGGATCGTGGTCAGCGGCGGATCGGTGAACGCTATGAGCGGGGAGTCGTCGAAACCGACCACGGAGACGTCGCGGGGGACCTGGAGCCCCTGCTGCCGGGCGGCCCGGATGGCGCCGAGCGCCATCATGTCGCTCGCGCAGACGACGGCCGTGCAGCCGGCGGAGATCAGGGCGCCGGCGGCGGCCTGGCCGCCCTCCAGGGTGTAGAGGGAGTGCTGGATCAGCGCCTCGGACTCCTCCGGGGAGAGCCCCAGCCGCTCGCGCATCCCGCGCTGGAACCCCTCGATCTTGCGCAGCACGGGCACGAACCGCTTCGGGCCCACGGCGAGCCCGATCCGGGTGTGCCCGAGCGCGGCGAGGTGCGTCACGGCCAGCTGCATCGCGGCCCGGTCGTCGGGCGAGACGAAGGGGGCCTGCACCTTGGGGGAGAAGCCGTTGATGAGGACGTACGGGACACCCTTGCCGCGCAGCTGGTCGTAGCGCGTCATGTCGGCGGTGGTGTCGGCGTGCAGCCCGGAGACGAAGATGATCCCGGAGACGCCCCGCTCGACGAGCATGTCGGTGAGCTCGTCCTCGGTGGACCCGCCGGGGGTCTGCGTGGCGAGCACGGGGGTGTAGCCCTGTCGTGTCAGGGCCTGCCCGATGACCTGCGCGAGCGCGGGAAAGATCGGGTTGTCCAGTTCGGGGGTTATCAGCCCGACGAGCCCGGCGCTGCGCTGACGCAGCCGTACGGGACGCTCGTAGCCGAGGACGTCCAGTGCGGCAAGCACGGACTCACGGGTGGCCGCGGCCACACCGGGCTTGCCGTTGAGCACGCGGCTGACTGTGGCTTCACTGACCCCCGCCTGGGCTGCGATGTCGGCAAGCCGCGCGGTCATGGGATTGGACTGTACCGGTCGCACGTCAGATTGCCCACCAAACGCAGGAGTCGGCGGCAACCCGGACGTTGCGCGCATGCGCGACGCGGGCCCCGAACTCCCCGGCGGGCGAGGGCAGTACGGGGGCGGGGCCCCCGTTTCCCCCGGCGAGGCCGGGGCCTTCGGCCGGGTGCCCATCGGCGCTGTGCGCGTGCAGGTCCGCGCGCGGCGTGCTGGTCAGGAGCGGTGACCCGGTGAGCGGCAGGGCCACCTCCCGCGCCGTCGTGTTCAGGGTGACCAGCACGTCGCCGCCCTCCGCCCGGCGGCGGAAGGCCAGCACCCCCTCCGGGGCCTCCAGCCAGTCCACCGTGTCGCCCGCGCCCAGTGCCGGGTGCTCGCGGCGGAGGCGCAGGGCCTGGCGGTAGAGCTCCAGGGTGGAGCCGGGGGCGGCGGTCTGGGCGGCGACGCTCAGGGCGGCCCACTCCGGGGGCTGCGGCAGCCAGGCGGCGCCCGGGCCGAAGCCGTACGAGGGGCCGTCCGGCGTCCACGGCAGCGGGACCCGGCAGCCGTCGCGCAGCCCGTCCTGCCCGTCGCCGCGCAGGAACGCCGGGTCCTGGCGGACCTCGTCCGGGAGGTCCGTGACCTCGGGCAGGCCCAGCTCCTCGCCCTGGTAGACGTACGCCGAGCCCGGCAGCGCCAGCATCAGCAGCGCCGCCGCCCTGGCCCGGTCCTGGCTCCCGTACCGGGTGCTGTGCCGCACCACGTCGTGGTTGGAGAGCACCCAGGTCGTCGGGGCGCCCACCGAGGCCGTGGCGCGCAGCGACTCGTCGATGACCGACCGGAGCGCCGCCGCGTCCCACGCGCAGTTGAGGAACTGGAAGTTGAAGGCCTGGTGCAGCTCGTCGGGGCGTACGTACAGCGCGAGCCGCTCCGGCGTCGGCGCCCAGGCCTCTGCGACCCCGATGCGATCGGGGCCGTACGACTCCAGGAGCCGGCGCCAGCCGCGGTGGATCTCGTGCACCCCGTCCTGGTCGAAGAACGGCAGCCGCTGGATGCCGATGAGCTTCGCCTGCTGCCCCTGCCCGATGTCGGGCAGGCCCTCCGCCTTGACCATGCCGTGGGCGACGTCGATCCGGAAGCCGTCCACCCCCAGATCCAGCCAGAAGCGGAGCACCGAGTCGAACTCGGCCCGGACCTCCTCGTTCCGCCAGTTCAGGTCCGGCTGTTCGGGCGCGAAGAGGTGGAGGTACCAGGCGCCGTCCGGAACCCGGCTCCACGCCGGGCCGCCGAAGACCGACTCCCAGTCGTTGGGCGGGAGCGCGCCGCCGGGGCCGCGTCCCGGCCGGAAGACGTACCGGTCCCGGCCCACGCCCGCGAGCGCCTGCTCGAACCAGGGGTGCCGGTCGGAGGTGTGGTTGGGGACGATGTCCACGATGACCCTGAGGCCGAGACCGTGCGCCGCGCGCACCAGGTCGTCGGCGTCCGCCAGGTCCCCGAAGACCGGGTCGACCGCGCGGTAGTCCGCCACGTCGTAGCCGCCGTCCGCCTGCGGGGAGGCGTAGAACGGCGTCAGCCAGACCGCGTCCGCGCCCAGCCGGGCGATGTGCGGCAGCCGCTCCCGTACGCCCCGAAGGTCCCCGATCCCGTCGCCGTCGCTGTCCGCGAAGGAGCGGACGTACACCTGGTAGATGACGGCGTCCCGCCACCAGCCGGTGCGGCGGGCGGTGCTTGCGCAAGAGCTTGCGGAGTCCGGCAGCGACGGTGAGGTGAGCTCGTGGGCCATGTGCGGTGTCCCTCTCGCGTATTCCAGTGGCTGGGAGTCGTACTGACAACGAGGTCGGGGCGGCCGTGAAACGGCCCTGCAAGAGATGATGCAAAGACTTGCAGGACCGCAAGGCAGCCGCAAGAGGGCCTGAGAGGGCCCTAATGCCCGGTGTCAAGCGACTCGTCGGCAACCTTCAGGACACGCCGATGTAACGATCACCGCTCCTTGCAGAAAGTTCTCGCAAGGTCTTTCGGCTCGTTTTCATCCCTGTTACGTTCCTGGCAACCCGGCGCGCCGCGAGGGAGCGGTCGCATGAGGCAGGTTCCAGCCCCTCGTCACCCCGGGATCAGTTGAAGGAGTTCACATGCGGCGTGGCATAGCGGCCACCGCGCTGGTCGCGGCCCTGGGCGTGACCCTGGCGGCGTGCGGTAGTGAAGACGGCGGTTCGAACGGCGGCGGCTCGAAGAGCTCCGGCGAGCTCTCGGGCACCGTGACCTGGTGGGACACCTCGACGGTCGGCTCCGAGGACAAGGTCTTCAAGAAGCTCGCCGAGGACTTCACCAAGAAGCACCCGAAGGTCACCGTCAAGTACGTGAACGTGCCGTTCGGTGAGGCGCAGAACAAGTTCAAGAACGCCGCGCAGTCCGGCAACGGCGCCCCCGACGTCATCCGCTCCGAGGTCGCCTGGACCCCGGACTTCGCCAACCTCGGCTACCTCGCCCCGCTCGACGGCACCGCCGCGCTGAAGGACGACAAGGACTTCCTCAAGCAGGCCGCCGCCTCCACCAAGTACGACGGCAAGACCTACGCCGTGCCGCAGGTCATCGACTCCATGGGCATCTTCTACAACAAGAAGATCTTCAAGGACGCCGGCGTCGAGGTCCCCAAGAGCATCGCCGAGCTGAAGACCGTCGCGGCCACGATCAAGGAGAAGACCGGCAAGACCGGTCTCTACCTGCGCGGCGACGACGCCTACTGGTTCCTCTCCTTCCTGTACGGCGAGGGCGGCGACCTGGTCAAGGCCGAGGAGAAGAAGGTCACCGTCGACGACGCCAACGGCGTCAAGGCCTTCACGACCGTCAAGGACCTGGTCGACTCGAAGGCGGCGATCACCGACGCCACCAAGGGCTGGGACAACATGCAGGCCGCCTTCAAGGACGGCAAGGTCGCGATGATGATCAACGGCCCGTGGGCCGTCACCGACACCTTCGCGGGCAAGGAGTTCGCCGACAAGGCGAACCTGGGCATCGCCCCGGTCCCCGCCGGCTCGGCCGGCCAGGGCGCCCCGCAGGGCGGTCACAACCTCGCCGTCTACGCGGGCTCCAAGAACCTGGACGCCTCGTACGCCTTCGTCGAGTACATGACCTCCGCCGAGGCCCAGGCCACCGCCGCCACGGAGCTCAGCCTGCTCCCGACCCGCGAGTCCGTCTACATCAAGCCGGACGTGGCGAGCAACGAGATGATCGGCTTCTTCAAGCCGGTCGTCGACAAGGCCGTCGAGCGCCCCTGGATCCCGGAGGCCGGCAGCCTCTTCGCGCCGCTGCAGACCGAGTACACCAAGGTCCTGACCGGCCAGGCCACCCCGGAGGCGGGAGCCAAGGCGACGGGTGACGCCTACCGCAAGCTCCTGAAGGACTGGAAGTAACAAGGAAGGCAGGCCGGCTGATGGCTGTGGACACCAGCAGCCAGTCGGCGGTGAAGGCCGCGGGCGACGACGCCCGCGGCCGGCACCGTGGTACTGGCACGTCCGGCGGCAGGGTCCGTCGTTCTCTCACCACCCACTGGTACGCCTGGGCGATGGTCGCCCCGGTGACCGTGGTGATCGCCGTGATCATCGGCTACCCGCTCGTCCGCGGGATCTACCTCTCGCTCACCGACGCCAACGAGCGCAACGTCGCGCGGTCCATCGGCGTCAACGAGATCCCCGCGACCTACGAGTTCGTCGGCCTGGACAACTACGCCGACGCTCTGACCGGCAGCCAGTTCCTCGGCACGCTCGGCTGGACGCTGGTGTGGACGGTGTCCTGTGTGTCCGTCACCTTCACCCTCGGCCTCGTCCTCGCCAACATCCTCAACCGGAAGATCGCGGGCCGCTCCGTCTACCGGATGCTGCTGATCCTGCCCTGGGCCGTGCCCGGCTTCGTCTCCGTCTTCGCCTGGAGCTTCCTCTACGACGAGCGCCGCGGCATGCTCAACCAGCTCCTCGCGGGCGGCGGCATCGACGCCGTGCCGTGGCTCAACGACCCCACCTGGGCCAAGTTCTCGGTCATCGCCGTCAACGTCTGGCTCGGCGTCCCGTTCATGATGGTCGCCCTCCTCGGCGGACTGCAGTCCATCCCCGGTGAGCTCTACGAGGCCGCCGAGATGGACGGCGCGAGCGCCTGGCAGCGCTTCCGGCACATCACGATGCCCGGCCTGCGCTCGGTGTCCACCACCGTGATCCTGCTGAGCACCATCTGGACCTTCAACATGTTCCCGGTGATCTTCCTGCTCACCCGGGGCGGGCCCGGCGACGCCACCCAGATCCTGGTCACCGAGGCGTACAAGTTCTCCTTCGAGATCAGCCCGCGCGACTTCGCCCAGTCGTCCACCTGGGGCGTCCTGATCCTCATCCTCCTGATGGGCTTCGCCGCGGTCTACCGGCGCGTCCTCCACAAGCAGGGAGAAGTCTGGTGACCACAGCCGCCAACGCCCCCGCCCCCACCCGCGGCCGCCGTTCGCCGCTCGCCTCGGTCGGGCTGCACGCCACCCTGATCGCGGCCTCCGTGATCGCCGTCTTCCCGGTGCTGTGGGTCTTCCTGACCTCCATCAAGCCGGCCAAGTACGCGACCACGACGGACTTCGTCAAGGAGACGACGTTCGAGAACTACACGAACCTGCTGAGCGACACCCCGTTCCTCACCTGGTTCGGCAACTCGCTCCTCGTCGCCGGTCTCACCACGCTCCTCGGCGTCTTCATCGCCTCCACCACCGGCTACGCCGTCAGCCGCTTCCGCTTCCCCGGCAAGCGCGGACTGATGTGGACGCTGCTGATCACCCAGATGTTCCCGGTCGCCGTCCTCATCGTGCCGATCTACAACATCATGTCGTCGATGGGGCTGCTCAACCAGCCCGCCGGCCTGGTCATCACGTACCTCACCATCGCCGTACCGTTCTGCGCCTGGATGATGAAGGGCTTCTTCGACACCATCCCGCGCGAGATCGACGAGTCGGGACAGGTCGACGGCCTCACCCCGTTCGGCACCTTCTGGCGGCTGATTCTGCCGCTCGCCAAGCCCGGCATCGCGGTGACGGCGTTCTACTCCTTCATCACCGCCTGGGGCGAGGTCGCCTACGCCTCCGCCTTCATGGTCGGCGACGAGAACCTCACGCTGGCCGGCGGACTGCAGAAGTTCGTCAACCAGTACGGCGCCCAGTGGGGGCCGATGTCCGCGGCCTCCGTCCTCATCGCCGTCCCGGCCGCGCTGGTGTTCCTCTTCGTGCAGCGGCACCTGGTGACCGGCATGTCCGCCGGCGCCGTCAAGGGCTGAGCGCCCCACTTGTACGCATCTCCTTTACCCACCAAGGAAGACATGACCCAGCATCTCGCTGCCCCCGCCGCCGCCCCGACCACCGGCACGCACACGGGCTGGTGGAGAGACGCGGTGATCTACCAGGTCTACCCCCGCAGTTTCGCCGACGGAAACGGCGACGGCATGGGCGACCTGGAGGGCATCCGCAGCCGGCTGCCGTACCTGAAGGAGCTCGGCGTCGACGCCGTCTGGCTCAGCCCCTTCTACGCCTCCCCGCAGGCGGACGCCGGCTACGACGTCGCCGATTACCGGGCCATCGACCCGATGTTCGGCAGCCTCCTCGACGCCGACGCGCTCATCCGCGAGGCGCACGAGCTGGGCCTGCGGATCATCGTCGACCTGGTGCCCAACCACTCCTCCGACCAGCACGAGTGGTTCCAGCGCGCGCTGCGCGAGGGCCCCGGCTCCCCGCTGCGCGAGCGCTACCACTTCCGGCAGGGGAAGGGCGCCGACGGCGAACTCCCGCCCAACGACTGGGAGTCCATCTTCGGCGGCCCCGCCTGGACGCGCGTCGAGGAGCCGGACGGCACCCCTGGCGAGTGGTACCTGCACCTCTTCGCGCCGGAGCAGCCCGACTTCAACTGGGAACACCCCGCCGTACGCGACGAGTTCCGCTCCATCCTGCGCTTCTGGCTCGACATGGGCGTCGACGGCTTCCGCGTCGACGTCGCCCACGGCCTGGTGAAGGCCGAGGGGCTGCCCGACATCGGCGCCCACGACCAGCTCAAGCTGCTCGGCAACGACGTCATGCCGTTCTTCGACCAGGACGGCGTCCACGAGATATACCGCTCCTGGCGCCAGGTCCTCTCCGAGTACGACGGCGAGCGCGTCCTCGTCGCCGAGGCGTGGACCCCGACCGTCGAGCGCACGGCCCACTACGTCCGCCCCGACGAGATGCACCAGGCCTTCAACTTCCAGTACCTGGGCACCCATTGGGACGCCGAGGAGCTGCGCCGGGTGATCGACGCCTCGCTCGCCGCGATGCGCCCGGTCGGCGCGCCCACCACCTGGGTGCTCTCCAACCACGACGTCACCCGGCACGCCACCCGCTTCGCCAACCCGGCGGGCCTCGGCACCCAGCTGCGAGAGCCGGGCGACCGCGAGCTGGGCCTGCGCCGGGCCCGGGCCGCGACGCTGCTGATGCTGGCGCTGCCCGGATCGGCGTACGTGTACCAGGGCGAGGAGCTCGGCCTGCCGGACGTCACCGACCTGCCCGACGAGGTCCGCCAGGACCCGTCGTTCTTCCGGGCCACCGGCCAGGACGGCTTCCGCGACGGCTGCCGGGTGCCCATCCCGTGGACCGTCGAGGGCTCCTCGTACGGATTCGGCGGCGGCGGCAGCTGGCTGCCGCAGCCCGCCACCTGGGGCGGGCTCAGCGTCGAGGCGCAGGCCGGCGACCCCGGCTCCACCCTGGAGCTGTACCGCAGCGCGCTCGCGGTCCGCCGCGAGCGCCCCGAACTCGGTGCGGGCGAAGGTGTCGAGTGGCTGGAGGCACCCGAGGGTGTGCTCTCCTTCCGCCGCGACGGCTTCGTCTGCACCGCCAACACCACCGGCCGGGCCATCTCCGTCCCGCTGCCCGGCCGGTTCCTCCTCTCCAGCGAGCCCGTCTCCCACGGGGAGGGCGTCGCGGAGCTGCCCGCCGACACCACGGTCTGGTGGGCGGTGTGACGATCCCCCTGCCGGGGGGGGGGGGGGGGGGGGGGGGGGGGGGGGGGGGGGGGGGGGGGGGGGGGGGGGGGGGGGGGGGGGGGGGGGGGGGGGGGGGGGGGGGGGGG
>NZ_JBVHXA010000027.1:0-44838 GCF_055563935.1 Streptomyces sp. NPDC029169
GCTAAGCCTTTCAGCGCCGATGGTACTGCAGGGGGGACCCTGTGGGAGAGTAGGACGCCGCCGAACAATCATTGTGGGAAAGCCCCGCACCATCTTGGTGCGGGGCTTTTCTGCGTTCAGGATCCATTTTCTAACCGTGTGGCTCCCTTGCGGGAGCCACACGCGTCTTCAGAGTCGCCCGGCCGCCTTGAGGGCCAGATAAGCGTCCGCGAGGGCGGGCGCGAGGTTCTCCGGGGTGGCGTCGACGACCGTGACGCCGTGGCGGCGGAGCTGGTCCGCGGTGCGGTGGCGCTGAGCCTGGGCCTGGGTGGCTGCAGCGGCTTCGTAGACGGCGTCGATCGTGCCGCGGCCGGCCGCCATGCGGTCGGTGTGCGGGTCGGCGACAGAGGCCACGAGCACCGTGTGGCGCTGCGTGAGCTGCGGGAGGACCGGGAGGAGGCCCTCCTCGATCGGGGCCGCGTCGAGGCTGGTGAGCAGAACGAGGAGCGAGCGGCGCGGGGCTCGGGCGAGGGCGGTGGCCGCGAGGGCGCGGGCGTCAGTCTCCACGAGTTCGGGCTCGATCGTGGCCAGGGCGTTCACCACGGCGGGCAGGACATCGCCGGCCGAGCGGCCCTGTACCTGGGCGCGGAGGCGGCGGTCGTAGGCCAGGAGGTCGACGCGGTCGCCGGCGCGGGAGGCGAGGGCCGTGAGGAGAAGAGCGGCGTCCATGGCAGCGTCGAGGCGGGGGACGTCTCCGACGCGGCCTGCAGAGGTTCGGCCGGTGTCGAGGACGATCAGGATGTGACGGTCTCGCTCGGGGCGCCAGGTGCGGACGGCGACGGTGGTCTGTCGTGCGGTGGCCCGCCAGTCGATGGAGCGGGTGTCGTCGCCCGGTACGTACTCGCGGAGGCTGTCGAACTCCGTGCCTTCGCCGCGGGTGAGGACGCTGGTGCGGCCGTCGAGCTCGCGGAGGCGGGCCAGTCGTGACGGCAGGTGCTTTCGGCTCGCGAACGGCGGGAGGACGCGGAGCGTCCACGGCACGGTGTGGTTGCCCTGCCGGGCGGCCAGGCCGAGGGGGCCGTAGGAACGGACGGTGACGCGTGCGGCCTGACGGTCGCCTCGGCGGGTGGGGAGCAGTGACGTGGTGATGCGTCGGCGTTCGCCTGCGGGGACGGTCAGCTTCTGCCGGGACGCGGTCTGTTCGGTGCCGGGGAGCCAGCTGCTGGGCGGCCAGGCGTCGCGGAGCTGGGCCCGGAGGCGGCGGCGGGAGCGGTTCGTGACCGTGAGCTGGACCTCCGCCCCGTCACCCAGTCGAACTGTTGTGTCACCACTTCGGGTGAACTGGAGCGTTCGCACTGGCGCGGCCATCGCGTAGTCGCACAGAATTGCGAGTGAGAGGGGCGCGTTCACCGCGAGCATCCCCGTCCAACTGGGGGCGAGGATGCCGACGGGGAGCGATCCGAGGGCGGCGAGCAGCGCGGTTCGTCCGGTGAGGGCCATGGGGCGCCGTTCTCAGCGGGGTACGGGGACGTGGGCGAGGATCGAGTTGATGACGGAGTCGGCGGTGACGCCCTCCATCTCGGCCTCGGGCCGCAGTTGGACGCGGTGGCGGAGAGTGGGGAGAGCCAGGGCCTTCACATCGTCCGGGGTGACATAGTCCCGGCCGGTGAGCCAGGCCCAGGCGCGGGCGGTGGAGAGCAGGGCGGTGGCGCCTCGGGGGGAGACCCCGAGGGTGAGCGAGGGGGATTCACGCGTGGCACGACAGATATCGACGACATAGCCGGCGATCTCGGGGGAGACCGAGGTCTTGGCGACGGCATCGCGGGCGGCCTCGAGTTCGGCGGGGCCGGCGACCGGGCGGACTCCGGCGGCCTGGAGGTCGCGGGGGTTGAAGCCGTTCGCATGCCGGGTCAGGACGTTGATCTCGTCCTCGCGGGAGGGCAGAGGGACCGTCAGTTTCAGCAGGAAGCGGTCGAGTTGGGCTTCGGGGAGGGGATAGGTGCCCTCGTATTCGACAGGGTTCTGGGTTGCCGCGACAAGGAACGGGTCGGGCAGTGGACGGGGGGTGCCGTCGACGGTGACCTGACGTTCCTCCATGGCCTCGAGGAGGGAGGACTGGGTCTTGGGGGGCGTGCGGTTGATCTCGTCGGCGAGCAGCAGGTTGGTGAAGACCGGACCGGGCTGGAAGGAGAACTCGGCGGTACGGGCGTCGTAGACCAGTGAGCCGGTGACGTCGCTCGGCATCAGATCGGGGGTGAACTGGACGCGCTTGGTGTCGAGTTCGAGCGTCGCGGCGAGCGCACGGACCAGCAGCGTCTTGGCGACGCCGGGGACTCCTTCGAGAAGGACGTGGCCTCGGCAGAGGAGTGCGACGACGAGTCCGGTGACGGCGGGGTCCTGGCCGACCACGGCCTTCCCGATCTCGGCGCGCAGGGCCTCCAGGGAGGCGCGGGCGTCCGAGGTCGTACGGGTCTCGGGGGTCGGGGCGCTCATGAGGTGCGTACCTCTCTTTCGAGGGCGTCGAGTTGGTCCGCCAGGCGGATGAGAGCGGCGTCGTCGGCGGGAGCCGGGCCGAAGAGAAGGTCCCTGGGGTCCGCGGCGGTCCCGGAGAGCCGGGCGGAGAGCGCGGGGAGCAGGGTCTCGGGGGAGTGGGCGTCCTGAGAGGCGACGCCGAGCAGAGGGGCGATCCGGGTGCGGGTCGCGGTGCGCAGGACGGAGGCGGCGCGGTCGCGCGCGTTGCCCTTGCGGTAGAGGCGGGCGCGGCCCTCGGTGGCTTCGGAGGCACGGATGGCGACCGGGAGGGGTTCGGTCACCAGCGGGCCGAGGCGGCGGCCCCGCCAGATGGCGGCGAGGAGGGCGGCGAGGGCGAGTTGGAGGGTCCCCCACAGCCAGCCCGAGGGGACGAGCGAGAGGAAGTCGTCGGTGGTGCTGTCCGGGGTCTCCCCCGGGGCGCCCTCGGTGACGGAACTGTCGGAGAGCGAAGGGAGGTACCAGACGAGATGAGGGCGGGAGCCGAGGAGTTGGAGGGCGAGCGAGGCGTTGCCCTGCTGGTCGAGACGCTCGTTGTAGAGGATGTCGGCGGAGCCGAGGAGGACGGTGTCGCCGCCACCGGAGGCCGGTGTGACGACCAGGGTGGGCTGTCCGTCGGCGGGGTAGCAGGTGTCCGCGCCGTCGAGGGCGGTGTAGCGCTCGCCGCCGATGTCGACGCGGCCGGCGCGGACGGCGGCGGGGAAGGAGCAGGCGGGTTCACGGTCCGTCACCGACGTGCTGGTGGCGGCGGTGACCCCGGGGGCCAGGGTGCCGAGCGAGGCGTGGCCGGCGCCGACGAGGAGGGTGCGGCCGCCGGAGGTGGCCATGGTCCGGTGCAGCGTGGACTGTTGAGAGACGGTCAGCAGATCCGGGGTGGTGACCAGGAGGGTGCTGTCGGCGCCGGTGGCGGTGGTGACCTCGTCGAGGGTCGTGACCACCTGGACGGCGACGCCCTGGGCCTTGAGGATCTCGGCGACGGCACGGCTGCCGTTGGGGTCGGCCGAGCGGGGGTCGAGGCGGCCGTGCTGGTCGGCGGAGCGCAGGGTCGCCAGGGCGACGCCGCCTATGACGATCAGGGCGAGGACGAGGAGCACCCCGCGGGCCCTGGTCCAGATCTGACGGGGCGCAAGCGAGGCCGAAGTGGGGCTGGTACGCGGACGGCTCATTCGGGAGCTCCCGCGGTGACGGTGTCGAAGGAGGGCCTGGTCCGCTCCAAGGACGTGTCCAGTTCCTCGATGCGACGGTACGCCGGCTCGTCGGCCGTACGGCCACCGTATGTGACGTCGTCGAAGGAGCGGGCCGCGGCCCGGAGTTCGTCGGTGTGCGAGGGCAGGGCGCGGGCCGCCTCGGCGGCGGCCTCGTCGGCGGTGCGGCCGGGGCGGGGGTCGAGCAGGGTGCGCTCCTCCAGGGAGCGGACGATCGCCCGCATCCGTTCCTGGACGGCCTGGTTCCAGTGGCCGGCGGCGGCGTGCCGGGCGGCCGCCGCCCGGTGCTCGTCGGCCGTGCGGGGGCCGTCCTCGAACAGGGAGTCACCGGTGGCGGGGGTGCGCCGCGGTGTGTCGAGCCGCCACCAGAGCGCGCCGACCAGGGCGAGCACGACCACGACGATCACGAGAAGTCCGAGCAGGCCGCCGGGGGTTGCTCCTGAGGCGGTGTCGAAGAGGCCGCCGACCCACTTCCAGAAGCGGTCGAGGGCGCGTTCGAGCAGGTTGGGGTCGTTCTCGTGGTACATCGGCTTGGACAGTTCCCGCTCCGCCGCCTCCCGTGCGGGGTCGCGGGGAATGTCCACCGGTACGTCGTCGGCGCCGCGTAGTGGCAGCCGCGCCGTGATCATGCCCCCCGTGTCGGTCACCCCGTCAGCCTTCGGTGGCCGGGTCGCCGGGAGCGGGGCCGTATCCGGGGACACCGGCGGCCCTGGCGAGTTCGAGGTCCAGGGCCTCGCGACGGATGCGCTGGTCGACGTAGAGGAGGACGGTCACACCGGCCGAGATCGGGTAGATGATCGCGTTGGTGATGACTCCGCCGATGCCGGTGATGATCAGGAACGACCAGCCGAACTCGGGGGTGGAGCCGGAGAGCAGGCCGCCGAAGCCGTCGCCGTCGACGGCGATCCCGATGAACGTGAACGGGATGGCGATGATCATCGCCACGAGGAGGAGCAGCAGCTGCGTCAGCAGCGTGATGCCGAAGATCCGCCACCAGGTGCCCTGGACCAGCTTGGCCGAGCGCTTCATCGACGCGAGGACGCCCTGCCGCTCCAGCATCAGGGCGGGGGAGGCCAGGCTGAAGCGGACCATCAGCCAGACGACGACCACCACGCCGCCCAGAGCGCCGAGGGCGATGAGCGCCGCGCCGGCCTCGGCACCCACGAGGATCCCGGGGAGCATGGCGACGAACATGATGGCCGCGCTCATCAGTGGCAGCAGCAAGGTCAGCCCGAGCAGCTGGAGCAGCCGGGGGCGGGCCTCCTGCCAGGCGGCACCGATCGAGACCGGGCGGCCGAGGACCGCGCGGCTGATCACCACCGTGAGCAGCGCGGCGCTCACCAGGGTGGCCATCAGGAGGATGAGGATCGCCGGGACCGAGGCGATGAGACTCGTCTGCACGGAGTCGCCGAGCTGGGCGATGGCCTCGTCCGGGGACGCGTCCGGGTTGATCTCGGGCTGCGTGGGGACGAGGTAGCGCTGGACGAGGATGTCGGCGACCTGGGCGATCACTGCGACGGTGACAGTGATCGTCAGGACGGTGCGCCAGTAGGTGCGCATCGTCGACACGGCGCCGTCGAGGATCTCGCCCATACCGAGGGGGCGCAGGGGGATCACACCGGGCTTGGCGGCCGGCGGCCTGCCCCAGTTCCCGTACTGCGGCGGGCCGCCCCAGCCCTGGCCGGGCTGGGGGCCGGACGCCTGGCCGGGGACGGGAGCCGGGGCGGTCGGCGGGGACCACTGTCCGGCGGGCGGCTGGTCCTTGGACCACTGCGGGGCGGAGCCGTTCGCGTCACCGGGCGTCGCGGGCCGGGGAACGCCGGAACCGTCCTGGCCGTCGGAGGGAGCAGATCCGGGCGAGGTCCAGCCCGGAGTGTCGTTCACGGTCGTCCACCTCGAGGAATGGTCGCGGGGCCGGCTCGGCGAGCCGGCGCGGTCTCAGTGGCCGATCCCCGGTGGGGGCGGCGGGCCGTGAGCCATCGTGCCACGAGGGACCCACCGGTGGGCGGGGGCCGGTATTACCTTTCCGGCCTTCTGCGGCGGAGGTCCGGGGGCAGATGGGGCGGATGCCTGATCAGTACGTACAAACCGCAGCGGCGGGGGTGTGGCGGCGGGTGGGTGTCCGATCCCCGCGAACTGGTGCGAGTCGCTCCATGGGCCAGGTGGGGGCGCTCGGGGTACGGTTCAAGGCGGCCGACGGGGGCCACGGGGGTGACATCCATGTCTGGCATCAACACCCACGGACAGGGGCGACCGGCGGTGGAGACGATCACGGACGTCGCCGCTGGTCAGTGAGGTATCTCACCAGCCGCCTTGAGACTGATACGGAAATGGGATGATGTCGATATGAAGGGACGCGTTCTTGTCGTCGACGACGACACCGCACTGGCCGAGATGCTCGGCATTGTGCTGCGGGGTGAAGGGTTCGAGCCGTCGTTCGTCGCGGACGGCGACAAGGCGCTCGCCGCATTCCGGGAGACCAAGCCGGACCTGGTACTGCTGGACCTGATGCTGCCCGGACGGGACGGCATCGAGGTGTGCCGGCTCATCAGGGCCGAGTCCGGGGTGCCCATCGTGATGCTGACCGCCAAGAGCGACACCGTCGACGTGGTGGTGGGTCTCGAGTCCGGGGCCGACGACTACATCGTCAAGCCGTTCAAGCCGAAGGAGCTCGTCGCCCGTATCCGGGCGCGGCTGCGGAGGTCCGAGGAGCCCGCGCCGGAGCAGCTCGCCATAGGCGATCTGGTCATCGACGTGGCCGGTCACTCGGTGAAGCGGGACGGGCAGTCCATCGCCCTGACGCCGCTCGAGTTCGACCTGCTCGTCGCGCTGGCCCGTAAGCCGTGGCAGGTGTTCACCCGTGAGGTCCTCCTCGAGCAGGTCTGGGGCTACCGGCACGCGGCCGACACCCGGCTGGTGAACGTGCACGTCCAGCGGCTGCGCTCGAAGGTCGAGAAGGATCCGGAGCGGCCGGAGATCGTGGTGACCGTCCGCGGTGTCGGCTACAAGGCGGGGCCGAGCTGACATGAGCGCAGGCAGTACTGCTCCGAAGCCCGGGGAGCCGGGGTTCCGGTCGGGGCGGGCTGCCGGACCGGGGCGGGGGGGCTCGCGATTCGGCCGTCTGCTCCAGGACGGGGCGCCGGGCGGATCAGCCCTCCGGCTGCTCGTGCGCTGGGTGCGCCGTCCGCTGCTCCCGGCCGTACGGCTGTGGCGGCGGAACATCCAGCTGCGGGTCGTCGCGGGCACGCTGCTGATGTCCCTCGGTGTGGTGCTGCTGCTCGGCCTGGTCGTCATCGGCCAGGTCCGCAACGGTCTCCTCGACGCCAAAGAGAAGGCCGCCCAGAGCCAGGCCGCCGGTGGTTTCTCCGCCGCCCAGGACAAGGCGGCGACCACGCCGTCCGGGCCGGGCGGGCAGGAGGGCGGCCGGGCCGGTTCCTCGCTCACCTGGCGCTCCACGCTGGTCGAGCAGCTCGCCAGTGGTGGCCAGAGCGCGTTCAACGTGGTCGCGCTGTCCCTGGAGGACTCGGACGGGCCCGCGAGCCGCGGCGCCCGTGCCTCCGGTGAGGTCGATCCGGACTCCAGCATTCCCACCGAGCTGCGGCACTCCGTAGCCCAGGGCGCGGGCACGTTCCAGACGTACACCCGGATCCACTACACCAACGGCAAGGAGTCCGAGCCCAGCCTTGTGGTCGGCAAGCGGCTCAACGATGCCGAGGGCACCCAGTACGAGCTGTACTACCTCTTCCCGCTGACGCAGGAGGAGGATTCGCTCACCCTGGTCAAGGGCACGCTGGCGACCGCCGGACTGTTCGTGGTCGTCCTGCTCGGCGCCATCGCCTGGCTCGTGGTGCGCCAGATCGTCACCCCCGTGCGGATGGCGGCTGGCGTCGCCGAGCGGCTGTCGGCCGGCCGTCTGCAGGAGCGGATGAAGGTCACCGGCGAGGACGACATCGCCCGGCTCGGTGAGGCCTTCAACAAGATGGCGCAGAACCTCCAGCTCAAGATCCAGCAGCTGGAGGAGCTCTCGCGGATGCAGCGGCGGTTCGTGTCGGACGTGTCGCACGAGCTGCGTACGCCGCTGACGACGGTACGGATGGCGGCCGACGTCATCCACGAGGCCCGTGTCGACTTCGACCCCGTCACCGCCCGCTCCGCCGAACTGCTCGGCGACCAGCTCGACCGATTCGAGTCGCTGCTCGCCGATCTGCTGGAGATCAGCCGCTTCGACGCGGGAGCGGCGGCCCTGGAGGCCGAGCCGATAGACCTGCGCCAGGTCGTACGACGGGTGATCGGCGGCGCCGAGCCGCTCGCCGAGCGCAAGGGCGGCCGGATCGTGGTCGTCGGCGACGAGCAGCCGGTCGTGGCCGAGGCGGACGCCCGCCGGGTCGAGCGGGTGCTGCGGAACCTGGTGGTCAACGCGGTCGAGCACGGCGAGGGCCGGGACGTGATCGTCAAGCTGGCCGCGGCCGGCGGGGCCGTCGCCGTCGCCGTGCGGGACTACGGGGTGGGCCTCAAGCCGGGCGAGGCGACCCGTGTCTTCAACCGCTTCTGGCGGGCCGACCCTGCACGCGCGCGTACCACCGGCGGGACGGGCCTGGGCCTGTCGATCGCGGTCGAGGACGCGCGGTTGCACGGCGGCTGGCTCCAGGCCTGGGGAGAGCCCGGCGGCGGCTCGCAGTTCCGGCTCACCCTGCCGCGCACCGCGGACGAGCCGCTGCGCGGATCCCCGATCCCGCTGGAGCCGGAGGACTCGCGGCGCAACCGCGAGCAGAGCCAGGCGCAGAGCCGGGCACGGATCCAGGCGCAGGGGCGCGGCGAGGGGCAGGCGCGGGAGAGCGGGCCGCGCCCGGTGTCGTTGCCGGTGCAGCCCGCGGGAGACCGTCCGGCCCTTCCCGTACCGCCGCGGCTGCCGCCCGTGCAGCGGGCCACGGTGGACCCGACGGCGCTGCCGGGCAGTGGCGCCCGGGTGGTCGCGCGGACGGCGGCCGAGGCGGACGGCAGTGAGGTGATGGCGTCGACGAACGCCGAGGGGGAGGACGGGACACGTGGGCGCTGACTTCCGAGGAGAGCGGAAGGCGGCCGACGGGCTTGGGGGGCGAGGGACTTCCCCGGTCCGACGGGAGGCACGGGAGACAGCGGAGAACGGCCGCGTCGACCAGGCCCGCGGCACGGGCGGCAGCGGGGAGCTGTCCGCCGCGCGCACGCCCGCGCGCCCGGCCGCCCGGTCGTCCGCCCGTACCGTGCGGTCGAGCGTGCTGCTGGCGTGCGGCGGGCTGCTGGTGGCCGGCTGCGCGACGATGCCCGACAGCGGGGACGTACGCCAGGTCAAGGCGTCCAACCCGGGCGACTCGCAGGTCCGTGTGTATGCCGTGCAGCCGCGGGAGAACGCGGAGCCGGACGAGATCGTCGACGGCTTCCTGGAGGCCATGACCAGTGACGATCCGGGTTTCGCGACGGCCAGGAAGTATCTGACGAAGGAGGCCGCGCGGAGCTGGAAGCCGGATCAGAGCATCACCGTGCTCACGACCGCGCCGGACCGCGAGCAGGCCGACCGGCGCGCCGATCCCGAGGGCCAGGGGCGGTCCTATCCGATCCACGGCCGGCAGATCGCGACCGTGGACGCCCGGCACGCCTACCAGCCGAGGAACCCTGCCGAGTACCGGGACTTCATCCACGTCGTGCAACAGCCCGCGGCGGACGGCAAGGGCAAGGAGTGGCGCATCGACCACCTTCCGCCCGGCCTGGTGCTCAGCGAGGCTGACTTCCAGCGCAACTACCGCTCCGTCAACACGTACTACTTCGCCTCCGGAGAGGACTGGGTCGTCGCCGACCCGGTCTACATCCGGCAGCGGCAGGACCCGGTGACCCGGATGGATCCGGTGACGCAGACCGTGAAGGCGCTGCTCGAGGGGCCGACGAACTGGCTGAAGCAGGCCGTCGATTCACGTTTCCCCTCCGGTACGCGGCTGAAGGAAGGTGTCACCACGCTCGCGACGGACGACCAGTCCACGCTGAAGGTGCCGCTCAACGCCAAGGCGGACCATGTGGGCGGGGAGGTGTGCCGGCGGATGGCGGCTCAGTTGTTGTTCACGCTCGGCGATCTGACGTCCGTACGGGTCGAGCAGGTGGAGCTGCAGCGGGGTTCCGACGGCGGACGGCTGTGTGTGCTGTCCAAGGCGCAGGCCGAGGAGTTCGCGCCGGTGCGCGACTCGGGCCGGGCGGAGAACCCGTTCTTCGTCGACGAGCACGGCACGCTGAAGACGCTGCCGATCGGCGGCAAGGAGGACGCGGAGGCGGACGCGACGCTGGGGCCCTTCGGCAAGGGCGCGACACCGCTGCGGTCGGTGGCGGTCGACCGCGACGAGAGCCGCGCGGCCGGGGTCGGCAAGGACGGCCGCGAGCTGCGCGTGTCGTCGATCCTCTCCGACCACGAGCTGCGCCCGGCGCTGCTGACGAGCACCGCGGCCCGGCCCGAGGACCGCTTGTCCGCACCGAGCTGGGACGGCCGGGGCGATCTGTGGGTCGCGGACCGCAACCCCGCGAAGCCGCGGCTGTGGATGATTCCGGACGGTGAGGGAGAGCCCGTGGAGGTACGGGCGCCCTGGCTGACGGACGGCGCGCGCGTCGAGTCGCTGCGGGTCTCGGCGGACGGCGTGCGGATGGCCCTGCTCCTGAAGGAGAAGGACGGCGGCACCACGCTGAAGATCGGGCGCGTGGAGCGTGAGGACGACGGGACGCGGCCGACGGTGTCGGTCGTGGACCTGCAGCCCGTGGCTCCGCGCATGGAGACGGTCACGGCCGTGTCCTGGGCCGGTCCGAGCAGGCTCGTCGTCGTCGGCAAGGAGGCCGGCGGGGTCCAGCAGGTGCGGTACATCCAGACGGACGGGGCGACCTCGGCGACCTCGGTGCTGCCCGGACTCAACGGGGTGACGGCGGTCGCCGCGCCGAACGACGACAAGGCCCCGGTGGTCGCCGACTCCGGCAACGACGGCATCGTGCGCCTGATGCCCGGCGCGAACTGGCAGCGGCTGGTCAAGATCGCGGGCTCCTCGCCGGTCTATCCGGGCTAGCGCCGTCCGGCTGTCCCGGCCCGGCCCCGCCCCCCGTTCACCCGTTTTCCACAGGGGTGGCCGGGTGGGTCCGGCGGGAGGACAGTGGAGCCATGCGGGGGTGGTGGCGCGAGATCGCCGGGCTGGTGCTGCCGGTCGCCTGCGGAGGCTGCGGCAGGCCTCGTTCGGAGCTGTGCCCGCGCTGCCGGGCGGAGCTGACGGACCACGGACCGCGCCGGGTGAGGCCCCTGCCCGAGCCGGCCGGACTGCCGATGGTGCATGCCGCGGCGCCGTATGCCGACGCCGTACGTTCCGTGCTCCTGGCCCACAAGGAACGCGGCGCGCTCTCCCTCGCCGGACCCCTCGGCTCCGCGCTCGCCGGCGCCGTGGAGGCGGCTGCCGGGCGCTGTGACGGCTCGGGGGCGGATTCCCTTCTCCTCGTACCGATGCCCTCCTCCCGGCGCTCGGTGCGGGCACGTGGCCACGATCCGACGAGGCGCATCGCGCTGGCCGCCGCGGGCCGGTTGCGCCGTCGGGGGCGGGCCGCACGGGTGATTCCGGTTCTGCGCCAGCGCCGTGCCGTCGCGGACCAGTCCGGGCTCGGCGCCCCCGGGCGGTTCGCCAACCTCGCCGGGGCGCTGGAGGTCGTGCCAGGCGGCAGCCGGCTCATCGAGCGCGGGCGGGTGGTGCTCGTGGACGATCTGATGACCACGGGCGCCTCGTTGGCGGAAGCGGCGCGGGCACTGAGTGCCGTACACCCGCCGTTCATTCCGGGATCGCCCGGAGGTGACAGGGAAAGCGGATTCGTACAGCAGGTGGCGGCGGTGGTGGCCTGTTCTCCGTCGTCGTTCGATATAAACCGGAACCGTCCGGGACGTTGCATCGTTGCAGGTGATGAGAGGTGAAAACACCCGTACGGAGGTATGTGGCTGCAGCGGGTGCCGACACCCGACCGAACGAGCTATGTTCGGTTGTGAGGAATGGCGAATGCTACGCCTCACCGAATGCACGGGTGCGCCGACAGGACAGGAGTTCAGGGCGAATTAACCTCAGGTTGGTGGGGTGGGGATCTTGCCGACTGGGGAGGAGGAGGTGAAAGTCGCCAAGTCCGAGGCTCCGGCATTCACCGGAGTCTGGTGCAAAGGGAGATGCTCAGCGGCCGAGGAGCCGGCCTGAGCGATCCGGGAACGGAGTTCTGCGTGGACATCGTCGTCAAGGGCCGCAAGACCGAGGTGCCCGAGCGGTTCCGCAAGCACGTGGCCGAGAAGCTGAAGCTGGAGAAGATCCAGAAGCTCGACGGCAAGGTGATCAGCCTCGACGTCGAGGTGTCCAAGGAGCACAACCCGCGGCAGGCCGACCGGTCCGACCGCGTGGAGATCACCGTCCATTCCCGAGGCCCGGTGATCCGGGCGGAAGCGGCAGCAGGCGACCCGTACGCAGCGCTCGACCTCGCCCACGGCAAGCTCGAGGCGCGACTGCGCAAGCAGCACGACAAGAGGTTCACGCGCCGTGGCAACGGCAGGCTGTCGGCGGCTGAGGTCGGTGCTGTGGTGCCGGGCGCCGCTCAGCTCAACGGAAGCGGCGAGCTGATCGGCGAGGAGGCCGCCGGAGTGCCCACCACGATGATGGGCACGATCGAAGTACAGGGCGAAGGCCCCCTGGTGGTCCGCGAGAAGACGCACACGGCCGCCCCCATGACCCTCGACCAGGCGCTCTACGAGATGGAGCTCGTCGGTCACGACTTCTATCTGTTCGTCGACTCCGACACGAAGCAGCCGAGTGTCGTCTACCGGCGACACGCGTACGACTACGGCGTCATCCACCTGGAGACCGACCCGCTCGCCGCGGGTGGCGGCGCCGGTGGTGCCCTCGGCGGCTGACCCGCAGCCGCAGCACCACGTCCCCATCGTCCGTCACGGTGCCCCTGGAGCGCCCCTTGCGCCCCCAGGGGCACCCCCGTGCGACCACGGGATCACCGCATCGTCGTCCGGGCATGAAATCATGGCGTGCACGCCAACCGGTGCTCCAAGAGCAGCGGTTGGAGGACCGAACACGAATTCAGGCCACGGCCTCAGGGGGAGGAACGATGGCGGACAGCTTCGGGCCGGTGCACAGCGGGCGGGAGTCCGATGGCGCGGCTATCCCCGAGGGATCGGATTCGGACAGCGGGGAGTCCCGCAAAGAGCCGATCCGGGTCCTTGTGGTGGACGACCATGCCCTGTTCCGCCGGGGCCTGGAGATCGTCCTCGCCCAGGAGGAGGACATCCAGGTCGTCGGAGAGGCGGGTGACGGGGCCGAGGCCGTCGACAAGGCCGCGGATCTGTTGCCCGACATCGTCCTGATGGATGTCCGGATGCCCAAACGTGGCGGTATCGAGGCCTGCACCTCCATCAAGGAGGTGGCCCCCAGCGCGAAGATCATCATGCTGACGATCAGCGACGAGGAGGCCGATCTGTACGACGCGATCAAGGCGGGCGCGACCGGATATCTCCTGAAGGAGATCTCCACGGACGAGGTCGCCACCGCGATTCGCGCGGTGGCCGACGGCCAGTCGCAGATCAGCCCCTCGATGGCGTCCAAGCTCCTCACCGAGTTCAAGTCGATGATCCAGCGGACGGACGAGCGCCGGCTGGTCCCGGCGCCCCGGCTGACCGACCGCGAGCTGGAGGTCCTCAAGCTCGTCGCGACCGGAATGAACAACCGGGACATCGCGAAGGAGCTGTTCATCTCCGAGAACACGGTGAAGAACCACGTCCGGAACATCCTGGAGAAGCTGCAGCTGCACTCCAGGATGGAGGCGGTCGTGTACGCGATGCGGGAGAAGATCCTCGAGATCAGGTGACGTCCTGCGCCCGGAGCACCCCCTGCTGGGGGTCCGGGGGTCGCCCCCCGGGGGATGCAGTCGCGATGCGAGAGAAGATCCTCGAGATCAGGTGACGTCCTGCGCCCGGAGCGCCCCCTGCTGGGGGTCCGGGGGTCGCCCCCCGGGGGATGCAGTCGCGATACGGGAGAAGATTCTCGAGATCAGGTGAGGGCGGCTGTCAAGGCTGCCGTGAGGTCCGGGCGGTTCGTGCGGTCGATGCGGACCGCGTCGCAGCCCACCCATTCGGCCGCCTCACGCAGCGCCTGGGCCATCGGGGCGACCGCCTTCGCGGAGTCCAGTGACACCTGGCGGGCCACCAGCGTGCGGCCCTCACGTGCCGGGTCGACCCGGCCCAGCAGCCTGCCGCCCGCGAGCAGCGGCATCGCGAAGTAGCCGTGCACGCGCTTCTGCTTCGGCACGTACGCCTCCAGGCGGTGCGTGAAGCCGAAGATCCGCTCCGTCCGCGGCCGCTCCCAGATCAGTGAGTCGAACGGCGACAGGAGCGTCGTACGGTGCCGGCCGCGCGGCTCGCTCGCCAGCGCCGCCGGATCCGCCCAGGCCGGCTTGGACCAGCCCGCCACCGTGACCGGGACCAGACCCGAGGCCTCCACCACCGCGTCGAACTGCTCGCTCTTCAGCCGGTGGTAGTCGGCGATGTCCGCGCGCGTGCCCACCCCCAGCGCCTCGCCGGCCTGCCGCACGAGCCGCCGAAGGCACTCGGTGTCGTCCAGTTCGTCGTGGAGCAGGGCGTCCGGGATCGCCCGCTCGGCCAGGTCGTAGACCCGCTTCCAGCCGCGCCGCTCGGTGCACACCACCTCGCCGTACATCAGCGCCCGCTCGACGGCGACCTTCGACTCGGACCAGTCCCACCACTCGCCCTTGTTCTTCGCACCGCCGAGCTCCGTCGCGGTCTGCGGGCCCTCGGCCCGCAGCTGCTTGATCACCAGGTCGTACGCGCCGTCCGGCAGCTGGTGGTTCCAGTGCGGGCGGGAGCGGTAGGCGCGGCGGCGGAAGGCGAAGAGCGGCCACTCCTCGACGGGCAGGATGCAGGCCGCGTGCGACCAGTACTCGAAGGCGTGAGTGTCGGTCCAGTACGCGTCCTCGACCTTCGTACGGCCCACGGCGCCGAGCCGGGCGTACGGGATCAGCTCGTGCGAGCGGGCCAGCACGGAGATCGTGTCGAGCTGCACCTGCCCCAGGTGCCGCAGGACGCCTCGCACGCCCGCGCGGCGGTCGGGCGCGCCCAGGAATCCCTGGGCGCGCAGGGCGATCCGGCGGGCTTCGTCCGCGGACAGTTCGACGACAGGCGGCAGGACAGTGGTCATGATCCGCACCCTAGAGGGCGGCACTGACACTCCGGCCCCGGGTTGCTCACACCGACTCCTCATGCCCCCGGCCGCGGAGCCGGCAGGTACGGCAACGGGCTCGGCAGTCCCAGGTCCGAGGGGAGCAGCGAGCCCACCCAGGTGTCCCGCAGGACGCCCTTGTTCGGCAGCCCGGCCCGCAGCACGCCCTCCATCCGGAAACCGGCCTTCTCGGCCGTCGCCCGCGAGCCCACGTTGCCGACCTCGGCCCGCCACTCCAGGCGCGTACAGGCCAGGTCCGTGAAGGCCCAGCGGGCCAGGGCCAGGACGGACTCGGTCATGTAGCCGCGGCCGCGGTGCTCCTTGGCCGTCCAGAAGCCGACCTCCCAGCCGCCGGAGCGCGGGTTGTGGAGCGCGGCGGCGGCGAGGATCGGGCCGCCTTCCCGGGGGCGTACGGCGAACGTGTACTCCGTGTCGTTCCGCCAGCCGTCCGGGACCACGCGGTTCAGGAAGAACTCGGCGTCCTGACGCCCGTAGGGCGAGGGCACCGTCGTCCAGCGCTGGATCTCGGGGTCCTGGCAGATGGTGTGGACCTCGTCGGCGTCCTCCGGCCCGAACGTGGCGAGGGTCAGACGTTCCGTGGTCAGTGTCTTCGGCTCCATGACGGCATTCTGGTGACCGGACCGGCCGGAAGCGAACAGTTTCAGGGGGTTCCGGAAGCGAACACTTTTCGGGCCCTGCGGCACCTTCGGCGCGTCTCGTGCGTTCTCATTCCGGGCAGCGGTGACGCTCCGGCCCTTCGGGCCTCCCGGCGCGGCGGCGGTCTCGCTTACGATGGCCGTTGCGGTGGGGACCACCTGCCGTGCCCGCGCCCGAGTCCATCACACGACCAGTGCCAGGCCCGACCGGCAAGGAGACCAGCCTCAGTGTCCGTCTTCAACAAGCTCATGCGTGCAGGCGAAGGCAAGATCCTGCGCAAACTGCACCGCATCGCGGACCAGGTCAACTCCATCGAAGAGGATTTCGTCAACCTCTCCGACGCCGAGTTGCGGGCTCTCACCGATGAGTACAAGCAGCGGTACGCCGACGGTGAGAGCCTCGACGACCTGCTCCCCGAAGCCTTCGCGACCGTCCGCGAGGCCGCCAAGCGCGTCCTCGGCCAGCGTCACTACGACGTCCAGATCATGGGCGGCGCCGCCCTCCACCTCGGCTATGTCGCCGAGATGAAGACCGGTGAGGGCAAGACCCTCGTCGGCACGCTCCCGGCGTATCTGAACGCGCTGTCCGGCAAGGGCGTGCACCTGATCACGGTGAACGACTACCTGGCCGAGCGCGACTCCGAGATGATGGGTCGCGTCCACAAGTTCCTGGGCCTGACCGTCGGCTGCATCCTCGCCAACATGACGCCCGCCCAGCGCCGTGAGCAGTACGCCTGCGACATCACGTACGGCACGAACAACGAGTTCGGCTTCGACTACCTGCGCGACAACATGGCGTGGTCCAAGGAGGAGCTCGTCCAGCGCGGTCACAACTACGCGTGTGTCGACGAGGTCGACTCCATCCTGGTCGACGAGGCCCGTACGCCGCTGATCATCTCCGGCCCGGCCGACCAGGCGACCAAGTGGTACGGCGACTTCGCCAAGCTGGTCACCCGCCTCACCAAGGGTGAGGCCGGAAACCCGCTCAAGGGCATCGAGGAGACCGGCGACTACGAGGTCGACGAGAAGAAGCGCACCGTCGGCATCCACGAGGCCGGCGTCGCCAAGGTCGAGGACTGGCTGGGCATCGACAACCTCTACGAGTCGGTGAACACCCCGCTCGTCGGGTACCTGAACAACGCCATCAAGGCCAAGGAACTGTTCAAGAAGGACAAGGACTACGTCGTCATGGACGGCGAAGTCATGATCGTCGACGAGCACACCGGCCGTATCCTCGCCGGCCGCCGCTACAACGAGGGCATGCACCAGGCGATCGAGGCGAAGGAAGGGGTGGACATCAAGGACGAGAACCAGACGCTCGCCACGATCACCCTGCAGAACTTCTTCCGCCTCTACGACAAGCTCTCCGGCATGACCGGTACGGCCATGACCGAGGCCGCCGAGTTCCACCAGATCTACAAGCTGGGCGTCGTCCCGATCCCGACGAACAGGCCGATGATCCGCAAGGACCAGTCGGACCTGATCTACCGGACCGAGGTCGCCAAGTTCGCCGCCGTCGTCGACGACATCGCGGAGAAGCACGAGAAGGGCCAGCCGATCCTCGTCGGTACGACGTCGGTCGAGAAGTCCGAGTACCTCTCGCAGCAGCTCTCCAAGCGCGGCATCCAGCACGAGGTGCTCAACGCCAAGCAGCACGACCGTGAGGCGACGATCGTCGCCCAGGCCGGCCGCAAGGGCGCCGTCACCGTCGCCACGAACATGGCCGGCCGAGGCACCGACATCAAGCTCGGCGGCAACCCGGACGACCTCGCCGAGGCGGAGCTGCGCCAGCAGGGCCTGGACCCGGTCGAGCACGTCGAGGAGTGGGCCGCGGCCCTCCCCGCCGCCCTGGAGCGCGCCGAGAAGGCCGTGAAGGCGGAGTTCGAGGAGGTCAAGGAGCTCGGCGGGCTGTACGTGCTGGGCACCGAGCGCCACGAGTCGCGCCGGATCGACAACCAGCTCCGCGGCCGTTCCGGCCGTCAGGGCGACCCGGGCGAGTCCCGCTTCTACCTCTCCCTCGGCGACGACCTGATGCGCCTGTTCAAGGCCCAGATGGTCGAGCGCGTCATGGCCATGGCCAACGTGCCGGACGACGTGCCGATCGAGAACAAGATGGTCACGCGCGCGATCGCCTCCGCGCAGTCGCAGGTCGAGACCCAGAACTTCGAGACGCGTAAGAACGTCCTGAAGTACGACGAGGTGCTCAACCGGCAGCGCGAGGTCATCTACGGCGAGCGCCGCCGCGTCCTGGAGGGCGAGGACCTGCACGAGCAGATCCGGCACTTCATGGACGACACGATCGACGACTACATCCGCCAGGAGACCGCCGAGGGCTTCGCGGAGGAGTGGGACCTCGACCGGCTCTGGAACGCGTTCAAGCAGCTCTACCCGGTGAAGGTCACCGTGGAGGAGCTGGAGGACGCGGCCGGCGACCGTGCGGGCATCACGGCCGAGTTCATCGCCGAGTCCGTCAAGGACGACATCCACGAGCAGTACGACGCCCGTGAGAAGTCGCTCGGCTCGGACATCATGCGTGAGCTGGAGCGCCGCGTGGTCCTCTCGGTGCTCGACCGCAAGTGGCGCGAGCACCTCTACGAGATGGACTACCTGCAGGAGGGCATCGGCCTGCGGGCGATGGCGCAGAAGGACCCGCTGGTCGAGTACCAGCGCGAGGGCTTCGACATGTTCACCGCGATGATGGAGGGCATCAAGGAGGAGTCCGTCGGCTACCTGTTCAACCTGGAGGTCCAGGTCGAGCAGCAGGTCGAGGAGGTCCCGGTGCCTTCGCTCACCAAGGAGGAGGCCGTGCCGGCGCCCGCCGGGCGTCCGGAGATCCGCGCCAAGGGTCTTGAGGCCCCGCAGCGTCCGGACCGGCTGCACTTCACCGCGCCGAAGGTGGACGGCGAGGGCAGCATCGTCGAGGGCGACTTCGTGAGCGAGGACGCCTCGGCCGGCGGTGACGGCCTGACGCGGGCCGAGCGTCGCAAGGCGCAGAAGACCAGCGGCGGGCGTCGCCGCAAGAAGTAACCCCCGGTGGGGGAGGAGGGGCCGGACACCTGGTGAGGTGGTCGGCCCCTTCGTCGTGGGTGGGCGGTGAGGGGTGTCTCATGGGCGGGCTTGCGCGGGCACGCGCGCGTGGAGGCCGTCCAGCTCTACGGCGGCGCAGCGCCAGCGGCCGTCGGCGCCCTGCTCCAGGCGGAAGGCCATGGCCCTGACGCGCTCGCCCGTGGCGATGGTCGCGAAGGCCTCCATGGCGCCCTGGCTCCGCTGGACGTAACAGCTGCGGAGGACAGGGCGGATGGCATGCCCCTCGAAGGGAGCCATGGGGGCGAGCTGGACCAGCTGCTCGTACGCCTCGCCCACGGTCTGGCCCAGCATCCAGTGAACGGGGCGGCTGCCGCTCAGGACGAGCAGGAGACGCTCGGCGAAGTGGGCATGGGTGGGCAGCATCCGCGGCGCCGTACGGACGCGGGAGGAGGTTGCGGGGCGCGTGCCCGCAGAGCCGCGGGGCCCGGTGCCGGCGGGGCCGCGAGGAGCGGAGCGGGGACGGGGGGTACGGGGGCGCGTGGTCGAGGCGGCCGGATCCGGGCGGGTGTGTGTGGGGGACGTGGGGGTGGTGGTCGCGTGGGTGTCGGTCGCTGTCGGCGCGATCGTCGTGGTGGTGCTGTCCATGGGGGTCCCCGCTTCCGTATGCGCCCGGCGGTCTACCGGGCGGTAACTTCTGTTGGGGATCTTGTACGGGCGGGCCTCGCGGGCTCGCAAGGCGGAGTGGACGCCCGGGCGGCCGTTCGGCCGGTTCACCTATCAGAGTGACGGGGCGGCCTTACGGGTCTGCCGGCGCGGGGCGCGGGGATGCCTCGGGTGGACCGACGAGACGGCGGCCTGAGGACCCCGAAGGGGGACTCCGCACGTATCCTGAGGGCGTTTCCGACTACGAAAGCGGCCAGCCATGCGCGTGTACGTCCCCCTGACCCTCCCCGGTCTCGCACAGGCGCACAAGGCGGGCGAACTGGGCCCCGGCCCGCTGACCGCCTACGCCGTCACCCCCGCCCTGCGCGAGTGGTACGTCTCGGACGACATCGAGGAGCTCGAGTACGCGGCGCTCAGCCGCGCCGCGGCCGCTTCGCTGCGCCAGCTCGCCGGGGACCCCTCGGCCGCGCGGCGCCGGATCGTCGTCGCCGTCGACGTGCCGGACAAGGATGCGGTCGTCGACCCCGACCGGGGGCTCGACGTCGGGTCGCTGGGCGAGGTCCGTATCGCCGAGGCCGTACCGCTGTCCAAGGCCGCGGCCGTTCACGCCGACGCGGACGACGCGGAGGCGGACGTCTCGGCGGCGGCGGACGCGCTGGGCGCGGCGGACCTGGGCGATGACGACGCGCAGTTCGTCGTCGACGGCGCCGAGGACCACGAGCTGCTCTGGTACGGGGTGCAGGAGATTCCCGGGCTGCTGGGCTGAGCTTTCTCGTCCGGGCTGTCGGTGGGTGCAGGTACCGTGGCTTCTCATGGGGAAGCACGGTAAGCACCTGGTCTGGGACTGGAACGGCACGCTGCTCGACGACATCGAGGCGGTCATCGGGGCGACGAACGCGGCGTTCGCCGAGCTGGGCCTTGAGCCGATCACGCTCGCGCGGTACCGCGAGCTGTACACGGTGCCCGTGCCGAAGTTCTACGAACGGCTGATGGGGCGGCTGCCCACGGACGCCGAGTGGGTGCTGATGGACGGCGCCTTCCACCGGCACTACTGGCAGCGGGCCGACGGGTGTGGGCTGACGGCCGGGGCGGCGGAGCTGCTGGCCGCGCGGCAGGAGTCGGGGTTCACGCAGTCGCTGCTCTCGCTGGCGCCGCACGCGGAGCTGATACCGCTGGTGCGGAGGCACGGGATCGAGGAGCGGTTCGTCCGGGTGGACGGGCGGGTCGGGTCCTCGACGGACGGGAAGTCCGCGCACATGGTCCGTCATCTGAAGGCGCTGGTGGGCGTTCCGGCCGATCGGGTGGTCGTCATCGGGGACGCGGCGGACGACGCGCGGGCGGCGGCGCATGTGGGGGCGCGGGCGGTTCTGTACACGGGCGGGTCGCACAGTCGGCGGTCGTTGCAGGCGGCGGGGGTGCCGGTGGTGGACTCGCTGGCGGAGGCGGTGGCTGTCGCGGAGGAGCTGGCGTAGGGGGCGGTGCGGGGCCGGTCCCGGCCGGTGGGTGTGCGCCCGGCCTCTGGCCGGGCTGGGGTTCCCACCCGCACCGCCCGTGCGACTGAGATGTCGACTGCGGGTCGACCCGCTGGTGGCTGAGCGCCGTCGGCAGCTGCGGCTGCGGCGCCGCGCGCCGCCCGCCGCGCGCCGCCCGCCGGCGGCTGCGGCTCCCGCTGCGCGGCCGGCAGCCGCCGACCCGCGACGTCGGTCCCGCCCCGCGTCAGCCCTTCGTCTCGCCGGCAGCCCCGCGCCCCGCCGTCAGACCGTCCCGCGTAGCACCTTCAGGAATTCGCGCATCCAGGTCGGGTGGTCCGGCCAGGCCCTGGAGGAGACCAGGGTGCCGTCGACCACCGCCTCCGTGTCCTGGAAGGTCGCGCCTGCCGCCTGCATGTCGAGTTCCAGGGCGGGGTACGACGTGACCCTGCGGCCCTCCAGGCTGCCGATCGCCGCCGTCAGGAGGGGGCCGTGGCAGATCTGGGCCACCGGCTTGTCCGCGTCGAAGAAGGACTTCAGGATCTTGCGGAGCTCCGGGTCGTTGCGGAGGTACTCCGGCGCCCGGCCGCCCGGGATCACCACGGCCACGTAGTCGCCCGGATCCACCTCCGAGAACGCCAGGTCCGCGGGCCAGGTGTAGCCCGGCTTCTCGGTGTACGTGTCGTAGCCCGGCTCGAAGTCGTGGACGACGAAGCGGAGCTGCTTGCGGGCGGGGGCCGCGATGTGGACCTCGTACCCCTCCTCCAGGAGGCGCTGGTACGGGTACATCACCTCCAGCGACTCCGCCGCGTCCCCGGTCACGATCAAGATCTTTGCCATGTCGACTCCCCGAGCCCGGATGGTCGTGCCCCCGCGGTCCACGTTGCCCGCGACGGCCCGCTTTGCCAAGAGGACATGTGTCGCTGTCCATAACGTCAAACTTCCACCCCCTCTTTTGTACACATACGGACCATGACGACACGGGGGGCGGGAGCGATAGGCTTTTCCCGTGATCAGCGCGATACGCCGAGGGGGCAGCGAAGCCCCCGGCTCTCGCCCGGTCCGCTACCGCGGCCGGGCCGACATGGCGTTCGCTGATCCCTTCCGTCCGGGCCCCGCGCCGACAATGGCCGATATCGGCTCGGACACCTCTCATCCCGGCATAACGTCGACCTCGACCGGTAACACCGCGTCGTGGCGTTGTGCCATTTCTTCCACAGACGTCACGCAACGGCGCGCGACAGGAGCCAGAGGACATGCAGACCAAGCTGGACGAAGCCAAGGCCGAGCTGCTCACGCGGGCCGCCCGGGTAGCTGAGACCGGCCCGGTCGGGGGGCAACTTCCGACGGGGCCCGAGGACGGGAAGCGCCCGGACGGGGACACCGTGCTCGACTACCTCCAGCGCTACTACCTGCACACCGCGCCCGAGGACATCGCGGACCGCGACCCCGAGGACGTCTTCGGCGCCGCTCTCTCGCACTACCGGCTCGCGGAGAACCGCCCCCAGGGCACCGCGAACGTCCGCGTCCACACCCCGACGGTCGAGGAGAACGGCTGGACCTGCAGCCACTCCGTCGTCGAGGTCGTCACCGACGACATGCCCTTCCTCGTCGACTCCGTGACGAACGAGCTCTCGCGCCAGGGCCGCGGCATCCACGTCGTGATCCACCCGCAGGTCCTCGTCCGCCGTGACCTGACCGGCAAGCTCATCGAGGTCCTGACCACCGAGCCCGAGGGCGACCTGCCCCACGACGCGCTCATCGAGTCCTGGATCCACGTCGAGATCGACCGCGAGACCGACCGCGCCGACCTCAAGCAGATCACCACCGACCTGCTCCGCGTCCTGTCCGACGTCCGCGAGACGGTCGAGGACTGGGAGAAGATGCGCGACGCCGCGCTGCGCATCGCCGACGGCCTGCCGGACGAGCCCACCGCCGACGATCTGCGGCCGACCGAGGTCGAAGAGGCCCGCGAGCTGCTGCGCTGGCTCGCCGCCGACCACTTCACCTTCCTCGGCTACCGCGAGTACGAGCTGGTCAACGGGGACGCGCTGGCCGCCGTCCCGGGTACCGGCCTCGGCATCCTGCGCTCCGACCCGCAGCACAGCGGCGACGACGACCACCACGCCCACCCCGTCTCGCCGTCCTTCAGCCGCCTGCCCGCCGACGCCCGCGCCAAGGCGCGCGAGCACAAGCTGCTGATCCTGACGAAGGCGAACAGCCGGGCGACCGTGCACCGGCCCTCGTACCTCGACTACGTGGGCGTGAAGAAGTTCGACGAGCAGGGCAACGTCATCGGGGAGCGGCGGTTCCTGGGGCTGTTCTCGTCCGCCGCGTACACCGAGTCCGTCCGTCGCGTTCCGGTCGTCAGCCGCAAGGTCCAGGAGGTCCTGGACGGCGCCGGCTTCTCGCCGAACAGCCACGACGGGCGCGACCTGCTCCAGATCCTGGAGACGTACCCGCGCGACGAGCTCTTCCAGACCCCGCCCGACGAGCTGCGCGAGATCGTCACCAGCGTCCTCTACCTCCAGGAACGGCGCCGGCTGCGGCTCTACCTGCGCCAGGAGGAGTACGGCCGCTTCTACTCGGCCCTCGTCTACCTGCCGCGCGACCGCTTCAACACCACCGTGCGCGAGCGGTTGACGGACATCCTGAAGGAAGAGCTCGACGGTACGAGCGTCGACTTCACGCTCATGAGCACCGAGTCGGTGCTCACCCGGCTGCACTTCGTCGTGCGCGTCGCCCCCGGCACCGAGCTGACCCACCTCACCGACGCCGACAAGGAGCGCATCGAGGCCCGGCTCGTCGAGGCCGCCCGCTCCTGGGCCGACGGCTTCGCCGAGGCCCTCAACGCCGAGCTCGGCGAGGAGCGCGCCGCCGCGCTGCTGCGCAAGTACGGCAACGCCTTCCCCGAGGGCTACAAGGCCGACCACTCGCCGCGCGCGGCCGTGGCCGACCTGGTCCACCTGGAGCAGCTGAGCCACAGCGGCAAGGAGTTCGCGCTCTCGCTGTACGAGCCGGTCGGCGCCGCCCCCGGCGAGCGTCGCTTCAAGATCTACAAGGCAGGCGCTCAGATCTCCCTCTCCGCCGTGCTCCCGGTGCTCAACCGGCTCGGCGTCGAGGTCATCGACGAGCGTCCGTACGAGCTGCGCTGCGCCGACCGCACGCACGCCTGGGTCTACGACTTCGGTCTGCGGATGCCCTCCCCGACGACCAACGGCCAGTCATTCTCCGACGACGCCCGTGAGCGGTTCCAGGAGGCGTTCGCCGCGACCTGGACCGGCGAGGCCGAGAACGACGGCTTCAACGCGCTGGTGCTCTCCGCCGGGCTGACCTGGCGCCAGGCCATGGTGCTGCGCGCCTACGCGAAGTACCTGCGCCAGGCCGGTTCGACGTTCAGCCAGGACTACATGGAGGACACCCTCCGCAACAACGTCCACACCACCCGGCTGCTCGTCTCGCTCTTCGAGGCCCGGATGTCCCCGGAGCGCCAGCGCGCCGGCATCGAGCTGATCGAGGCCCTCCTCGAGGAGCTGGACGCCGCCCTCGACCAGGTCGCGAGCCTGGACGAGGACCGCATCCTGCGCTCCTTCCTCACCGTCATCAAGGCCACCCTGCGGACGAACTTCTTCCAGCAGAACGGCGACGGCGGGCCGCACTCGTACGTCTCGATGAAGTTCGACCCGCAGGCCATCCCCGACCTCCCCGCGCCTCGCCCGGCGTACGAGATCTGGGTGTACTCGCCGCGTGTCGAGGGCGTCCACCTGCGCTTCGGCAAGGTCGCCCGAGGCGGTCTGCGCTGGTCCGACCGCCGTGAGGACTTCCGTACCGAGATCCTCGGCCTGGTCAAGGCGCAGATGGTGAAGAACACCGTCATCGTGCCCGTCGGCGCCAAGGGCGGCTTCGTCGCCAAGCAGCTCCCGGACCCGTCCCTGGACCGTGACGCCTGGCTGGCCGAGGGCATCGCGAGCTACCGGACCTTCATCTCCGCGCTCCTCGACATCACCGACAACCTGGTCGCGGGCGAGGTCGTCCCGCCGACCGACGTGGTCCGCCACGACGAGGACGACACCTACCTCGTCGTCGCCGCCGACAAGGGCACCGCGACCTTCTCCGACATCGCCAACGAGGTCGCCGTCTCCTACGGCTTCTGGCTCGGCGACGCCTTCGCCTCGGGCGGCTCGGCCGGCTACGACCACAAGGGCATGGGCATCACCGCCCGCGGCGCCTGGGAGTCCGTCAAGCGGCACTTCCGCGAGCTGGGCCACGACACCCAGACCCAGGACTTCACGGTCGTCGGCGTCGGCGACATGTCCGGCGACGTCTTCGGCAACGGCATGCTGCTGAGTGAGCACATCCGGCTCGTCGCGGCCTTCGACCACCGGCACATCTTCATCGACCCGAACCCGGACGCGGCCGTCTCGTACGCCGAGCGGCGCCGCCTCTTCGAGCTGCCCCGCAGCTCCTGGGCCGACTACAAGACGGAGCTGCTGTCCGCGGGCGGCGGCATCCACCCCCGCAGCGCCAAGTCGATCCCGGTCAACGCGCAGATGCGCGCGGCCCTCGGCATCGAGGCCGGCATCACCAAGATGACCCCGGCCGAGCTGATGCAGACGATCCTGCACGCGCCCGTCGACCTGCTGTGGAACGGCGGCATCGGTACGTACGTCAAGTCGGCCGCCGAGTCGCACGCCGACGTCGGCGACAAGGCGAACGACGCCATCCGCGTCAACGGCGAGGACCTGCGGGTCAAGGTCGTCGGCGAGGGCGGCAACCTCGGTCTGACCCAGCTCGGCCGCATCGAGTTCGCCCGCAAGGGCGGCCCCGCCGGCGAGGGCGGCAAGGTCAACACCGACGCCATCGACAACAGCGCCGGCGTGGACACCTCCGACCACGAGGTCAACATCAAGATCCTGCTCAACGGGCTCGTCGTCGAGGGCGACATGACCGTCAAGCAGCGCAACAAGATCCTCGCCGAGATGACCGACGAGGTCGGCGGGCTCGTGCTGCGCAACAACTACGCGCAGAACGTGGCCCTGGCCAACGCGGTCGCCCAGTCGCCGTCGCTGCTCCACGCCCACCAGCGCTTCATGCGCCGGCTGGGCCGCGACGGACTCCTGGACCGTTCGCTGGAGTTCCTGCCCAACGACCGGCAGATCCGCGAGCTGCTCAACACCGGCAAGGGCCTGAGCCAGCCGGAGCTCGCCGTCCTCCTCGCGTACACCAAGATCACGGTGGCCGACAGCCTGATCCACACGGAGCTGCCGGACGACCCGTACCTGCGCGGTCTGCTCCACGCGTACTTCCCGACGCAGCTGCGCGAGAAGTTCGCCGAGGCGGTCGACAGCCACCCGCTGCGCCGCGAGATCATCACCACGGTCCTGGTCAACGACACCGTCAACACCGGTGGCTCGACCTTCCTGCACCGCCTCCGCGAGGAGACCGGCGCGTCGGTCGAGGAGATCGTCCGCGCGCAGACCGCCGCCCGCGCCATCTTCCGGCTGGGCGAGGTCTGGGACGCCGTCGAGGCGCTCGACAACCAGGTCCCGGCCGACGTCCAGACCCGGATGCGGCTGCACTCCCGCCGGCTGGTCGAGCGCGGTACGCGCTGGCTGCTCGGCAACCGTGCGCAGCCGCTCCAGCTCGCCGAGACGATCGAGTTCTTCGGCGCGCGCGTGGAGGAGGTCTGGGGCGAGCTGCCGCAGCTGCTGCGCGGCGCGGACCTGGAGTGGTACGAGTCGATCCTGGAGGAGCTGACCGGGCTCGGCGTGCCGGAGGAGCTCGCCCTGCGGGTCGCCGGCTTCTCCTCCGCCTTCCCGACGCTCGACATCGTCGCGATCGCGGACCGCACGGCCAAGGACCCGATGGCGGTCGCCGAGGTCTACTACGACCTGGCCGACCGGCTGCGGATCACCCAGCTCATGGACCGCATCATCGAACTGCCGCGCGCCGACCGGTGGCAGTCGATGGCCCGCGCCTCCATCCGCGAGGACCTGTTCGCCGCGCACGCCGCCCTCACGGCGGACGTGCTGTCGGCGGGCAACGGGACCTCGACGCCGGAGGAGCGCTTCAAGGCCTGGGAGCAGAGGAACTCGGCGATCCTCGGCCGGGCGCGCACCACCCTTGAGGAGATCCAGGGCTCGGAGACCTTCGACCTGGCGAACCTGTCGGTGGCGATGCGGACGATGCGGCAGCTGCTGCGTTCGCACGGCTAGTCGGTACGTGTTCGTGTGAAGGGGCCTCGCCGGTTCGTCCGGTGGGGCCCCTTCGGCTATGCCTGTCGTCTATGCCTGTGTCGTCGAGGTCCACAGGCGGCGGGCCGCCAGCAGCGCCGCCACGAGCAGCAGCCCGTTGCGGACCACCATGACCGTCACGCCCATCCAGGTGCCAGCCACCACCTCGTCGTAGAGGACGGGGTACGCGAGCGAGCTCAGCCCGGCCGCCGGCAGGAGCAGCAGCGCCACCGGACGCATCACCGTCCGGCGCGAGGTCAGACAGACGGCGGTGAGGCCGAGCAGCCAGATCAGGTACTGCGGGCTGATCACCCGGCTGGTGACGGTGAAGAGCAGGACGGCGGCGAGCGCCGCGTCCAGCGGGGTCGCCTCGGTCCAGGTGCGCGCCCGCAGCCGCCAGACCAGCAGCCAGACGAAGGCGAGGGTGGTCAGGAGCAGTGCAAGCCGGCCCACGCTGGAGACGTACGGGCCGACGTACTCGAAGGCGCCGTAGCGGTACTCGACCGTGCCCGGCCAACCTCCGGCGGCTCGGGCGAGCCCGAGCGCGGTGCCGCCGAGCGACTCGATCTGGATGCCCCTGCTGCCCTGCTGCCACAGGAAGCCGAGCGAGTGGGAGAAGCAGAGCGCGAGGGTCGCGAGGAGGGCGGCGGCCGTGGCGGCGGCGGAGATCCAGGCATCGCGGGTGGTACGGCCCCGGGGCGTGCCGATCAGGGTGAGCACCGGCCACACCTTGACCATCGCGCCGAGCCCGGCGAGCACGCCGCCGAGGACGCCGCCGAGCCGGTGCGCGGCGGCCGGGCGGGCCGTCAGCGCGAGGAGGGCGAGCACGGCGAGGGCGGTGACCTGGACGTCGTACCGGGCGAGGGGGATGTGCAGGAGCAGGGGGAGTCCGCAGACCCAGACCCAGGCGCCGTGCGTGACGCGGCTGCTGTCGGCGCGGGCGAGGGCCAGCGCGACGGCGGCGTCCGCGAGGAGGGTGAGGGTGACGAAGGCCTGGAAGTACGTGAGCCAGGGCAGCAGCCCGGGGCCCATGATCACCAGCCCGGCGCCCGGCGGGTACTGCCAGGTGACGTCGTCCACGGGGAAGGCGCCGTGGGCGAACTGCCGGTACCAGAGCTGGTAGAGGACGTACACCTCGCGGCCGACCCCGCCGACGCCCAGGGTGTCGCGCAGCAGGAGCAGCAGCATGCCGGCGCGGGTGAGGGTCCAGACCACGGTGAGCGCGAGGGCGGGGCCGCGGCCGACCGAGACGAAGGTGGCCGAGGTGAAGGTGTCCGAATCGAAGGGGGAGCCGGTGAGAGCGGGGGGTGCGGGTGCGCACGTGGACGTACCGCCCGGAGCCGGTTCCGGTGGCGCGCAGGCGGGGGCGGGGCCCGGCGTGGGGTGCGGGCCGGGGCCCGGCTCGGGTGGGGGCGGCGGGGTGCGGTTGCGATGCGTCGTCATCGAAACCGCACTCTATTGCGGTTTGGGCGGTTTCAAGATGTTTTGTCAGCCCTTCTTGGTGAACGCCTCGTACGCCGCCACCACCTCCTCCGCGGGCTCGGCAGGCGCGGCTACTTCACCGCGCCCGCCATCACCCCCGAGACGAACTGCCGCTGGAACGCGAAGAAGACCGCCAGCGGGATCACCATCGACAGGAACGCGCCCGGCGCGAGTACGTCGATGTTGTTCCCGAACTGCCGCACCTGCTGCTGCAGCGCGACCGTGATCGGCGGGGACTCGGAGTCCGCGAAGATCAGCGCGATCAGCATGTCGTTCCATACCCACAGGAACTGGAAGATGCCGAGCGAGGCGATCGCCGGACCGCCGAGCGGCATCACGACCCGGGTGAAGAGCCGGATCTCGCCCGCCCCGTCGAGGCGTGCCGCCTCCAGGAGCTCCTTGGGGATCTCCGCGAAGAAGTTCCTCAGCAGGAAGATCGCGAACGGCAGCCCGAACGCGGTGTGGAAGAGGACGACCCCGAACGTCGTCTCGAAGACGCCGATCGCGCCGAAGAGCTTCGAGACGGGCACCAGCGCGACCTGCACCGGGACCACGAGCAGCCCGACGACCACCAGGAACCACCAGTCGCGGCCGGGGAAGTCCAGCCAGGCGAAGGCGTACCCGGCGAGCGAGCCGATGACCAGGACCAGGAGCGTGGCCGGGACGGTGATCAGGACGGTGGAGAGGAGGGAGCGGGTGATCGTCTCGTTGGAGAGGAGCGCCGCGTAGTTCTCGGCCGTGAGCTGGGCGGGGGTGGTGAAGACGTGCCACCAGCCGCTCTCGCTGATGTCAGAGGGGCCGCGGAGCGAGGAGAGCAGCAGCCCGATCGTCGGCAACAGCCAGAAGAGTCCGACGAGGACGAGGAAGACCCGCATCGCGCCGCCCGCGGCCCGGGCGGCCAGTCGGGAGCCGAGCGGAGGGACCGGTCGCGCTGCCGGTCGGGAGCCGAGCCCGGTGGACGGTCGTGCGGCCGGTTGTGCTGAAGGGCGAGCGGCCGGTCCTGAGTCGCGCCCCGTTGCCGGTCGCGAGCCGGGCCGAGGGTTCACGTCGCCTTCGTTCGATGCCGTCACCTGCGGGCCTCCCTTCGCATCCGGCGGATGTTGAACGCCATCACCGGGATCACCAGCAGGAGCAGCAGGACGGCGATGGCGGAGCCGATCCCGAGGTCCGCGTCCGTGCCGAAGGACGAGCGGTACAGCTGGAGCGCGAGCACGTTCGCGTCGTCCTGTGCCGAGCCCGGCGCGATGATGAAGACCAGGTCGAAGATCTTCAGCACGTTGATCATCAGCGTCACGAGGACGACCGCGAGGACCGGCGCGAGGAGCGGGACGGTGATCCGGCGGAAGACCTGCCACTCGTTCGCCCCGTCGACGCGCGCGGCCTCCATCAGCTCCCGCGGCACGCTCGCGAGACCGGCCGCGATCAGGACCATCGCGAACCCGGCCCACATCCACACGTAACTGCCGATGACCGCCGGGGTGACGAGCGAGGGGCCGAGCCACTCCACCCCGTTGTACTGCTCGCGGAAGTTGCTCGCCGGCAGCCGCAGCAGGGCGCCGTCGGCGGAGGCCGGGAGGGTGAACGAGCCGTCGGCCGCCGCCCGTGTCGTGGCCACCACCGTCCCGTCCTTCACCGCCTCGATCCGCAGCCCCTTGAGGCCGAGCTCCTTCGGGTCGACGGCGTTCTGCTTCCCGCCGCCGCCCTTGGTGAAGTCCAGCCAGGCGGTGCCGGTGACACGGCCGGCCTCCGGCGGCGGTTCGTGCGCCGGCCGGGCGTCCTTCGGCATCTGCGCCGGCGCGACACCGATCAGCGGCAGCCGCGCCGGCTCTCCCGCACGGACCGGACTCTTCGTGACGTACGCGCCGCCGCCCGCCTCCTCGATCGGATGCACCGGCAGCGGGCGGGCCCGGGGGAAGCCGGAGGACTCGGCGAAGGTGTCGTGGACGCCCACCCAGACCGCGTTGGCGACACCGCGGTCCGGATCCTGCTCGTACACCAGCCGGAAGATGATTCCGGCCGCCAGCATCGAGATCGCCATGGGCATGAAGACGATCAGCTTGAACGCCGTGCCCCAGCGCACCCGTTCGGTGAGCACCGCGAAGATCAGGCCGAGGGCGGTCGCGACGGCCGGGGCGACGACCGCCCAGATCGCGTTGTTCCGTACGGCGGTGAGGATCGTGTCGTCCGTGAAGAGGGCGACGTAGTTGTCGAGCCCGGCGAAGGAGTCCCCGGACTTGTCGAAGAACGAGCGCTGGACGGAGTACCCGATGGGGTAGACGACGAGCGCGCCGAGCAGGACCAGGGCGGGGAGGAGGAACCCCGCCGCGATCGTCCTGCGCGTGCCGGTGACTCGGGAAGGGCCCACGGTCGCCACGGCGTCAGCTCTTGTACGCCTTGGCCGCATCGGCCTCCAGGCGCGCCTGGGTCCCCGCGATGTCCTTCGGGTTCTTCAGGAAGTCCTGCAGCGCCTTCCACTCGCCCTTGCCGGGCGTGCCGCCGAACGACTGCGGCATCTGGTCCGACATGTCGAAGCGGAAGTCGTCCCCGGACTCCAGGAGCGCCTTGGCGATCTCGCGCTGGACGTCGTTCGGGTACGCCGTCAGGTTCATGTTCTTGTTGGGGGAGAGGAAGCCGCCCGCGCCCGCCCAGATCGCGGCCGCGTCCGGGGAGGCGAGGAAGGTCAGCAGGGCCTGGGCGCCCTTGGTGTCCTTCAGGGCCACGGCCGCGTCGCCCGCGGTGACGACCGGGGAGGCCGCACCCACCGCCGGGAACGGGAAGACCTTCGCGTCCGTACCGATCTTCGCGCTGGTCTGTCCGATGTTGACGGCGGCGAAGTCGCCCTCGAAGACCATCGCGCCCTTCGGCTGGTCGCCGCCCGTGAAGGTCTGGGTGACCGAGAGGGGGAACTCGGTCTGCAACGCGCCGTCCGCGCCGCCCGCGATCAGCGTCGGCTTGCCGAACAGCTCGGCGAGGGTGGTGAGCGCCTGGGTGACGGACGCGTCGGTCCACTTGATCTCGTGCTTGGCGAGCTGGTCGTACTTCGCCGGGCCCGACTGGGAGAGATAGATGTTCTCGAACCAGTCCGTCAGCGTCCAACCGTCCGCGCCGCCGACGGAGACCGGGGTGACGCCGGAGGCCGAGATCGTCTCGGCGGTGGTCAGGAAGTCCTTCCAGGTCTTGGGCTCGGTGGCGCCCGCGTTCTCGAAGGCGGCGCTGTTGTACCAGATCAGCGACTTGTTGGCGGCCTTGAAGTACACGCCGTACTGGGTGCCGTCCACGGCGCCGAGGTCCCGCCAGCCCTGGGAGTAGTTCTTCGCGAGCTGCGCCTCGGTCTCGGGGCCGACCGGTTTCAGCCACTTCTGGGCGGCGGCCTGCTGGATCGCGCCGACCTGGGGGAGCATCGCGACGTCGGGCGGGGAGCCGCCGGCGATCTTCGTGCCGAGGAAGTTCACGATCGGGTCCTGGGCGGGCACGAAGGTGACGGTGGCGCCGGTGCGCTTCTCGAACTCCTTCAGGACCTTGGTGAAGTTCTCCTGCTCCGGGCCGGTCCAGACGGCGGCGACCTCGACCTTCTCGCCCTTGAGGGAGGGCAGGGTCAATGAGCCCGTGGATGCCGCCGGCGGACCTGGTTGCGTCCCGTCCTTGCCACCGTCGCCGCAGCCGGCGAGGGCCAGTCCGAGGGTGAGTGCGGTGACCGTGGCGACGGTCTGTGCGGCCCTGCGTGTACGAAGAGTTGTACGCATTTCTGCCCCGTCTCTCCTGTGCGCGGTGCGTGTCCCGTGCGCTCAGGTCTACGCCGGGGGCCGGGGCCCCGCAATACCGCCTTCCGTGCCACGTGGGGTCAAGTGGGGGATCGTAATGGGCTCGTGACGTGGTGTCAGGCGGAGGTCAGGCGGGGGTCAGGTGCGGGTCAGGCGCGGGTCGCGGGGCTGAGGGGCGAGATCGGGGTGGCGTCGAGGGAGCGGGCGGCACGGTCGAGGGCGCTGGCGAGGAGAGCCAGGTCGGTCGGGCCGTTGCCCAGTTCGCGGACGGGTCTGCGGGTGGGCGGGTCGCCCATCCGCTCCCACTCCAGCGGGACGACGGTCGGGCGGAGCGTCGCCGTGCGCGGGATGCGGCCGGTGACCCGACCGGCCTGGAACGGGGTCACCCGGCCGTCCGGGTGACCGAGCCGTCCCCGGCCGGGCGCGGGGTCGTCGGGACCGGCCGCGACGGGGGCCGCGTCGAGCACGATCCGCAGCCGGGCGCCGTGGGCCAGCTCGGTGTCGGCCGTACGGTCCGGGCGCGCCGATGTCGCGACCAGGTGCACGCCGAGCCGCGCACCGCCGCGCGCCACGGCTTCCAGGGCCCGTACGACGGACCCGGCGGCGGGCCGCCCGGGCGAACCGAGCGCGGGCGCGACGAGCGCGTCGAAGTCGTCGACCAGCACGACGAGGCGGGGCAGCGCGGCGGCCTCGTCGCCCGCCTCCGCCCGCACCGGACGCGCCTCCGGCTCCCCAGCGTGCCGCGGCACCCGCCCGGACACCCGGTCCCCGAGATCCCCGTCGCCGCCCGCCCTGAGAACACGCCCGCTGGGCCGGTCGCCGAGATTCCCGTCGGCCGGGCGGGGCAGCCGATCGCTGGGCCGGTCGCCGAGATCCCCGTCGCCCTGGCGCGGCAGCCGATCGCCGAGATCGTCGGCACCGGTGCGGACGGTCCGCCCGCTGGGGAGGTACGTGAGGTCATCGGCGCCGGGGCGGGGGGTTCGGCCGCTGGGTTGGTCGGTGAGGGTTCCGTCGCCGGTGCGGTGCGTGCGGCCGCTCGGGAGGTATGTGAGGTCGTCGGCGCCGGGGTTTAGGCCAGTGGTGTCGCCGCCGGTCCTTCCGTTGCCGGTGCGGGGTGTCCGTCCGCTCGGGCGGTACGTGAGGTCGTCGGCGCCGGGGCGGGGGGTTCGGCCGCTCGGGCGGGGGTCGAGGTCGTCGGCGCCGGTGGCGTCCGGTCGGTAGGGCGTGCGGGCGCCGGGGCCGTACGGGAGGGCGTCCGTGCCCGGGCGGTCGCCGACCGGGCCGTCGCCCGTGCGCAGGGTGCGGCCGCTCGGGCGGCTCGTGGGTTCGCCCGTCCGGGCCTCCGGGATCCGGGCGCCCGGGGGCATGCTCTCCGCCGCGCTCGGCGGGCGCTGGCCGATCATGCGCGCCGCGGCCTGGCGGTCCGCGAAGTGCCCGTCGCCCAGGATCTCCGCCCTGCGCTTCAGCTCCGCGCCCAGCGCCTGGGCGAACTCCCGCATCCGTACCGGGTCGCACGCCACCAGGCGCTCGGTCACGTGCGGCAGCTCCGTACACGCCGCGAGGCCCTCGCCGCGCTCACCGCCCGCCCCGTCCACGAGCAGCAGGCCCAGCCGGTCCGGGCGGCCACCGGCCGCGAGCGACGCGGCGATCGAGCGCAGCAGCTCCGTCCGCCCACTGCCCGCGGGCCCCTCGATCAGCAGATGCGGGCCCTCCTCCGTCAGGTCGACGGACACCGGCCCGCGCGGCCCGGCGCCCAGGACCGCCGTCCCGTCGCCCGCCGCGGCCCACCGGGCCATCAGCGAGGCCGGCGTGGCCCGCGCCAGGCCGAGTTCGTCCAGCAGCCGGGCGGACCGGGGCAGCGCCGTCGCGGCCGTCCGCCCCCCGTGCGCGGCGGGGGCGTCCGTACGCAGCGGCGCGACCGCCCGCCCGAAACGCTCCGCCCAGGCGACCGACACCGCGTCCACCACGCCGACGGTCCCGTGGCCCGCGGCCCGGCCCCCCGCCGTACGCAGCAGCCGCAGCGCCGTCGCCACGTCGCCGCTCAGCAGGGCGACCGCCCCGCACTCGCGGAAGGCGAGCGAGGCCGCGCACGCGCTCTCATAGGTCGCGGCGACCGGGGAGGTCGGCGACGCGGCCGGCGCCTCGGCCAGGCAGAGCAGGTGGATTCCGGCGGCCGCCCCCGCCCCGGCGAGCCGCGCGGTGGTCTCGCGCAGCGCCGCCGTTCCGGGGTCGCCGTCCACGATCACGACCGTGACGGGTCCTTCGTACCGCGCCGCGGCCTCGGCGACGGCCGCGCGGTCGGCGCTCGGCCAGCCGGGTCCGAGCGGCCCGTCGTCGAGCCGCCGGGTCAGCTCCGCCGTACGGGCATGGGCCTGATCGCGGTCGTACGCGAGGAGCAGGCGGCAGTCCTGGCCGTGGGCCGGTCGGAGATGCGGCAGCCAGCCGAGCCAGCCCCAGGCCCGGCGCCGCTCCTCCAGGGAACGGCTCCGGTCCGCGCTGATCAGCACGATCTCCAGGTCGGAGGGGGAGTGCAGGGCGGCGAGCTGGGCCACGACGGAGCGGGCGACACCGGCCAGCCGGTCGCCGGGGCCGGCGAGCCCGAGGGAACCGGCCTCGCGCAGCCCGACGGTGACGGGCACGCCGGACAACTCGGCCCGGTCGGTCGTGCCGAGCCGGACGACGAGGGCCTCGGGGTGGTCGGGTCCGCGCTCCCAGAGCCGGGGGCCCGGGCCGAGCGCGGTGAGCAGCACGGCCGCCGGGTCGGGCCAGGTCTCGGCGCTCGGCGTCGCAGGACCGGCGCCGCGGTCCCCGCCGTGGCGGCCACCGGTGTCCGTACCGACGCCGGCGCCCGGGGCCGGCAGGTCCTCCCTGGCACCGGCGAACCGCCGGGCCCACGCTCCTATCCCGCGCTTGCCGCGCGGGGAAGCCGCCGGGCGGCCGGTCTGCCGGGTCCTGCTGTGCGCCTCGCCCGCGCCCTCGCCGTCGCCGTCCGCGAACTCCTCGGCACGCGCGTGCGTGGGCAAGCCACCGTGGGTCGCGTCCTGCCCACCGTGGCCGTGCGCGTCGTGCGCGCCGTGCCCGCTGTACGGGCTGGCGCCGTCCAGGGCACCTGTACCCGTCCCGTACTGGCCGGACCCCCAGCCGGAGCCCGTGCCTGTGCCGGACCCGGATCCCGAGCCCGTCCCGTACGGGCCGGAGCCCGAGTCGGCACCCGTCCCGTACCGGCCGGAGGCCGTGCCTGTGCCTGTGCCCGTGCCGGACCCGAATCCCGAGCCGAATCCGGACCCCGCGCCCGTCCCGTACCCGCCGTACCCGGAGCCCGAGCCGACGCCCGTCCCCGTCCCGTACCGGCCGGAGTCGGAGCCAGTGCCCGAGTCGGATCCCGAGTCGGATCCCGAGCCGACCCCGGACCCGTACCCCGACCCGACCCCCGACCCCGACCCCCCACCGGACCCGTGCGCGTCCACCCCACCCCTCCCGCGCTCCACCCGCAGGTGGCCCTCGCCGTCCGGGGTTGTCGGGAGTGTGTCCGTGCCGTGGTCGTCCGGGCCCGTCAGGCGGAGGGCGGACTCGCCGAGGCGCAGCAGTGCACCGGGCTGCAGCCGGACGGGGCGGGCGCCGACCGGGGCGCCGTCCAGCGTCGTTCCGTTCGTGGAGCCGAGATCCGCGACCGTGACCCGGCCGTCGTCCCCGACCGTCACCGTGCAGTGCACCCGGGAGACGTCCGGGTCGTCGAGCGGAACGTCCGCGTCCAGGGAGCGGCCGACCCTGATCGGGCCACGGTGCAGCAGGTGCACACCGCCCGCGTCGGGCCCCGCGACCACGTGCAGCCGGGCCGCGGCGCTCTCGTCCGGCCGGTCGTCCTCGCCGGGGACCTGGAGCGTGAGCACCGCGCCGTCGACCAGCGGGGGCTCACCGAGCGAGCAGCGCCGCGCGTCGAGCCGCTCCCGGCCCGCGTAGAGCACGGTCGAACCGGACAAGGACGTGTCGGGGCCGGAGACGGCCGCGGCCAGACCGGAGGCCACGGCGGCCAGCGCCGTCCCCGCCGGAGCGGTGACGAGCACGTCGCACGCGCGGCCCGCGCCGTGCCCGGCGTGCGGCGCGAGGACGGTCAGCCTGATCTGCATCGCCGTCAGCGGTCCCTTCTGCGCGTGGTGCCCGGCAGGGGAATCGCCCGGTGCCTCCCCCCACCCGGCACGGACACGGTCCGGTACAGGTCGGCACGGCGCGGGGGCTCCCGACCCTCGACGCGCGTGCTGTGTGCATCCTCGCACCTACCGCTGACAACCCGCCCGCGGGTCGCCTCCAAGTGATCTTGAATGGTCGGCTGTGGACGTAAAAGTGCCTGGTTGAGAACGCCTTCCGACCTCCGCGGCAACCACCGGGACGACAGGAGCGTCTTGTTTTCGGACAAGTCCGGCGCCGGAATCAGCCGTCCTGTGGTCGACCGTCGACCCGTTCGGCGGCACTAAAGTGGGTCGGACACCCGGACGGGTCACAACGGATGACAGGGACCCGGGAACCCCAGGACCACGATCAGCAGGGAGCGCGTGACGTGCGGCCAATCGGCAGCAAGTACCTGCTCGAGGAGCCGCTCGGCCGCGGCGCCACGGGCACCGTCTGGCGAGCCCGCCTGGGGGTCCCCCCAGGAGGAACTCCTAGGGGGAGAGAGGAGGGCGGCGAATACGAGACCGTGGCGATCAAGGTCCTCAAGGAGGAGCTGGCCAACGACGCGGACATCGTGATGCGCTTCCTGCGCGAGCGGTCCGTGCTGCTCCGGCTCACCCACCCGAACATCGTGCGCACCCGCGACCTGGTCGTCGAGGGTGATGTCCTGGCCCTGGTCATGGACCTCGTCGAGGGCCCGGACCTGCACCGCTACATCCGCGAGAACGGCCCGCTCACCCCGGTCGCCGCCGCGCTCCTCACCGCCCAGATCGCCGACGCGCTCGCCGCCAGCCACGCCGACGGCGTCGTCCACCGCGACCTCAAGCCCGCCAACGTCCTGCTCGCCGAGCAGGGCGGCCAGATGCACCCGATGCTCACGGACTTCGGCATCGCGCGCCTCGCCGACTCCCCGGGCCTGACCCGTACGCACGAGTTCGTCGGCACGCCCGCGTACATCGCCCCGGAGTCCGCCGAGGGCCGCCCGCAGACCTCCGCCGTCGACATCTACGGCGCGGGCATCCTGCTCTACGAGCTGGTCACCGGCCGTCCCCCGTTCGCCGGCGGCACGGCCCTCGAAGTGCTCCACCGTCATCTCAGCGAGGAGCCGCGACGCCCCTCGACCGTGCCCGGCCCGCTGTGGACGGTCATAGAGCGCTGCCTCAGCAAGAACCCGGACCACCGGCCCAGCGCCGAGAACCTGGCCCGTGGGCTGCGTACGGTCGCCGCCGGCATCGGCGTGCACTCCACGCCCGTCCAGATCGAGGCCGCCGACGGCGTCGGCGCGCTGCTCGCCCCCGACCCGGCGCCCGCTCCGGTCCCGGAGACGCCCGGCGCCGCCGACCCTACCCAGGTGCTGCGCGGCAATGTCTCGCAGTACGACCCCGCCGCGCCGACGAGCTTCATGCCGACCAGCGGCCCGGTGGGCGCCGACCCGACCGCTGTCATGCCTCCCGTACCGCCGCAGCCCCCGCAGGAGGACCCGCACCCCTGGCAGACGCAGCTGCGCGCCGCGCGCGACCGCAACGAGCAGACGCAGGTGCAGTACCTGGACCCGAGCCAGGACCCCCTGCGCCGCCGTCCGCAGCGCCAGCCGCAGCCTCCGCAGGCTCCGCAGCACCAGCCTCAGCAGTACGGTCAGCAGCCCCAGCCGTACCAGCAGCAGCCTCCGCCGTACCAGCAGCAGCCCCAGCAGTACGCTCCTCAGCCCCCGCAGCAGCAGTACGCGCCCCCGCAGCAACCGGCTCCCCAGCCGCCCGCCCCGCGTGAACCGCGTCCTCCGCGTCAGCGCGGCGCAAACCCGATGCGGATCCCGGGCCTCGGCTGCCTGAAGGGCTGCCTCTTCACGATCGTGCTGTTCTTCGTCGCCGGCTGGCTCATCTGGGAGCTGACCCCGCTCCAGGACTGGGTGGCCCAGGGCAAGGGCTACTGGGAGGCCATCGGCGACGGGATCACGTCCTTCACCGACTGGGTCTCGGAGCTGACGGGCTCGGAGAGTGGTACTACTACCGGCGGTACGGGGCAGTAATACGCGGTAGTACTGCCGATTTATCGACTTCCGAGGGGTGATTTCCCCTCGGAAGTGACGACCGGCGGCCTCGGACGCGTAACTTTGACGCGTCCGCCAGCCGCTGAGGGAGCAGTCTTGGCACGGAATATCGGCAGCCGCTACACGGCCCACCAGATCCTCGGTCGGGGCAGCGCCGGCACGGTGTGGCTCGGCGAGGGCCCCGAGGGCCCCGTCGCCATCAAGCTGCTGCGCGAGGACCTGGCCTCGGACCAGGAGCTCGTCGGCCGCTTCGTCCAGGAGCGCACCGCCCTCCTCGGGCTCGACCACCCCCGGGTGGTCTCCGTCCGCGACCTCGTCGTCGACGGCAACGACCTGGCGCTCGTCATGGACCTGGTCCGCGGCACCGATCTGCGCACCCGCCTCGACCGCGAGCGCCGGCTCGCCCCCGAGGCGGCCGTCGCGATCATCGCCGACGTCGCCGACGGGCTCGCCGCCGCGCACCGCGCCGGGGTCGTCCACCGGGACGTCAAGCCCGAGAACATCCTGCTCGACATGGAGGGCCCGCTCGGCCCCGGCGGCGCCCACCCGGCGCTCCTCACCGACTTCGGCGTCGCCAAGCTCATCGACACGCCGGGCCGCACCAAGGCGACGCGGATCATCGGTACGCCGGACTACCTCGCCCCGGAGATCGTCGAGGGCCTGCCGCCGCGCGCCGCCGTCGACATCTACGCCCTCGCGACCGTCCTGTACGAGCTCCTGGCCGGTTTCACGCCCTTCGGCGGCGGCCACCCGGGCGCCGTGCTGCGCCGCCATGTCACCGAGACGGTCGTTCCGCTGCCGGGCATCCCCGAGGAGCTGTGGCAGCTGATCGTCCAGTGCCTGGCCAAGGCCCCGGCGTCGCGGCTGCGCGCCGCCGAGCTGGCCAGCCGGCTACGGGAGTGCCTGCCGCTGCTCGCAGGGCTGCCCCCGCTGGACGTGGACGAGCCCGACGACGCGGAGCAGCCGGCGCAGGAACCGCGCGAGGAGGACCCGTACCCGACGGGCGCCGGAGGAGCCGCCCCGCGCCGGGCCGCTGTCCCCCTGGTCCCCGGCGCCTCCCCCGACTCCAACCGGGACACCCACACCTCCATGCGCGTCCCCGCCCCCGACGAGCTCGCGGGCGGCCCGCTGGGCACCGCCCGCGCCCCACGCCCGTCCGGCGCCCGGCGCCCCGGCTCGGCCCGCCACAAGGCGGAGACGGTCCGCAAGCGCCGTATCACCCTCTCGATCGCGGCGCTCCTCGTCGCGGGCGCGCTGGGCGTGGGCGGCTACCTGGCAGCCGCCGACGACACCGACGTACCGCCACAGGACTCGAAGACGTCGCCCCAGCCGTAGGGCCGGGGCTGGGGCGGGCGCCCGGCGCGGCCTCCCGGGGACCTCGGCGAGAGGCGTCCCAGGCCTCCCGGGCACCTCGGCGGGGGTGTCCAGGACCTCCCGGGGACCTCGGCGGTCCAGCGGCCGTGCGCCGGCGGGCCTCGCCGGGGCCTCGGCGGACCAGCGGCCGTGCGCCCCCGGCACTTCGGCGGGAGGTGTCCAGGACCTCCCCGGCACCTCGGCGAGAGGTGTCCAGGGCCTCCCGGGGCCTCGGCGGACCAGGGGGCGTGCGCCGACGGGCCTCGCGGGGACCTTGGTGGACCTCGGTGGGACCTCGCCGGGGCCTCGCCCGTACCTCGCCCGGATCTCGCCGCACCTCGCCGGGGCCTCGCCCGCACCTCGCCCGGGCCTCGCCGGCACCTCGCCGGGACCTCGCCCGCACCTCGCCGGGGCCTCCGTGGGAGGTCTGCGAGGGTCGGGCATTCGTGGTGAGCCGTTACGCTGGACGCGTGGCAGTCGTCGATGTATCCGAAGAGCTGAAGTCCCTCTCCTCGACCATGGGGTCGATCGAGGCCGTCCTGGACCTCGAAAAGCTGAGGGCCGACATCGCCGTGCTCGAAGAGCAGGCCGCGGCCCCGTCCCTCTGGGACGACCCGGAGGCGGCGCAGAAGATCACCAGCAAGCTTTCGCACCTCCAGGCCGAGGTCCGCAAGGCCGAGGCCCTGCGCGGCCGGATCGACGACCTCGGGGTGCTCTTCGAGCTCGCCGAGGAGATGGACGACCCGGACACCCGCGCCGAGGCGGAGACCGAGCTCGTCTCCGTGCGCAAGGCGCTGGACGAGATGGAAGTCCGTACGCTCCTCTCCGGCGAGTACGACGAGCGCGAGGCGCTGGTCAACATCCGCGCCGAGGCGGGTGGCGTCGACGCCGCCGACTTCGCGGAGCAGCTCCAGCGCATGTACCTGCGCTGGGCCGAGCGGCACGGCTACGGCACGGAGATCTACGAGACCTCGTACGCGGAAGAGGCCGGCATCAAGTCGACCACGTTCGTGGTCAAGGCGCCGTACGCCTACGGCACGCTCTCCGTCGAGCAGGGCACGCACCGTCTGGTCCGTATCTCCCCCTTCGACAACCAGGGCCGCCGTCAGACGTCCTTCGCGGGCGTCGAGATCCTGCCGGTCGTCGAGTCGTCCGACCACGTCGAGATCGACGAGTCCGAGCTGCGCGTGGACGTCTACCGCGCGTCGGGCCCGGGCGGCCAGGGCGTCAACACGACCGACTCGGCGGTGCGCATCACGCACCTCCCGACCGGCATCGTGGTCTCCTGCCAGAACGAGCGCTCCCAGATCCAGAACAAGGCGAGCGCCATGAACGTCCTCCAGGCCAAGCTCCTCGAGCGCCAGCGCCAGGAGGAGCGCGCCAAGATGGACGCCCTGAAGGGCGACGGCGGCAGCTCGTGGGGCAACCAGATGCGCTCGTACGTCCTGCACCCGTACCAGATGGTCAAGGACCTCCGTACGGACTTCGAGGTCGGCAACCCGCAGGCGGTCCTGGACGGCGAGATCGACGGCTTCCTGGAGGCGGGCATCCGCTGGCGCAAGCAGGGGGAGAAGTAGCCTCCCAGGTTTTCCACTTCACGGCGCCGGGCCCTCGCACGCACGCGGGGGCCTGGCGCCGTTCTCGTTCGGGCTGACGTATCCAATGACGGATGGCCGCCCAAGGATTCGCGGGCGCAAGCAGGCGGTCGGCGTTTCTGACGCTTTGTCGACAAGGGAACTGCCGCCGGGGGAGCGGAAGTTCCGCGTTTACGTCACAGTTGCATCCCCGCATGGCGGGCAACTGGTGATCTTTCGGGCATCGCACGCGCAACGACCTTGACGCGTATGCGGAAACTCGGAAGGGTGGCACGCGGCATGCGTATCTCTGGGGCGCGTGTGAACGGGGGCGGGTCCACGTATGACGACCGCTCCCGGTGTCCAGGCCCCCGAACGCTGCTCCATGACGAGTTGAGCTACTGGGGGTAGCAAGCACATGACGAAGAAGACGCGGGTCCGCGTTGCCCGTATAGCGGCCGGCGCGGTGATCGCCGCCGGTGCGTCGCTGACGGCGGCGGGTGCGGCTCAGGCCGTGGGTGTGGAGATCGGCCTCACCGCCGAGATCACGGTGGACGACCCTCCTTGCGAGATCGACCCGGCAGGGTGCACCCCGGAGGACCCGAACCCGGAGGACCCGAAGCCCGAGGACCCCAAGCCGGAGGACCCGAAGCCGGAGGACCCGAAGCCGGAGGACCCGAAGCCGGAGGACCCGAAGCCCGAGGACCCGAAGCCGGAGGACCCGAAGCCGGAGGACCCCAAGCCCGAGGACCCGAAGCCGGAGGACCCCAAGCCCGAGGACCCCAAGCCGGAGGACCCGAAGCCCGAGGACCCCAAGCCGGAGGACCCGAAGCCCGAGACCCCCGCGCCGACCGCGCCGGGTGACGACTCCACCGACGACACCGGCACCTGCACCGTCGACGTCGACGGCGCCGAGTGCGTCAGCAACAACCCCGACACCGACAACGCCGGCTCGCAGCCCGTCGAGCAGGGCAAGGCCAAGGAGGAGCTGGCCGAGACCGGCGCCGCCGAGACCTCGTTCCTGATCATCGGCGCCGCCACCATGATCGCCGGTGGCATCGGCTTCCGGATGCTCCCGCGTCTGGTCGGCGGCGGGCGTGCCGCCGTCTGAGGTTCCTGAAGCATGACGAAGAGGGCCGGGGAGACAATCCCCGGCCCTCTCTCGTGTCAGGCTCGGACGGCGCGGACGGGCTCGTATGCGGAGCCCTGGAGGAGGCCCTGCGGAAGCCCTACGCGGTCTGCAGCGCCGCGAGCAGCGCCACCATCGCCACCAGGGCGATCACCAGCGCCAGCACCATCGCCGGGGTCAGACCCGTCGACGGGCCCAGGCGCGCCCGGTTCGCGCGGCAGACGGGGCAGCGGCCCTCCGCGACAGGGGCCGCGCAGTTGGCGCACACCAGTCGGTCATACGTCATGCGCTCTCCTCCTCCCGCACAGGGGTCCACACGGGTTTCACACCAAGGACAACGCCCGGTGACACCCGAGCGTTCCCCCTACCACTGTGCCAGCTCCGACGCGTTTCGGCGCGCCCCGTCGGATTACACCCGGATCGCAACCGTTCCGCCCCGAAGGGCGAAAAGGATAAAGCGCGCAAGCCGGGACCGCGACTGCGCAGCCCATCCCCGGTCGCGTAAGGTCGCGCACACCTACTCCCGGCCGACCGTGGTGCATCCGTGATCCGATTCGACAACGTCTCCAAGTCCTATCCGAAGCAGAACCGCCCCGCGCTCCGGGATGTGTCCCTGGAGATCGAGAAGGGGGAGTTCGTCTTCCTCGTCGGTTCCTCCGGCTCCGGAAAGTCGACTTTCCTCCGGCTGATCCTGCGCGAGGAGCGCTGCAGCCAAGGCCAGGTGCATGTCCTCGGCAAGGACCTCGCCCGGCTGTCCAACTGGAAGGTGCCCCACATGCGGCGCCAGCTCGGAACCGTCTTCCAGGACTTCCGGCTGCTGCCCAACAAGACCGTGGCCGAGAATGTGGCCTTCGCCCAGGAGGTCATCGGCAAGCCCCGCGGCGAGATCCGCAAGGCCGTGCCCCAGGTCCTCGACCTCGTCGGCCTCGGCGGCAAGGAGGACCGGATGCCCGGCGAGCTCTCCGGTGGTGAGCAGCAGCGCGTCGCCATCGCCCGGGCCTTCGTCAACCGGCCCATGCTGCTGATCGCCGACGAGCCCACCGGCAACCTCGACCCGCAGACCTCCGTCGGCATCATGAAGCTGCTCGACCGCATCAACAGGACAGGGACCACCGTCGTCATGGCGACCCACGACCAGAACATCGTCGACCAGATGCGCAAGCGCGTCATCGAGCTCGAAAAGGGCCGCCTCGTCCGCGACCAGGCGCGCGGCGTCTACGGATACCAGCACTGAGCAGGTAGGGGACAGAACACCATGCGCGCTCAGTTCGTGCTCTCGGAGATCGGCGTCGGTCTCCGTCGCAACCTCACGATGACCTTCGCCGTCATCGTCTCCGTGGCTCTCTCGCTCGCCCTCTTCGGCGGCGCTCTGCTCATGCGTGAGCAGGTCTCGACGATGAAGGACTTCTGGTACGACAAGGTCAACGTCTCCATCTTCCTCTGCAACAAGAACGACGCGGCCACCTCTCCCAAGTGCGCCAAGGGTGCGGTGACCGCGCAGCAGAAGGAACAGATCCAGGCCGATCTGAAGAAGATGGACATCGTCGAGTCCGTGCACCATGAGTCGACCGACGAGGCCTACAAGCACTACAAGGAGCAGTACAGCGACACCGCCATCGCCTCGGTCATCACGCCCGACCAGATGCAGGAGTCGTTCCGGGTCAAGCTGGACGACCCGGAGAAGTACAAGGTCGTCGCCACCGCCTTCGCCGGGCGTGACGGGGTGGAGTCCGTCCAGGACCAACGCGGCATCCTGCAGAACCTCTTCGACCTGATGAACGGCATGAACATCGCCGCCCTCGGCATCATGGGGCTGATGCTGGTCATCGCGCTGATGCTGATCGTCAACACGGTGCGCGTCTCCGCCTTCAGCCGACGGCGCGAGACCGGCATCATGCGGCTGGTCGGCGCGTCCAGCTTCTACATCCAGATGCCCTTCATCATGGAGGCCGCCTTCGCCGGTCTCCTCGGCGGCGCCGTCGCCTGCATCATGCTTCTGGTCGGCCGGTACTTCCTCATCGACCACGGCATCGCGCTCGCCGACAAGATGCAGCTCGTCAACTTCATCGGCTGGGACGCCGTCCTCGCCAAGCTGCCGCTCGTCCTCGCCATCGGCCTGCTGATGCCGGCCCTTGCGGCCTTCGTGGCGCTGCGCAAGTACCTCAAGGTGTGAGAAGAGACCCCTGAGTGCAGCGGGGGGGGGGGGGGGGGGGGGGGGGGGGGGGGGGTGGGGGGCGGGGGGGGGGGGGGGGGAGGAGGGGAGCAGCACCGCCGGGGCGGCTTCGAGGGAGGTGCACGTGACCCTG
>NZ_JBVHXA010000028.1:0-34484 GCF_055563935.1 Streptomyces sp. NPDC029169
GTCGGTGATGGTCGGCGGGACGGCGATGGCGGGAGGGACGGGGGGAGGGGGGGGGGGGGGGGGGAAGGGGGGGGGGGGGGGGGGGGGGGGGGGGGGGGCCACCCCCCCCCCCCCCCCCGCGCCACATCGTTGGACACCCCGTCCAACCACGGACGGGTGATCCTTCCAACGAGGCGCATGAACAGCGCCGTCGCAGCACTACACTCTCAACAACATTCGCGTTCAGGCCCACAGCGTCGTGCGCTTTCACGCGGCAAGCCCCCTCCACCGCCTGCGGCCGTCGGGACGGCCGTCCGCACTGGATCTGTGAGGACTCACGTGAGCTCGAAACCCGTCGTACTCATCGCTGAAGAGCTGTCGCCCGCCACCGTCGACGCCCTGGGCCCGGACTTCGAGATCCGGCACTGCAACGGCGCGGACCGCGCCGAGCTGATCCCCGCCATCGCCGACGTGGACGCGATCCTGGTCCGCTCCGCGACCAAGGTCGACGCCGAGGCCATCGCCGCCGCCAACAAGCTCCGGGTCGTCGCCCGTGCCGGTGTCGGCCTGGACAACGTCGACGTCTCCGCCGCCACCAAGGCCGGCGTGATGGTCGTGAACGCCCCGACCTCCAACATCGTCACCGCCGCCGAGCTCGCGTGCGGTCTGCTCGTCGCCACCGCGCGCAACATCCCGCAGGCCAACACCGCGCTGAAGAACGGCGAGTGGAAGCGCTCGAAGTACACGGGCGTCGAGCTCAGCGAGAAGACCCTCGGCGTCGTCGGCCTCGGCCGCATCGGCGTCCTGGTCGCCCAGCGGATGTCCGCGTTCGGCATGAAGATCGTCGCGTACGACCCCTACGTGCAGCCGGCCCGCGCCGCCCAGATGGGGGTGAAGCTGCTGGCCCTGGACGAGCTCCTGGAGGTCGCCGACTTCATCACCGTCCACCTGCCGAAGACCCCGGAGACCCTCGGCCTCATCGGCGACGAGGCGCTGCACAAGGTCAAGCCGTCCGTCCGGATCGTCAACGCCGCGCGCGGCGGGATCGTCGACGAGGCCGCGCTGTACTCGGCGCTCAAGGAGGGCCGGGTCGCGGGCGCGGGCCTCGACGTGTACGCGAAGGAGCCCTGCACGGACTCCCCGCTCTTCGAGCTCGACCAGGTCGTCTGCACCCCGCACCTCGGCGCGTCCACGGACGAGGCCCAGGAGAAGGCCGGTATCGCGGTCGCCCGCTCGGTGCGCCTCGCGCTCGCCGGCGAGCTGGTCCCGGACGCGGTCAACGTCCAGGGCGGCGTCATCGCCGAGGACGTCAAGCCGGGTCTGCCGCTGGCCGAGAAGCTCGGCCGGATCTTCACCGCGCTTGCGGGCGAGGTCGCGGCGCGTCTCGACGTCGAGGTGTACGGCGAGATCACCCAGCACGACGTGAAGGTGCTCGAACTCTCCGCGCTCAAGGGCGTGTTCGAGGACGTGGTCGACGAGACCGTGTCGTACGTCAACGCCCCGCTGTTCGCGCAGGAGCGCGGTGTCGAGGTCCGTCTGACCACGAGCAGCGAGTCGCCCGACTTCCGTAACGTGGTCACCGTCCGCGGCACGCTCGCGAGCGGTGAGGAGGTCGCGGTCTCCGGCACGCTGGCGGGCCCCAAGCACCTCCAGAAGATCGTCGCGGTCGGCGACTACGACATGGACGTCGCGCTCGCCGACCACATGGTGGTGCTGCGCTACGAGGACCGCCCGGGCGTCGTCGGCACCGTGGGCCGGATCCTCGGCGAGGCCGGTCTGAACATCGCGGGCATGCAGGTGTCGCGCGCGGAGGAGGGCGGCGAGGCGCTCGTCCTGCTCACCGTGGACGACACCGTCCCGGCGGCGGTGCTCGCGGAGATCGCGGCCGAGATCGGCGCGGCTTCGGCGCGCTCGGTCAACCTGGTCTGACGTAGGCCCGCCTGACAGCACCCGTACCCGGTGCGCTAGACAATCGTCTTACACGATCGTCTAGCCGCCGGGTACAGTGCTGTCATGGGACACAAGGAAGACCTGCTCGAAGGCGCCAAGCGCTGCCTCCTGGAGAAGGGCTACGCCCGCACCACGGCCCGCGACATCGTCGCCGCCTCGGGCACCAACCTGGCCTCGATCGGCTACCACTACGGCTCCAAGGACGCCCTGCTCCAGCAGGCGTTCCTCGCGCTGACGGAGGAGTGGGGCGATCAGGCGGGGGCGGCCGGCACGGGCGAGGAGCGCAGGGAGCTGCCGGCCGACCCGTACGAGCGCTTCCACGCTGTCTGGGAGCAGGTCGTCGCGGCGGCCGGGGCGAGCCGCCCGGTCTGGAAGCTCCAGACCGAGGTGGTCACCCGCATCGACGACGACGAGAAGCTGCGCGAGGCGATCAAGGAGCCCCAGCGCGAGGGCCGCCTCGGGATGGCCGAGGGCTTCCTGGGTATCGACCCGGAGAAGGACCCCGAGAAGGCCCGGGTGGCCGGGCTGCTCTGCCAGGCGCTCGCGACCGGCGTGATGATCCAGTGGATGGTGGACCCGGAGACCGCCCCGACGGCGGATGACCTGACGGAGGGGCTCAGGGTCCTGATGGGCGACTCCTGACTATGGCTGGTGCGGGGTGCGGTAGCGCTGGGCGAGCCGGGCGAGGGCGACGGCGCCGAGCAGGAGGCCGAAATCTCGCAGGGCGATGTCGTAATGGCCCGGGATGGTCAGCAGGTTGACGATGATGCCGGCGAGCCATCCGGCCACCAGCCAGCCGCCGAACCGTGGAGCGACCGCGACGACGATGCCCGCCACGATCTCGATGGCGCCCACGGCGTACATGGCGGCCTGGGCGCTGCCGGGGACGATGTCGTCGATCCAGGGCGCGAGGTAGGCGGGCCAGTCGGTGAGCAGATTGGCGAACTTGTCCAGGCCGAACAGGATCGGCGCCACGGTGAAGCCGGTGCGCAGGATGAGGAAGGCCTGGTAGCCGGGGTCGGCGAGGGCGGCCCGGCGTTGCCGCGCGGGCGTGGTGGGTGTGGCTGTCGAGGAGGACATGGTGCGCCGCCTCTCCTTGTTCTCGCTGCCGTTTCTATCGGCAACTCTCATTGACTATAGAAGCGCGCTCGCTTTCTTTAGTCAATGGCTGTGGGTTTTACACTGGTGTTCGTGGAGCACTCGACAGCAGGACCCAGTCCGGACCCCGACGTCTCCGCCGTTGCCGCGCTCGATGAGCCGACCCGCCGGAGGCTCTACGAGCACGTGGCCCGTCAGCCCGGCCCGGTCAGCCGCGACGAGGCGGCCGCCGCCCTCGGTCTCGCCCGGAAGACCGCGGCCTTCCACCTCGACCGCCTCGCCGACGAGTCCCTCCTCGACGTCGTCTACGAGCGGCGCAGCGGCCGCACCGGCCCCGGCGCGGGCCGGCCGGCCAAGCTCTACCGGCGCTCCGGCCGCGAGATCACGGTCAGCTTGCCCGAGCGGCACTACGAGCTCGTCGGCCGGCTCCTCGCCCGGGCCCTGGAGGAGTCCGAGGCCACCGGCGAGCCGGCCAGGGCCGTGCTGCACCGCAACGCCCACGCCCTCGGCGCCCGGCTCGCGGACCGGGAGCGCACGGATCTGCTCGGGCTGCTCGATCGGTTCGGGTTCGAACCCCGGCCCGACGGAGACGCGCTCGTGCTCGGCAACTGCCCCTTCCACGTGCTGGCGCGTGAGCACACCGAGACCGTGTGCGGAATGAACCTCCATCTGATGCGCGGGGTTCTGGAAGGGCTCGACGAGGACGGCTTCCAGGCGTGCCCGACGCCCGCTGACGGGCACTGCTGTGTCCGCCTGGAGCCCGCGCGGGGCGCCGCTACAGCCGCAACAGCCGTGACGCGCGGCTCCGATACAGCCGCAACAGCCGTGACGCGCGGCTCCGCTACAGCCGGGACGCCTTGAGCGCCATGTGCAGCAGCAGCCGGTCCTCGCCCGCGTCGAGGTCGAGGCCGGTGAGCTGCTCGACGCGCGAGAGGCGGTAGTAGAGCGTCTGGCGGTGGATGCCCAGGGCCGCCGCCGTGCGGCCCGCCTGGCCCGCGTTGTCGAGGAACACCTCGGCGGTGCGGGCCAGTTCGGTGTGGGCGGGGGAGAGCAGGGAGCGGACCGCGGGGTCCTGCTCGGTTGCAGGGAGGGCGGTGAGGAGGCGGTACGGACCGATGGCCGACCATTCGGCGAGCGGGCCGAGCCGGGGGTCCGCGGTCGCCGCCCTGGTCGCGGCGGTGGCCTCGCGCCAGGCGGCGTCCAGGTCGGCGAGGCCGCGGCGGGGTCCCGCGATGCCCGTGACGGCGCCCTCGCCCGCCGCGCCCCGGAGGCGGTCGGCGGCGGCCACGGCGGGCGCGAGGCTGTCGGCGGCCCGCAGCCGGACCAGGACGGCGAGGGCCCGCGAACCCTCCGCGCCCCCGGCGGCCTGTCCGGGCGCGGTCGCGCCCGCCCCCGCCGGCGGTCGCCACGGCACCGTGCACAGGGCCGCCGAGGCCGGAACCGTACGGGACGAGGGGCCGTCCTCGTCGGGCCAGGGGGCCACGCACACCACCGTGTGCAACCCCTCCGCGTCCGGGCCCAGGGCCGTACGCAGCGCCGCGAGCGCCATGTCGTACTGCCAGCCGCGCTCCGCCGCCAGGGCAGCCCGCAGCTCGCGCGAGAGGTCCGTGCCCGCGCGCTCCTCGTCGGCGAGGAGGCCGCCGATCCGGGTGGCGACCTCCATCGCGGCGGTGAGCTGGGCCTGGGTCGGGCCGGGCTCGGCGTCGAGCAGCCAGACGTACCCGAGCACCACGCCCCGATGGCGTACGGGGAGGCAGATGCGGTCCCGGAACACCCCGGCGTCCGGGGCGGCCGGGATACGGACCGGGCCCGTCGCCCGGGTGATCCCGAAGCCCTCGAACCACTCGCGGACCGCCGGCGTCGACTTCCGGGTCAGGATCGACCGCGTCCGGACCGGGTCCATGGCCGTGTCGTCGTCGCTGTCGTGGGCACCGAAGGCGATCAGCCCGAAGTCGCGGTTCTCGAGCGTCGCCGGCGCATCCAGCAGCGCGGAGATCTCGTCCACCAGTTCTTGGTAATCGCCCTTCACGGCGCCATTCTCGCACCGCGGAGCACGCCCCCTCAGACATATGTATGAGATGCCGGCCACGGATGCGTGACAGCTGTCGATGGCAGAGGATCGGAGCGATCCTTAGGTTTCACGGTGGTTCTCCGTGCTGTTCCCGGTTGCTTACGAAAGACCAGGTACGGCACCTTTCCTCACCCTGCCCTCTGGAGGTCCCCGTGCTGGGTCCCGTGATCCTCGCAGCGTCCCGCAGCGACAAGATGCGCCGTTTCGTGTCGGCCGCCCCCGGGACCAAGCAGGTCGTGGAGCGGTTCATCGCCGGTGAGACGGTCGACGACGTCATCCCGATCGTCGAGGACATCACCGGCCGAGGCCTGGAGGTCACCCTCGACGTCGTCGGCGAGGACATCACCACCGTCGAGCAGTCCCACGCGGCCCGCGACGCCTACCTGGAGCTCATCGGCCGCCTGAAGGAGCTGGGCCTCGGCGAGCGCGCCGAGATGTCCGTGAAGCTGTCCATGTTCGGCCAGGCGCTGGACAATGGACACGAGCTCGCGCTCGCCAACGTGCGCCCGGTCGTCGAGGCCGCCGCCGAGATCGGCACCACGGTCACCCTGGACGCCGAGGACCACACCACCCTCGACTCGATGTTCGCCATCCACGAGGAGCTGCGGAAGGACTTCCCGCAGACCGGCTGCGTCATCCAGGCGTACCTCTTCCGCACGGAGGAGGACGCCCGCCGCCTCGCCGCGAACGGCTCCCGCGTGCGGATCGTGAAAGGCGCCTACAAGGAGCCCGCGTCCGTCGCCCTCCAGGACAAGTCCGAGATCGACAAGGCCTACGTCCGGATCATGAAGATCCTGATGGAGGGCGAGGGCTACCCGATGATCGGGACCCACGACCCCCGCCTCATCTCCATCTGCCAGGAGCTCGCCCGCCGCGCGGGGCGCAAGCTGGACGAGTACGAGTTCCAGATGCTGTACGGCATCCGCAGCGAGGAGCAGAACCGTCTCGCCGCAGAGGGACACCGCATGCGTGTCTACACCGCGTACGGCACCGACTGGTACGGCTACTTCATGCGCCGCCTCGCGGAGAAGCCGGCCAACCTCCTCTTCTTCGTCCGCTCCATCCTCACCAAGCGCTGAGCCCCTCAAAAGGAGTATCGAGACTCATGGACGCTGTAACCCAGGTCCCCGCTCCGGTCAACGAGCCGGTGCACAGCTACGCCCCCGGTTCCCCGGAGCGCGCCCGTCTGGAGGCCAAGCTCAAGGAGCTGGCCGAGAACCCGCGCGAGCTGCCGATGACCATCGGCGGAGTGAAGCGCATGGGCGGCGGCGAGCGCGTCGACGTCGTGCAGCCGCACAACCACAAGGCCGTCATCGGCACCTTCGCCGGCGCCACCCAGCAGGACGCCCAGGACGCCATCGACGCCGCCCTGGCCGCCGCGCCGGCCTGGCGGGCGATGTCCTTCGACGACCGCGCCGCGATCATCCTGCGCGCCGCCGAGCTGCTGGCCGGCCCCTGGCGCGAGACGCTGGCCGCCTCCACCATGCTGGGCCAGTCGAAGACCGTTCAGCAGGCCGAGATCGACACCCCCTGCGAGCTCGTCGACTTCTGGCGCTTCAACGTGGCCTACGCCCGCCAGATCCTCGCCGAGCAGCCGCCGGCGAACTCCCCGGGCGTGTGGAACCGACTGGACCACCGCCCGCTGGAGGGCTTCGTCTACGCGATCACGCCGTTCAACTTCACGGCCATCGCGGGCAACCTGCCCACCGCCCCCGCCCTCATGGGCAACGTGGTGATCTGGAAGCCGTCCCCGACCCAGACCCACTCCGCCGTGCTCCTCATGGAGCTCCTGGAGGAGGCCGGTCTGCCGAAGGGCGTCATCAACCTGGTGACGGGCGACGGCATCGCCGTCTCCGAGGTGGCCCTGAACCACCCCGACCTGGCCGGTATCCACTTCACCGGTTCGACCAGGACCTTCCAGCACCTGTGGAAGACGGTCGGCGCCAACATCGAGAAGTACCGCTCCTACCCGCGGATCGTCGGCGAGACGGGCGGCAAGGACTTCGTCGTCGCCCACCCGAGCGCCGACCGCGCTGTCCTGAAGACCGCCCTGACCCGCGGTTCCTTCGAGTTCCAGGGCCAGAAGTGCTCCGCGTCCTCGCGTGCGTACATCCCGGCCTCCATCTGGAACTCGGGCTTCAGGGAGGAGTTCGCGGCCGAGGTCGACGGCATCACCATGGGTGACGTCACCGACCTGTCGAACTTCATCGGCGCCGTCATCGACGACCGCGCGTTCGCCAAGAACAAGGCCGCGATCGACCGTGCGAAGGCCGACGAGACCTGCACGATCGTCGCCGGCGGCACCTACGACGACTCGGAGGGGTACTTCGTCCGTCCGACCGTCATCGAGTGCTCCGACCCGGAGAACGAGGTCTTCACGACCGAGTACTTCGGCCCGATCCTCGCCGTCCACGTCTACGAGGACGACAAGTACGAGGAGATGCTGGCGCAGATGGAGTCGGTGTCGGCGTACGCGCTGACCGGCTCGATCATCGCCGGTGACCGGGCGGCCGCGGCCGACGCGATGGAGAAGCTCCGCTACGCGGCGGGCAACTTCTACATCAACGACAAGTCGACCGGCGCCGTCGTCGGCCAGCAGCCCTTCGGCGGCGGCCGCGCCTCCGGCACGAACGACAAGGCCGGCGCCCCGCAGAACCTGATGCGCTGGACGCTGACCCGCGCGATCAAGGAGACCCTGGTCCCGCCGACCGAGTACGGCTACCCCCACATGGGCTGATGCCCCTGCCTCTTCGAGGCTCCTGAACACCGCCCCCCTCCTGGACCCCCAAACCAGGCCGGGGGCGGTTCTCATTTGGGCGGTTCTCATTTCCCCTTCACGACCCTGCGGGTCAGGAAGTCGTCGATCAGGGCGGCGATCGTCGGCGCGTGTGTCTCCAGGGCGAAGTGGCCGGTGGGCAGGAGGTGGATCTCGGCGTCCGGGAGGTCGCGGGCGAAGGCCTTGGCACCGGCCGGGACGAAGACCTCGTCGCCCTCGCCCCAGACGGCGAGCAGGGGGACCCGGCTGGTGCGGAAGTACTCCTGGAAGGCGGGGTAGAGCGCGAAGTTGGAGCCGTAGTCGGCGATCAGGCCGAGCTGGATGGCGTCCTGGCCGTCGCGGGCCATCAGGGCGGCGTCGTGGTACCAGGCGTCGGGGCTGAGCAGGTCGCGGAACTCGGCCGGGACGCCGGTCTCGTACTGCCACCTGATGCCGTCGAGGGAACGGATCGCGCGGACCGGCTCCTCGGTCTCGGGGGTGCGCTCGGCGATCAGGACGAGGACCGGGGCCCAGGCGTCGGCGCCGAGGCCCTCCTCGTACGCGTTCCCGTTCTGGGTGACGATCGCGGTGACGCGCTCGGGGTGGGCGAGGGCGAGGCGCAGGCCGATGGGGGCGCCGTAGTCCTGGATGTAGAGGGCGAACCGGTCCAGGCCGAGGGCCTCGGTGAACTCGGCGGTGAGCGCGGCCAGTTCGGCGAAGGTGTAGTCGAACTCCTCGGCCGGCGGCGCCGCGCTGCGGCCGAAGCCGAGGTGGTCGGGGGCGATCAGCCGGAAGTTGTCGGCGAGGAGCGGGATCAGGTCGCGGAACATGTGCGAGCTGGTGGGGAAGCCGTGCAGCAGAAGCAGGACGGGCGCGTCGGCGGGGCCTGCCTCCCGGTAGAAGATCTCATGGCCGCGGACGGTGGTGGTGCGGTGGTGGACCTGCTGCACGGGAGACATATCTAACCCCTCAAGGCGCTCTGGCTGGTTGCCAGTGAGAGTGAAGCAATCCTGGGCTAACCTGTCAAATGCGGAATGGTGGTTAGGGTGGGGTGGAGGAGACTGGAGGCATGACCGTGACGACCGCAGCCACCCATGAACTCGGGCCCGAACGGCTTTCCGCGATAAGGGAGATGCTCGACGCCGCCTTCGACGGCGACTTCTCCGACGAGGACTGGGACCATGCCCTCGGCGGCATCCACGCCTGGATCGAGGACGAGCGCGGCGTGGCCGCCCACGGCAGCGTCGTCATGCGGCGCGTGCTCCATGAGGGCCGTTCGTACCGCGTTGGGTACGTCGAAGGCGTCGGCGTCCGCCTCGACCGGCGGCGCCAGGGGCTCGCGGGGCTCGTCATGGCCGAGTTGGAGCGGGTGATCGACGGGGCGTACGCGTTCGGCGCGCTGTCCGCCTCCGACGACGGGGCCGCGCTCTACGCGGCGCGCGGCTGGCACCGGTGGGAGGGCCGTATCGAGGCACTCTCCCCCGAAGGGATCGTCCACCTGCCCGAGGAGGAGGGCTCGACCTACGTCCGGCCGGCAGGCGGCCGGAGGCTGCCGGGCGGGGGCGCCGCGCTCGTCTTCGACTGGCGCGACGGCGACCTGCTCTAGCCGGGCGCTCATCCGGGAGCTGCGGGCGGGTGTGAGCTGAGCGCCGTCTCAGATAGTAGGAAGTCCGAGTAATTGTGGAGACAGATGCGGCCGCCTGTCCTAGCTTTGTAGGAGCCGAACGTCTCGCTCCATCAGCGAATGGCGGTCGAGAGCGCGATGCCCCTGTGCAGGCAACCCCTGCGGGCCCGCTCCCCGCCCCTTCCGGCGCCTTCGATCACCACTGATCTCAAGGAGTCGATCCCCCATGGCCGCTGAGACCGCCCGCCGTGTCCGCCACTCCGTCGCCCGCCCCAGCGGCGACGAGGCCCGCAAGAACGCCGCCGCCGCCCTCCAGCGCGCCCTCGACCGCCGCGACAACGGCGGCTCGACCGGGCACTGACACCTGGCGCCGGGCGCGCCGCGGCGCGCCCGCCCGTCCGTATCGTGGACGATGAGTGTCAGTCGATGGGACGAGGAGTAGGGTGCCGCCATGTCTCACAGCATCAATCTCGCAGTCATTCCCGGCGACGGCATCGGCCAGGAGGTCGTGGCCCAGGGCCTCAAGGTCCTCGCTGCCGCCCTCCCGCAGGATGTGAAGCTGGAGACGAAGGAGTACGACTTCGGCGCCAAGCGCTACCACGCGACCGGTGAGACCCTCACCGACGCCGACGTCGCGGCCCTCAAGCAGCACGACGCCATCCTGCTCGGCGCGATCGGCGACCCGTCGGTCCCGAGCGGCGTCCTCGAGCGCGGCTTCCTGCTGAAGCTCCGCTTCCTCTTCGACCACCACGTCAACCTGCGTCCCTCGAAGCTGCTCCCCGGCGTGTCGACCCCGCTCAAGGGCCAGCCCGAGATCGACTTCATCGTGGTCCGCGAGGGCACCGAGGGCCCGTACACCGGCAACGGCGGCTCGATCCGCACCGGCACCCCGCACGAGGTCGCCACCGAGGTCTCCGTCAACACGGCCTTCGGTGTCGAGCGCGTCGTCCGCGACGCCTTCGCCCGCGCCCAGGCCCGCCCGCGCAAGAAGCTGACGCTGGTCCACAAGAACAACGTCCTCGCGTACGCGGGTCACCTCTGGACCAACATTTTCAACAAGGTGGCCGAGGAGTTCCCCGAGGTCACCACCGACTACCTGCACGTGGACGCGGCGACGATCTTCCTCGTCACGCAGCCCGAGCGCTTCGACGTGATCGTCACCGACAACCTCTTCGGCGACATCATCACCGACCTCGCCGCGGCCGTCTCCGGCGGCATCGGCGTCGCCGCCTCCGGCAACATCAACCCGAGCGGCGAGTTCCCCTCCATGTTCGAGCCCGTGCACGGCTCCGCGCCGGACATCGCGGGCCAGGGCAAGGCCGACCCCACGGCCACCGTGCTCTCCGTCGCCCTCCTCCTGCGCCACCTCGGCTACGAGACCGAGGCCGGCCGCATCGAGGCCGCCGTCGCCGCCGACCTGACCGAGCGCGGCGACTCCGTCCGTACGACGGACGAGATCGGCGACGCGCTCGCCGTACGAGTAGCGAGCTGACCCGACGCTGACGCCACACAGCCGCCGGGTCGCTTCCCAAGCACCCGGCGGCTGTACCTATGCGGTCGCAGGGTGCCACCATCAAACCCTGGACCGCACCACACTCCGTTTCGTGCACCGGTCCCCACGGGCGATAATCGAACGTGGGGCCGCGGCATGCGGGAAAGCTCGGACGTCCTAGCAGAGCACTGATAGCGGCGTGAGCGCGGTCCGTCACACACAACCGGTGAAGGACTAGCACTCATGACGACGCCCACGATCGAGCTCAAGCCCTCCTCCAGCCCGCTGTCCGACGCGGAGCGCGAGGCGATCCTGGCCACCCCCGGATTCGGCCGCCACTTCACCGACCACATGGTGACGATCCGCTGGACCGAGGGCCGCGGCTGGCACGACGGCCAGCTCGTGCCGTACGGCCCGCTCTCGCTCGACCCCGCCACGAACGTCCTGCACTACGCCCAGGAGATCTTCGAGGGCCTGAAGGCCTACCGCCGTCCCGACGGCACCGTCGCCACCTTCCGCCCCGACGCCAACGCCCGGCGCTTCCAGGCCTCCGCGCACCGGCTCGCCATGCCGGAGCTGCCCGTCGAGACGTTCATCGAGGCGTGCGACGTCCTCGTCCAGCAGGACAAGGCGTGGGTTCCGGCGCACGGCGGCGAGGAGTCCCTCTACCTGCGCCCGTTCATGATCGCGACCGAGGTCGGTCTCGGGGTGCGGCCGGCGAACGAGTACCTCTTCGTCGTCATCGCCTCGCCCGCCGGTCCGTACTTCCCCGGTGGCGTGAAGCCCGTCTCCATCTGGCTCTCCGAGGACCGCGTCCGTGCGGTCCCCGGCGGTATGGGCGACGCCAAGACCGGCGGCAACTACGCGGCCTCCCTGCTGGCCCAGGCCGAGGCGGCGGAGCGGGGCTGCGACCAGGTCGCCTACCTCGACGCCGTGGAGCACAAGTGGGTCGAGGAGCTCGGCGGGATGAACCTGTACTTCGTGTACGGCAACAAGATCGTCACGCCGACGCTCACCGGCTCCCTGCTCGCCGGCATCACCCGTGACTCGCTCCTCCAGCTCGCGAAGGACCTCGGCTACGAGTCCGTCGAGGACCGCGTCTCGATCGACCAGTGGAAGGCCGACACCGAGAACGGCACCCTGACCGAGGTCTTCGCCTGTGGCACGGCCGCGGTCATCACGCCGGTCGGCACGGTGAAGTCGGCGCGCGGCGAGTGGCAGCAGTCGGGCGGGCAGCCCGGCGAGGTCACGATGAAGCTCCGCGACGCGCTGCTCGCCATCCAGACGGGCAAGTCCGAGGACATCCACGGCTGGACCCACCAGCTCGGCTAGTCGACGACAGAGCGGCCCCCGGGGCATACCCCCGGGGGCCGCTTCGCGCCCGCCTGTCGCTCAGGCCGCGGCGACCTCCGGCTCCGGTTCCTGCTCGCGTACCGCCGCCGCGCGGTTCGGCGTCAGCACCGCGTACAGCACGCCGCCCACGACCCCCGACAGCACGAAGCTGCAGTCGATCCCGCCCGTGAGGGCAAGCAGTGGACCCTCGTAGAGCGGCGTCGACACCGACGCGAGGCCCACGGCGGCGCCGATCGCCCATGACGCCGTCGCCCGCGCGTGCCAGCCCGCCGTGAACCAGTACGCCCCGCCCCGCGCACGGCGGTTGTAGACCTGGAGCGCCTCCGGGTCGTACGCGCCCTTGCAGCGCGCGTGCCCGATCAGCGTGATCACCGCCCACGGCGTACCGATCGCGGTCAGCAGCAGCACGAACGACGTCATCGCGGTCTGCGCGTCCGAGGCGAAGTGGCCGAGGAAGACGAAGGCCGTCGCCACCGCCGCCACCACCAGCGTCGCCCGCGCCCGGGTCGCCCGCGGCAGGATCGCGTCCAGGTCCAGGCCCATCGAGTAGAGCATCAGCCCCGCGTTGCCGACCGAGCCGGCGGTCGCCGCGAGCAGCAGCGGCACCAAGTACCAGGCGGGGGAGGCCTCGACGAGCGGCCCGGCGTAGTCCAGCGCCCCACGTGCCGCCAACGCCGTGTACGTACCGAAGAGCTGAGGGATCAACAGGCCGATGATCAGGCCCAGACAGGTGGCCTTCCAGACCGTCTTCGAGCTGTGCCGCTCGGGGGATATGTAGCGGGTGTAGTCGCCGAGCAGCGTGATGAAGGCGACCGGGCCGCTGAGTCCGGCCGCGACGGCCGAGAGCACCCAGGTCGGCCAGAACGAGCCGAGCAGGTACGGGGTTTCGGGTACCGCGGCCGTGGTGAAGTCCCCGGCGTACGCGACAAGGCCGATGGCGAGCAGCAGGGTCATGCCGATCGCGAGCGCCTTGCTGAGCCGGAGCAGCAGCCGGTATCCGTACACCGCGCCGACCACCGTGCAGGCGGCGAGCAGGGCGTACACCACGGTGTGCGTGGCGTCGCCGGTCGGCAGGCCGATCAGCCGGGCGAGCGTGCCCACCATCACGTCTCCGCCGATCCACAGCGTCAGTGCCGTGTAGCCGAGCGAGAGCAGCAGTCCGACCACCGAGCCGACGAGCCGGCCGCGGACGCCGAAGAAGGCGCCGCTGGAGGTGGAGAGGTTGGTCGCGGTGCGCAGCGAGACGAGCGCGAGCGGGGCGGTCACGGCGACGCCGACGAGCGTGCCGGCGACGACAGAGGTCACCGACGCCCACAGCCCGAGGCCGAAGGAGACCGGCAGCCAGCCGAAGACGATCACGCCGAGGCAGAGGTTCGAGCCGAGGAGGATCGAGATGAGATCACGCGGACCGCTGGTGCGTTCCGCTTCGGGGATGGTGTCGACTCCGCGTTGTTCGATCTTCATGGGGACTCCCTGCGGGGGTGGAGTGCGGGCAAGGTGGGGGGCAGCACTTTGAGTGGCGCTCAATGTGACCTACTACCGCCACGTACGTCAATGCTTGGCTACAACGGATTGAACGTTTAGAGTGTCGCTCAAACAGGAGGTGTGTGGACGTGCGACTGACCCCCACGGAGCGCGACCGGCTGCTGCTCTTCGGCGCCGCTGAGCTCGCCCGGGCCCGCCGGGCGCGGGGCCTTCGGCTCAATGTGCCGGAGGCGACCGCCCTCATCGCGGACACCGTCTGCGAGGCGGCTCGCGACGGCAGGCGGCTCGCCGAGGCGATCGCCGCCGCCCGGTCCGTGCTCGGCCCGGACGACGTGCTGCCGGGTGTGGCCGATGTCGTCACCGAAGTGCATGTCGAGGCCGTTTTCGACGACGGCTCGCGGCTCGCGGTCGTCTCCGACCCGATCGGCGGCCCTTCCCTGGGCGACGGCGCCCCGGGCGCGCTGCTGCCGGGCCCCACCGAGGCCGCTCAGCCGCCTGCCCTGACCCTGAAGGTCCGCAACACCGCGACCGTCCCCGTCAGCGTCACCTCCCACTTCCACTTCTTCGAGGCCAACCCGCGCCTCGACTTCGACCGCGCGGCCTCCTATGGCCTGCGGCTCGCGATCCCCGCCGGCGCGTCCTTCCGCTTCGACCCGGGCGGCGAGGCGGAGGTCGGTCTCGTACCGATCGGCGGCGAGCGGATCGCCATCGGCTTCGCGGGCCTGGTCGACGGCCCGCTGGACGCGCCCGGCGCGAAGGAAGAGGCCCTGCGGCGCGCCGCGGCCTGCGGCTACCTGGGCGTACAGGCCACGAAGGAGGGCGAGTGATGGACCCGTACGAGTACGCATCGGTGCACGGCCCCCGTGCGGGCGACCGCGTCGTCCTGGGCGACTCCGGGCTCGTCGTCCGCGTGGAGTCGGACTCGCAGAAGCCCGGGGACGAGTTCCTCGCCGGCTTCGGCAAGACCGCCCGCGACGGGCTTCACCTCAAGGCCGCCGCCGTCCGCGAGACCTGTGACGTCGTGATCAGCAACGTCCTCGTGATCGACGCCGTTCAGGGCATCCGCAAGGTGTCGATCGGTATTCGCGAGGGCCGGATCCACGCCATCGGGCGCGCCGGCAACCCGGACACCCTCGACGGTGTCGACGTCGTCGTCGGCACCGGCACGTCGATCGTCTCCGGCGAGGGGCTCATCGCCACCGCCGGTGCCGTGGACACCCATGTCCACCTGCTGTCCCCGCGCATCATGGAGGCCTCCCTCGCCTCTGGTGTCACCACCATCATCGGACAGGAGTTCGGTCCTGTCTGGGGGGTTGGCGTCAACTCGCCATGGGCCCTCAAGCACGCCTTCAGCGCCTTCGACGCCTGGCCCGTCAACATCGGCTTCCTCGCCCGCGGCTCCTCCTCGGACGGCGCCCCGCTCGTGGAAGCACTGGCGGAGGGCGGGGCCTCGGGCTTCAAGGTCCACGAGGACATGGGCGCCCACACCCGCGCCCTCGACACCGCGCTCAGGGTGGCCGAGGAGCACGACGTGCAGGTCGCCCTGCACAGCGACGGCCTGAACGAGTGCCTCTCGGTCGAGGACACCCTGAGGGTGCTCGACGGCCGGACCATCCACGCCTTCCACATCGAGGGCTGCGGCGGCGGACACGTACCGAACGTCCTCAAGATGGCGGGCGTTCCGAACGTCATCGGCTCCTCCACCAACCCCACGCTGCCCTTCGGCCGCGACGCGGTCGCCGAGCACTACGGGATGATCGTCTCCGTCCACGACCTGAAGACCGACCTGCCCGGCGACGCCGCCATGGCGCGCGACCGGATCCGGGCCGGGACCATGGGCGCGGAGGACGTCCTGCACGACCTCGGCGCGATCGGGATCACCTCCTCCGACGCGCAGGGAATGGGAAGGGCCGGCGAGACCGTACGCCGGACCTTCGCCATGGCCGGGAAGATGAAGGCCGAGCTGGGCCCGCTGGAGGGCGACGGCGCGCACGACGACAACGCGCGCGTGCTGCGCTACATGGCCAAGCTCACCATCAACCCGGCGATCGCCCACGGCCTGGCGCACGAGATCGGCTCGATCGAGGTCGGCAAGATGGCCGACATCGTGCTGTGGCGGCCGCAGTTCTTCGGCGCCAAGCCCCAGATGGTGCTGAAGTCCGGCTTCCCCGCGTGGGGGGTCGTGGGCGATCCGAACGCGGCCACCGACACCTGCGAACCGCTCGTCCTCGGGCCGCTGTTCGGAGCCCACGGTGCGACCCCGGCCGACATCTCGGTCGCCTTCGTCGCGCAGGCCGCCGTCGACCTCGGCGCCGACCGGATGCCGACCCGGCGCCGCCGCGTCGCCGTCCGCGGGACCCGGGGCATCGGCCCCCGCGACCTGCTCCTCAACTCCCGTATCGGCCAGGTGGGGGTGGACGGCCGGACCGGACTGGTGTCCCTCGACGGCGACCCGATCCGCTCCGAACCGGCCGAATCCGTCTCGCTGAACCGTCTCTACTTCCTCTGAGGACTCCTCTCATGACCTTCCGTATGCCGCCCGAGTGGGCCCCGCACGAGCGCACGTGGATGGCCTGGCCCGGCCCCAACCCCACCTTCACCAATGACGAGGAGCTGGCCGAGGCCCGCACCGCGTGGGCGTCCGTGGCCCGTGCCGTACGCCGCTTCGAGCCGGTGACCATGGTGGTCGGCCCCGGCCAGCTGGACTCCGCGCGGGCGCTGCTCGGCGACGCGGTCGACCTCGTCGAGCGCGAGCTGGACGACGCCTGGATGCGCGACATCGGCCCGACCTTCGTCACGAACGGCACCGAACTGGCCGCCGTCGACTGGGTCTTCAACGGCTGGGGCGGGCAGGACTGGGCGCGCTGGGAGCACGACTCCAAGATTGCCCGCCATGTCGCGGACCTGGCGGGGGTCCCGGTATTGAGCAGCGCACTTGTCAACGAGGGCGGCGCGATCCACGTCGACGGCGAGGGAACGGTCCTGCTGACCGACACCGTCCAGCTCGGCGCGGGCCGCAACCCCGAGTGGACCCGCGAGCAGGTCGAGGCCGAGATCCACGCCAAGCTCGGCACGACGAAGGCGATCTGGCTCCCGCACGGTCTGGCCGGCGACTACGGCCTCTTCGGCACCCAGGGCCACGTCGACATCGTGGCGGCCTTCGCCAAGCCCGGTGTCGTGGTCGTCCACAGCCAGCAGGACCCGGCCCACCCGGACTACGAGCGCTCGCGGATGTACGTCGACATCCTCAGCCGCCAGACGGACGCCAAGGGCCGCACGCTCCAGGTCGTGGAGATCCCCGCCCCGACCGTCCTGAAGGACGAGGAGGGCGACTGGGTCGACTACTCGTACATCAACCACTACCTCTGCAACGGCGGCGTGGTCCTGTGCGGCTTCGACGACCCGAACGACGAGCTCGCGGCCGGCATCTTCCGCCGCCTCTTCCCGGAGCGCATCGTCACGCTGGTCGACGCGCGCGCCATCTTCGCAGGTGGGGGCGGTATCCACTGCATCACGCAGCAGCAGCCGAAGGTCTGACACCGGCCGGCGACGGCCGCGCGCCGTGTGACGGCGTGCGGCCGTTCCGCTGAGCGGGGACCGCAGGGACACCGACGCCGGCGGATCAGGTAGAACGTACGAGTGAGCAGCATCAGCCCGAATCCGCCCGCCTCCCCCCGGCGCCGCAACCACCCCGCCCCGCCCCGCGAGGACGTCCTCGCCGCCGCCATGGACACCATCGCCGAGCGCGGGCTCGACGGGCTGACCATGGCCGGGCTCGGGCGCGAGGTCGGGATGAGCAGCGGGCACCTGCTCTACTACTTCCGCACGAAGGACGAGCTGCTCCTCCAGACCCTGGAGTGGAGCGAGGGGCGGCTCGGGGCCGAGCGCAGCGCGTTGCTCTCACGGCCCGGGACGGCGCGCGAGCGGCTCGACGGGTATGTCGACGTCTACGTCCCCGACGGACCCCGCGACCCGCACTGGACCCTCTGGCTGGAGGTCTGGAACCGGTCCCAGAACGCCGACGACGACGCCCGCGCCCGGCAGGCCGCCATCGAGGGCGCCTGGCACCGGGACCTGGTCGCGCTCATCGCCGAGGGGATCTCGCGCGGCGAGTTCCGGCCCGTCGACCCCGACCGCTACGCGGCCCGGATGCGGGCCCTGCTCGACGGCTTCAGCGTCCATGTCGCGGTCGGCATCCCGGGTACGGGGCGGGAACAGGTCCTCGCCCACGTACGGGAGTTCGTCGCCGAGACGCTGATCCAGGAACCGTGACGCCCGGGCGCGCTGCCCGCATGCAGGAACCGTGACGCCCGGGCGCGCTGCCCGCATCCATGACCCCCGGGCGCGCTGCCCGCATCCTGAGACCGGCGTCCCGCGTGGCGCGCGCATGTGGCAGACTGCCGACGTGCTTGCTACCACCATGATTATCGGCAGCAGCGCGCCGGTCCGCAGTGGCCACTGAACCGCGACTCCACCCCCGCGGCAGTGGACACCGTGCCCCAGACCCGCGCGCAGACCTCTCGCACCCGCGAGAGGTTTTTTCGTTTTCCGGCCCCACCACCGCCGGAAACGGACAGCGCGTGAGAATGGGGGCAAGTGGATCCAGACCTTCCGGAGCCACATCCGACAGGAGCCATCACAGCCATGACCACGGAGACCGACGAGAGCTCGCGCCTCGACGACAGCTTCCATGTCTTCGACACGACGCTGCGCGACGGAGCGCAGCGTGAAGGCATCAACCTCACCGTCGCGGACAAGCTGACCATCGCGCGACACCTCGACGACTTCGGCGTCGGCTTCATCGAGGGCGGCTGGCCCGGGGCCAACCCGCGCGACACGGAGTTCTTCGCCCGCGCCCAGCAGGAGATCACGTTCAGGAACGCGCAGCTCGTCGCGTTCGGCGCGACCCGCAGGGCCGGCGGCAACGCCGCCGAGGACCCGCAGGTCAAGGCGCTCCTGGACTCCGGCGCCCCCGTGATCACCCTGGTCGCTAAGTCGCACGACCGGCACGTCGAACTCGCCCTGCGCACCACCCTGGACGAGAACCTGGAGATGGTCCGCGACACCGTCTCCTACCTGTGCTCCCAGGGCCGCCGCGTGTTCGTCGACTGCGAGCACTTCTTCGACGGCTACAAGGCCAACCCGCAGTACGCCAAGGACGTCGTCCGCGCCGCCTCCGAGGCCGGCGCCGATGTCGTGATCCTCTGCGACACCAACGGCGGCATGCTCCCCGCCCAGGTCCAGGCCGTCGTCGCCACCGTCATCGCCGACACCGGCGCCCGCCTCGGCATCCACGCCCAGGACGACACCGGCTGCGCCGTCGCCAACACCCTCGCCGCCGTCGACGCGGGCGCCACGCACGTCCAGTGCACCGCCAACGGCTACGGCGAGCGGGTCGGCAACGCGAACCTCTTCCCGGTCGTCGCCGCACTGGAACTGAAGTACGGCAAGAAGGTGCTGCCCGAGGGCGCACTGCAGGAGATGACCCGGATCTCGCACGCCATCGCCGAGGTCGTCAACCTCACGCCGTCCACGCACCAGCCGTACGTGGGCGTCTCGGCCTTCGCCCACAAGGCCGGGCTGCACGCCTCCGCGATCAAGGTCGACCCCGACCTCTACCAGCACATCGACCCCGAACTCGTCGGCAACACCATGCGGATGCTCGTCTCCGACATGGCCGGCCGCGCCTCCATCGAGCTGAAGGGCAAGGAGCTCGGCGTCGACCTCGGCGACGACCGCGCGCTGGTCGCCCGGGTCGTCGAGCGGGTCAAGGAGCGCGAACTCCAGGGCTACACCTACGAGGCCGCCGACGCCTCCTTCGAGCTGCTGCTCCGCGAGGAGGCCGAGGGCCGCCCGCGCCGCTACTTCCGTACGGAGTCCTGGCGCGCGATCGTCGAGGACCGGCCCGACGGCACCCACGCCAACGAGGCGACCGTGAAGCTCTGGGCCAAGGGCGAGCGGATCGTCGCGACCGCCGAGGGCAACGGCCCCGTCAATGCCCTGGACCGCGCCATGCGGGTGGCCCTGGAGCGGATCTACCCGCAGCTCGCCAAGTTCGAGCTGGTGGACTACAAGGTCCGCATCCTGGAGGGCCGCCACGGCACGGAGTCCACGACCCGCGTCCTGATCACCACCAGCGACGGCAACGGGGAGTGGTCGACGGTCGGCGTCGGGGAGAACGTGATCGCCGCGTCCTGGCAGGCGCTGGAGGACGCGTTCACGTACGGGCTGCTGCGCGTCGGGGTCGACCCGGCGGAATAGGCGCGTCGTGCCGCCCGATACGTCCCGGTACGCCCCAGCATGGTCGGCATGGCTAGGACGTTCTGCAGTACCCGTACGAGAACGGCGGCGGCCCTCACGGCCGCCGCCGTCCTGACCGGATGCCTCACGGCCGCCTCGGCTCCGGCCGCCCCGGACGCCGGCGACACCGTCCGGATCACCGCCGCGCCGGTCACCACCGTCGCCGAGGGCGCCACGGCCCGGGTCCGCGTCACCCTCCAGTCCGCCCGGGCCCTCGCCGGGCCCGTGACGGTCGCGTACACGACCGGCGGCGGCACCGCCCGGGCCGGGAACGACTTCCCGGCCGCCGTCACCGGCCGTCTCACCTTCCCCCAGGGCGCCGGGCCCGGCAGCACCCTCACGATTCCGGTCGCCACCCTCCGCGACCGCGCGGCGGAAGCGGCCGAGACCATCCCGCTGCGCCTCACCGTCGAGGGCGCCCGGGGCCCCGACGAGACCCCGCGCGTCGTCGTGAACGCTCACGGCCTGCCCTACCTCGACCCCACGCGCTCGGTGCGCGCGCGGGCCGCCGACCTCCTCGGCCGGATGACCCTCGAGGAGAAGGCCGGCCAGATGACCCAGGCCGGGAACAACACGCTCGGCTCGCCCGAGGACATCACCACGTACGCCGTCGGCTCGGTCGTCTACGAGGGCGAACCCACCCCGGTGGCCCGTACGCCCGAGGAGTGGCGCCAGACGGCCGACGCGCAGCAGACCCGCGCCCTCGCCACCCGGCTCCAGATCCCGCTGCTCCTCGCGTCGGACGCCGTCCACGGCCACGCCTTCGCCAAGGGCACCACCGTCATGCCGCACAACATCGGCATCGGAGCCACCCGCGACCCGGCGCTCGCCGAACGGCTCGCCGCCCTCACCGCCCGCGAACTCCGTGCCACCGGCGTCAGCTGGAACTTCGCGCCCTGCCTGTGCGTCGTCCGCGACGAGCGCTGGGGCCGTACGTACGAGTCCTACGGCGAGGACCCGGAGCTGGTCGCCTCCATGGCCACCGTCGTCCGCGGCCTCCAGGGCGCGCCGGACGGCAGCGACCTGGACCGCAACGACAAGGTCCTGGCCACCGCCAAGCACTTCATCGCCGACGGCGGCACCGCCTACGGCACGGGCCGGGCCCCCTACGTGATCGACCAGGGCGTCGCCCGGCTCGGCCGCAGTGAGCTGGAGCGCCTCCACCTCCGTCCGTTCCGGGCGGCTCTGGAGCTCGGCGCCGGCTCGGTCATGCCCTCGTTCTCCTCCCTCGAAGTCGACGGGGACCGCAAGGGTGCCGTGAAGATGCACAGCAACCCGGAGATGATCAACGGTCTTCTCAAGGGCGAGCTGGGCTTCCCCGGGATCGTCGGCAGCGACTGGGAGGCCGTGGACCAGATGGACGGCGACGCCGTCTCCAACGTGCGGGACGCCGTCAACGCCGGCATCGACATGAACATGACCCCGCTCACGTACAAGAGCTCCGTGCGGATCATCACCGACGAGGTCCGCGCCGGCCGCATCCCCCTCTCGCGCGTCGACGACGCCGTCCGCCGGATCCTGGAGCAGAAGTTCCGCCTCGGCCTCTTCGAGCGGCCCTACACCGACATCACCCACGTCGGCGCGATCGGCTCCGCCGCGCACCGCGCCGTCGCCCGCGAGGCCGTCGCCAAGTCCCAGGTACTGCTGAAGAACACCTCGGGCGTGCTGCCGCTCAGCCCCGGGCAGCGGGTGTACGTCGCCGGGTCCAACGCCGACGACCTCGGCAACCAGACCGGCGGCTGGACCGTGACCTGGCAGGGCACCTCCGGCCGGCTCATCCCCGGGACCACCATCCTGGAGGGCATCCGCCAGGCCGCATCCGACAGCCGTGTCACGTACTCCAGGGACGCCTCCGCCCCCTTCGACGGGCACGACGTGGGGGTGGTGGTCGTCGGCGAGACCCCGTACGCGGAAGGCGTGGGCGACGTCGGTGCGAACGGTCACGACCTGGAACTCTCCGAGGCCGACGGCAAGGCCGTGGACGCCGTCTGCTCCGCGATGAAGTGCGTGGTCCTGGTCGTCTCCGGGCGGCCTCAGCTGGTCGGCGACCGGCTGGCGGACATGGACGCGCTGGTCGCCTCCTGGCTCCCCGGCACCGAGGGCGGCGGCGTGGCCGACGTCCTCTACGGCAAGCGGCCCTTCACCGGCCGGCTTCCGCTGACCTGGCCGAGGAGCGCCGCGCAGGTGCCGATCAACGTGGGCGACGCCGCCTACGATCCGGAGTTCCCGTACGGCTGGGGCATCACCACCGGTGACGTGGGTTTCGGCGAGTTCCCCTGGCGCCGGAAGACCCTCCAGGAGCAGGTCCAGAGCGGCGGCGCCCGCGCCATGACCCCCGCCGTGGCCAGGGCGTTCGCCGAGGCCGAGCGGCTGCTCGTGCGCGGCGACCGGGCGGGTGCCCTCAAGGAGCTGAAGTCCGCGCAGCGGGCCGTGCGGAGATAGTCAAACCTCTATGGTCTGGTTTTCACACTTTCGGGTAGTTTCGAAGTATGAGGACCAGGCCGTTCCACCTTCTGTCGGCCCTCGCGGGGCTGGCGATGCTGCTGCTCCTGGTCCTGGCCCCCACAGCGGGGGCCGGGATCACCGGGATACCGGATGTCGGCGCGGCCCTGAAGCAGGGCCCGGTGTACGTCGATCCGGGCGCCGCCGACCAGCTCTCGACGGCCCAGGCGGATGCCCTCGCCCAGAAGATCGAGGACGCGGACAAGCCGCTCTTCGTCGCCGTGCTGCCCGCGACCAGCGAGTATCCGCCCGAGAACCTCCTGCGCAATCTGCGCACCGCGACCGGGGTGACAGGGCTGTACGCGGTCCGGCTCGGTGACGGCTTCGACGCCGCCGCCGACCGTACGGTGATGTCCGCGGCCGCCGTGGACAACCTGGTCACCTCCGTGCACCAGCCCGGGGTGGACGCCGCCACCGAGCTGAACAACTTCGTCGACCAGGCCCTGCCGACCCTGCGCGGTACCGCCCCGGCCTCCTGGGGCACGGTCGGCACCGACGACGGCGTCCCGGTCGTCGGCCTGATCACCCTCGGCGCGATCGTCGCCGCGGGCGGCGCGGGCGCGTACACGATCGTCCGCCGCAACCGGCTCCGCAAGGAGGCCGAGGAGCGCGCGGCGCTCGACAAGCTCCGGGTCGTCGTCGACGAGGACATCACCGCCTTCGGCGAGGAGCTCGAAAGGCTCGACTTCCACCCGGCCGAGCCCGGCGCAGACGACGCGATGCGCGGCGACTACGAACGCGCACTCGACTCGTACGACAAGGCCAAGTCCCGGATGGGCTCCGCCGCGCACCCGCACGACGTCAAGGGCGTGACCAAGGAGCTGGAGGAGGGCCGCTTCTCGCTCGCCGTCCTGGCCGCGCGCCGCGAGTCCCGTCCGCTGCCCGAGCGCCGTCCGCCCTGCTTCTTCGACCCGCGCCACGGCCCCTCGACCGAGGACCGCACCTGGACCCCGGCCGGCGGCTCCGCCCGCGAGGTCCCGGTGTGCGCCGCCGATGCCGCACGCCTCGACGACGGGCAGGACCCCCTGGCCCGTATGGTCGACACCGACACCGGCCGCCGCCCGTACTGGGAGGCGGGCCCGGCGTACGGCCCCTGGGCCGGCGGTTACTTCGGCGGCGGCCTGCTCCCCGGCCTCCTCGTCGGCACCATGCTCGGCTCGATGCTCTCCACCCCGGCCTACGCCTCCGAATACGGCGGCGGCGAGTTCGAGGGCGGCGACGTCTCCGGGGCCGAGTTCAGCTCGGGCGACTTCGGCGGCGGCGACTTCGGCGGCGGCGGCGGTGGCGGTGGCTTCGGCGACTTCGGTGGTGGCGGGGACTTCGGCGGCGGGTTCTAGGCGCGTTCCGGCTACACCAGGGGCTTCACCGACATCAGCAGATGCTGGTGGACGCCGTCCTGCCGGTCCGTGATCAGGGCGCGCTGGCCCGGCCCGAGCAGATGGAAGCGGACCGCGTCGGTGTCGAAGGAGCCGAGCGCGTCCAGCAGATAGCCCGGGTTGAACGCGACGGTCATCGCGGGCGTACCCCCGAGGACCACCGGCAGCCGCTGGGAGGCCACGTCGTCCTCGTACCCCGCCTGAAGGTGGACGGCGTTCCCGATGAAGGCGAGCTGGACCGGGCTGTCGCCCTCTGCGACCACCGCGACCCGCTTCACGGCCTCCACCAGCGGGACCCGCTCCGTCACGGCGACGGCGTGCTCGCCGAGCGAGAAGAGCTTGTCGTGGCGGGGGAGACGGCCGTCGAGCAACCGGGTCGTCGTCCGCGTGCCCTCGCTCTCGAAGCCGATCGAGCCGTCGTCCAGGGCGAGGCGGACCGGCCCCGCCGAGGTCAGCGAGCGGGCGATCTCGGTCAGCCGCCGGGCCGGCACGACCACGTCCGCGCCCTCGCCCGAGCCCGTACCCACGCCCTCCTCGCCGGATGCCCCGCTCTCCGGCTTCCACTCCAGCGTGCGGACCGCGTAGCGGTAACGGTCGGTCGCGGCCAGCGTCATCGTCGTACCGTCCAGGGCCAGCCGTATCCCGGTCAGGACCGGCAGCGAGTCGTCCCGGCCGGCCGCCACCGCCACCTGCCCGACCGCCGCCGCGAACGCCTCGGCGTCCACCACACCCCGGAACGCGGGCAGCCCGGGCTGCGCCGGATAGTCGTCCAGCGGCAGCAGCGAGAGCCCGAAGCGCGCCTCACCGCCCGTCACCGAGAGCCGCGCCCCCTCGACCGCGCACTCCACCGGCCCCCTGGGCAGCACCTTGCAGATGTCGAGCAGCCGCCGCCCGAGGACGAGCGCCCGCCCCTCCCGCACGGTGTCCGCCTCGACCTCGATGCGCGCCGACGCCTCGTAGTCGAGACCGGAGACCCGCAGCCGGCCGTCTCTCGCCTCCAGGAGCAGCCCGCCGAGCACGGGCACGGGGGACCGGGCCGGGAGCACGCGGGCCGCCCAGGCCACGGCGTCGGTCAACACGCTGCTGTCGATGCGGAATTCCATGACACCGACGCTAGCGGCCACCACTGACAACGCCCCGGTGACAACGCCCCGGGAAGAATCCGCACCCCTTGATCGTTCTCCCCCGCGGAACGTGTCGACACAACCAGGGGGAGAGAACCGATGAGTGACGTCCACGGCACAGTGGAGCCCGGATTCGAGTCCGTACGGGAGGAGTTCGCGACCGTGGCCGCGAACGAGGCGAAGGACGGCGGCGCGCAGCTCGCCGTCTACCACCGCGGCCGCCAGGTGGTCGACCTGTGGGGCGGCGAGGGTGTCGACGGCGACTCCCTGCTCGGCCTCTACTCCTCCTCCAAGGGCGCCATGGCGCTGGTCACCGCGCTCCTCGTGCAGGAGGGTGTGCTCGACCTGGACCGCGAAGTCTCCTCCTGGTGGCCCGAGTTCGCCGCCGAGGACAAGGGGCGGATCACCCTCCGCCAGCTCCTCGCCCACCGCTCCGGCGTGATCGGCGTCCCCGAGGGCTTCACGCCCGACGAGCTCGCCGACGACCGGGTGGTCGCCGCGCGCCTCGCGACCGCGCGCCCGTACTGGGAGCCGGACACTGGCCACGGCTACCACGCGCTCGTCATCGGCGCCCTGGTCGGCGAGGTGGTGCTACGGGCCACCGGCCGCACGATCCAGGACCAGTTCGAGGAGCGGGTCCGGGCCCCGTACGGCCTCGACTACTACCTGGGGCTGCCGGAGGAACTGGAGCCCCGCTTCCGCACCGCCCTGCCGACGATCCCGACCCCCGCTCAGCAGGCCCTGCTCGCGGCCACCCCGGTGCCGCCGGACAGCCTGCTGGCCGTCGCCTTCAACCTGCACACCGAGCCGCCGCTCGACATGGTCGACTACGCCAACTCCCGTACGGTACGGGCCAAGGCGCCGGTCTCCGGCGGCGGCATCGGCAGCGCGCGGGGCCTCGCGCGGATGTACGCGGCGATCGCCGGCGAGCTCGACGGCCGCGCCCCGCTCCTGAAGCCGGACACCCTCGCCGAGGTGGCCCGGATCCACTCCTCGGGCACGGACCTCGTCACCGGCGCGGAGAACGCCTTCGGCCTCGGCTTCGTCCCGCTGGCCACCCGCCACCCGGCCCTCACCCCGGCCGCCGTCGGGCACAGCGGCGCCCCCGGCTCCCAGGCCTTCGCGGACCCCGCCACCGGCCTCGCCTACAGCTACACCCGCCGCCGCTTCGGCTTCCTCTCTGGCCCCGGCGCCCCGGAGAACGACCGCCTGATCCCGGCGGTGGTGGAGGCGGCCCGCGCGGTCTGATGCCCTGAACGCCGAGCGCCCGCCTTCCGCGAAGAGTTCGCGGAGAGGCGGGCGCGCTCGTTTCAGGGGTTTCTCGGGAGAGCAGGGGTTTCCCGGGAGAGATCAGGCGGCGTTCTTGATCGCGGAGATGTCGAAGTTCAGCTTCACCTTGTCGCTGACCACGACGCCGCCGGTCTCCAGCGCCGCGTTCCAGGTCAGGCCCCAGTCGGAGCGGAGGATCTCGGCCGAGCCCTCGAAGCCGACGCGCTGGTTGCCGTAGGGGTCCGTGGCGGAGCCGTTGAACTCCAGGTCGATCGAGAGCGGCCTGGTGACGTCCTTGATCGTGAGGTCTCCGGTCACGCGGTACTTGTCGCCACCCAGCTGCTCGGCCTCGGTGGAGCGGAAGGTCATCAGCGGGAACTGCTCGGCGTCGAAGAAGTCGCCGCTGCGCAGGTGGCCGTCGCGGTCGGCGATGCCGGTGTCGACGGAGGCGATCCGGACGTCGATCGAGGCGGTGGAGGCGCCCGGGTTCGAGCCGTCGAGCACCAGCGTGCCCTCGTGCTCGGCGAAGCTGCCGCGCACGTTGGTGACCATCGCGTGACGGACGGTGAAGCCGATGCTGCTGTGCGCCGGGTCGATCGTGTACTCGCCGGTCAGCGCGGCCAGCGCCGGGTCGACGGGGAGGGTGGCGACGGCGGTGGCGGTGTCGTTGCTCTTGCGGCCGAAGATGCCCATGACGTGCTCCTTGGGGACGGTGCGCGGGTGGCGCGAGGCGGGTGCCTGCTTGTTGAATCTTCAACGAGACCTACCGTAACTCTATTCCGTTCAACTTTCAACATCTCTGCTCGATGTATACCCGCTTGGACTAACCGGAGGAGGTTCTTGGACTGGCGGGGCCGCCGGGCCGCGATCTCGTTGACGGTGCCCTGTCGAAGGGCCCAACTAGTCCCCATGCCCCTCCCCAAGTCGCGAAGAATCCGTGCGGCCTGCGCGCTCGCCGCCGCTTCATCCGCCGTGTTCGCCCTGTCAGGACCGGCCCTCGCCGAAGCCCCCGCGTCACGTACGGACGAAGCCCTCATCGGCTCCGACCAGCTCGCCGTCGCCGTCGCCGAGGACTTCCCGCGTGTCGTCTCGTACACCGACCGCGCCACCGGCGCCCGCCTCCTCGGTAGTACGGCCCCGGTCACCGAGGTCGTCCTCAACGGCATCGCCTACGCCGTCCGGGCCACCGGCGCCCCCGTCCTCACCCCCGCCTCCGCCGCGTACACCCTCGCCTTCCCGGCCCTGCCCAATGTGGAGCTCGACGCGAGCCTGAGCGTCAGCGGCCGGGCCACCACCTTCAAGGTGACCGCCGTCCGGGACACCGAGGCCTTCCGGGTGGGCACGATCGACATACCCGGCCACGACCTGGTGTCCGTCGGCTCCGCCGACGGCGGCGCCGAGACCGCCTTCACCCGGCTCGACCCGGACTCCACCCGTACCGCCGACGTCTTCGCCGACATCACCGACGCCACCCCGGCCGAGACCAGTCCCGTGGGCGCGAGCTACGCCATCGTCAACACCGGCGCTCTCGCCGCCGCCGTCGAGTCCAACTCCTCCTACGACAGGCCCGCCGGCCCGAGCGCCCGCGACCGCGCCCGCTTCTGGCACCAGGCCCGGAAGACCGCCACCGAGACCCGCGTCGGCGTCTGGTCCGGCCAGTGGACCTACCGCGGCGCGGACGCCCCCGCCCCCGAGAGCGGCGAGAACCTCCCCTGGGCCAAGGTCGTCGTCACCCCCGACGCCAACGCCGACGGGAGGACGGACTGGCAGGACGGCGCACTCGCCTTCCCCGCCATCGGGATCAAGGCCCCCGGCAGCGCGCAGACCCCGGACCGGGTGATCGCCCACATCCCGTTCAACTTCGCGTCCAACGCCACCCACCCCTTCCTGCGCACCCTCGACGACGTCAAGCGGATCTCCCTGGCCACCGACGGACTCGGCCAGTTCGCGCTGCTCAAGGGGTACGGCTCCGAGGGCCACGACTCCGCCCACCCCGACTACGGCGGCAACTACAACAAGCGCGCCGGCGGCCTCGCCGACCTCAACACCCTCCTGAAGGAGGGCAGGAAATGGGGCGCGGGCTTCGGCGTCCACGTCAACGCCACCGAGTCGTACCCCGAGGCCAAGAACTTCAGCGAGACGCTCGTCGACAAGACCAAGCCCGGCTGGAACTGGCTCAACCAGAGCTACTACATCGACCAGCGCCGGGACCTCAACAGCGGCGACCTCGCCCGCCGCTTCAAGCAGCTCCGCGACGAGACGGACCCCAACCTGTCGATGCTGTACATCGACGTCTACTACACGCACGGCTGGATCGCCGACAAGACCCTCCAGGCCGTGCAGGACCAGGGCTGGAACGTCGCCACCGAGTGGTCCGAGAAGTTCGAGCGGGCCTCCCTCTGGTCCCACTGGGCCAACGACCTGAACTACGGAGGCGCCACCAACAAGGGCCTCAACTCCCAGATCATCCGCTTCATCCGCAACGGCGAGAAGGACGTCTGGAACAACCACCCGGTCCTCGGCCAGACCGCCCTGGAGGACTTCGAGGGCTGGACCGGCGAGACCGACTGGAACCACTTCTACGCCAACATCTGGCAGAAGAACCTGCCCGCCAAGTACCTCCAGCAGCAGCGCATCACCCGCTGGAACGGCAACGACCTCACCTTCACCGGCGGCGTCCGCGGCACCGTCGAGAACGGGAAGCGCGCGTTCTACGAGAACGGCCGCAAGGTCCTCGACGGCGATAACTACCTGCTGCCCTGGGACGGCGGGAAGAAGCTCTACCACTACAACAAGACCGGCGGGAAGACCAGTTGGGCGGTGCCCGGCACCGGCTCGTACAGCGTCTACAAGCTCACCGACAACGGCCGTGTGAAGACCGCGACGGTCCGGGCCGGCGGCGGCACGATCACGCTCGACGCCGCCGCCGGACAGCCCTACGTCCTCTACCCCGACCGCGACCCCGAGCCCCGCGACCCGCGCTGGGGCGAAGGCACCCCGGTCAAGGACCCCGGCTTCAACGACGCGGGGCTGCGGGCCTGGTCGAAGACCGGCACGGTCGCCCGTGACACCGACGACCAGGGCCGCAACAGCGCCGAGCTCACCGGCTCCGCCACTCCGTCCGTACGGCAGCAGATCACCGGCCTCACCCCCGGCACCCGCTACACCGCCTCCGCCCTGATCGAGGTCGAGCCGGGCAAGACCCGCCCGACCAGGCTCTCCATCGGCGGGAAGTCCGTCACCGTTGAACGCTCGGCCCTGGAGGACCGGGTCGCCGCCTCCGACTGGAACGGCACCCGCCTCCAGCGCGCGAAGGTCACCTTCACCGCCCCCGCAGGCGGCGCCACGACCCTCAGGATCGAGGCGGCGAGCGGCAGTACGGCCGCCGTCCGGGTCGACGACGTCCGCATCGTCGTCAATACCCCCGCCACCAAGGCAGGCGCGCTCGCGTACGAGGACTTCGAGGCCGTCGACCAGGGCTGGGGCCCCTTCCTCAAGGGCGACTCCGGCGGCACGACCGACCCGCGCACCCACATCGCCCAGCTGCACGCCCCGTACACCCAGGCCGGCTGGAACGGAAAGCTCGTCGACGACGTCATCGGCGGCGCCGAGTCCCTGAAGTCCCACGACGAGAACAGCGGCCTGGTCTACCGCACCGCGCCCTGGACCGTCCCGATGAAGGACGGGCACAGCTACCGGATCGCGTACGACTACCAGTCCAGTCATGCGGGCGCCTACGAGTGGGTCACCGGCTACGACCGTACGAACGCGACCTCGGTGGAGACCCGGCGTACGCCCCTCGGACAGCAGCGGACCACCGGTCACTTCACCGAGACCGTGACCGCCGGCTGCGGCGACACCTGGACCGGGCTGCGCAAGCGCGGCGACGCCCCCGACGGAGCCGACTTCGTCCTCGACTCCTTCACCGTCACCGACCTCGGTCCCGCGCCGGAGAAGGCGGCGTGCGGCACGCTCAGGCTCGCTGCCCCGGAGACCCTGGAACCGGGCCGCCCGAACCAGGTCACGGCCACCTTCGCCAACGACGAGACGGGCGCCGTCACCGGTGCCACCGCCGCCCTGGAACTGCCCGAGGGCTGGACCGCCGAACCGGCCGCCCCCGTGTCCCTCGGGACGGTCGCGGCCGGTGCCGAGGCCACCGCCACCTGGCGGGTGACACCCCCGGTGGACGCCGCCTACCGGCCGTACCCCCTCGGCTCGACGCTCACGTACACCCTCGGGGGAGAGGCGCGGAAGCTCACCGCCGCCACCACCGTCCGTACGCTGCCCCCGCCGCCCACCACGGACAGCTGGGCGAGCGACCTGGACTGGACCTCGGCGGCCAACGGCTGGGGACCCGTCGAGCGCGACACGTCCAACGGCGGGACGGGCAGCGGCGACGGCGGCCCGCTGCGGATCGGGGGAGTAGCGTACGCGAAGGGCCTGGGCACCCACGCCCCAGCCACGGTCCGCTACTACCTGGGCGGGAAGTGCACCTCCTTCACCGCCGAGGTCGGCGTGGACGACGCCCAGACCACCCGCGGCACCGTCACGTTCGCCGTCCGCGCCGACGGTACGGAGAAGGTGAAGTCGCCGGTCCTCAAGGCGACCGACCCGGCCTGGTCGCTCACCGCCGACGTCACCGGAGCCTCCTACGTCGAGCTGGTGGCCGGGGACGGCGGCGACGGCAACGGGAACGACCACGCGGACTGGGGGAACGCCCGGTTCCACTGCGGCGGTTGACGAACCGGGAGATGAGGGAAAGCGCTTGCACCAAAGCGTGCGGTGCTCATTGATTGCGTCGGAGAGCGGCTGCTACACCGGGCGCCAACCGGTCTACACCTCTTCCTCCGGGAGGCTCCCGTGCCCCTTCCAACCTGGTCCCGCCGCACCTTCCTGATCACCGCCTCCGCCTCGGTCGCGGCCCTCGGACTGCCCCCTCTCGCCCACGCGGCGGAGGGGGAGTTCGAGGCGCTGCGGCTGCGCTGGCTCGACCTCCAGCTCGGCACCGGCTTCGACGCCGGCGCCGAGCCGTACGCCTCCCGTCTCGCCGAGACCGGCGAACTCGCCCGCGCCTTCCGCGCCTCCATGGCCCCCACCGACACCAGCCTCTGGCCCGGGGACCCCTTCGACCCGCCGTCCGGCATCACCCGGAGCTACAGCCGCCTGTGGACGATGACCCAGGCGTACGTACAGCCCGGCACCGGCCTCACCGGCGACGCGACCCTCCTCGCCGACATCCTGCGCGGCCTCGACCACCTCTCCGCGCGGATCTACAACCCCACCACCACCCGCTATGGGAATTGGTGGGAGTGGCAGATAGGCAGCCCCCGCCTCCTCATGGACATCGTCGCCGCGCTCCACCCGCACCTCGGGCCCGAGCGGATCGCGGCCGCCTGCGCCGCCGTCGACCACTTCGTCCCCGATTCGATGCTCACGAACTACACCGGCACCTCCACCGGCGCCAACCGCGTCGACCTCTGCCGCTCCGTCGCCCTGCGCGGCATCCTCGGCGCCGACCCCGCCAAGATCGCCCTCGCCCGCGACGCGCTCTCACCCGTCTTCCCGTACGTGACAAAGGGCGACGGCCTCTACGCCGACGGCTCCTTCGTCCAGCACACCTGGGTCGCCTACTCGGGCACGTACGGACAGGTCATGCTCGACGGCCTGGGCCGCCTCTTCGCCCTGCTCGCGGGCTCCGCCTGGGCCGTGACCGACCCGAACCGGCAGATCGTCCTCGACAGCGTCGAGCACGCCTACGCGCCCCTGATCTACGACGGCCTGATGATGGACAGCGTCAACGGGCGTGCCGTCAGCCGGGGTTACCTGAAGAACGACGAGCGGCGGATCATGCGCTCGGACCACTTCCACGGCCAGGGCGTCATCGCCGCCATCGCCCTCCTCGCAGCCGGCGCGAGCGACGCCGAGCGCGAGCGGTGGCACGCGCGCGTGAAGGGGTGGATCGAGCGGGACACCGTCTCCCCGGTCCTCTCCGCCCGCCAGTTCGGCGTCGCCGACCTCGCCCGGCTGCACGCCATCGCCGACGCGCCCGTCCCCGCCGCCCCCGAGCCCACCGGGCACCGGCTCTTCTCCGCCATGGACCGGGCCGTCCACCGCCGCCCCGGCTGGGCCGCGAACATCGCCATGGCCTCGGAGCGGATCTCGTACTACGAGTGCGGCAACGGCGAGAACCCGCGCGGCTGGCACACCGGCGCCGGCATGCTCTCCTGGTGGACCCCCGGGCAGGGCGGCCAGTTCACGGACTGGTTCTGGCCCACCGTCGACCCCTACCGGCTGCCCGGCACCACGGTCTCCACCAAGCGGCTCGCCGACCGGGCGGGCGGCGAGTGGGGCGCGCCGAAGCCGGCCGTGCGCTGGGTCGGCGGGGCCACGGACGGCGAGTTCGCCGCCGTCGGCCAGCACCTCAGGGGGCTCGGCTCGACCCTGGAGGCCCGTAAGTCCTGGTTCTGCGCGGCGGACGCGGTCATCTGCCTGGGCTCCGGGATCACGGCCGCCGACGGCGTTCCCGTCGAGACGGTCGTCGACAACCGCAACCTCGGCGAGGGTGGTGCGAACGCGCTGACCGTCCACGACCGCTGGGCCCACCTCGAAGGCCACGGTGGCTGGGTCTTCCCCCAGGGCACGGCGGACCTCCGCGCCCTGCGCGAGGACCGCACCGGCGCCTGGAGCGACATCAACACCACCAGCTCCACCGAGCGCCGCACCCGCACCTACCAGACTCTCTGGTTCGACCACGGCACGGACCCGGTCGCCGCCTCGTACGCGTACCTGCTCATGCCGGGCGCCTCCGCCCGCACCCTGGCCGCGCGCGCGGCCGACCCGGACTGGTTGCGGATCCTCGACAACAGCGCCGACCGCCAGGCCGTCTCCGTCCCGTCTCTCGGACTCCACGCCGCGAACCTCTGGCAGGCCGGTACGGTGGGACGCCTCACGGTCACCGCCCCGGCGAGCGTGCTCGTCCGCCGCAGGCGCTCCGTGCTCGATCTGCGGATCAGCGAGCCGCCGCGCACCGGGCAGCCCGTGGAGCTCGTCTGGGACCAGCCGGTGCGCCGGGTGATCAGCCGCGATCCCTCGGTGGAGGTGCTCGCCGTGGGCCGTATCCTGCGGCTGCGGATCACGCCCGGTACCGCAGGGGCGACGCACCGCTGCGAGGTCGCCTTGTAGGACCTCTTGTCAGAAGTCGACAAAAGACGGCCGGTATGGCTGTTTACTCGGCTTGAAGCAGAGGGGCTTCTGTCTTACTCCACCAGGATTCCGTCCGGGAGACTGTGAAGAGTCGACGGCAGGATTTTATTGGTCGCCTTCGTAGGGTCGGTACATGACCGTTGTGGACCAGATCCCGAGCGAGCCGACCGACGCCCGTGGCCGTGTGGCCGAGCTGCATGCCTTGCGCGAGGAGGCGCGGCGTGGGCCGAGCGACCGGGCGACCGAGGCGCAGCATGCCAAGGGCAAGCTGACGGCTCGTGAGCGTATCGAGCTGCTGCTCGACCCTGGTTCGTTCAGTGAGGTCGAGCAGTTGCGCCGGCACCGTGCGCAGGGTTTCGGCCTGGAGGCGAAGAGGCCGTACACCGATGGTGTGATCACCGGTTGGGGCACGGTCGAGGGCCGTACGGTCTTCGTCTACGCGCATGATTTCCGGATCTTCGGCGGGGCGCTGGGTGAGGCTCACGCGACGAAGATCCATAAGATCATGGACATGGCCATCGCGGCGGGTGCGCCGCTGGTGTCGCTGAACGACGGTGCGGGCGCCCGTATCCAGGAGGGTGTCTCGGCGCTGGCCGGTTATGGGGGCATCTTCCAGCGCAACACGCGTGCTTCGGGTGTCATCCCGCAGATCTCGGTGATGCTGGGTCCGTGCGCGGGCGGGGCTGCGTACTCGCCCGCTCTGACGGATTTCGTGTTCATGGTGCGGGAGACGTCGCAGATGTTCATCACGGGTCCGGACGTGGTGAAGGCGGTGACGGGCGAGGAGATCACCCAGAACGGCCTGGGTGGGGCGGACGTGCACGCCGAGACCAGCGGTGTGGCGCATTTCGCGTATGACGACGAGGAGACCTGCATCGCGGAGGTGCGCTACCTCCTGTCGAT
>NZ_JBVHXA010000029.1:0-33944 GCF_055563935.1 Streptomyces sp. NPDC029169
GAAGCCGTGCTCCTGCGGATCGTCGTCGGCCTCGACGGGCCCAGCGCCGCCCGGGTCCTGGGCAAACGCCCCGGTGCGGTACGGTCCGCCGCACATAGAGGACTGAAGCGACTCGCGAAAGAACTGAAGGAGAAAGGGAGGTGCAGGGATGACCGATGACCACAGCGACACGGCCGTGGAGGAGTCTCTGCGCGCCGCCCTGCTCGCGAGCCCGGACACCACGGACCCCGCCGGCCGGGAGGCCGAAGCCCGCGCCCTGGCCGCGTTCCGCACCGCACGCGACGCCGGCCTGCACACGTCACGGCCCACACGCCCCCGCGACGACTGGACTCCCTCCACTCAGCGGCGACGCCCCAGGCGGTCCCTGAAGGCGACGGTCGCCGCAGTCCTCGCGAGCGTGGCCCTGGGCGGCGTCGCCATCGCCGCCACAGACCTGCCGAGCGCCCTCCCGGACTCCCCCACCCCCGCCCCCGATACGGCGACGCCCACTCCGGAGGACGGCTCCACGAGAGACGCGTCGGCGCCTCCCGGGAGGCGGCCCGTACCGTCTCCGCCCACGGACCCCGAGAAGACGAAGCACAAGGACAAGGACAAGGACAAGGCAGAGAAGAACGCGCCCGCCGGGGCCAGGAAGTCGGGTTCGGAACATCCCCAGCCCCCGCATCCTTTGGGCAAGACGCGCGCCGACAGGCCCTGAGGCGGGCCGCGTGCACCCGCAAGGATGAGCGTCGCCCGGTCCCCGGCTCGGCCTGCGCTCCTGGTGACACCCCTCGTCGGACAGTAGGCGGACCATTCCTCGTCCCCTTCGAGCAGGGAGCCAGATGGGCATTCGCCTGGTTCTTGTACGCCGTTCAACCCTGGCCGCCGTGGCGTTGACCGCGACCGGCGCACTGTTGCTCCCGGGCCCCGTCGTCTCGGCCCGGCCGAGCGTCGCCGCCTCGCACACCCTCGTCCGCGCCGCCGAGCCCGCCACCGACGCGGCATCCTTCAAGCCGCACCCCGCCTCCACCCCGGCCCCCGCCCCCTTCAACCCCGCGCCCGCCCAGGCGAGCCTGCGGCGGCTGCTGGCCTCCAGGGCCTCGCAGTTCATCCTGGTCCCGGTCCCGCGACCCGCCTCCGGCGACTACTTCTCCCTCTCCGGCGGGCCGGGAGCCATCCGCGTGCGCGCCACCTCCCCGGCCACACTGCTCACCGGCGTCGGCTGGTATCTGGAGCACGTCGCCGGTGTCGACATCGGCTGGCCCGGCGACAGCCTCGGCCGACTGCCCGCCGCGCTCCCCGCGGTCGGCGGCGAGGTCACGCGCTCGGCGAGCGTGCCCCACCGCTACGCCCTCAACGACACCGACGAGGGCTACTCCGGCCCGTACCGCGACTTCGCCTCGTACCAGCGCGACATCGATCTGCTGGCGCTGCACGGCGTGAACGAGGTCTTCGTCCCGACCGGCGCCGAGTACACCTACTACCAGGCGCTCCAGCACTTCGGTTACGACGAGGCCGAGTTGCGCGCGTGGATCCCCGCCCCCGCGCATCAGGGCTGGTGGCTGCTGCAGAATCTGTCGGGGTTCGCCGGCCCGGTCTCGCGGCAGCTGATCGAGGCCCGCGCGGCGCTGGGACGGCGGATCGCCGACCGGCTGCGCGCGCTGGGGATGGCCCCCGTCCTGCCGGGCTTCTTCGGCACGGTGCCGCCGGGCTTCGCGGGCCGCAACCCGGGTGCGATCACGGTGCCGCAAGGCAGGTGGGTAGGGTTCGAGCGCCCCGACTGGCTGGATCCGACAGGACCGGTCTTCGACCGGCTGGCCGCCACGTACTACAACGTCCAGGAACAGGCCTTCGGCGTCAGCGACATGTTCAAGATGGACCTCCTGCACGAGGGCGGCAGCCCGGGCTCCGTCGACGTCACCGGCGCTGCGAGGGCCGTCCAGCGGGCCCTGGACACCGCGCACCCCGGCGCCACCTGGGTCATGCTCGGTTGGCAGCGCAATCCGACCGCGACCGTCCTCGACGGCGTGGACCGCGGCCGCGTGCTCATCGTCGACGGTCTCTCCGACCGGTACGACAACCTGGACCGTGAGACCCAATGGGGCGGGACGCCCTACGCCTTCGGCTCGATCCCCAACTTCGGCGGCCACACCGGCATGGGCGCCAACACCGGCGCGTGGGTGAGCCGCTTCCACGCGTGGCTGGTCAAGCCCGGCAGCGCGCTGCACGGCATCGCCTACCTGCCGGAGGCCACGGGCGGGAATCCTGCGGCGTTCGACCTGTTCACCGAGCTCGCCTGGCAGCCGGGCCCGATCGACCAGGCGGCCTGGTTCACGGCGTACGCGTCCCGCCGCTACGGCGGCGAGGACCCGCACGCGACCGCCGCGTGGGAGCAGTTGCGCCTCGGCCCGTACAGCACTCCGCCGGGGAACTGGAGCGAGCCGCAGGACAGCCTGTTCACCGCGCGGCCGAGCCTGACGGCGGTCCGCGCCGGCCGGTGGAGTCCGACCGCGATGCGCTACGACGCGTCGAGGGTGGAACGGGCGCTGGCGGAACTGCTCCAGGTGGCCCCGGAGCTGCGGACCTCGGACGCGTACCGTTACGACCTCGTGGACGTGGCCCGCCAGGCGCTCAGCAACCGCAGCCGCGTGCTCCTCCCGAGGATCAGGACGGCGTACGAGACGAAGGATCTCGCGGCCTTCCGGGCGCTGGTGAGCGAGTGGAACGCCGACGAGGAGCTGCTCGGCCGGCTGGTCGGCTCCGATCCGCGGTTCCTGCTCGGGCCGTGGCTCGCCGCCGCCCGGTCCTGGGGAGCGGACCCCGCCGAGCGCGACCTGCTGGAGTACGACGCCCGCTCGATCCTGACGACCTGGGGCGACCGCGGGCCGAGTGAGGGCGGCCTGCGCGACTACGCCAACCGTGAGTGGTCCGGGCTGGTCCAGGATCTGTACGCCCCGCGCTGGGCTACGTACTTCGCCGGTCTCGACCACGCCCTGGTGAACGGTACGGCTCCGGTCGCCGTGGACTGGTTCGCCGTGGACGACGCCTGGGCGTGGGGTCGCGCGGCTTACCCGACGACACCGGCCGGCGATCCGGTCGCGCTCGCGGGCGAGGTCCTGGCAGCGCTCAATGCCTCAAAGTTTCAAGCCTCAAGCCTCAAAGTCTCAAAGCCTCGAAGTCGCTGAGAGCGGCGTCGTGGCGCGTTGAACTTTTCACCTTCTTCGCTCGTACTCACTCCTACAAGGTGATCGAGGCGATGTGACCGGAACGCAAGGGGAGCGCGATGAGTGGAGTAGCACGTCGGACGGTGGTCTCGGCGGCGGGTGGCGCGGGTCTGGTGGCGGCGCTCGCCGCCTGCGGCGCCGACACGGACGGAAAGGCGGGCGGTAGCGGTGGCAGTGGTGGCGGCGCGGGCGACGCACCGAAGGAGCCGGGAGCGCCGCTCGCGAAGACGGCGGACATTCCGGTGGGCGGCGGCAAGGTCCTCGACGGTCAGGGGGTGGTGATCACCCAGCCGACGGCCGGCGAGTTCAAGGCGTTCTCGTCCAAGTGCACCCACCAGGGCTGCGCGGTCAGCGGGGTGGCCGACGGCGTCATCACCTGCCCGTGTCACCAGAGCAAGTTCGACGTGTCGGACGGCAGCGTGAAGGGCGGCCCGGCCACCGCCCCGCTGCCGCCGACCCCGATCAAGGTGGACGGGGACTCGATCACACTCGCGTGACGCCTCTCGATCACGCTCGCGTGACGCCCCGCGCGCCGCGCCGCGTGCTCTTCCAGCAGCGCAGCACGTCCTCGGTGGTGGCGACGGTGGAGACGAGCGCGAGGGTGTGACGGATCATCGCGGGGGTGTAGTCGGCCGGCACCCCCGCGATGGCGTCTCCGGGCACGACGACGGTGTACCCGAGGTTGACGGCGTCGAAGACGGCGTTGGGGATCGCCACGTTGGCCGAGACGCCGGTGACCACGAGGGTGCGGCAGCCCAGGTTGCGCAGGAGCGGGTCGACGTCGGTCCCGGCGAGGGGCGAGAGCCCGTGCAGCCGTCGTACGACCAGGTCCTGGTCGGCGACCTCGATGGGTTCGGCGATCCGTACCGCCGTGCTGCCGCTGTGCTGTTGTACGGGAAGCCGGGCGGCGGCCCGGAAGAGCCGGGCGTTGCTGTTGGCGCCGCGCCCGTCCGGTCGGCGTTCGGCGACGGCGTGCAGCACCTGCACATCGGCCTCGTGCGCGGCCGCGACCAGCCGGGCGATGTTCGTCAGCGCGCCCGACGAGCGGGCGGCCGTGGCGAGTTCGGGCAGGGCGCTGTTCCTGCCGACGACGCCCTCCTGGCATTCGACGGTGAGCAGCACCGTTCCGGACGGTTCGAGCTGCTCCTGGAGCTGTGCCCACCGCGTCGCGCTCGTCATGATCTCCCCTGCCCCTGCGTCGCACTCCGGGCGGGCGAGGCTAGCCACCCTTGCCCCAGGAGGGAAGAGCCCCCATGATTCAGACACACTCGACTTCTGACACTTCATCAGACTTCAAGAAGGGGGCGGACGATGGCCGTCGCACAGCGTCGTGGACGCCGGATCATGATGACCCCGGCCGAGCTGGACACCTTCCTCACCGAGCAGCGCACCTGCCGGGTCGCGACCGTCTCCGCCGACGGCCGCCCGCATGTCGGCGCTCTCTGGTTCGCCTGGGACGGCACCTCGCTCTGGCTCTACTCGATCACCCGGAGCCGCCGTTGGGCGCAGTTGCGCGCCGACCCGCGCATCGCGGTGGTCGTCGACGACGGCGAGGAGTACGGAGAGTTGCGCGGCGCCGAGCTGTCGGGCACGGCCGTCTTCGTCGGCGAGGCCCCGCGCACGGGCGAGCCGTGCCCCGAACTCGACGTACCGGAACGGCTCTTCGCGGCCAAGAACTTCGGCATGGACACGATGCCGCACGACGGCCGGCACGCCTGGCTGAAGCTGACCCCGGACGCCGTCGCGTCCTGGGACTTCCGCAAGCTGGCGGGCCTCTGAGCCGTCAGATGCTCAGCGGCGCCCCCACTTCGCACAGCGCCTCGACCGCCGCGCGGATCGACGGCCGCCGATCGGCGTCGGTGCGCCAGGTCGCGTAGATGTGCCGGCGCATCCCCTGCCGTACCGGCACGAACGCGATCCCCTCGGGCGTCGGTCCACGCCCGAGCCGTGGCGTCACGCACACGCCGAACCCCGCGGCGATCAGCGCGAGCTGGGTGTGGTGCTCCGCGGCGAAATGGGCGATGCGCGGCTCCATGCCCTGGGACCGCAGGGTGAACATGAGCCAGTCGTGGCAGAACTCGCCCTCGGGCCAGGAGACCCATTCCTCGTCGCCGAAGTCGACCAGGTCCACCTCGTCCCGCGCGGCCAGCCGATGCCCGGCGGGCATCGCCACGTCCGCGGCATCGTCCAGGAGGTGGGCCCGCTCGAGTCCGCCCGGGACCGGAGCGCGCTTGTTGCTCCAGTCCAGGACGATCGCGAGGTCGGCATCGCCCCGCATCACCTCGCGGATGCCTTGCTCCGGCTCCATCTCGGTGGTCTTCACGCGGAGGTCGGGGTGGGCGGTGCGGAGCGCGGCCAGCGCGCTGGGCAGCAGGCCGCGCGCCGCCGTCGGGAAGGCCGCGATCCGCACCTCGCCGACCACCTGACCGCGCTGCGCCTCGATGTCGGCCTGGGCGAGCTCGACCTGCGACAGGATGCGGGCCGCGTGCTGGGCGAGCAGCAGACCGGCGTCGGTGAGCCGCACGCCGCGGCCGTTCTTGGCCAGCAGCTGCTGGCCGATCTCCCGCTCCAGCTTGGACAGCTGCTGCGAGACGGCCGAGGTGGTGACGTGCAGGCCGTCGGCCGCCCCGCTGACCGATCCGTGCCGTGCGACGGCGTCCAGGGTCCGCAAGCGCTCGAGGTTCAACATGTAAGCAATACTAAGGGAAGCGATTCATTTAATCTCGCTTGTTCTACGAGATGAGAGGGGCCACTCTGAAGGGCATGAGCTCCGCGACCCCTCCCGCCGCCCGCCGCCCACGCCTGGTCGACTGGCGGGTCCGCTTCGGCGTACTGGCCCTGATCTGGGGCTTCAGCTTCCTCTTCATCAAGGTCGGCACGGAAGGGTTCGCGCCGTTCCAGGTGACCTTCGGCCGGCTCCTGTTCGGTACGGCGGTGCTGGCCGTCGCCATGCTGGTCAAGCGGGAGCGGCTGCCGCGCGGCCGCCGGACGTGGCTGCATCTGACGGTGGCGGCGTTCCTGCTGAACGCGCTGCCGTTCTCGCTCTTCTCGTACGCCGAGCTCACCATCCCCTCGACGCTCGCGGGCATCTGCAACGCCACGACGCCCCTGTGGGGCATGGTCCTCTCCCTGGTCGCGCTCTCCGAGGACCGGCCGACGCGGGTGCGCGCGGCGGGACTGGGCATCGGCTTCATCGGGGTCCTGACCGTGCTCGGCGCCTGGCAGGGCTTCTCCGGGCTCGACGTCACCGGCACGGCGATGGCCCTGCTCGCCTCCTTCAGCTACGCGGTCGGCTGGATCTACGTCCGCCGCACGCTGACCGGCACCGGCGCGTCGAACCTCTCGCTCGCCGGCTCCCAGGTCGGCCTCGCGACGCTGCAACTGGCCGTGGTGACGCCCCTGTTCACCTCGCTCCCGTCGTCGATCGAGGTCGTCCCGCTGCTCGCCGTCATCGCGCTGGGAGCGCTGGGCACGGGGTACGCGATGCTACTGCAGTACGGCGTCGTGGCGGAGGTCGGCCCGACGACGGCGGCGATGGTCACGTACTTCATCCCGGTGATCGCCACGGCCGCGGGCGTCGCCGTCCTGAACGAGCAGCTCGCCTGGAACACCCCGGTCGGCGCCGTCATCGTCCTCGCGGGCGCGGCACTGACCCAGCGCCGAGGCCCGGCGAGACAGCCGAAGGCAACGATCCACGCAACCGCCTCTCCGGCTTCCCCGACGCCCTCGCCGGGCCACCACCCGGCAGGACGCCCGTAGGGAGCGGCCGGCCAGCGCCGGAGCCCGTCAGGCATCCCCGGCGCGACGCCCTCAGCGGGCCCACCACCCGGCAGGACGCCGGTAGGAACGGCGGGCCCGCGCCGGAGCCCCCGTCCACCACCCGGCAGGGGGCGCACGTACGGCACCGCTCGACCTCTGCGCCGCCACTGGCCGGACCGGTGGCACCGTCGGCCGGGATGGCCGGGACGGCTGCGGCAGCCGGAGCCCCGGCCGCCGCGGCGGCGGGAGCCGGAGCATCGGCGCCGGACGTCGGCGTCGACATCCGGCGTCGGAGGGCGGGAGCCTCCTCCTACAAGAGGGAGGCCCCCTCCTCCGCCGAGGGCCGAACGCCCGTCAGCCGTAGCTTCTCGCCGGTGGCGGTCCCGCCGCGCTCGCGACCGCGTCGGCAAGGGTTTCGATGTCCCTGACGCCCAGGCCGGAGACGGTGATCCGGACGGCCGGCCCGGCGTCCATGCGGAAGCGGGCGCCGGGGGCCACTGCCCAGCCCGCGCCCAGCAGCCGGGTCACCGCGCCCGTCTCGTCGGAGACGGGCACCCACACGTTCATCCCGCTCCGCCCGTGCGCCTCGACGCCGCGCCGCTCCAGGGCCCGGACGAGCCCGTCACGCCGCTCCGCGTATGCGCCGGCGACGGCCGACGCGTCCACGGCCCCCGTCGCCCACAGGTGCGCGACCGCGCGCTGGAGGAGTCTGCTGACCCAGCCGGGGCCGAGCCGCTGGCGCCCGAGGACGCGGTCGACGGTCTCGGCGTCGCCGGTCAGCGACGCGATGCGCAGATCCGGCCCGTACGCCTTCGCGACCGACCGTACGAAGGCCCAGTGGCGGGTCACCCCGGCCAGCGGGAACAGCGGCAGGTCGACGATGCCGTGACCGTGGTCGTCCTCGATGAGCAGCACGTCCCGGTGGTCCGCCAGGACGCGGCGCAGGGCGGCGGCACGCTCCGCGCCGACGGCCGCGCCGGTCGGGTTCTGCGCGCGATCGGTGACGATCACGGCCCGCGCACCGTCCCGCAACGCGCCCGCGACCGCCGCCGGCGACGGCCCCTCGTCGTCGACCGCGATCGGCACCGGCCGCAGCCCGAGCGCCGGTACGAGGTCGAGCAGGCTCCCCCACCCGGGGTCCTCGACGGCCACCGCGTCACCGGCCCTCAGGTGGACCGCGAGAACCCGCTCGATCGCGTCCAGCGACCCCGAGGTGACGGCGATCGGCCCCTCGGGCACCCCGTCCGCGTCCAGCGCGGCGCGGGCGAGCCGGGCGAACTCCGCGTCGACGGGGGCCTCCCCGTACATCCCGGGCCGCTCGGCCTCGCGCCGCGCGGCCTCGGCCAGCGCCGCACCGAGCGGAGGCAGCAGGTCCGGGTCGGGGTTGCCGTTGCTGACGTCCCGTACCCCGGCCGGAGCCTCCACCCGGATCGATCCGCGGGCCGTCGTCGCGGGCCTCGGCCTCACCCGGCTGCCGCGTCGCCCGTCGGTCTCGATGACCCCGCGCTCCCGCAGGGTCCGGTACGCGGCAGCGACCGTGTTCGGGTTCACCCCGAGCGTGAGCGCCAACTCCCGCATGGGCGGCAGCAGTTGCCCAGGCTCCAGCGCACCCGCAGCGACCCCCCGCTCGACGCTGGCGGCAATCTCCGATGCACGACGGCCTTCGATCCTATACTCTCCTAGCACAAACCACATTATGCACTAGTGCAATGGAGAGCGCAATGACGACGGACACCTACGAGCCGACCGAGCGGACCATCCCGACCCGCTCCCGCCACCGCGCCTCGTACGACCGCGCGTTGGTGCACTCGATACTCGACGAGGCGTACGTCTGCCACCTCGGCTTCGTCCGCGACGGCGCGCCCGTCGTGCTGCCGACCCTCTACGGCCGGATCGGCGACCGTCTCTACGTCCACGGCTCCACCGGCTCGCGACCGCTGCGCATGGCCGGAACGGGCGCCGAGGCTCCCGGGCTGCCTGTCTGTCTGACGGTGACCCATGTCGACGGCCTGGTCCTGGCCAAGTCCGCGTTCCACCACTCGATCAACTACCGCTCGGTCGTGGTGCACGGCACGGCCCACCAGGTCACCGACCCGGAGGAGCTGCGCACCGCCCTCGACGCCCTGGTCGACCACGTCGTCCCCGGCCGCGCCGACGACTCCCGCCGGGCGAACGCGAAGGAGCTGGCGGCGACCGCGGTCCTCCGCCTCGACCTGGACGAGGTCTCCGCCAAAGTCCGCACGGGCGGCCCGAACGACGAGCCGGAGGACGCGGCGCTCCCCCACTGGTCGGGTGTGGTCCCCGTACGCAGGACCCACGGCACCCCGGTCCCGGCGGAGGACCTCGACGCGTCCATCGCCCTGCCCGCCTACCTCACCACCACCGTCTGAGGGCCGCGCCATGCTGATCCATCCCTGGGACGCCGCCAAGGACTCCACCGAGTGGCGCGACTGGCTGAGCCGCCACGACTTCGGCCAACTCGCCGTCAACGGACTGGCCGGCGAACCGCCGTGGGTGCAGCCGATGCACTTCCGGTACGACTCCGAGCCCGGCCCCTACGGGCAGGTGCTGGCCCACCTCGCGCGCCCCAACCCGCTGTGGCGGGCGCTGGAGGAGAACCCGACGGTCCTGCTGAGCGTGGTCGACGACTACGCCTTCATCCCGGGCCCGTGGGCGGCCCCCGAGGGAGCCCCGCCCGAGCACGGGACCCCCACGTCCTTCTACGCCGCCGTCCAGCTGCGCTGCACGGCCCACGTGGTCGACGACCCGGCGGAGAAGGCCCGGCTCCTCAACCGCCAGGTCGCCCACTTCCAGCCGGACGGCGGCACCGCCCCGGTCGCGGTCGGCGAGGCCCCGTTCGGCAGGCTCCTGTCGGGCATACGGGTCCTGCGCCTCGACGTGACCGACGTCCGCGCCAAATTCAAGTACGCGAACCACAAACCGGAACCGGTCCAGAACCGCATAGTGAAGGGCCTGACCACAAGGTCGACCCGAGGCGACACGGAGGCAGCAGCCCACCAACTCCGCCGCCGCACGTAGGGGTTGTGGGCATTCGGCGCCCGCCGGGGGGTTGTGGGCGTTCGGTGCCGCCGGGGGGTTGTGGGCATTCGTTCCGCTGGGGCGGAACGGGTGGGCACAACCCACCACCGGGCCGCACCCGGCCCCGTCCCCCGGCCACCCACGGGCCTAAGCCGCCACCCCCCGCCGCCGCGCCGTCGCCGCCCGCGCCTCCGCAAGCGCGAGCCCCGTCACCGCCGTGAGCAACAACAACGTGCCCGCCACCGTCGCGGCGGTCAACGACTCCCCCAACACCGTCACGGCAATGAGCGCCGCGCTCACCGGCTCCAGCAGCATGATCACCGACACCGTCGCCGCCCGCACCACCGCCGCCCCCGCGAAGTACAGCGCGTAGGCGAGCGCCGTCGGCACCGCCGCCACGTACACCAGCAGCCCCAGCACCTCCCCCACCTGCCCGGTGTGCGGCACCAGCCCCTCCGCGCCGGCCATCGGCAGCAGCCCCACCGCGCCGATCGCGAAGGCCCACGTGGTCGTCGACAGCGCGTCCGAGCCGCCGCCGTCGCGGCCGAGCCGCCGGGTGAGCAGGGTGATCGCCGCGTACCCGGCCGCCGACAGCACCGCGAGGCCCACGCCGAGCGGCCTCACCTCGCCGCCGTCCCCGCCGAGAACGAGGCCGCCGAGCCCCGCGAGGGCGCCGGCCACGGTCGCCGCGCCACCACGCCCCAGTCGCTCGCCCATGGTGAGCCGTGCGCCGAGCGCGATCAGGACGGGGCCCGCGCCGAGGGTGACAACGGTGCCGACGGCGAGCCCGGTGGCCTCGACGGCGGCGAAGTAGGCGCTCTGGAAGACGGTCAGCCCGATCCCCGTACCGAGGATGCGGATCAGTCGGCGCCGCCGGGGCTCCGCCACCACGGCGGCGGAATCGCGGCGGGGCCTCAGGGCCAGCGCCCCGAGCAGCAGGACCAGGCCGCCGACGCAGCGCCAGAAGGACAGCGCCAGCGGGCCCATGTCACTGACCCGGAAGATCAGCGAGGCCGCGGCACCGGCGGTGCCCCAGGCGATTCCGGCGACGATCAGATAGAGCAGACTCCGCCCGACGCCAGGCATGGCCGCCGCGGACGCGGAGGAGGAAACAGAGGTAACAGAAGTTACAGAGGTGTTCGACACGTACTTCTCCGTGTGAAGACGGGTGTTGTGGTCGCTCGGCTCCGCACGCGGGCAGCGACGAACCGCTCGGGGACTGCCCGAGCCCGGTCTTCGTCAGGGAGAGTGCCGCCCGCGCCTAGGCGGCAGGAGGCGGAAGTACGGTCGAATGCATGATCGTCACCTTACGGGGTGGTCCTGCCGGCGGCCAACTCCGCTTCGCGGCCGCTCTGCCCGGAACCGGCCACGGGCTCCGCCGAGGCCGCCTTCGGCGTCGACGACTGGGCGATGAACGCGCCCACGAGCACCACCGCACCGCCGATGATCTGCGGCGCCGCCAGGTGCTCGCCGAGGAGCACCCAGGCCAGAACGGTCGCGATCACGGCCTCCAGGCAGGCGAATACACCGGCCACCTGCGGCGACAGACGGCGCACCGAGATGACTCCGGTGACGTACGCGAGGACGGTGGCGATCAGCACGATCCAGCCGAGGAGCAGCCAGGCGGGGGCGCTGGTGCCGTTCATGTCCGCACGGCCGGCGAGCACCGACCAGTCCATCCCCCACGGCCGGGCGACGACGGTGAGGACGAGGGCGCCGAAGAGCAGTCCGTAGGCGATGACCCCCAGCGGGTCGGCCGGGTCGGACTCGTCGCCGCCCTGGTCGGAGAGGACGAAGTAGCCGACCTGGCAGCAGGCGGCGCCGAGCGCGAGCAGCAGTCCGAGGAGGTCGAAACTCAGCCCGGACCAGACCTGGACGACGCAGGCGAGACCGCCGACGGCGAGGACGACGCCGAGCGCGGCGGCGCGGGTGACGGGCCGGCGCTGGACGAAGCGGACCCAGCCGAGGACGAGGGCGGGGGCGAGGTACTCGATGAGCAGCGCGACGCCCACCGGGATCCGGGAGATCGAGGCGAAGTAGAAGGCCTGGACACCGGCGACGGCGAGGAGGCCGAAGCCGGCGAGGAGGGCGGGCTTGCGCCGCAGGAGGTCCCGGTGGCGCCAGGCCACGGGCAGCATGACGAGGGCGGCGCCGGCCACCCGTAGCCACACCACATGCAGCGGGTCGAGTCCCGCCTCGATGAGCGGCTTCGCCGCCACACCTGAACCACCGAATGCGAAGGCCGAGGCCAGGGCGAGTCCCAGGCCGGCGCTTCTCCCCTGAGACGCGTGCATCGGGCCATGATGACAGGGCGGCGTCAGGCGCGTAACCCCCGTTACACCTGTTGAGACAGCTCCCCGATCCGGTCGGCGAGGACGAGCGGATCGACCCCTGCCCGGCGCAGCACCTCGACGGCCCGGCTCTCCGGGTCGGCGGCTATGACGGCCAGCAGGTCGAGGCCACGGGCGCGCTGATCCCCGCGCAGCGCCGCTCGTTCCCACGCGGCGTCCATCGCGGCGGCAGCGGTGGGCGACCAGCCGTCCGCCGCGACCTCCGCGCCCCGCACAAGGTTCAGAGCTCCGGAGCCCTCCCGTACGACGTTCAGGGCGCCGGAGTCCTCGACGGAGCCCCGCCAGCGCAGGCCGTAACCGATCGAGCGCTGGACGAGATAGCCGAGCACGCGCGCGAGCTGCGGCGCGCCGCCCCCGAAGGCGGCGCCGACCTCGGGGTCGGACTCGATGAGGGAGTGCAGCAGGTGGGCGGTGTCGATCTGCCGGTCGCCGTCGCGCAGGGCTCTGCGGCGGGCGCTCGCCACGACCGTCGCGAGTTCGGCGGTGAGCCGGCCGAGCTGGATCTCGGGGCGGCGGGCCGCGGTCTGCCGCGGCACGCGAGGGACAGGACTTTGCACCCTCCCACCTCATCAGGCCCCGGCGGCCGGAACATCCCCGGCGAGAAGCATGTGCGCATCCCACCGGGGTTGGGCACAGGAGAGCGGTCCCTCCTCCTTACGGAGGAGATTGCGCGCGTTCCCGTTCGAGGGGCGCGCGCCGCCTTGCTTTGCGCCCCAAATGCAACCACGGCGCCCTTCCGCTTCGTCTCCTGGACATGTTCTGGATGGTCGCCCTCCTCGCACTCGACGGGCGGCAGTACGTCTACCGCGTGTACGCGCCGCGGGAAGCGCTGCCGGCCGATCTCTTCTGGGCCGCGTTCCACTGCCACGACGAGGGCGGCGGACCGCGGGCCTCGGACTGGTTCGACGCGGCGCAGATGTGGTGGATCGGCGACATCGAGGAACTGACGGTTCATCAGTATTGAATGTTCGCGGCCGCCCGGCTACGTTCCGCGACACCAGAGTCGGACGGAACCCGTGAAGGGGTGGTCGCATGGCCGAAGTCAGCGCGGAGGCACGGATCGAGGCGCCGGCCGAGAAGGTCTGGGCGCAGCTCACCGACTTCTCCTCGTACGGCGAGTGGAACGCCACCCACACCAGCTTCCCGAACGGCGGCCCGGCCTCCCTGGAGACGGGGGCCACCTTCGCGGAGAACATGAAGCTGATGGGCTTCCCCGCCGAGGTGATCTGGACGGTGGAGGAGCTGGAGACCACGCGGGTGCTGGCCATCCGAGGCAAGGGCCCGATGGGGGTCAGCGTCGGGACGCGGTACTCGCTGGCGACGGACGGGGACGCCACGACGGTGCGCATCGACGGCGAGTTCACCGGCGCGGCCGTCTCGCTGATGGCGGGCAAGCTGAAGGACTCGGCGACCGCGGCACTGAACGAGTCACTGCGCAAACTGGCCGGCCTGGTGGCCTGAAACACCGGCCTCGTGACCTGAGACATACGTGAGGGGCCCCACGGCACACTGCGCCGTGGGGCCCCTCACGCCGTCCGGGCGCTCAGCGCTCGTCGGCCAGAATCAGGTACAGCTTCTTGCGGGCTTCGTTGATGACCTCGACGGCCTTCTGCCGCTGCTCCGTCGTACCGGTCTTCCAGACCTGCCCGAAGGCCTCCATCAGACCGAAGCCGGCCTGCCGGATCTCGTTGACGGCCTCCCAGTCGACACCGCGCCCGGCCTCCTCCCAGGGGGCCTCCGGCCCCGACTCGGCCTCGGTCCGGCCGGCGTCGGTGAGCGTGAACAGCTTCTTGCCGCCCTCGCTCACGCTGGTGATCAGGCCCTCGTCCTCGAGGAGCTGCAGGGTCGGGTAGACCGAGCCGGGGCTGGGCTTCCACGCCCCGCCGCTGCGCTCGCCGATCTCCTGGATCATCTCGTAGCCGTGCATCGGCCGGTCCTTCAGCAGCGCAAGGATCGAGGCACGCACGTCGCCGCGCCGCGCCCTCCCCCGGCCGCCTCCGCGACCACGGCCGCCTCCGAAGGGGCCTCCGCCCCACGGTCCGCCGCCGAAGCCAGGCCCGAAGGGGCCGAAGGCGGCGCGCCGCCCCTCGAAGTCACCACGAGGGCCGGGTCCGCAGGGTCCGCGGCCATGTCCGGGTCCGTGTTCGTGTCCATGTGAACGCATCGCAACGCTCCTTCCATCGGGTTGCATCGTTGAACTGTCGCGATGCTTCAACGATATATCGGAAGGCTTCTTTTGCCAACACCTGCCGACACCCATCCGGTCCAGTCGTCCCGGATTGGCCTTGGCCTGTGGCTCCGCCGCCCCGGTACGGTCCCGACCATGCGGATCCGAATCGTCGACGCCTTCACCGATCGCCCCTTCTCCGGCAACCCGGCAGGGGTCCTCCTCCTCGACTCCTTCCCCGACGACCACTGGCTCCAGAAGGTGGCCGCCGAGGTCAACCTCTCCGAGACGGCCTTCGCCCACCCGCTCCCCCCGGGCGGCGACGCCGACTGGGCGCTGCGCTGGTTCACTCCGGCCGCCGAGGTCGACATGTGCGGCCACGCCACGCTCGCCACCGCGCACGTGCTGCACACCACGGGCGCCGCGACCGGGACCGTCCGGTTCTCCGCCCGCTGCGGGATCCTCAGCGCCACGGCGGCGCCGGACGGCACGATCACCATGGACTTCCCGACCTCGTCGCTGACCCCGGTCGCGGCTCCCGACGGTCTGGAGAAGGCCCTCGGTGCCGAGATCGTCTCGGTCCACGACACCGCCGCCCACATCGGCGACCTCGTCGTCGAGCTGCGCGACGAGGCCGCGGTCCGGGCCCTGACGCCCGACCTGGCGGCCCTGGTCGGCCTCTCCGACCGCGGAGTCATCGTCACCGCCGCGGCCGAACAGCCCGAGCGGGGCTACGACTTCGTCTCCCGAGGCTTCTTCCCCGGTGTCGGCATCGACGAGGACCCGGTCACCGGCAGCGCCCACACCGCGCTCGCCCCGTTCTGGTCCGCCCGCTTCGGCCGCGACGACCTCACCGGATTCCAGGGCGGCGCCCGGACCGGCATCGTCCGCACCCGGCTGCGCGGCGACCGCACCCTGCTGACCGGCCACGCGGTCACGGTGATCGACGGCGAGCTGACCGCCTGACCCGCCTCCCGGACACGAAGACTCCCGGGCACGAAGAAGGGGCGTACGGCCATCGCCGTACGCCCCTTCCGTCATCGTTCCCTCCCGCATCTACACGGTGGGCAGCCAGTCCACCCGCCCGGCCAGCAGGCCGTACCCGACGAAGGCCACGAGGTCGAGCAGCGCGTGAGCCACCACCAGTGGCATCACTCGCCCCCAGCGCCGGTAGAGATACACGAACACGACGCCCATCACGACGTTCCCGACGAAACCGCCGACGCCCTGGTAGAGGTGGTACGAGCCGCGCAGCACCGAACTCGCCATCAGCGCCGCCGTCGGCGACCACCCCAACTGCCCCAGCCGGCGCAGCAGATAGCCGACGACGATGACCTCCTCCAGTACGGAGTTCTGTACCGCCGAAAGGATCAGCACCGGGTACTTCCACCACACGTCGGGCAGCGACTCGGGCACCACGGTCAGATTGAATCCGGCTCCCCGCGCCGCCAGGTAGAAGAACAGCCCGGCGCTCCCGATGACGGCCGCGACCAGTGCCCCCTTGGCGAGGTCGGGCCAGGACCGCGTCCGGTCGAAGCCGACGGCCCGCAGCCCCGAGCCCTCGCGCAGCAGCAGGTGGGCGACGAGCACGACCGGGACGAGCGCGGTGGCGATGCCGAAGAGCTGCCAGGCCAGATCGAGCCAGGGCCGCCCGGGCGCGAACGAGCCGTTGAGCGTCGCCGCCTGTTCCTTCAGCCCGCCGGGCTTGGTCACCGAGCCGATGAAGCTGATAAGGGACGACAGGGCGCTCGCGCCGAGCGACAGCGCGAGGACGATCAGTGTCTCGGACCGTAGGATCCCGCGCGGCAGCCCGTCGGGCGGAAGGGCACCAGGCACCACTCGTTGATCCGACACCACACCTGTCTCCACTTCCCCATCGCGTTCCGGGTACGGAGATCATGCGTGACGGCCCGGGGCGCGCGCCATTCCGGGTGGCTACTCGATCCCCACCGGCCAGCGGTGCACCGGCTCCCCGGCGTGCATCAGCTCGGCGTACCTGCGGGTCGTGGCGGCGAGCGCCGCCTCCCGGTCGAGGCCGGAGTCCAGCGCCTGGTGGAACGTGTCGACCTGCCAGGAGGCCCCGTTGACCCGCCCGCGGCAGCGTTCCTCGATCACCCCGAGGTAGAGGTCCCGGTCGGCCGGCTCGATGTGCCAGGCGTCGAGCCCGGCCGCGGCCAGCGGCAGCAGCTCGTCGAGGACGAGCCGTACCGCCGGGACGGTCCCCACCCCGCCCGAGCGCCCGGGCCGGGGCCAGCGCAGCTCCGACTCGATGCCGTGGCGGCACGCGGTGTCGAAGTTGGCGGCGGCGTCCTCGAAGGGCAGCCGCTTCCAGATCGGCCGGGTGTCCTCGGCAAGCGCCCGCACCAGACCGTAGTAGAAGGCCGCGTTGGCGACGACGTCGGTGACGGTCGGCCCAGCCGGCAGCACCCGGTTCTCCACGCGCAGGTGCGGGACGCCGTCGACCCAGCCGTAGACCGGCCGGTTCCAGCGGTAGACCGTGCCGTTGTGCAGGACGAGCTCCTGCAGCCGCGGCACCCCGCCCTGGTCGAGGACGAGCAGCGGGTCCTCCTCGTCGCAGATCGGCAGCAGGGAGGGGAAGTAGCGCAGGTTCTCCTCGAAGAGGTCGTACGCGGAGTCCACCCACCGCTCCCCGAACCAGGTGCGCGGCCGCACGCCCTGGGCCTGGAGCTCGGGCGGGCGGGTGTCCGTGGCCTGGGTGAAGAGCGGCGGCCTGGACTCGCGCCACAGCTCCCGGCCGAACAGGAACGGCGAGTTGGCGCCGACGGCGATCTGGACCGCCGCCACGGCCTGCGCCGCGTTCCACACCGCGGCGAACCGGGCCGGGGTGACCTGGAGGTGCAGTTGCACGGAGGTGCAGGCCGCCTCCGGCACGATCGAGGTGGACGTGCAGGTGAGCCGCTCCACACCGTGTATGTCGAGCGTGAAGTCCTCGCCGCGGGCGGCGACGATCTGGTCGTTGAGGAGGGTGTAGCGGTCGACGGCCGAGAGGTTCTCGGAGACGAGATCGCCCTGGGCCAGCGTGGGCAGAATTCCGATCATCACGACGCCCGCGTCGACTTCGCGGGCCTTGCGGTCGGCATATCCGAGCCCCGTCGTCAGCTCTTCCGCGAGCCGGTCGAAAACGCGGCCTCCGAGCCGGTGCGGAGCGATGTTCACCTCGAGGTTGAACATTCCGAGCTCCGTCTGGAAATCCGGGCTGGCGATGCGCTCGAGGACCGCCCCATTCACCATCCTCGGCATGCCGTCGGCGCCCGCGAGATTGAGTTCGATCTCCAGGCCCATCAGATTCCTCGGCCGGTCGAACCTCTTCTCCGCCAGGAGCCTCGCCAGCCCCGCCAGACACTGCTGGAGCTTCCTGCGGTATCTCTGCCGATCGGACAGGTCGAACCCGTCTGCCACGACCTTCTCCCCCATGGAAGCGTCCCTTCCGATCGGGCGGCCACGGCGACGGCCGCGCGCGTCACGGACGATGATGCCCACACCATTGATCCATAACGCCTGCGGGCCACCCTCGTTGAACGATAGGCTGGTTTGCGCGATCGTCCGGCACGTCCCGAGGGCATCCGGCAAAGGACATATTCCGCGGCCATATTCACGGAAAGCGTGGAGTCGATATCCGGCCGTCCGCGGCGGCGAAGTCCTCGCAGGCAGACGACCGGCGCGTGTCACAAATACGATGAATCACCTCTGGAACAAGGCCGGTTGACGCCTTGTCGGCAATATCGGCGACCGCTAGAGGAAACACTGCGTGAACACGTCTCGTATAAACTCCGTGGACGAGGCAGAGTGTTGGCACCGGCCATGGCTTCATGGCCCCTTCGGCCCGGCAGCCCACAGCGCCGTCGTACCTGCCCACGCATCACCGTGTCTCCTGAGTGAGAGGCGACCCATCATGCTCCGACCCTCCCCGGCCCCTGCGCCGGCCCTGCGCAGTGTCCTCGCGGCTCTCGGTTCCCCCACCGCCGTCAGCGAGGCGCGAACTCCCGCCCTGCGGTCCGCCCAGGGGCCACTGAGCCCCGAGCTTCCCCTGCCCGTCCACGTCCTCGACGTACGGGACCAGGTCGTCCCGTCCGGGCAGACACCGCGCACGCGGCTGGCCGGCTGGCGCTTCCTGATCCGGGGCACCGACCGGGCGGTGGCCGCGGCCGACACCATGCTCACCCCCGACGGCTGGTCCTTCTCGCACTTCTTCGAGGGCCCCTACGTCACGGCCACCGAACGCGCCCTGCACCAGGCAGAGACCCTGCCCACCGCGTACCAGCCGCGGCTGCTCTCCGTACCGGAGCTGTACATGCTGACGCTGTGGCTGCACGGCGACACGGAGGCCGACGGAGCCTCCTCCTCGCCCGACCCGGCCGACCTGCTCGTCCCGTTGGCCCCGGCTCCGCCCGGCATCGCGGCCCACCGGCCGCACCGGGTCGCCGACCTGCTGCCGGTCCTCACCCTGCGGCTGGCACCCCCGCCGCTCTTCGGCACCCCGGCGCCGGCCTGATCCACCCCTGACGAGCCCCCCAGTCGCCCCGCGGCAGATCCCGCCGCGGGGCGCCATACTGTCCGAACGGCAGCGTCGAACACCCCTCCCCGTACGGACTAGCCCACCAGGGCTACCCCGAACCACCCGAAGAGACCGCCCAGTTGAACTGAACCGCTCGCGCGGGTGATACGTCTTCATGCAGTAGGAAGAGCTGCCGTGAAATACCTGCGGATCGACGTCCGTGGGGGAAGACTGGAAGAACCGAACCGACAACGGGGGGCGGCCATGAGCACCGCAGCGAGCCGCAGGACGACACTCACCACGACGCAGCGAAAGAACCCATCCATGTGCCAGCACCAGCCTGCCTGTCCCACCGCCGACTCAGCCGACCGGGAGGCGGCCCGCCTGATGGCGCACCACCCGGAGCAGGGCTGGAGCCTGCTGTGCAACGGGGTCCTGCTCTTCGAGGACACCGGTGAACTGCTGCCGGACGGCCAGATCATCGCCCCGCACCGCCCGCTGACGGCGGGCAGGGTGACGACCGCCGCCTGACATCAGGGCGCATCGGGCACGACACGTACGAGGGAACGCGCAAGGGCCGGCCCGGAGAGAGACTCTCCGAACCGGCCCTGACTCATGTCAGGCCCGCGGCCCGCGCTGTGCTCAGTTGTCGTACTCGTCCAGCGGCGGGCAGGAGCAGACGAGGTTGCGGTCGCCGAACGCGCCGTCGATCCGGCGGACCGGCGGCCAGTACTTGTCCGCGGCCGAGACACCGGCCGGGAAGACCGCCTCGTCACGGGTGTACGCGTGGTTCCACTCGCCGCCCAGCGCCGCGGCGGTGTGCGGGGCGTTGTGCAGCGGGTTGTCGTCGGCCGGCCACTCGCCCGACGCGACCTTCTCGATCTCGCCGCGGATCGCGATCATCGTGTCGCAGAAGCGGTCGAGTTCGGTCAGGTCCTCGGACTCGGTCGGCTCGATCATCAGGGTGCCGGCCACCGGGAACGACATCGTGGGCGCGTGGAAGCCGTAGTCGATCAGGCGCTTGGCGATGTCGTCGACGCTGACGCCGGTTGCCTTCGACAGCGGGCGCAGGTCGACGATGCACTCGTGGGCGACGAGCCCGGCCGGACCGGTGTAGAGCACCGGGTAGTGCGGCTCCAGGCGCTTGGCGATGTAGTTCGCCGCGAGGACGGCCACCTGCGTGGCGCGCTTGAGGCCCTCGCCACCCATCAGACGCACGTACGACCAGGAGATCGGCAGGATGCCCGCCGAACCCCACGGGGCGGCCGAGATCGGGCCGACGCCCGTCTCGGGACCGGCGCTCGGCTGGAGCGGGTGGTTCGGCAGGTACGGGGCGAGGTGCGCACGCACACCGACCGGACCGACGCCGGGGCCACCGCCGCCGTGCGGGATGCAGAAGGTCTTGTGCAGGTTCAGGTGCGAGACGTCGCCGCCGAACTTGCCCGGCTTGGCCAGACCCACCAGCGCGTTGAGGTTCGCGCCGTCGACGTACACCTGACCGCCGGCCTCGTGGACCTCGGCGCAGATGTCGGCGACGTGCTCCTCGAACACACCGTGCGTGGACGGGTAGGTGATCATCAGCACGGACAGCTCGTCGCGGTACTGGGCAATCTTGGCGCGCAGGTCCTCGACGTCGACCTCGCCGTCGTCGGCGGTCTTGACGACCACGACCTTCATGCCGGCCATGACCGCGGAGGCCGCGTTGGTGCCGTGCGCGGAGGACGGGATGAGGCAGACGGTGCGCTGCTCGTCGCCGTTGGCGCGGTGGTAGGCGCGGACGGCCAGCAGACCGGCCAGCTCGCCCTGCGAACCGGCGTTGGGCTGGATGGACACCTTGTCGTAACCGGTGACCTCGGCAAGCTGCTCTTCCAGCTCACGAATCAGCGTGACATACCCAGCAGCCTGCTCGATGGGCGCGAAGGGGTGGATCTGACCGAACTCGGGCCAGGTCACCGGCTCCATCTCGGTGGTCGCGTTCAGCTTCATGGTGCAGGAGCCGAGCGGGATCATGCCGCGGTCGAGCGCGTAGTCGCGGTCGGCGAGCTTGCGCAGATAGCGCAGCATCGACGTCTCGGAGCGGTGCGCGTGGAAGACCGGGTGGGTGAGGTACGCGTCGGAGCGCAGCAGCCCGGCGGGCAGCGCGTCCTCGGTGGCGGCGTCCAGGGCCTCGATGTCGGCGGCGACACCGAAGGCGCCCCAGACGGCGGCGAGCTGAGCGCGCCCAGTGGTCTCGTCACACGAAACAGAGACATGATCGGCGTCGACGAGGTACAGGTTGACGCCGGCCTCGCGGGCGGCGGCGACCGCCTCGGCGGCCTTGCCCGGCACGCGGACGGTGACGGTGTCGAAGAAGTCGCCGTGGACGACCTCGACCCCACCGGCGGTGAGACCGGCGGCGAGCACACTGGCGTACCGGTGGACGCGCTGAGCGATCTGCTTCAGACCGTCGGGCCCGTGGTAGACGGCGTACATACCGGCCATGACGGCGAGCAGGACCTGCGCGGTGCAGATGTTGCTGGTGGCCTTCTCGCGGCGGATGTGCTGCTCACGGGTCTGCAGGGCCAGGCGGTACGCCTTGTTGCCGTCGGCGTCCACGGAGACGCCGACGAGGCGGCCGGGCAGGGAGCGGGCGTGCTTGTCCTGGACGGCCATGTAGCCGGCGTGGGGCCCGCCGAAGCCCATGGGCACACCGAACCGCTGCGTCGTTCCGACCGCGATGTCGGCGCCGAGGGAGCCGGGCGAGGCCAGCAGGGTCAGGGCGAGCAGGTCGGCGGCGACGGTGACGATCGCGCCGAGCTCGTGGGCCGCGTCGATGAGCGGCTTGATGTCACGGACGGCACCGGAGGCACCGGGGTACTGCAGGAGCACGCCGAAGACACCGCGCTCGGCGATCTCGGCCGGAATGCCGTCGCTGAGGTCGGCGACGACGACCTCGACACCGGTCGGCTCGGCGCGGGTCTCGATGACGGCGATGGTCTGGGGCAGGGCGTCGGCGTCGATGAGGAAGACACCGTTCTTGACCTTGCCGACCCGGCGGGAGAGCGCCATGGCCTCGGCGGCCGCGGTGCCCTCGTCGAGGAGGGAGGCGCCGGAGGTGGGCAGCCCGGTGAGGTCGGCGACCATGGTCTGGAAGTTGAGCAGCGCCTCGAGGCGCCCCTGCGAGATCTCGGGCTGGTACGGCGTGTAGGCGGTGTACCAGGCCGGATTCTCCATGACGTTCCGGAGAATGACCGGAGGCGTAAAGGTCCCGTAGTACCCGAGCCCGATCATGGGGGCGAGGACCTGGTTGCGGTCGGCGAGCTCACGCAGCTCGGCGAGGACCTCGGCCTCGGTCCGGGCGGCGGGCAGGCCGAGCGCCTCGGCGTTCTTGATCACGTCCGGCACGGCGGCGGCCGTGAGCTCGTCGAGGGAGCCGTAGCCGACCTGCGCGAGCATCTTGGCCCGGGCTTCGGCGTCGGGCCCGATGTGCCGCTGCTCGAACGGGATGCCCTGTTCGAGTTCGGAGAGCGGAATGCGGTGGGCGGTCATGTACGGAGGCCTCCTGGTCGTCACGACCTGCGAGGGGCACCACGGCGCGGGTGCCCGGACGGCCTCCCCCTCTGTCATCTCAACCTGAGAGCTTCACCGGCACGCCAAAGGCACGCCGGTTTTCACCGTCGGTGAGAGCGGACGCCGTCGGACCTCCGCTCTGCTTTCCAGAGTGACCTCGTCCGTGCGGTACAGGGGCCTGAGAGATTCCGGGGAGGATTTGCTCCTTCGGCGCCTCCGAAAGGTTTCTTCGGAGGACTCTCCCGCACAGGGTCGACAGCCACAGCCAGCCTACCAGCGCGGTTCCCGGTCCCATCGCTCAAGTGGCCGACATCCCAGATGTGCACTTTCGTAGTTTGTAGAGCAGTTGCGACCAGTTGGAGGGACCGTGCAGACCGACATCGATCCGCGCAGCCTGATCGGCCGCAAGGCGTACGACCGCAACGGACACAAGATCGGCACCGTGGACGAGGTGTACCTGGACGACGCGACGGGAGTCCCCGAGTGGGCGGCGGTCCGCACCGGCCTCTTCAGCCGGGACGCGTTCGTCCCGCTGGAGCCGAGCGAACTGGTCGGCGACGGCCTCCACGTCCCGTACGAGCGCGCCCTGATCAAGGACGCCCCCGACTTCGGCGTGGGCCGCCACCTCTCCCCGGAACAGGAACTCCAGCTCTACCGCCACTACAGCCTGGCCCTCCCACCCCCACCCCCAGCAGACGTCGACTTCGGCCGCCTGGCAGGCCAGGAGGAGGGGTAGACGCCTACGCCACCACCACCCGGCCACCTGGCAGGCCAGGCGGAGCGCTGGACGGCATGCCGTCCACACCCGGCCACGTCGCAGGCCAGGCGGAGGGCTAGACGCCTACGCCACCACGCCACCCTCCTGCATGGCGAACCTGCCGCAGCCGCCGACGGCGTCGCTCAGCCCCCATGGGGGGACCCGCCGTCACCGACGCCACGCCCTCCCGCGGCGCGAAGCCGCCGCGTCCGACCTCCCCCGCGGCGCAAAGGCTGCCGCAGGCGCCTCCCGCGGACGCCGACGGTGCTCAGCCCCCACGGGAAGACCCGCACCTCTGTCATCTCAGTTGCACGGGTGGTGCGGGTGGGGACCCCAGCCCGGCCGGAGGCCGGGCGCACCCCCACTAGGCGACCGCCGCCGTGCCCGCCCCGCCCCCCGCCAGCGGCAGCGGCTCCCCCACCTCCAGCTCCGGATCATCGACGAGAAACGTCCGCACCCGCCCCGGCCCCGACCCCGGCTCCTCGAAGCGCACGGTGACCCGCCCCACCCCGCTCCCCTGCACCCACCCGGCCCCGTACACGGCATGCCGTACGTCGTGCCCGGGCGCCCATCTCCGCTCGGCGGGCACCGGCTCCTCCGGTTCGGCAGCGGCCTCCGGCGCAGGGGCTTCCTCCGCCCCCGCCCCCGAATCGTCCGCCGCCTGCGCGAACAGATCCTCCTGCGTGTAGTCCGCGAGCCCGCTCACCCCCACCCCCAGCAACCGCACCCCACCCGTCGTGTCCACCCCCTCGAGCAGCCGCCCCGCCGCCTCCCGCACCACCAGGGGATCGTCCGTCGGCCCCCGCAGCGTCTCCGAGCGCGTCAGCGTCGAGAAGTCGAAGCGCCGGACCTTCAGCACGATCGTGCGCCCCGAGTGCCCCGACGCCCGCAGCCGCCCCACGCACCGCTCGGCCAGCCGCTCAACCTCGATCCGGATCCGCACCCGGTCGTGCAGGTCCACGTCGAAGGTGTCCTCGACCGACACGGACTTCGCGTCCCGCTCGGCCACCACGGGCCGATCGTCGTACCCCATGGCCATCCGGTACAGGGAGGCCCCGTGCGCCCGCCCCAGCAGCCGTACAAGCTCGTCCTCGCCTGCTTCCGCCAGGTCCGACACCGTCGTCATCCCGGCCCGCCGCAGATGCTCCCCCGTGGCCGGCCCGACCCCCGGCAGGATCCGCACGGACTTCGGCCCGAGGAGATCCCGCTCCGTCCCCGGCTCTATGAGCACCAGGCCGTCCGGCTTGGCCTCCTCGGAGGCGATCTTGGCGAGCATCTTCGACCCCGCGAGCCCCACTGACCCCGTCAGCCCCGTGGTGGCGAGAATGTCCCTGCGCAGCCGCTCACCGGCCTCCCGGGCGCTCGCGGCGTCGTCCGCCACGCCCCCGGCCTCCAGGTCCACGAAGGCCTCGTCCAGGCTCAGCGGCTCGACCAGCGGCGACAGCCGCCCGAGCAGCTCCATGACCTGCTCGCTGATCGACCGGTAGAAGCCGAATCGCGGCACGAGATAGGCCGCGTTGGGCGCGAGCCGTCGCGCCTGCGCCATCGGCATCGCCGAGTGCACGCCGAAGCGCCGCGCCTCGTACGAGGCGGTGGCCACGACCCCGCGCGGGCCCAGCCCGCCGACGACCACGGGCTTTCCGCGCAGACTGGGCTTCGCCGCCTGCTCGGCGGCGGCGAAGAAGGCATCCATGTCGAGATGCAGAATCGTCGGCGCGGCTCTCACAACTCCGATGCTGCCCTACGCCACTGACAATCGACTCGCACGCGCATACGGACGCGCCGGGGCCCTGAGCGCTCAAACCGCCCGGTCGCGCCGCCGACGCGCGAGCTCGTCACCCGGGTTGTGCCCGATGAGCGTCTCACCGGTGTCGATGCGCTCCCCGTGCAGCTGCGAGAGCGCCGCCTCCACATCGCGCCAGACCACGCCGACCGCGATCCCGAAGACGCCCTGACCGCCCTGGAGCAGGTCCACGACCTCGTCGGGCGAGGAGCACTCGTACACCGTCGCCCCGTCGCTCATCAGGGTCATCCGCTCCAGATCGCGGAAGCCACGGGCCCGCAGATGCTGCACGGCGGCCCGGATGTTCTGCAGCGCGACCCCGGTGTCCAGGAAACGCTTGACGATCTTGAGTACGACGACGTCGCGGAAGCTGTACAACCGCTGCGTCCCGGATCCGTACGCCGGCCGCACGCTCGGCTCGACGAGCCCGGTGCGGGCCCAGTAGTCCAGCTGGCGGTAGGTGATCCCGGCCGCCGCGCAGGCGGTCGGACCGCGGTACCCGACCGTGTCCGTACTCACCGGCGTACCCGCCATCCGCGCACCCGCAACCGCACCCGCGCCCGCCCCGGAGTCGCCCACACTGCCGTGAAGCGGATACGGACCGCTCTCGCCGGGCGCGCGCCCGAGGGAGCCCCCTGCCGTACCGTCGCCGCTGCTCATCACGCCGACCCTCCGTCCTTGACCTGCCCACACGAAGGTAGGCAGTCACTTGGGGTGCGTCAACGATCGCCACACTCGGCACGCCGAGTGATAATCACCCTGAGAGTGGTTTCACGTATCCCTCTCCGGGGAAAGGCTATCCGAATGCCCTGACGGCACCCCGCGCATGACGGCCAGATCAAGCCCACAGCTACAAGCCCACGGCTACTGGCTACTGGACCCGAAGTCCTCCGGGGAAATCTGGTCGAGGAACTCGCGGAACTTCTCCACCTCGTCCTCCTGCTCGTCAGGAATCGCGATACCGGCGTCATCCAGCACACCGTCACTGCCGAAGATCGGCGTCCCGGTGCGCAGGGCCAGCGCTATCGCGTCGGACGGCCTGGCGCTCACCTCGACGCCGCTGGCGAAGACCAGCTCCGCGTAGAAGACACCTTCACGGAGATCGGTGATGCGGACCTCGGTGAGCTCTTGGCCCACGGCTTCAAGGACGTCCTTGAAGAGGTCGTGCGTCAGCGGCCTGGCAGGGGCCATGCCCTGCTGGGCGAAGGCGATCGCGGTCGCCTCACCCGGTCCGATCCAGATGGGGAGGTACCGATCGCCTCCCACTTCACGCAGGAGCACGATCGGTTGGTTCGAGGGCATTTCCACCCGGACACCCACAACGTCGAGCTCGTTCACACAGCAACCCTAGGACGTGCCCGACCGGTTTGGGTAGTCGGGCCCCTACAAGATCACTGCAACCGGAGCCCGAGCGCGGTCTGGACCAGTGCCGCGTGCAGCCGTACGGAGAGCCCCGCGAGCTCCTTCGCGGTGGCCTCCGCATGGGCTCTGGTCTGCGGATTACGGTGCCGGCGCAGCGGTGCGACCATCTGCTCGACCAGTCCCGCCTCCCGGTCCGCAGCGGCTTTGACGGCCCGGAGATGCCGGGGTTCCAGACCGAATCTCCCCAGATCCGCGACAAGTCTGGCGACGGTGACCGCCTCGGAGTCGTAGCCGCCCTCGGGTCCCGGAGCGATGAGCCCGTAGGACTCCCACTCCACGAGCTCTTCCTCGGTCACCTCGGCGGCGGCGAGCAGCTCGGCCCGCCCCACACGCGCGGCGGTCGGACGGTCACCCTCCGCCTCCCAGGCGCCGTCGAGCAGGTCCCGCTGGGGGCTGGGGGACGGGAGCTTGATCTGTTCCCCCCGCGCGAGGGCGTCGAGATGCTCCCGGATGACCTTCAGCGGAAGGTAGTGGTCCCGCTGCATCCGCAGGATCTGAGCGAGCCGCTCCACGTCCTGCGGGCTGAACTTGCGGTACCCGGAGGCCGTCCGTCGGGGCTCGACGAGCCCCTCGGCCTCCAGGAACCGGATCTTCGAGATGGTCACTTCGGGAAACTCGTCACGCAGCTGGTTCAGCACCGTCCCGATGCTCACCAGCCGCTCGCCCGCGGTGGCGGTGCCGTGACCGGCACCGCCCGTCGGTGTTCGCAGCATGGACCTTCCCTGAAGACTTCCCCGAGGCGTCACGCGCCTCGCTGGCTCGAGTAGAAGACCAGCCGGTACTTGCCGATCTGCACCTCGTCGCCGTTGGACAGAACGGCCGAGTCGATCGGCTCACGGTTGACGTACGTACCGTTGAGGCTGCCGACATCGGCGACGGTGAAGCTGCCGTCCTGCGCCCGTCGGAACTCCACATGGCGCCGGGACACGGTGAAGTCGTCGAGGAAGATGTCGCTCTGCGGGTGACGGCCGGCCGTGGTCAGCTCGCTGTCCAGCAGGAAGCGGCTGCCCGAGTTCGGACCCCGGCGCACCACGAGGAGAGCCGATCCGGCCGGCAGCGCCTCGACGGCCGCCAGCGCCTCCGGCGAGAGGGACGGCATCGCGGTCTGGCCTGTGACCTCGGCGTCGTACGCCTCGAGGCCGGAGATCGAGATCGTCGACGTCGTCTCGGACGCGCGCTCCACGGGCGCCCCGCTCCGCAGCGGTGTGCCGCAGTGGGAGCAGAAGCGGCTGTCCGCGGCATTGCGGTGACCGCACCTCGTACACACCGGCATGGACGCATCCTCCTGCCGCGGCTGACCCGCAGAGGTCTGTGTCGCATACGGGTCGGGGGTGAACCCTCCACCCGTACCTGAGGTTGATGGTTCTCCGAAACCTATGCGGCCGGCACCGGCAGGGTCAACAGACGACGCGCCCTGGCCGTCGACCTCGTCACGGAACAGCGGGCGTTCGCCACCCTGCTCCTCGCTCTGGGCATGGCGCGGCGCGCGGTGCTTGGCATTGCCGTCCTCGCGTGCGCTCTTGCCGAACAACTTCCCAAAAAAACTCACGGGCGATTCCCCTTGACCGAAACAGACCCGCCCGTGGGGCAGGACGAACCCTGAATGAACACACCTGCCGAACCGGACATCCTCACAACGTCCGTATCCACCCGACAGTTTCCACCACGCACCACACATGTGGTGCGGCGACCCCCCGCAACGTCTTCCCCTTGTCGCACGGCCGCCATGCACCCCCGCCTCACTGCGAGGACGACTGAGCGTAGTCAGGCCGCTTCGCAGGTCGCAAGGCATCCACGACGATCTTCTGGGACCGGGCCACGGTCGCTGTGGCCTGCTCCTTCTCCAACGTCTGCACGACGCCACCAGGGATGTTGAGCGCGGGCTCGAGATCCTCGGGCTTGCCGATGACCTTGAAGACGTACGGAGCGGTCACCTTCGTTCCATCGATCTCTATGTCACCGCCACTTCCTGTGAAGTAGCTGTCAGCGACGACCCGTACGTCGTTGATCTGGATCGCCTCGGCGCCGGCGGCGCGCAGCTCCTGGATCGCGTCGAGCAGCATGTCCGACTCGACCGCCGCCGCGGCCCCCCGGATGGTCAGCGTGATCCCCGGACCCTCGGCGGCGACCGTGCCGGCCAGGATGCCGAGCTGCCGCTCCTTCTCCTGGGTCTGCTTCCGCGCCTCCTCGGCCTGGTCCGAGCTGGACTCCAGCTCGGAGCGCTGGGTCTCCAGGCGCGCCTTCTCGTCCTCCAGACGCTGCGTGCGGTCGTCGAGCTCGTCGAGGATGCGGACCAGGTCCTCCTGGCGCGCTCCGCGCAGCGCGCTGTTGTCGCTGGTGGAGCGGACCTGGATGGCGAGACCCAGACCGAGGACGAACAGCAGTACGGCGACGATGAGTTGGGCGCGGCTCACCCGCGGCGGCCACAGCCCGGCGGCAAGACGCTGCCGTCCGGTCAGCTGCTTCTCGGACGCCTTCTCGGGCGCCGCGGGGGTCGAGGGCTCAGGCCGGTCGTCGTCCGGGTTCTCGGGCGTTTCCGGGTTCACGTCGTTGCTCATCGGTGTCACGCCCGGAAGACGTGCCGCCGGATGGCGGCCGCGTTGGAGAAGATCCGGATGCCGAGCACGACGACCACACCCGTCGACAACTGCGCGCCGACACCCAGCTTGTCGCCGAGGAAGACGATCAGCGCGGCCACGACCACGTTCGACAGGAAGGAGACCACGAAGACCTTGTCGACGAAGATCCCGTCGAGCATGGCCCGCAGGCCGCCGAAGACCGCGTCGAGGGCGGCGACCACGGCGATCGGAAGATAGGGCTCGACCACCGCCGGAACCTCGGGACGGACCAACAGTCCGACCACGACTCCCACGATCAGGCCCAGTACGGCGATCAAGATGTGCCCTTCCCTGTGTCGGCCGTGGCCCGCCCGGTGGCGTCGGCCGCCCCGGCTCCCCTCGGCACTGCTGTACGTACGATCAGGCTCGGCGCGGCCGGCAGACGCACCTCGGTCTCGGCCGAGATGCTGGTACGGATCCCGAAGTTCTCCTGCAGCGCGTGCAGGTACTGTCCGTCGGCGCTGTCCTGGAACGCGGTGCTCAGCCGCTGCCCGTCCCCCACCGCTAGCACCGTGTACGGCGGGACCAGCGGCTTGTTGTCGACCAGTATGGCGTCACCTGCGGCCCGGATCGCCGAGAGCGAGGTCAGCCGCTGGCCGTTGATCGAGACGGCCTCGGCCCCCGACTCCCACAGACCGTTGACGACCCGCTGCATGTCGCGGTCACGGACCCGGCCGGTGTCGGAGAATCCGCTGCTCTCCCGGGGACCTCCGCCGCCCTCCTCGGTGCCCTTGGCGTCGTCGACCACGAGCTTCACGCCGGGACCGCGGACCGGCGTCGCCCCCGAGAGGAGCGCCACCAGTTCGGCCTGGTCACCGCCGTGCTGTTCGAGCGCCTTGCGCTGCCGCTCCCCCACCTCGGCGCGGATCTTCTCGACGTCCTGCTCCAGCTCGTCGGCCGCCGAGGTCTCCGCGTCGATCCGGTCGATGAGCTCCTGGCGCTCCTTGGCGACGACGGGCGCGGAGATCCGCGCCTCCGCGGCGCCCACGGTCACCACGGCGGCGGCGAGGAGGAGCCCCGCCGCGAGGCCGAGCTTGGCCCGGAGCGTACGGGGCAGACCGCCGCCCTCCGCCGCGCGCCGGGCCGAGGCCTCGGCGTAGCCGTCGTCGAGAGCGTGGTCCATCACGTTGTTCAGCAGCGACATGGACGCGTCCGGGCGCGGGGGTGGTGTTCCGGTGCTCCGAACGGGGTGCTGCTGCGACATGCCGCACATCGTCGCACGTCGGGGGTGCTACCGCCGAATGGCCCCACCGGAGAGCCGGGCGGCGTCCGGCGGACACCACCCGGCTCACCCGCCTCACCCGTTCAGTGACCTGCGCTGTCGACCACGTTCGACCACTCGTCGAGAAGTGCCTGGGCGGAGGTGTCGTCGGGCCCCTCGGCCCACAGATGGGTGACGGCCTCGGCCGGGTCGGGCAGCACCATCACCCACCGCCCGTCGGCCTCGACGACCCGTACGCCGTCGGTGGTGTCCACCGACCGGTCGCCGGCCGCCTCCACCACCCGGCGCATCACCAGACCCTTCACGGCCCACGGCGTCGCAACGTCCCGCCGCAGGACGTGCGCCCGTGGGATACGGGCGTCGATCTGGCTCAGCGTGAGCTGGGTCCGCGCCACGAGTCCGATGAGCCGGACGAACGCGGCGGCACCATCGAAGACGCTGCTGAACTCGGGAATGATGAACCCGCCGCGCCCGTCGCCACCGAAGATCGTGGACTCCTCCCGTCCGACCCTGGTGAGATCGTCCGGCGAGGTCGTCGTCCACTCCACCTGAGTGCCGTGGTACGCGGCGACCTGCTCGGCGATCCGCGTGGTCGTCACGGGCAGCGCCACCCGACCCGAACGCCGCTCGGCGGCCACCAGGTCGAGCATGACCAGGAGCGAGCGGTCGTCCTCGATGATCCTGCCCCGCTCGTCGACGAGCGACAGCCGCTCACCCACCGGGTCGAACCGCACGCCGAACGCGGCGCGCGCCGAGGCGACGATCTCCCCGAGCCGCACGAGCCCGGCCCGCCGGGTCTCCACCGACTCCGTAGGCCGCGACTCGTCGAGCCCCGGGTTGATCGTCAGCGAATCCACCTGGAGCCGGCCGAGAAGGCTCGGCAGCACGAGCCCGGCACTGCCGTTGGATGCGTCCACGACAACCTTGAGCCCGGCCTCGGCGATCCCCGAGGTGTCGACGTTCCGCAGCAGCGAGCCCGTGTACGAGTCGTAGACGCTCGCCGGGAAGGACAGGTCGCCGATCTCGCCCGGGAACGCGCGCCGGTACTCCTGACGTGCGAAGACCCGGTCCAGCTTCCGCTGCCCTGCCTGCGACAGATCCGCTCCGCGCTCGTCGAAGAACATGATGTCCACGGAGTCGGGCACACCGGGCGAGGTCCGCAGCATGATCCCGCCCGCGCTTCCCCGGGCGGTCTGCTGACGTGCGACCGGCAACGGCACGTTCTCCAGGTCGCGTACGTCGATGGCACTGGCCTGGAGCGCCGAGATCACGGCTCGCTTCAGGGCGCGGGCACCCCGGGAGTGGTCACGCGCGGTGGTGACCGTGGCGCCCTTCTTCAGCGTCGTGGCGTACGCACCGGCGAGCCGCACGGCCAGCTCGGGCGTGATCTCCACGTTCAGGATCCCGGAGACACCCCGCGCGCCGAAGAGGTGGGCCTGGCCGCGGGACTCCCAGATGACGGAGGTGTTGACGAAGGCACCGGCCTCGATGGTCTTGAAGGGGTAGACCCGGACGTTCCCCTGAACGATCGATTCCTCACCCACGAGGCACTCGTCCCCGATGACGGCCCCGTCCTCGATCCGCGCGGCCCGCATGACGTCGGTGTTCTTGCCGATGACACAGCCGCGGAGATTGCTCTGCTGACCGATGTAGACGTTGTCGTGGATGACGGCCCTGTGCAGGAACGCACCGCTCTTGACGACCACGTTCGACCCGACGACGGTGTGCTCGCGCACCTCGGCGCCGGCCTCGACCTTGGCGTAGTCGCCGATGTACAGCGGCCCGCGGAGCACGGCGTCGGGGTGCACCTCGGCGCCCTCCGCGATCCAGACCCCGGGCGAGATCTCGAATCCGTCGAGCTCGACCTGGACCTTCCCCTCGAGCACGTCGGCCTGCGCCTTGACGTAGCTCTCGTGGGTGCCGACGTCCTCCCAGTAGCCCTCGGCGATATAGCCGTAGATCGGCTTGCCCTCCTTCATGAGCTGAGGGAAGACATCACCCGACCAGTCCACGGAAACGTCGGCCTGGACGTAGTCGAAGACCTCGGGCTCCATGACGTAGATGCCCGTGTTCACGGTGTCCGAGAAGACCTGTCCCCAGGTCGGCTTCTCCAGGAACCGTTCGACCTTTCCCTCCTCGTCCACGATCGTGATGCCGAATTCCAGCGGATTCGGCACACGGGTCAGACAGACGGTGACCAGGGCGCCCTTCTCCTTGTGGAAGGCGATCAGATCGGTGAGGTCGAAGTCGGTGAGCGCGTCCCCGGAGATGACGAGAAAGGCGTCGTCCTTCAGTGCCTCCTCGGCGTTCTTCACACTCCCCGCGGTGCCGAGCGGTTTCTCCTCGTTGGCATAGGTGAGCTCCATTCCGAGCTCCTCGCCGTCACCGAAGTAGTTCCTGACGAGCGAGGCGAGAAACTGCACGGTGACGACGGTCTCGGTGAGACCGTGCCTCTTGAGCAGTCGCAGGACATGCTCCATGATCGGCCGGTTCACCACCGGCAGGAGAGGCTTGGGCATGCTCGAGGTCATGGGGCGAAGTCGAGTTCCTTCGCCACCGGCCATCACGACGGCCTTCATGTCGGAAGCGTCCTCCTTGAAGAGACGACGGTCCTGCCGACTTCACCTGTCCGCTCAGTGGCCCTCGGGGCGTCCTACGTTCGTGCCGGCGACGCTGCACGGCACAGGACAGACGGGCTCAATCGGCCGCGGTATCCGCCTTCACGAGTCGGCGGACCTGGACCACGTAGAGGATCCCTGCCCACCAATACAGAGTTGTACCCCATCCGGCGAAGGCCCACCCGAAAACTTCGGCGAGTGACGAAAGCCAGCCGGTTCCGTCACTGAGCAGCAGCAAGGGGAAGGCGTACATCAAGTTGAAAGTCGCAGCTTTCCCGAGGAAGTTCACCTGCGGCGGCGGATAGCCGTGCCGACGGAGGATTCCCACCATCACCAGCAGCATCAACTCGCGGGCGAAAAGGGCGATGGTCAGCCAGAGCGGCAGGATCTCGCGCCAGGTCAGCCCGATGAGCGTGGACACGATGTAGAGCCGGTCGGCGGCAGGGTCGAGAAGCCGGCCGAGCCTGCTGATCTGGTTCCAGCGCCGGGCGAGCTTCCCGTCGAGATAGTCGCTGACGCCACTCAGCATCAGTACGAGAAGGGCCCAGCCATCGCTGTTGGGACCGCCGAACACGGGTCGGAGAATCAGCCACAGGAAGAGCGGCACACCCACGAGCCGAGCCATGCTCAGGATGTTGGGGATGGTGAGGACCCGGTCCGTCTGAACGCGAGTCTCCTGGACCTCCACCCGGGGGCCTCCTGTGGGAACGTGCCAATGATGCCCCCTGACCTTACCCTCAGCCACGATGGCGGAGTGCACAGGGGTCGACCGTCTGTTCTGGAACCTGTCCCGGAAACGCAAAAATGCCTCAACCCCCGGACGAGGTCCAGGGGTTGAGGCTAAAGATTGTTCGGCGGCGTCCTACTCTCCCACAGGGTCCCCCCTGCAGTACCATCGGCGCTGAAAGGCTTAGCTTCCGGGTTCGGAATGTAACCGGGC
>NZ_JBVHXA010000030.1:0-29141 GCF_055563935.1 Streptomyces sp. NPDC029169
CCAAACCCCCCCCCCCCCCCCCCCCCCCCCCCCCCCCCCCCCCCCCCCCCCCCCCCCCCCCCCCCCCCCCCCCCCCCCTCTGCCGTACGCGCGAGGGCTCAGCTGTGCGGGGCCCAGTAGTCGAGCAGCGTGCCCACGCCGTGCTCCACGGACTTCCAGGAGCCGTTGAAGCCGACGACGGCGAAGGCGGCGGTCGGGAAGCCGCCCCGGTTCATCCGGGCCGCGGCGTCGCCCTCGACCGAGCCCGCGAGGGCGTCGGAGAGCGCGTGCATCCCGGGGTTGTGGCCGATGACGAGGAGGTCCTTCACCTCGTCGGAGACCTCGTTGAGCAGGGCGATCAGCTCGCCGAGCGAGGCCTCGTACAGCCGCTCCTCGTAGACGGTCCTGGGCCGGTGCGGCAGCTCCTGCACGGCCAGCTTCCAGGTCTCGCGGGTCCTGACGGCGGTCGAGCAGAGGGCCAGATCGAAGTCGATCCCGGTGTCGGCGAGCTTGCGGCCGGCCATGGGCGCGTCCGTGCGGCCGCGCTCGGCGAGCGGTCGCTCGTGGTCGGACACCTGGGGCCAGTCGGCCTTGGCATGCCGGAGCAACACGATCCTGCGGGTTTCGGGGGGGCCGGGGGGTGTCCCCCCGGAAGTCGCTGCGACGCTCATGGGCTCCAGCTTCCCATGAAACGGGCCACCGGGCGCAGGGTGTTGGGTCGGCCGAGGACGGCGGGAGGTCAGTGCGGCAGCGTCTGCTGGATCTGCTCCAGGAGGCGGCCGACCGACGGGTCACCACCGGCGGCGTGGGCCCCGCCCGGTCCGGCTATCAGCAGGAAGAGGGCGACGAAAGCGGCCACGGGCAGGGCGAGCGCCCACCAGGGCAGCCGGGTGTCGACGCCCCCGGCAGACGGGGACGTGGACGTGGACGTGGACGTGGACGGGGGCGGGGTCCGGGTGGGCGTGCGGGCCGACATGGCCGCCTCCGTGGGTCGGGACGACATCCGCAGCGGTGGCTGCGGCGATGTCTCCACGCTACGGAGCGGGGTCGCCCGGGCCCATCCGGTGATCCACCTACTTCACCCTGACACTCACCCCCTAGGGGATGGAGGGGGTAACCCCACCATCAGGGTGAGGCGAGCGTGGCGATGACGGCGATGACGACCGAGATTCCGAGCATCGCGCCGAGCACGAGCAGGAGCTTCTTCTGGCCGTCCTGGGGGTTCGGGTCGAGCACTGGCATGGGAACAGTCTCGCACTCAGCATTCGTCCTCGACCGTCCGGGCCCTGCCGGCGAGGGTGCCGACGATCATCTGCGGGATCATCAGCCCGGCCATCAGCGCGATGGGCAGGCCCCAGCCGCCGCTGTGCTGGTAGAGCACCCCGACCAGGAGCGGTCCCGGGATGGAGATCAGGTAGCCGACGCTCTGCGCGAAGGCGGAGAGCCGGACGACGCCGGCGCCGGTGCGGGAACGCAGGCCGATCATGGTGAGCGCGAGCGGGAAGGCGCAGTTGGAGACGCCGAGGAGCAGCGCCCAGACCCAGGCGCCTGCCGCCGGGGCGACGTACAGGCCGCTGTAGCCGACGAGGCCGCACAGACCCAGGGCGACGACGATCGGCCCCTGGTTCCTGAGCCGGGTCGCGAGCCCCGGGATGACGAAGGCGAGCGGAACGCCCATCACCATCGTGACCGCGAGCAGCACACCGGCCGTGCCCGCGGGGACACCGGCGTCGCGGAAGATCTGCGGCAGCCAACCCATGGTGATGTACGCGCCGGTGGCCTGGAGGCCGAAGAAGGCGCCGAGGGCCCACGCGGTGCGGCTGCGGGTGATCCGGAGCGGGGCGGCAGCCGGGGCGGTCCTGGAACCCCCGGCGGCGCTCTTCGAGGCCGCCGCGGCCTCCGGCGCCGGCGTGGCGGCCTGCGTCGTACCCCGGTCGCGTACGAGCGGGATCCAGGGCAGGACGGCGAGGGCGGCCAGGACCGCCCAGACGCCGAGCCCGGTGCGCCAACTGCCGCCCAGCGCCTGGGTCATGGGCACGGTCGCCGCGGCGGCCAGGGAGGTGCCGAGGGCGAGCGCCATGGAGTAGAGCCCGGTCATGGTGCCGACGCGGCCGGGGAAGTACCGCTTGACGATGACGGGCATGAGGACGTTGCTGACCGCGATGCCCATGAGGGCGAGGGCGCTGGCGGCGAGGAAGCCGACGGTGCCGGAGGCGAAGGGGCGGACGGCGAGGCCCGCGAAGATCGCCGCCATGCCGGCGCAGACGACGGCGGTGGGGCCGAAGCGGCGGGCGAGGCGGGGCGCGGTGATGCCGAAGACCGCGAAACAGAGCGGGGGGACGGAGGTGAGGACGCCGGCGACGCTGCCGCTCATGTGGAGCCCGTCGCGGACCTCTTCGAGAAGGGCGCCGAGGCTGGTGATGGCGGGGCGGAGGTTGATCGCGGAGAGCACGAGACCGACGACGACGAGCCGGGTGATCCAGAGGGCCGGGCGGTCCGGTGCGGGAGAATCCGCCAGGGTGGCGGCCGGGGCGGGGGTACGGGCCGGTGGGACGGCGGTCGTGAGGGTCTGCGGCTCGTCGGACATGGGCAGCATCATAGAATCATGGGATGATTGATTGTCCAATCCGGAACGAAATGGATGGTGCACATGGCGCTCGGTTCTCCCCGGCGTTCCGGGCTCTCCGATCAGGTGATCACCGAGCTGCGGAACCAGATCACCTCCGGTGAGTGGCCGGTCGGTTCACGGATCCCGACCGAACCGGAGCTGGTCGAGCAGCTGGGCGTGGCCCGCAACACCGTGCGCGAGGCCGTGCGGGCGCTCGCGCACAACGGGCTGCTCGACATCCGGCAGGGCTCGGGGACCTACGTGGTCGCGACGAGCGAGCTGGCGGGGGTCATGCACCGGCGGTTCGCGGGGTCCGATCCGCGCCACATCGCCGAGCTGCGCTCCACGCTGGAGTCCTCGGCGGCGCGCCTCGCGGCGCAGCGGCGCACGGAGCGCGACCTGAAGCAGCTGGACACCCTCCTGGCGGGGCGCGAGGAGGCGTGGGCGTCGGGGGACGCCGAGCGGTTCGTGACGGCGGACGGGGCGTTCCACCACGCGGTGGTCGTCGCCTCGCACAACGAGGTGCTGACCGAGCTCTACGCCGACCTCGGCCACGTCCTGCGCCAGTGGCTGCGCGACGACCTGGGCCAGGAGCTGCGGCCGGAGCACCACATGGACCACGCGCGCCTGGTGGAGGCGATCCGGGCCGGCGACGCGGACACGGCGGCCGCCGAGGCGGCCGGCTATCCGTTCATGTGCCTCAGGAATCTGGGGCCTGCGGAAGGGGATCCTCGGCCGGCTGGTGCGTGAGCCAGGCGGAGCGGACCTCCTTCCAGCAGCGGCCGGCGAGCTGGGCGTACGCGGTCGGGGCCACGGCCACCGGGGCGCTATCGGTGTCCACGTCCCACCAGCGCGCGCACTCGACGTGTAGCCGGACGCGGTCGGTGGTGGGGTACGGGTTCTGGCAGTACGCGGTGACAAGGGAGCCCTCGACGACCGTACGGCAGGAGGCCCCGAAGTTCTCGGGCTCCTGGGCGACGGTGGCGCCGGGCGCCGCGGGGCCCTCCGTGGGGGTGGGGGCGGCGCGGACCTCGGCGGCTATGGCGAGCCCGGCCAGGAGAGCGGCGGCCGAGGCGAGAGCGGCGAACCTGCGGTGCGGCGCGCGCATGCCCGTACCTCCTCCCCGTCAGTAGCCGGAATGTCACGCTCCGATCCAGTGTGAGGTGGTTCGCCCGACTTTTCGACTCGGGCGGCAGGCACGGGAACGACGAAGGCCGGGCGCCCCTCCGTGGAGGGGCACCCGGCCCACGTACAGCTGCTTACGCGCCGATCGCGTGCAGACCGCCGTCGACGTGCACGATCTCGCCGGTCGTCTTCGGGAACCAGTCGGAGAGCAGCGCGACGATGGCGCGGCCCGCCGGCTCCGGGTCGGACAGGTCCCACTGCAGCGGGGAACGGCTGTCCCAGACGCTCGCCAGCTCGCTGAAGCCCGGGATGGACTTGGCGGCCATCGAACCGAGCGGGCCGGCCGAGACCAGGTTGCAGCGGATGTTCTGCTTGCCCAGGTCACGGGCCATGTAGCGGCTGGTGGCCTCCAGGGCGGCCTTGGTCGGGCCCATCCAGTCGTACTGCGGCCAGGCGAACTGCGCGTCGAAGGTGAGGCCGACGACCGAACCGCCCTCGCTCATCAGCGGCAGCACCGCCATCGTCAGCGACTTCAGGGAGAAGGCCGAGACGTGCATGGCGGTGGCCACGGACTCGAACGGCGTGTTCAGGAAGTTGCCGCCGAGCGCGTCCTGCGGCGCGAAGCCGATGGAGTGCACGACGCCGTCCAGGCGGTCGCCCAGGTGCTCGCGGACCTGGCCCTCCAGGCGGGCGAGGTGCTCGTCGTTGGAGACGTCGAGCTCCAGGACCTTGACCTTGTCGGGCTGGGGCAGCTTCTTGGCGATGCGCTCGGTCAGCGTCGGCCGCGGCCAGGCGGTGAGGATGATCTCCGCGCCCTGCTCCTGGGCCAGCTTCGCGGCGTGGAAGGCGATGGAGGACTCCATCAGCACACCGGTGATCAGGATGCGCTTGCCCTCGAGAATTCCGCTCATGTGATCAGTGACCCATGCCCAATCCGCCGTCAACCGGGATGACGGCTCCAGTGATGTACGAGGCGTCGTCCGAGGCGAGGAACTTCACCGCGGCGGCGATCTCCTCGGGCTGCGCGTAGCGGCCCAGCGGCACCTGGGACACGATCCCCGCGCGCTGCTCCTCGGTCAGGACCGCGGTCATGTCGGTGTCGACGAAACCGGGGGCGACGACATTGAACGTGATGTTGCGCGAGCCGAGCTCACGGGCCAGCGAGCGGGCGAAGCCCACCAGGCCGGCCTTGGAGGCGGCGTAGTTCGCCTGCCCGGCCGAGCCGAGGAGGCCGACGACCGAGGAGATCAGGACGACGCGGCCCTTCTTGGCCCGCAGCATGCCGCGGTTGGCGCGCTTGACCACCCGGAAGGCGCCGGTCAGGTTGGTGTCGAGGACGGAGGTGAAGTCCTCCTCGCTCATGCGCATCAGGAGCTGGTCCTTGGTGACCCCGGCGTTCGCCACCAGGACCTCCACCGGACCGTGCGTCTCCTCGATCTCCTTGTACGCCTGGTCCACCTGCTCGCCGTCGGTGATGTCGCACCTGACGGCGAGGCAGCCCAGATCAGTCAGGGCGGCCGGCGGCTCACCGGAGCGGTACGTGATCGCGACCTTGTCGCCGGCCTCGGCGAACGCGCGGGCGATGGCGAGGCCGATGCCCCGGTTGCCTCCGGTGACGAGAACCGAGCGGCTCAACGGATCACCCTTTCGATAGCGGTCTGGATACCGAAAACCTATCGGTCCGGCACCTTCCACGAAGAATCGGCCCCTGACAGTGGCGTACGGATGTCACTGTCGGGTCCCTACAGAAAGATCTGGGCATGGCGGCCGAAAGCGCGACATGATCGGGGGCGACCGGTCTCACACGACAGGAGACAGCTGTGCCATCTGGCATCCATTCCATCGACGCGGCCTTCACGGCGCTGCCGCTGCGGGCGCTCGCCGACGCGGCGCTCGCACGCGCGCGTGCCCTCGGCTCCGAACACGCCGACTTCCGCCTGGAGCGGGTGCGCAGCGCCTCGTGGCGGCTGCGGGACGCCAAGCCCTCGGGTTCATCGGACACCACGGACCTCGGTTACGCGGTGCGGGTGGTGCACGGCGGGGCGTGGGGGTTCGCCTCCGGGGTCGATCTGACCATGGACGGGGCCGCGCGGGTCGCCTCGCAGGCCGTGGCCATGGCCAAGCTGTCCGCCAAGGTGATCGCGGCGGCGGGCTCCGAAGAGCGCGTGGAGCTGGCCGAGGAGCCGGTGCACGCCGAGAAGACCTGGATCTCCTCGTACGAGATCAACCCCTTCGACATCCCCGGCGCCGAGAAGGGCGCGCTGCTCGCCGACTGGAGCGAGCGGCTGCTGCGGGCGGAGGGCGTGGCGCATGTGGACGCCTCGCTGACGACCGTCCAGGAGAACAAGTTCTACGCGGACACGGCGGGCACCGTCACCACCCAGCAGCGGGTCCGGCTGCACCCGCAGCTCACCGCGATCGCGGTGGACGAGACGACGGGCGAGTTCGACCAGATGCGGACGCTCGCGCCGCCGGTCGGCCGGGGCTGGGAGTACCTGACCGGTACCGGCTGGGACTGGGACGCGGAGCTGGAGCAGATCCCGGGGCTGCTCGCCGAGAAGATGCGGGCGCCGAGCGTGGAGGCGGGGACGTACGACCTGGTCGTCGACCCGTCGAACCTCTGGCTGACGATCCACGAGTCGATCGGGCACGCCACGGAGCTGGACCGGGCGCTGGGCTACGAGGCGGCGTACGCCGGGACCTCGTTCGCCACCTTCGACCAGCTGGGGAAGCTGGCGTACGGCTCGTCGATCATGAACGTGACGGGTGACCGCACCGCCGAGCACGGCCTCGCGACGATCGGGTACGACGACGAGGGTGTCGAGGCGCAGAGCTGGGACCTGGTGAAGGACGGCACGCTCGTCGGCTACCAGCTGGACCGGCGGATCGCGAGGCTGACGGGCCTGGGCCGGTCGAACGGCTGTGCGTTCGCCGACTCCCCCGGGCATGTGCCGGTGCAGCGGATGGCGAACGTCTCGCTCAAGCCGGACCCGGGCGGTCTCTCCACGGAGGACCTGATCGGGGGCGTCGAGCGCGGCATCTACGTGGTCGGCGACCGCTCGTGGTCGATCGACATGCAGCGCTACAACTTCCAGTTCACCGGGCAGCGCTTCTTCCGCATCGAGAACGGCCGGCTGACCGGGCAGCTGCGGGACGTCGCGTACCAGGCGACGACGACGGACTTCTGGGGCTCGATGGAGAAGGCCGGCGGCCCGCAGACGTACGTCCTGGGCGGCGCGTTCAACTGCGGCAAGGCCCAGCCGGGCCAGGTGGCGGCGGTCTCCCACGGCTGCCCGTCGGCACTGTTCCGCGGGGTCAACATCCTCAACACCACGCAGGAGGCGGGTCGATGAGCGCACGCCACGCAATCTGCTGGGGGTCCGGGGGTCGCCCCCCGGGCAAGCACAGTCTCAACACCACGCAGGAGGCGGGCCGATGAGCGCACGCCACATGCACCGTCTCAACACGACGCAGGAGGCCGGTCGATGAGCCGCGTCAGCAAGCCGTACGAGATCGTCGAGCGGGCGCTCGAGCTGTCCCGGGCGGACGGGTGTGTCGTCATCGCCGACGAGGAGTCCTCCGCCAACCTGCGCTGGGCGGGCAACGCGCTGACGACCAACGGCGTCACCCGCGGCCGGACGCTCACCGTCATCGCGACCGTCGACGGCGCGCAGGGCACCGCGTCGGGTGTCGTCTCGCAGTCCGCTGTGACGGTCGACGACCTGGAGCCCCTGGTGCGGGCCGCGGAGGCCGCCGCGCGGGCGGCGGGGCCCGCCGAGGACGCCCAGCCGCTGGTCGAGGGCGTGGACGCCTCCCCGGACTTCACCGATTCACCGGCCGAGACGACCTCCGCCGTTTTCACGGACTTCGCGCCCGCGCTCGGCGAGGCCTTCGCCCGCGCCCGGGAAGGCGGCCGTGAGCTGTACGGCTTCGCCAACCACGAGCTGACCTCGACCTACCTCGGTACGTCGACGGGTCTGCGGCTCCGGCACGACCAGCCCAACGGCACCCTGGAGCTCAACGCCAAGTCTCCCGACCGTTCGCGGTCCGCCTGGGCCGGGCGTTCCACGCGGGACTTCAAGGACGTCGACCCGGCGGCGCTCGACGCCGACCTGGCGCAGCGGCTCGGCTGGGCGGAGCGCCGGATCGAGCTGCCCGCCGGGCGGTACGAGACGCTGCTGCCGCCGACCGCGGTCGCGGACCTGCTGATCTACCAGCAGTGGTCCTCGGCGGCCCGGGACGCGGTGGAGGGCCGGACGGTCTTCTCGAAGCCGGGCGGCGGCACCCGTCTCGGCGAGACGCTCTCCCCGCTGCCGCTGACCCTGCGCAGCGACCCGAACGAGCCGGGCCTGGAGTCCGCGCCGTTCGTGATCGCGCACGCCTCGGGCGACGACTCCTCGGTCTTCGACAACGGTCTGCCGCTGGCGCCGATCGACTGGGTACGGGCGGGGAAGCTGGAGCACCTGATCACCACCCGGCACACGGCGGGGCTCACGCGCCTGCCCGTGGCGCCCGGGGCCGGGAACCTGATCCTGGACGGCGGCGGGGAGCGTTCGCTGGAGGAGATGGTGGCCTCCACGGAGCGCGGTCTGCTCCTGACCTGCCTCTGGTACATCCGCGAGGTCGACCCGGCGACGCTGCTGCTGACCGGGCTGACCCGGGACGGTGTCTACCTCGTCGAGAACGGCGAGGTGGTCGGCGAGGTGAACAACTTCCGGTTCAACGAGTCGCCCGTCGACCTGCTGTCGCGGGCCTCGGAGGCGGGCCGGACCGAGAAGACGCTGCCGCGCGAATGGAGCGACTGGTTCACCAGGGCGGCCATGCCGGCGCTGCGGGTGCCGGACTTCAACATGAGCTCGGTCAGCAAGGGTGTCTGACCCCCATAGACTGGGGGCGGCGTGACGACCATCAATTCAAGGAGACGGACGATCGTGACGGACATCGTCGACGAGCTGAAGTGGCGGGGGCTGTTCGCCCAGTCCACTGACGAGGACGCATTGCGCAAGGCTCTCGCGGACGGTCCCGTCACGTTCTATTGCGGTTTCGACCCGACCGCGGCCAGTCTCCACGTCGGTCACCTGGTCCAGGTGCTCACCGTCCGCCGGCTCCAGCAGGCCGGTCACAGGCCGCTGGCGCTGGTCGGCGGGGCCACCGGCCAGATCGGCGACCCGCGGCCGACGGCCGAGCGCACCCTGAACGACCCGGAGACGGTCGCGAACTGGGTGAACCGGCTGCGCAACCAGATCGAGCCGTTCCTCTCCTTCGAGGGGGAGAACGCGGCGGTCGTGGTGAACAACCTGGACTGGACCGCCGGCCTGTCGGCGATCGAGTTCCTGCGGGACATCGGCAAGCACTTCCGGGTCAACAAGATGCTGACCAAGGACTCCGTCGCCCGGCGCCTGGAGTCCGAACAGGGCATCAGCTACACCGAGTTCAGCTACCAGCTGCTGCAGGGCATGGACTTCCTGGAGCTGTACCGGCGCTACGGCTGCACGCTGCAGCAGGGCGGTTCCGACCAGTGGGGCAACTTGGTGGCGGGGCTCGACCTGATCCACAAGCTGGAGCCGGGCGCCGAGGTGCACGCGCTGGCGACGCCGCTGATGGTCAAGGCGGACGGCACCAAGTTCGGCAAGACCGAGGGCGGGGCCGTCTGGCTGGACCCGGAGATGACGACGCCGTACGCGTTCTACCAGTTCTGGCTGAACGTGGACGACCGGGACATCTCCACGTACATGCGGATACTGTCCTTCAAGTCCCGCGAGGAGCTGGAGGAGCTGGAGCAGCTCACCGCCGAGCGGCCGCAGGCGCGGACCGCGCAGCGGGCGCTGGCCGAGGAGCTGACGACGCTGGTGCACGGCGCCGAGCAGTGCGCGGCCGTCATCAACGCCTCGAAGGCGCTGTTCGGGCAGGGCGACCTGGCCGAGCTGGACGAGGCGACGCTCGCCGCGGCTCTCTCCGAGCTGCCGCACGCGCGCGTGGCGGAGCTCGGGCTGGTCGTGGACCTGTTCGCCGAGGTCGGTCTGGCGCCGAGCAAGTCGGCGGCGCGTCGGACGGTGAAGGAGGGCGGGGCCTACGTGAACAACCTGAAGGTGACCGCCGAGGACGCCGAGGTGTCGGCGGACGAGCTGCTGCACGGCCGCTGGCTGGTGCTGCGCCGGGGCAAGAAGAACCTGGCGGCGATCGAGGTCGGCGCGCAGGGCTGAGGCCCGGGGCCTGACATGACGGAGGCCGGTACGCGCATGACGCGCGTACCGGCCTCCGGCGTGTCCAGAACGTCACGCGCGTTGCCTGTTGCCTCTGATCGAGGTCCACAGCATGTCGCCCACGCCCACCACGGCGATCGCGAAGACGAGTTGGAGCAGGTGCCGCGTCCAGTCGATTCCCCGGGTGTCCTCGACCCCGATCCACGACGCGACGGAGTTGCCGAGAACACTGCCGATGATGCCGAACACGGTCGTCAGCCACAGTGGGATCTGTTGCTTGCCCGGGATGATCGCCTTGGCGATCAGGCCGAGCACCAAGCCCACGATGATTGCCCACAACCAGCTCATGGTCGCCTCCTCATGCGGCGCGATCTGCGCATGTGGGCCCAGTCTCGGCCCATGCGCCATACAGCGCATGTCGGACGGATCCATACGTGACCCGGTCTCCTGCGCCTCGGACGTCGGGCGTACCGTGGAGACAGGTCCGGTCCGGGGAGAGTCCGGCGTGGAAGCTGGTGGTGGAATGCGATGCGGAAGCATGGCGGAACAGAGGTCTTCCGAATCACCGGAGCCCGTCAGGGCCTGTCCGACGATGTGCGCGGGCGGGAGCGCCGGTATGTGATCTCGATGTCGGTGCGGACGCTGTCCGTCATCGCCGCGGTCCTCCTGTGGAACGTCGAGCGCCCTGTGGCCATCGTGGCTCTGGTGCTCGGTGGGGTGCTCCCCTATATCGCGGTGGTCATCGCGAACGCCGGGCGGGAGAAATCTCCGAGCCTTCCCTCCACCTACGTATCGGGTCCGAGCCGTCCCGAGCTTCCTGCCGTGGATCCCTCCGCGGAACCTACCGTGGATCCCTCCGCGGAACCTACCGTGGATCCTTCCGCGGAACCGCCTGCGGAGCGTTCGCCCGGCCAGAGTTGATCATCATGGTGACGTAAAAGCTCAAGAAAAGCTCAGATCAATCATGAAGTTCCAGTGCACCGCACCCCATTCCCCGTGACATACTGCCTACGCGCTCCGCATCCCCCGTCGGAGCGACGGACCGATGCCGGGCAGCTCCCCCCGTGGCTGCTCGGCATCGCCATTGTTGGACAATGATCAGGTGAGTGACGAAACCCCGATCTGTTCCGCCAAGGGCTGCCGCGCCGACGCGGTGTGGGTGCTGGCCTGGAACAATCCCAAGCTGCACACGCCCGAGCGCCGCAAGACCTGGCTCGCCTGCGAGGAGCACCGCGAGCATCTCTCCCAGTTCCTGGGCGTACGGGGCTTCCTCAAGGACGTCGTACCGATCGCCGAGTGGGAATCAGCCGCCGATCGCTGACATCGGGCGCTCCGGCTGGAGGAAGCTCGGGTCGTCCAGGCCCGAGCCGGCCTTCTTGCCCCACATCGCCAGCTTCCAGATCCGGGCTATCTCGGCGTCCGGCGCGTCCGAGCGCAGCGCGGCCCGCAGGTCCGTCTCCTCGGTGGCGAACAGGCAGGTGCGCACCTGACCGTCGGCGGTGAGCCGGGTCCGGTCGCAGGCCCGGCAGAACGGGCGGGTGACGGAGGCGATGACACCCACCGTGTGCGGTCCGCCGTCCACGACCCAGCGCTCGGCGGGGGCCGAGCCACGCTCGTCCTCGCCCTCGGGGGTCAGGGTGAAGCGGGTGCGCAGCGACTCCAGGATGTCCCCGGCGGTGATCATGCCGTCGCGCTTCCAGCCGTGCTGGGCGTCCAGCGGCATCTGCTCGATGAAGCGCAGCTCGTACGCGTTCTCCACCGCCCAGGCCAGCAGGTCGGGGGCCTCGTCGTCGTTGAGGCCGGGCATCAGGACCGCGTTGACCTTGACCGGGGTGAGTCCGGCGTCGCGCGCGGCGGCCATGCCGTCGAGGACGTCGTGGTGGCGGTCGCGGCGGGTCAGGGTCTTGAAGACCTCGGGCCGCAGGGTGTCCAGGGAGACGTTGACCCGGTCGAGACCGGCCGCCTTCAGCGCGGCGGCCGTGCGCTTGAGCCCGATGCCGTTGGTGGTCAGGGACATCCTGGGGCGGGGCTCCAGGGCCGCGCAGCGCTCGACGATGCCGACCAGGCCGGGGCGGAGCAGCGGCTCGCCGCCGGTGAAGCGGACCTCCGTGACACCGAGGTCGGTGACCGCGATCCGTATCAGCCGGACGATCTCGTCGTCGGTCAGCAGATCGGGCTTGGCCAGCCACTGGAGGCCTTCCTCCGGCATACAGTACGTACACCGCAGATTGCACCGGTCGGTGAGCGAGACGCGCAGGTCAGTGGCCACCCGGCCGTAGGTGTCGATGAGCACTGTTGGCCCCCTCCCCGTCGTTCGGTGATTGATACAGCGAGCCTACGCGAGACCACCGACAACCAGCAGGGGCCGATTGGAACGGGACCCGCGCGGCCGCGTCGTAGGACTCTACGACGCGGCCGCCGCGTAGGTTGCGGAGAGTGACGGCTCAGTGCGCTCCGGTACCGGTGAGGGACTTGACCTCCAGCTCCGCGTACTTGCCCTTGTCCGGCTCCTCCTTGGAGAGGATCGAGCCGAGCCAGCCGAGCAGGAAGCCCAGCGGGATCGAGACGATGCCCGGGTTCTCCAGCGGGAACCAGTAGAAGTCCACGGTCTTGAACATCGAGGTGGGCTTGCCGGAGACGACCGGCGAGAAGAGCACCAGGACGACCGAGGAGATCAGACCGCCGTAGATCGACCAGAGCGCGCCCTGGGTGGTGAACCGCTTCCAGAACAGGCTGTAGAGGATCGTCGGCAGGTTGGCCGAGGCGGCGACGGCGAAGGCCAGGGCGACCAGGCCGGCGACGTTGAGGTCGCGGGCGAGCGCGCCGAGGGCGATCGAGACGATGCCGATGAGGACGGTCGCCCAGCGGGCGGCGCGGACCTCCTCCTTCTCGGTGGCCTTTCCGCGCCGGATGACGTTGGCATAGATGTCGTGCGCGAAGGAGGACGACGAGGCCAGGGTCAGTCCGGCGACCACCGCGAGGATGGTGGCGAAGGCGACGGCGGAGATCACCGCGAGCAGGATCGCGCCGCCGGTGGAGTCGGCGCCTCCGCCGATCTCCAGGGCCGCGAGCGGGGCGGCGGTGTTGCCCGCCTTGTTCGAGGCGATGATGTCGCTGTTCTTCAGCAGGGCCGCGGCGCCGAAGCCGAGGACGATCGTCATCAGGTAGAAGGCGCCGATGATGCCGATGGCCCAGTTGACCGACTTACGGGCGGCCTTGGCGGTCGGCACGGTGTAGAAGCGGATCAGGATGTGCGGCAGGCCGGCCGTGCCGAGGACGAGCGCGATGCCGAGCGAGATGAAGTCCAGCTTCGAGGTGCCGGTGGCCCCGTACTTGAGGCCCGGCTCCAGGAAGGCCTGTCCCTTGCCGCTGTTGGTGGCGGCGGCGCCGAGCAGGTCGGAGAGGTTGAAGTTGAACTTCAGCAGGATGAGGAAGGTGATCAGGAGCGTGCCCGCGATGAGCAGGACGGCCTTGACCATCTGCACCCAGGTGGTGCCCTTCATGCCGCCGATGGTGACGTACACGATCATCAGGACGCCGACCAGGGCGACGATGGCGATCTTGCCGCCGTCGCTGGTGATGCCGAGGAGCAGCGAGACGAGCACGCCCGCGCCGGCCATCTGCGCGAGCAGGTAGAAGATCGAGACGACGATCGTGGAGGTGCCGGCGGCGGTACGGACCGGGCGCTGGCGCATCCGGTAGGCGAGGACGTCGCCCATGGTGAACCGGCCGGAGTTGCGCAGCGGTTCGGCGACCAGGAGCAGGGCCACCAGCCAGGCGACCAGGAAGCCGATCGAGTACAGGAAGCCGTCGTAGCCGAAGAGCGCGATGGCGCCGGCGATGCCGAGGAACGACGCGGCGGACATGTAGTCGCCGGAGATCGCGAGGCCGTTCTGGAAGCCGGTGAACTGGCGGCCGCCGGCGTAGAAGTCGGCGGCGCTCTTGGTCTGGCGGCCGGCCCAGACGGTGATGACGAGCGTGGCGACGACGAAGGCGCCGAAGAGGGTGATGATCAGCGGCCGGTGCTCGCTCGTCGCGTTGCCGGCCGCCAGCGAGACGGTCTCGAGGATGCTGCTCACGCGTCGCCCTCCATACGGGACTTGATGGCCTCGGCCTTCGGGTCGAGGCGGTTCGCCGCGTGCCGCGAGTAGAGCCAGGCGATGAGGAAGGTCGTGGCGAACTGGCCGAGGCCCAGGACGAGAGCCACGTTGATGTTGCCGAAGAGCCTGGTCCCCATGAAGCCGCCCGCGTAGTTGGAGAGCAGCACGTAGAGCAGGTACCAGGCGATGAAGGCGATCGTCAGGGGGAAGGCGAAGGAGCGGTACGTGCGGCGCAGCTCGCCGAATTCCGCACTCTCCTGCACCTCGACGAACGCCTCGGTCGTGGGCTGGACAGGGCCGGTGTGGACGTCCGTGCCGCCTTGGGGCGGCGGCGGTGCATCGGTAGCCACGGATTCTCCTCGCGACGCGGGTGCGGTGGGCATGGACAAAGGGGCCTCACTGAGGGGGGTGGGGGAACGGGGCTCCGAGCGGAGCTCCTCCCCTGCACAACGGCACGGAGCGCGGGGCGACGCGGTTCACCGCAGATCTTTTTCTCGGCCTGGATATTCCTCCGGATCTGTATCAAGTCCTCTCAACTCATTGAAGGCGCGGCAAGATCAGCGATAACTTCACTCGTCATGCACCTGCCCGTCCGCAATCCGCGGGCGGGCAGTACATACGGATGATGTGGAGAACCCATGGCTCATCTGGGATCGAGACGCGGCCGAGTACTCGCTCTGCCTGCCGGTCTCGCGCTCACGGCCTCGCTCGGCTTCCTTCCGACCGGCGCATCCGCCGCGGTTCTGAGCGACGCCCCGGCGACGGCCGCCGTCTCGACGGACGGTCCCAAGCTGTCGTACGTCGTCAACATCGAGGGGGGCCGCTGGACGGCCGCCTCGGTGAAGAAGGCGATTGCCGCGGCCGGTGGCACGGTGGTCATCTCCTATGACCAGATAGGCGTGATAGTCGTCCACTCGCAGAACCCCGAGTTCGCGAAGACGATCCGGCAGGCCAGGGGCGTGGTGTCGGCCGGTTCGACGCGCACCGCCCCGCTCTCCGTCCAGACCGACACCTCTGTCGGCGAGGGCGGGCAGGCGCTCACCGCGGCCGAGGCCACGGCCGCCGCGGCCGGTGCCACGGACGAGCAGGACCCGCTCGAGCCGCTGCAGTGGGACCTGCCCGCCATCAAGGCGGACAAGGCCCACCAGAAGACGCTCGGCAGCAGCAAGGTGACGGTCGGCGTCATCGACACGGGTGTCGACGACACCCACCCGGACCTGGCGCCGAACTTCGACGCCGCCGCCTCGGCCAACTGCGTGACCGGCGCCCCGGACACCACCCCCGGCTCGTGGCGTCCGAACCCGGGCGAGAGCGACCACGGCACGCACGTCGCGGGCACCATCGCCGCCGCCAAGAACGGCATCGGCGTCACCGGTGTCGCGCCGGGCGTGAAGGTCTCGGGCATCAAGGTGTCCACCCCGGACGGCTTCTTCTACACCGAGGCCGTCGTCTGTGGCTTCGTGTGGGCGGCGGAGAACGGCGTCGACATCACCAACAACAGCTACTACACCGACCCGTGGCTGTTCGCGTGCAAGAACGACGAGGACCAGAAGGCCCTGATCGAGGCCGTCACCCGTGCCACCCGCTACGCGGAGCACCGGGGCACGGTCAACGTCGCGGCGGCCGGCAACTCCCGGATGGACCTGGCGGCGGACGAGCTCACGGACGTCACCAGCCCGAACGACACCACGCCGGTGACGCGGGTCATCGACCCGCAGGAGTGCTTCGACTACCCGGCGATGCTGCCGGGCGTGGTCACGGTCTCCTCCACGGGCGCCAAGGACCTGAAGGCCTCGTACTCCAACTACGGTGACGGTGTCATCGACGTCGCGGCGCCCGGCGGCGACCGCACCGAGTACCAGACCCCGGGCGCCCCGGCGGTCAACGGCCGCATCCTGTCGACCACGGTCAACGGCGGCTACAACTACAAGGCCGGTACGTCGATGGCCTCGCCGCACGCCGCCGGTGTGCTCGCGCTGCTGAAGTCGACGCACCCGTACGCGAGCCCGGCCGCGCTCAAGGCCCTGCTGTACGCGCAGGCCGACGACCGCGCCTGCACGAACCCGTACGACATCAACGGCGACGGTGTCGTCGACGCGGTGTGCGAGGGCGACGAGAGCAAGAACGGCTTCTACGGGGCCGGTCTGGTGAACGCGCTGGACGCGGTGCGCAAGTAAGCACGTAAAGCTGTAAGGAGAGGCCCTGGTGTGGTGCGCCACACCAGGGCCTCTTGCATGGCACTGGGTGCCATCATGCCGTCCATGGACAACACAGTGCGTACAGGTACGGAGTTGCTGTGGTCGGCCCTGGGTGGCGATCCGGCCCTGCTCGACCGGGTGGCGTACGGAGGTCCTTCGGGGCTGCTGTCGGCCCGGCTGCCGGTGATGGACCTGGCCCGGGCGACGGTCGCGGTCGCGGGCCTGGCCGCGGTGGAGCGGGCGGACGTTCGGGGGCCGGTCCGGGTGGACGACGGGGCGGTCGCCACCGCCTTCGTGAGTGAGCGTCATCTCCGGGTCGACGGCCGGGTTCCGGTCAACTTCGCGCCGCTGTCCCGTTTCTGGCGGGCTTCTGACGGCTGGGTCCGTACGCACGCGAATTATCCGCACCACAGGGCGGCGTTGCTGCGCGCGTTGGGCTCGGCGAATTCGGTGGAGGCCGTGGCGGCGGAGATCGCCGAGCGGAAGGCCGTCGAGGTCGAGACGGCGGTGTACGCGGCCGGGGGCCTGGCGGTCGCCCTGCGCACGCCGGAGGAGTGGGCGGCGCACGAGCAGGGCCGGGAGGTGGCGGCGCGGCCCCTGCTGACCCGGGAACGGCTGGACGACGCGGCCCCGAGGCGGCGTTCGGGCCCTCTGCGGGTCCTGGACCTGACCCGGGTCATCGCCGGTCCTGTCGCGACCCGGACGCTCGCGCTGCTCGGGGCGGACGTTCTGCGGATCGACCCGCCGGGCAACCCCGAACTGCCCGACCAGCACGCGGACACGGACATCGGGAAGCGGACGGCCGCGCTCGACCTGGACCGCCCTTCGGACCGGCGTACGTTCGACGAGCTGTTGGACGCGGCCGACGTCCTGGTCACCGGCTACCGCCCCGGCGCCCTGGACCGCTTCGACCTCCACCGGCCCGGCCTGGTGATCGCCCGGCTCTCGGCGTGGGGCGACTACGGGCCGTGGGGCGAGCGGCGCGGCTTCGACAGCCTGGTGCAGGTGGCGACCGGGATCGCGGTGACCGAGGGCTCGGCGGCACAGCCGGGCGCGCTGCCCGCGCAGGCCCTGGACCACGGCACGGGCTACCTGCTCGCGGCGGCCGTACTGCGCTCCCTGACCGAGCAGGACCGGGACGGCGGCACCCGTCTCGTACGCCTGGCGCTGGCGCAGACGGGCCACTGGCTGACGCACGCGCTCCCACGGCGGGCCGTGGAGGACCCACAGGGACCCGACTACGAGCCGGAGCACTGGCTCCGAGAGACGACCGGCCCGCTCGGCCGACTGCGCCATGCCGTGTCGCCCGTCTCGTACGACGGCGGCCCAACGTCCTGGCCGCACCCACCGGGCCTCGCGGGTACGGACACACCCACCTGGCTCCCCGCCTGACCGCCGGGCATCGCGGGGCTCGACGCGTGAGCGCGCGCTGTTGGCGGGCGCCGTGGCGCGCGGTGCCCGTAGCCGCACGCCGGGCGCGGCCGGGGAGCCGCCCGGCGGGCCGGCCGCGGTGGCTCGGCGGGAGCGCGGGGCGGTGGGCTACGGCTTGACGAGGACCTTCAGTGCGGTGCGCTCGTCCATTGCCTTGTAGCCGCCGGGGACGCCGTCGAGGCCGACGGTCAGGTCGAAGACCGGGGAAGGGTCCAGGCGGCCGTCGAGGACGTCCGGGAGCAGCTCGGGGATGTACGCGCGGACCGGGGCGACGCCGCCGCGCAGCGCGATGTTCCGGTCGAACATGACGGACAGGTCCAGGCCCGTGCCGGAGCCGTGCGGGACGCCGACGTAGCCGATCGAGCCGCCGTCGCGGGCGATGGCGACGGCGGTGCGCATCGACTGCTCGGTGCCGACGGCCTCGATGACGGCGTGGACGCCCTGGCCGCCCGTGAGTTCGCGGACGGCGGCCTCGGCGGCCTCGCCGCGTTCGGCGACGACGTCGGTGGCGCCGAAGGTCCGGGCGATGTCGGTACGGACGGTGTGGCGGCCGAGCGCGATGATGCGGTCGGCGCCGAGCCGCTTGGCGGCGAGGACGCCGCAGAGGCCGACGGCGCCGTCGCCGACGACCGCGACGGTGGAGCCCTTGCGGACGCCCGCGCCGAGGGCTGCGTGGTGGCCGGTGCCCATGACGTCGGAGAGGGCGAGGAGCGCGGTCAGCAGGTGGTCGTCGGAGGCGGCCTCGGCGGGCAGGCGCACGAGCGTGCCGTCGGCGAAGGGGACGCGGACGGCCTCGCCCTGGCCGCCGTCGGAGCCGACGGAGCCCCAGAAACCGCCGCGCGGGCAGGAGGTCTGGAGCCCCTCGGCGCAGTAGTCGCACGTACCGTCGGACCAGACGAAGGGGGCGACGACGAGGTCGCCTGCCGAGAAGCCGGAGACGTCCGAGCCGGCCGCCTCGACGACCCCCAGGAACTCGTGGCCAATACTCCCCCTAGGCCCTAAGGGCCTGGGGGGACCCCCAGCCCCGGCTGGCGGGCGGACTCGCCGCGGTACGCCCACAGGTCGCTGCCGCAGACGCAGGCGCGCAGCACCCGCACGACGACGTCGGTGGGGTCCTGGATCACCGCGTCGGGCACGTCCTCCACGCGTACGCCTGGGTGAGCACGCCCAGGGTCAGCAGGTACTGGGCGGCGAGGTAGGTGGCCATGACCCAGAAGTCGGGGACCGGCAGCTGGGGCCACCCGGCGACCCCGCTCGCGATGAGCGTGTCGGAGAGCAGGAACAGCGCGCCGCCGGCGCCCGCGGTGAGCCCGAGGGAGCTCGCGCGGTAGGCCATGGCGGTGAGCAGGAGCGAGTAGCCCGCGACGGGGATCCGCAGCTCGGCGGGGAGGTCGGGCCACAGGAGCGCGACGGTGCCGACGAGGGCGACGGTGTACGCGATGCCGAGGGGGACGGACGTACGGCGCCGGCCGAAGAGCACCAGGTAGCAGACGTGTCCTGCGGCGAAGGAGCCCATGCCGACGAGGAAGGCCCAGTCGGCGTCGGAGAGCAGGAAGACGTCGCCGCCCCAGCCGAAGAGCAGTGCGGCGATCAGGAGCTTGGGGGCGCCCCGGGTGGCGGTGTACGCGGCGAGCAGCGGCATCAACAGCGGCTTGGCGATCCGGTGACCGAGGTCGGCGCCGGCGAGGAGGGAGACCAGGTCGACGGCGACGGCAAGCGCGAAGACGGCGAGGAGGGCGCGGGAGAGCGTGCTCGTCACGGTGGCGGCGGAGGTACGGGCGGCGCTCACGCGGCGGGCTCCGCGGCGGCGGGTCCCGTGCCGTGCGGCGGCAGCGGCGCCGGCTGCCAGCCCGGCCCCCGGAAGACGCGCCCGGCGCGCTCGCGCCAGCTCGTCGCGGCCCGTATGTCCCGGGCGATGGCGGCGTACTCGTGGGTGGCGACGCGCAGCGGGTTGTAGGTCTCGATGTTCTTGGTGAGGCCGAAGACGGGCTTGGTGGTCTCCCCCACCCAGGAGCCGAACATCCGGTCCCAGACGATGAGGATGCCGCCGAAGTTCCGGTCCAGGTAGCCGCCCTGCGAGGCGTGGTGGACGCGGTGGTGGGAGGGCGTGTTGAGGACGTACTCGAAGGGGCGGGGGAGCTTGTCGATGCGCTCGGTGTGGATCCAGAACTGGTACACGAGGTTGATGGAGTAGCAGAACGCGACGGCGGCCGGGTGCACGCCGAGGGCGATCATCGGCAGGTAGAACGGCCAGGAGGTCAGGCTGGTCCAGGGTTGGCGCAGCGCGGTGGTGAGGTTGAACTTGCGGCTGCTGTGGTGCACCACGTGGCAGGCCCAGAGGATGCGGATGACGTGGTGTCCGCGGTGCTGCCAGTAGTAGAAGAAGTCCTGGGCGAGCAGCATCAGCGGGATCGTCCACCACAGGACGGGGGCGCGGAGCGGGGTGAGCTCGTAGACCGCGGTGTAGATGGCGACGATCGGGATCTTCCAGAGGAAGTCGAAGACGAGACTGCCGATCCCCATGCCGAGGCTGGTGGCGGCGTCCTTGGTCTCGTATCCGGCGGCGTCCTCGTCGGGATGGAGCCGGTAGCTGACCATCTCCAGGACGGTGAGCAGGACGAACGCCGGTATGGACCAGAGCACGACATCGGGCAGGTTCGGCATGCCGACGACGGTAGAGGGGCGGGTCGGTGCTCGGCTAGACGCTGTTACCAACAAGTATGCAAGACGACTTGTCAGCAAGCTTTGGCACCTTCCGACAAGGGAGGCTCCTCCTCACACCCCCGCCGCACCGAGCAGCGAGCCCGCCCCGTACGTCACCGCCATCGCCAGTGCCCCGCCCCCCATGTTGCGCAGGACCGCCCTCCCCGGTGGGGCCGCGCCGAGGTGGGCGCTCCACCAGCCGGTGACGGTGAGGGCGGCCAGGACGGAGAGGACCGTGATCCAGAGGCGGGTCGCGGCGGGTGGGAGGACGATCGCGAGGAGGGGGAGCAGGGCGCCGACCGTGAAGGCGAGGAAGCTCGCGGCGGCGGCGTGCCAGGGGTTGGTGAGCTGGTCGGGGTCGATGCCGAGCTCCACGCGCGCGTGGGCGCGCAGGGCGTCGCGTTCGGTGAGTTGCTCCGCGGCCTCGCGCGCGACGTCCGGCGAGAGGCCGCGGTCCGTCAGCAGGCCGGTCAGCTCAGCCAGTTCCGCCTCCGGCTGGTCGCGCAGTTCGCGTCGCTCGACCGCCAGGGCGGCCTTCTCCGAGTCGCGCTGGGTGGAGACGGAGACGTACTCCCCCGCTGCCATCGACATCGAACCGGCGAGCAGGCCCGCCAGACCGGCGGTCAGGAGCGCGGCCTGCGACTCCGTCGCGCCGGCGACGCCGACGACGAGGCCCGCGGTGGAGACGACTCCGTCGTTGGCTCCGAGCACGGCGGCCCGGAGCCAGTTGAGACGGGTGCCGAGGTCTCCGCCGTGGGCCTCGTCGTGCACAGGGGCATCAGTCACACCCGGGAGGGTCTCACCCGGTCGTTCACCAGACGCGGACCGACCCGCCCGGGGCGAACGCCGGGCTCGTGGCGTCCGCCGGGGGCTCCTTCAGGGGCTCGGCGATCTCCTCGACGGTCGGCCCGTGGACGGCCGCCAGGGAGTCCAGGAACGGCAGGTCGAAGCCGTAGACGCGGGCCGCGTTGTCGCCGGTCATCGCCGCGACCTCCTCCCTCGGCAGCCCCGCGTAGGCGATGCGGAGGCCTTCGCGGGAGTACGGTGTCGTGCCCTCGTCGTGCGGGTAGTCGCTGCCCCACATGATCTTGTCGAGGCCGATCCGGTCGCGCAGCGGCACCTCGTGCGGGCGCATGAAGCTCGCGCCGACGAAGCAGTTGTCGCGCCAGACCTCGCTGGGGCCCTTGCCCATGGACTCCGCGAGGCCCGCGCCGAACTTGGACTCGGCGGTGGCGGCCCGCGAGGCCGCCGCGACCAGGCGCGCGTGGTAGTAGTCCAGCATCTCGACGACCCCGGGGATCCAGCCCGAGCCCTGCTCGGTGAGGACGAGCTTCAGCTCGGGGTGGCGGCGGAAGGCGCCGCCGAACACCAGGTGCCACAGCGCCCGGTGCGAGAACCAGGTCGTCTCCACCATGAACACCGCGCGCGCGGCCGGTTCGTCGCCGAGCGGCGGAGAGGCGGAGCCGCCGTGGTGGTTGACCGGGACGTCCAGCTCCGCGCAGACCGCCCAGATCGGGTCGTACGTCTGCGAGTACAGCTCCGGGATCCCGCTGCCGGGCGGGGCGCCGGGGAGCAGGACGCCGCCTGTGAGGCCCGCTTCCTTGGTGCGGCGGATCTCCCGTACCGCCTCGTCGACATCGTTGAGGAGGATCTGCGCCACGCCCGCCCGGCGGCCGGGCGCGTCCGCGCAGAAGTCGGCCAGCCAGCGGTTGTGCGCGCGCAGTCCCGCCCAGCGCTGCTCGAACTCCTCGCGGGTCGGCGGCGGGGCCATCAGGGAGGCGGAGGGGAAGAACGGCGGGATGGTGTTGGGGAAGACGACCTCGGCGACGATCCCGTCCGCCTCCAGTTCGCGCAGCCGGCGCTGGGAGTTCCAGTTACGGTCGGCGGTGTCGGCGAGCAGGTCCTCGTAGGGGTTGACGTAGCCGGCCGCCCAGGCGTCGAAGGCGTCGTGGTGCTTCTTCTCCAGGTACGGCTTGTAGTCGAGGAGGTCCGCGCCCGCGTGGCAGTCGGCGGAGATCACGGTGTAACGGTCCGTCATGGCGTCACCCCCAGGGTCGGGAAGTCGTGGTCCGTCAGCCAGTGGCGGCCGACCTCGCGTGAACGCGCCCAGGACGCCTCCACGGCCGCCTGGTCGGGCGACTGGCCGAGGTCGGCGGGGGTGGGGCCGATGCGACGGGCTATTGGATCCAATGTCCGGACGTCGAATCCGAAGACCTCCGCAGCGGCCAGTCCCAGCATCCGCCGCGACTCCGCCACCGGGATGTCGTGGAACGTGTTCCGCAGCCACGCGCGCGTGTTGGGCCAGGTCCCCTCCGGGTGCGGGAAGTCCGAGCCCCAGAGGATGTTGTCCACGCCGATCTCGTACCGCTGCGCAAGCTCGCGCCGCTTGGTGTTGGTGGCGCAGACGAAGACCTGACGGTCCAGGTACTCGCTCGGCGGCCGCTTCAGCTCCGCGAACGGGGAGAGCTTCTTGCCGCCATGGGCACCGAGATAGAGCCGGTCCATGAACCAGAGCAGGTTCGGCAGCCACCAGCAGCCCGACTCGGCGACGCCGAACCTCAGCCCCGGGTGCCGCTCGAAGACCCCGGACCAGAGCAGGAACCACAGCGGCCTGGCCGGCCACCAGGTCACCTCGCTGACGTAGATGCCGAGATGGTCGCCGTACTCCTCTCGCGGCGCCGCGCCCGAGTGGGTGACGAGCGGCATCCCGGTCTCGGCGGCGGTCGCCCAGACCGGGTCGTAACGCCGGTCGTGGTACGGCTCCTTGTCCACCCACATGGAGGGGATCATCAGCGCCCCGAGCCCGGACTCCTTGGCCCGGTGGATCTCGGCGACGACCTTCGCGGGCTCGGCCGTGATCGGGAGCAGCGCCACCCCGCAGTGCCGCTCGGGGTTCTGCCCGACGAACTCGGCGAGCCAGCGGTTGTGGGCCTGCGCCCCCGCCATGCCGAGCTCCGGGTCCTGGTCGCCGGAGAGCCCGAGGCCGACGCCGAAGGGCGCGGCGGTCTGGCTGTCGACGGCGTCCGCGTCGGGGAAGACGACCTCGGCCGCCACGCCGTCGCCGTCGAGCTCCTTGAGGCGCTGGGCGGCGTCCCAGCCGCCCCGCAGCCCTTCCTCGTTGTCGCTGAACCACTTGTTGGCGAAGTCCTCGTTGCGCACCCCGAGCCGGGTCATCGCCTCGCGGCGGGCGTCGCGCCCGGCGAGGAACTCGTCGAAGGCGCGGTGGAACCGGGGATCGAGATAGGGCCGGTAGCGCTCGGTGGGCGGACCGGCGTGACAGTCGGAGGAGATGATCAGATACGGGTCCTCGTGGCTCATGGTCACGCCCCTCAGTCGAGGATGAAGTTCTCCAGATAGGACGGGTTGGCGCGGTCGAGCATCGACTGCGAGCGCGCCCGGATCTGCCGGTCGCTGTGCTCGCTCGCCGGGAGCATCCAGAACCGGTCGGCGCGGATGCCGTCCACGACGTGCTCCGCGACCTCCTCGACGGGCGTGAAGGCGACCTCGTGCCCGGCGTCCTTCATGGCCGCCTCCCACTGATCGAGGCTGCGGTACGGGGTCCTGCGCGGCCGCTGCTTGGCGTACCGCTCGGGCCGGTTGCGGTGCGACTCCCACAGGCCGGTGCGCAGCATGTGCGGGCCGGGGAAGAGCACGGACGCCCCCACGCGCGCGTGCTCGGCCTTCAGATGCGCGTACAGCGACTCGGTCATCGTGACGACGGCCGCCTTGGTGACGGCGTAGACGGAGGCGGTGGGCAGCGGGGCGATCCCGCCGTCGCCGGAAGAGGTGTTGACGACGTGTCCGGGCTCGCCGCCGGCGAGCATGCGCGGGACGAAGGCCTGGATGCCGTGGAAGACGCCCCAGACGTTGACGGCGAAGGCCCACCTCCAGTCGTTGGGCTCGTGCTCCCACATCCGGCCCTCGGCGCCCGATCCGACCCCGGCGTTGTTGCACAGGACGTGCACGGCGCCGAAGGTCTCGAACGCCGCGTCCGCGAACGCCCCCACGGACCCCGCGTCGCTGACGTCGACGGTACGGGCGAGGATCTGCGCCCCGTCCTCCATCAGCTCCTCGGCCGCCTTGGCGAGCGCGGCCTCCTCCACATCGCCGAGGACGACGGCGAGCCCCTCGGCGGCGAAGCGGCGCGCCATCGCCAGCCCGATGCCGCTCGCCGCGCCCGTGACGACCGCGACCTGCCCCTGCCGCAGCTCCATCACACGCTCCCTTCCGGCGGGCCGTCGAGGATCTGCTGCGGGTCGTCGTAGCGCTGGTGGATGTACGGCAGGAGGGCCTGGGCGCTCACGCGTTCCACGACCCGGCCCTTCTGGTCGGTGGTCTTCTCGCCGATCGTGATCTCGACGATGCGGCGTACGGGCAGGTCGGCGACCGGGTCGTACATCGACTCGCGCAGCACGATGTCTCCGGTCACCTGCTCCAGCTTGCGGACCTTCTCGTTGCGGACGCAGTGGACGAGGACGGGGTCCGCGTCGAAGCCCGTGCCGTCCACGCCCGGCAGGAACTTGAAGTAGAAGTCGGTCTTCTCGGCGGGCTCGGGCACGGGCAGCGGGCCGGAGACCGCGCCGCGCACCTCGACGAAGGCGATGCCGTGCCGGGCGAGGGAGGCGCGGACGACGAGCCCGTCGCGTTCGACGACGACCTCGCCGAGCTTCTTCGGCTCGCCGAAGACCTCGCGGCCGCCGATGAGGGCCCGCTCCAGGGTCATCGGCATGACGAGCGGATACCAGCCCTCCTGGTCGCCGTGGGCGGCGGCGACGGCGACCGAGCCGGCGCCGAGGGGATAGCCGGGGAGGTCGACCTGGCTGATGTTCGCCCGGACGAGGGGCCGCTCGGTGGGTTTCAGCGGGGGCGGCAGGACCGCCGCGACGACGTCTGGATCGGTCTCCCAGACGGCGACCACGCCCGTGGACCAGATGTCGGGAAGCTTGCTGCTCTTGGCGCGGGCCGCCGCAATCTCGGCGTCGGTGCGCGCCCCGTACCGTACTCGTGCCATGACGTACCACCCTTCAGGGACCGTCGGCCTGTAACACAGTTACACCGGTCGCGATGAAGGGTAAAGAGCCGTGCAGGCAAGAGAATTGGGGGGATCGGGATGGCGCGCAGCGCACTCACCCGCGAGGAGGTCCTGGAGACCGCCGCCGCTCTGGTGAGGCAGCACGGCCCGGACGCCCTCACCATGCGCAAGCTCGCCGCCGAGCTCGGCACGGCGGTCACCTCGATCTACTGGCACGTCGGCAACCGCGAGTCCCTGCTCGACGCGCTGGTCGAGCGGACGGTCGCCGATCTCTCCGCGATCACCCCGCGCGGCAACACGCCCGCCGAGCGGATCGTCTCGGTGGCCCGCGCGCTCCGTCGCGATCTGCGGGACCGCCCGCATCTGGTGGCGATGGTCCACGAACGGGGCCTGACGGAGCGGATGTTCCTGCCCGCCCAGCGCGCCCTGGCCCACGAGGTCCACGCGGCGGGCCTGCGCGGCGCTCGGGCGGCGGAGGTGGTCAGGGCGGTGCAGGTCCAGGTCGTGGGCTACGTCCTGGTGGAACGCAACCGCGAACGGGCCCCGGTCCAGTCCCCCGGCGAGGAGGAGCTCTGGGAGACGGAGACGACGGAGCCGGACGACCCCGCCCTCGCCCGCGCCCTGGCCCGCCCGATCGACACGGAGCGCCTCTTCACCACGTCTGTACGGGCACTGGTGGACGGCCTGTTGGGCACGCCTAGGTGATCGGCTGACCCGGCCGGTTAATTTCCGGTGGCACGCACGCGTGGGGCCGTCCTAGGGACCATCTGCTGCGGCTGTACGGCTCCGGCGTGCCGGACCCGTGCCGCACGGACGGGCGACGGCGGCGGCCGGTGCGGGCGGTCGGAACGTGTTCCGCGCGCTCCTCGACGGCGACGTCGTGCCGGACAGCGCGACGGGGACGGTCACCGCCTGCTGCCGGGCCCGGTGGACGGCTGCGGTCTCGAACAGGTCGCGGCCGGGGACCTGGTGGCGAGCCTCGGGTGACCGCGCGCGCCGGCTCCGGTGAACTCGCCCACGGGGCGAGCGCCGTGACCGTCGCGCGTCAACCGGGCGGCCGGTTCCGGGTGCCTGAGGGGGCACCGGGGAGCGGGCGTGTCAGTAGGGGCCCGTATTCTCAGTGACCATGCTCGACGACCGTACGACAGCAGCAGCGTGGCCGGCCGCCTACCCACAGGGGTACGCGGTCGTCGACGTGGAGACCACCGGACTCGCCCGCGACGACCGGATAGTGTCGGCTGCCGTCTACCGCCTTGACGCCCAAGGCGATGTCGAGGACCACTGGTACACGCTCGTCAATCCGGAGCGGGACCCCGGGCCGGTCTGGATCCACGGCCTGACGCGTGACGTCCTCGAGGGCGCGCCGCTCTTTCCGGAGATCGCCGCCGAGTTCTCCGAGCGGCTCGACGGCCGTGTCCTGGTGGCGCACAACGCGCTCTTCGACTGGTCGATGATCGCCCGGGAGTACGCGCGGGCCGAGCGCACCGCGCCCGTGCGGCAGCGGCTGTGCACCATCGCGCTCGCCAAGGAGCTGGCCCTGCCGCTGCCCAACCACAAGCTGGAGTCGCTGGCCGCGCACTTCGGTGTCGTGCAGCAGCGGGCGCACCACGCGCTGGACGACGCGCGGGTGCTCGCGGAGGCCTTCCGGCCGAGTCTGCACGCGGCGGCGGAGCGGAACGTACGGCTGCCGCTCCTGGAGTGCCGGCCGCTGACGGAGTGGGTCTCCACGCCCGCTCCGGCCCGGATCGGCTACCAGGCCTCGTACCACGCGAACGGCTGGCGTCCCTCGCGGAAGCGGCCGCCGTGCCCGTATCCGAACCCCGGGCGATACGAAGCGGACAAACCGCTCAAACAGGGCATGCGGGTGGCGTTCTCGGGTGACACCTCCATCGACCGCGAGCTCCTGGAGGACCGGGCGGTCGAGGCGGGGCTCCATGTCGCGACGAGCGTGTCCCGGCTGACGAGCCTGCTGGTGACGAACGATCCGGACGCCGCCACCTCCAAGACGGTGAAGGCGAAGTCCTTCGCCACCCCGATCGTCGACGAGGCCGCCTTCACCCAGCTGCTGCGTGACGTGGCCCCGGCAGACGGGTGACGCGCCGGGCGTGCCGCCCACGCCTCGCCCGCCTCGCGCAGCACCCTGTGGCGCATGGCACGTTGCGAGGTCTGCGGAAACGATTACGGCATGTCCTTCGAGGTGCACGCGCAGGGCGCGGTGCACGTCTTCGACTGCTTCTCCTGCGCCATTCACCGCATGGCGCCCGTCTGTGAACACTGCCGGGTCCCGATCATCGGCCAGGGTGTCGAGGCCGAGGGGAAGTGGTACTGCGGCGCCCACTGCGCCCGCGCGGAGGGAAAGGTGGGCATCGTCGACCACGTCTGACCACAACCCCCGTGCGTGCACCCCATGACCACAGTTGTACGGTCATGGGGTGTACCGCTTCCTGTTGTCCCGGCAGTGGGTGATCCTCACCCTCATCGCCCTCGTCCTCGTCCCGACGATGATCGAGCTGGGCTTCTGGCAGTTCCACCGGCACGAGCGCCGGGTCGCGCAGAACGCCCTGATCGCGGACAACCTCAAGGCGGAGCCCCTCCCCGTCGAGAAGCTGACCTCCCCCGGACACACCGTTCCGCGCGCCGACTACTGGCGCCGGGTCACGGCCACGGGCACCTTCGACAGCGCTCACGAGGTTGTCGTCCGCCGCCGGACCTCCGCCGACGATCAGGTCGGCTTCCACGTCCTGACGCCGCTGGCGCTCAAGGACGGCCGGGTCGTGCTCGTCAACCGCGGCTGGGTCCCGGCCGCGGCCGACCAGAAGGCGTACCCCCCGGTCCCGCCCGCCCCCAAGGGCGAGGTGACCGTGACCGGCCGGCTCAAGGCCGACGAGACGACCGGCGCCAGCGGGATCAAGGACCTGCGCGGGCTGCCGGACCGTCAGGTGATGCTGATCAACAGCGCGCAGCAGGCCGAGCTGACGGGCCGCACGGTGCTCGGCGGCTATATCGAGCAGACCGCGCCCGAGCCGGCCGGAGGCTCCCCCGAGCTGATCCCCGAGCCCGACCACGACTCGATCGGTGCGCACATGGCGTACGCCGTGCAGTGGTGGCTCTTCACGGCCGGTGTGCCGGTCGGCTGGGTGATCCTGGTGCGCCGCGAGAAGCGCGACCGGGAGGCCGTGGCCCGTACGGACAGCGGCGCGGGCACGCCCGAACCGACGGGCGCGGCGCAGGCCACAGTGTCCCGCTGATTGACCGTCGCCTCAGGCGGGAACACGCCAGAGCGTGACGCAACGTATCGACGACTACGCCCTCATCGGCGATCTGCAGACCGCCGCGCTCGTCGGACGCGACGGGTCGATCGACTGGCTGTGTCTGCCGCGCTTCGACTCGGCCGCCTGCTTCGCCGCGCTCCTGGGCGACGAGGACAACGGTCACTGGCGGATCTCACCCAAGGGCGCCACGTCCTGCACCAGCAGAGGCTACGCCGGCGACTCGCTGGTCCTGGAGACGTACTGGGAGACCCGCACCGGCACCGTGAAGGTCGTCGACTTCATGCCGCAGCGTGACACCGCGCCCGATGTCATGCGGATCGTGGAGGGCGTCAGCGGCACCGTCGAGATGAGCGCGGTGCTGCGGCTGCGCTTCGACTACGGCTCGATCGTGCCGTGGGTGCGGCGCAGGGGGGGGGGGGGGGGGGGGGGGGGGGGGGGGGGTAGGGGGGGGGGGGGGGCCTCATCGGCCACCGCGCGGCAGGATTAAGTT
>NZ_JBVHXA010000030.1:29151-31544 GCF_055563935.1 Streptomyces sp. NPDC029169
GGATGGCGGGCCGCTTTCCCCCTCCCCCCCCTCCCGAACAGCGAAGCCACCCCTCCCCCCCCCCCCCCCCCCCCTTCTCCCTCCCCCCCCCCCCCCCCCCCCCCCCCCCCCCCCGGGGCCCGACTCGGTCTGGCTGCGCAGCGAGCCGCCGGTGAAGACCTGGGGGCAGCAGTTCTCGACCTGTTCGTCGTTCACGGTCGACGAGGGCGAGAAGGTCGCGTTCGTGCTCACCTGGCACCCCTCGCACGAGCCGCGTCCGGAGCTGGTCGACCCGTACACGGCGCTCGACCAGTGCCTGACGGACTGGCGGGACTGGGCGGCACGCTGCACGTACGAGGGCCCGTACCGGGCGGCGGTCCTGCGCTCGCTGCTCACGCTCAAGGCGCTCACCTACGCGCCGACCGGCGGGATCATGGCCGCGCCGACGACCTCGCTGCCGGAGGAGCTGGGCGGCGTACGGAACTGGGACTACCGCTCCTGCTGGCTGCGCGACTCGACCCTCACCCTCGGCGCGCTGCTCTCGGCCGGCTATATCGAGGAGGCGGAGGCCTGGCGCGACTGGCTGCTGCGGGCGGTGGCGGGCGATCCGGCCGACCTTCAGATCATGTACGGGCCGGCCGGCGAGCGACGGCTGCCCGAGACGGAGCTGCCCTGGCTGCGCGGCTACGCGGACTCGTCGCCGGTACGGGTCGGGAACGCGGCGGTGGAGCAGTTCCAGCTCGACGTGTACGGCGAGGTCATGGACTCCCTCCAGATGGCGCGGGAGGCCGGGATCCCACCGGTGCGGCACGCCTGGAACATCCAGCTGAGCCTGCTCGGCTTCCTGGAGTCGACCTGGCGGGAGCCGGACGAGGGACTGTGGGAGGTGCGCGGGCCACGCCGCCACTTCGTGCACTCGAAGGTGATGGCCTGGGTCGCGGCCGACCGGGCGGTGCGCGCCCTTGAGGGCGACCCGTCGCTGCGCGGGGACCCGGCGCGCTGGCGGGCGATGCGGGACGAGATCCACGCGGAGGTGTGCGCCAAGGGGTACGACCCCGAGCGCAACACGTTCACGCAGTCGTACGGCTCGCGGGAGCTGGACGCGGCGACGCTGTTGATCCCCCGGGTGGGGTTCCTCCCGCCGGACGATCCCCGGGTGGTGGGCACGGTGGACGCGGTGCGCGAGGAGCTGTCGCACGGCGGGTTCGTCCGCCGCTACAGCACCGAGGGCGTCTCGGTCGACGGCCTTCCCGGCAGGGAGGGAACGTTTCTGGTCTGCTCGTTCTGGATGGCGGACGCGCTGCGGATGACCGGGCGGGAGGACGAGGCGCGGGAGCTCTTCGAGCGCGTCCTGGAGCTCCGTAACGACGTCGGGCTGCTCGCGGAGGAGTACGACCCGGTCGCGCGGCGACAGCTGGGCAACTTCCCGCAGGCGTTCAGCCACATCGGGCTGGTGGGGACCGCCCTGGCGCTGCCGCGCGAGGACGCGGCAGGATGAAGGCATGGATCTTGGACTGAAGGACCGTGTGTACGTGGTGACCGGCGCGACGCGGGGGCTCGGCCGTGCCTCGGCCGAGGCGCTGCTCGCCGAGGGGGCGAAGGTGGTGATCACCGGGCGCGAGGAGAAGACGGTCGCCGAGGCGGTCGCGGAGCTGGGCCCGGGCGCCGCCGGTCTCGTCGCCGACAACGCCGACCCCGAGGCGCCCGGCCGGCTGATCGCGGAGGCGCGGTCCCGCTTCGGCCGCTTCGACGGCATCCTCGTGAGCGTGGGCGGTCCGGCACCGGGCTTCGGCGCGGACAACACCGACGAGCAGTGGGCGGCGGCGTTCGACAGCGTCTTCCTCGGGGCAGTACGGATGGCCAGGGCGGCGGCGGAGGCGCTGACCGAGGGCGGGGTCATCGGCTTCGTCCTGTCGGGCTCGGTCCACGAGCCGATCCCGGGCCTGACGATCTCCAACGGGCTGCGCCCGGGACTCGCCGGGTTCGCGAAGTCCCTGGCGAACGACCTGGGCCCGCGGGGCATCCGCGTCGTCGGCGTCCTGCCGGGCCGGATCGACACGGACCGGGTGCGTCAGCTGGACGCGCTCTCGGGCGACGCGGAGGCGTCCCGCGCGGCGAGCGAGTCCCGTATCCCGCTGCGGCGCTACGGCACTCCGGAGGAGTACGGCCGCACGGCGGCGTTCCTGCTGTCGCCGGCGGCGTCCTATGTGACGGGCGTGATGATGCCGGTGGACGGCGGGGCGCGGCACGGGTTCTGACGCGCGCGGAGGGCCATCACCCCCGCTGCCCCCGTGTGGGCGGGGGTCCCGCCCTTCCCACCCCCCGTGTGGGCAATCGTCCCGCTGGGGCGGGACGGGTGGGCACACGGGACGGCGCCCCTGCGGGCGCGTTCCGCTCATGCGCCCCTGCACCCC
>NZ_JBVHXA010000031.1:0-30486 GCF_055563935.1 Streptomyces sp. NPDC029169
CCCCCCCCCCCCCCCCCCCCCCCCCCCCCCCCCCCCCCCCCCCCCCCCCCCCCCCCCCCCCCCCCCCCCCCCCCCCCCCCCCCCCCCCCCGCCCCTATTCGCGGTCGGCTCATGCCCGGATGTCGACGGTGTGGGCAAGGTTCTCGCGGCCGGTGAACGGGCCGCCGAAGCCCTCGACGTAGGCGAGTTCGGGCAGCTGCGCGAGCGGCGTGAGGTCGTGGACCCATGCTTCTTCGCGGCCGCCCCAGAGACTCAGTGCGCGCAGGGCCGGAAAAGCCCGGGCGATGACGTCCAGAGGCGCCTTGGCGCCCTCGCACTGCACGTGCAGCGTCTCCACCCGTGGCAGCCGCAGCGCGTGCGGGATGTCCTCCATGGCCCCCGCGGGCACCGAGAGGAACGAGAGCCTGTCCAGGGCGCCCACGAGGCGCCAGTCCTCCTCCGTCATCGTCGCGACACCGTAAACCGTGAGCCTCTTGAGGTGGGGGAGGTTGCGGAGAAAGTCGAGCCCCCGTGCGGGGTAGTCGAACGTGAGACTCTCCAGCTCGTTCTCGGCGGGGAAGTACTCCAGGAGTCGGGTGTGCCCCAGGATCATCCGCAGGCGCCGTGCCCTTTCGATCGATTCGCGCAACAGCATCAAGCCGTGGCCGGTGAGGCCCGGGCGCAGGTCGAGGTTCGTGGGACTCAGTCCGAGGCGGACGATCTCTGCGGCCTGCTCGTCGGACACGATCGTGAAGTCGAGGAACGTGGTGTCGAGCCGGGCGATGATCTCCTCCGCGTACGGGGCCGTCGCGAACCGGGACCACCCCCACATCAGTTGGGAGCGGACGTCCAGGTGCGGATGGTCCACGAACTTCGCCAGGTACGGCAGCGCGGCGTCGTCCGTGATGTGGGTCGCCGTGATCACCACATTCAGCGCCTCCTCGTCGGTCAGGTCCTCCGGCCCCGGCAGCAGGTCCAGAACCGCCCGGCCCACGGAAGCCAGCTCCCGCGCCTCCTCCGGCCCGCTCGGCGGAATGACCGCCGCCGTCCGCGCCAGGATCCGTTGGCGGATCTCCGGCGCCACCTCTGTCGCGTGGTCCAGCGCCGTCGCCGCCACCACCAGGATCCGGAGCTGGGTACGGCGGTCCGGCGTCGCGTCGAACGCGCGCAGCAACTCGTCGAAGATCTCCGCGCATTCGCGCGGGCGCGCGTGCCCGACGGCCATGCGGATGACGTCCTCCCACTGGTCGTCCGCTGCGTGCTGGACCAGGACGCCGATGTCCCAGTGGTCCACGAGGGCCTTCGCCGCGAGGTAGTCCTGGAAGGTGCGGTGCACGAAGTCGACCGTCTCCTCGGTCGGTTCGCGTAAGAGACCGCTGCGGTGGAGCAGGTGCGTGAAGACCGCTCCCGGGTCGTACCCGGTGGCCTCCGTGATCGCCGGCACGGCCTCCCGTACGACCGACTCCGCGTGCGAACGGTCCATCGTCGTACGGCCGTTGAGCGTCAGCCAGTACGCGATCCGCTGGATCAGCTGGATCTGCGGGGCCTCGCCCAGCTCGATCCCGTACGGCGTCCCCATGTCCCGCTCGCGGTCCCGGCGCGAGAGGAGCATCGAGAGCGCCGCGTCGTACAGCGCCTTGCGGCCGCGCGGGAGGAATCCGCGCCTGCCGAGGTGCAGGGCGCAGATCAGGCCGCACATCAGGGGGTTGGTGGCGAGCTGGGAGACGTCCGCCGTGGTGCGCAGGGCGTCGAGGAGGGGTTGCTCGTACGGAGCGGCCTCCGGCCCGGCGGCCGTGTGCCAGCGGCGGACGAAGGCGGTGACCTCGGCGGTGGACATGGGGGAGAGGGTCAGTTCGGTGAAGCCGTCGGAGGCCAGCCAGTCGTCGCGTACGGCGGTGGGGCGGGAGGTGACGAGCCAGCGGTTGCCGTCGTACGTGTCGAGGAGGTCGCGGAGCCAGCGGCGGGCGCGGTCGCGCTCGGCCTCGGGGATCTCGTCGATGCCGTCGACGAGGATCAGTCCGCGCCCGGCGGCGAGGACCCGGTCGGCCCAGCCCTCGGGCGGGGAGAGCGGGCAGTCGACGGCGGAGAGGAAGCGGTCGGGGGCGGGGAGCCGCTCGCCGTGGCGGGTGAGGGTGCGGAGGGGGAGGACGAAGGGGATCCGGTCGCGGAGGTACGCCATGTCGTCCGCCTGCTCGTCCCGGGCCGCGGAGACCGCCAGCCACTGGACGAGGGTCGTCTTGCCTGAGCCGGCCAGGCCGCGCAGCAGCACCTTGTCCTGGCGGGTGAGGACCTGGTCGGCGGGGCCGCCCGCCGCGGCGCGGATGAGGGCGTCGTCCCGCTCGACGGTCAGTGCCACGTGCGCGCGCCTCGCCTCGGCGACCTGATCCACCGAGGCGCGAATGGGCTCGATCTGGACTGACACCCTCTCGGCAGATGCCCTCTCCGCCGCGTGCCACGGGCCCGTCCCCGTCGCCTCCAGCGACAGATACGCCACGTCCAGTGGCCACTTCTCCGGCGCGTCCCGCAGGTCGACCCCGTAGATCGTCAGGCTGCCTTGCTTCTTCGCCACGTACGCCAGGTACCGGCGCTCGAAGTCCGCGTCCCGTGCGTCCACCCGGGGCGTCCGGCGGATCACCTCGTCGACCTTGGCGGTCAGCTCCGTCTGGCCGCGGGTCTGCTCCACGAGGGTCCGGGCCACGAAGGTCGAGCGCTGGGTGAAGAAGTCCAGGATGTGCAGGCACGCCCACTCGGTCAGCGAGTCGAGAGCAAGGACCGAGTCCGTCGACAGGCCGTCGGGGGCCGGGGCCGCCGCGCGCAGGCTGCGGGCGAGGGCCGGTGCGCCGAGGTGGACGGCCTGGACGTCGTCCATGTCGAGGTCGCCGAGGGCGAGGAGCGTGGCGGCCAGGGCGTCCGTGAGCGCCTCGGTCTCGTCGGCGGGGAACGGCGGCTCGCCGGGGCCCGCGCAGGCGCGGCCGACGAGCGTGGCGGCGAGCTTGCGGACGTCCTTCCCCGTCAGCGTGCGCTTCTCGCCGCGGAAGGAGACGAGCCCCGAGAGCCGGACGCGCCGGGCCTGGCCCGGCAGGCCCGCCCCCGGGCCATCGCTGACCAGGAGTTTCTTCAGGAGTGGGCCCATCGCCGCGGAGGCGAGCCGCGTGCCGATGAGTGACGGATCCATTGGTGTCCCCCTTGGTTCCCGACGGGCGTCAGCGTAGTGCTGGACGGTCTTCCGAGGGCCGCGGTTGCGTGACCCAGGTCGCATTCGGGGTGGGGGCGCCGTGACAAGGCGCACAGGCGTTTTGAGGGGTACTAACCGGAATAGTGCTGGCGTTTGGTGTCGATTCGGGACGTTCAGGGCCGGGGCGTCGGGACTTTGGTCCCGAGGGGTCCCGAACCGTACGAGAAGTGGCCTGTTGGTCCGATTCGGCGGGTCCGACGTGCGGATAAACCGGTCTGCTTGGGCAGGTTTGTCCGATATCGAGTGAGGGGTCCGGGGTCGTCAAGGGCTGAACTTCCGGGGAGATCGCTACGACGCGATGTCGTAGATGGGGTGTTTTACCCGGGATGGGGGTCCGGGTTACCAAGGAACAGCAACAGCAAGCCCGGCGCGCCGCTCGCGTCGGGTCCCGTTCTGTCCGGAGGTTTTCCCCCGTATGTCGAAGCGCGTCATGAACCCCGCCGCCCGTATCACCGCCGTCACCCTCGCCACCGCTGGTCTGGGAGTGTCGCTGGTGGCCGGAGCAGGGTCCGCCTTCGCCGCCGAGGGCAAGGCCGCCACCATCGCGACTGCCGCGACGGGTGCGTCCGCTGCCGTCGCCGCGCAGGCCGATGCCCAGGCTCTCGCCGCCTCCAAGGCCGCTGCCGTCAAGGCCGCCGCCGCCAAGAAGGCCGCCGTCGCCAAGGCGGCCAAGGCCGCGAAGGCCGCGCCGGTCGCCGCCAAGAAGAGCCCGTCCTGGGTCAAGCCGGTCGGCGGCTACACCCTGACCGCCAGCTACAACCAGGGCGGCGCCATGTGGGCCAACAAGCACTCCGGCCAGGACTTCGCCGTCCCGGTCGGCACCCCGGTCAAGGCCGCCGGTGCCGGTACCGTCGTGAAGGCCGGCCCGAACGGCGGCGGCGACGGCCCGGCGTACGGCAACGCCATCGTCGTCAAGCACGCCAACGGCAAGTACTCGCAGTACGCGCACCTGTCGAAGATCAACGTGTACGTCGGCCAGAAGGTCGCCGCCGGCAAGACGATCGCCCTGTCGGGCAACACCGGCAACTCCTCCGGCCCGCACCTGCACTTCGAGATCCGTACGACCCCGAACTACGGCTCCGCGCTGAACCCGGCGGCCTTCCTGCGCTCCGTCGGCGTCACCATCTGACCTTCCTGACTCGTCAGGCGTGATGCGCCTGGGCGAGCAGATCGAGGGCGACCTCGAGGACGGCTTCGTGCTTCTCCTCGGGGTCGCCCTCGGCGTTCTGCATGAAGAACGTCCCCGCGTGCATGGTGAAGATCGCGCTGATGCAGCGCACCTTGTCCTTCATCGCGAAGTCCGGCTCCTGGATCAGACCGGTCAGCGTGAGGACGCGTTCCTTGAAGGTCAGGCCGACGCTCAGGTCGCGTACCGTCGCCTGGTTCTCCTGCATGAAGCGGTACAGCGGGGCCGCCCCCGCCAGCGCGACCTGGTAGCGGCGCAGGATCTCCTGCTTGGTCTCCAGGGTGCGCGGCTGCTCCTGCGCCCAGGCGATCAGCTCGTCCATGGGCCGGGTGAGGTCGTGGAAGATCCCGATCAGGATGTCTTCCTTGGTCTTGAAGTGGTAGTACAGCGCCGCCTTCGTGACGTCGAGCCGCTCCGCGATCTCGCGCAGCGAGGTCTTCTCGTACCCCTGCTCGGCGAAGAGTTCGAGAGCCACGTCCTGGATGCGCTGGCGGGTGTTGCCTCTGGCCATGGTCTGCTCGCTCCCACACACTCTTACTTACTTGACGCCCGGCTAGTTACGCGTCTACCGTCCCCAGTGTAGTAACTAGCCGGTCGGCAAGTAAGCGCAGCGCCCATAGGCGTACGGGGAGCAGGGGACATGACGACGACACCGACACCACCGAAGACAGCCGAGGAGGCGGAGCAGCCGCCGCGCAGCGTCCGCGTCGTCCTCCTCGCCCTGATGATCGCGATGCTGCTCGCGATGCTCGACAACATGATCATCGGCACCGCGATGCCGACGATCGTCGGCGAGCTCGGCGGCCTGGAGCACCTCTCCTGGGTCGTCACCGCCTACACGCTGGCCACCGCCGCATCCACCCCCCTCTGGGGCAAGCTCGGCGACATGTTCGGCCGCAAGGGCGTCTTCCTCACCTCGATCGTGATCTTCCTGATCGGCTCGGCGCTCAGCGGCATGGCCCAGGACATGGGCCAGCTCATCGGCTTCCGCGCCGTCCAGGGCCTCGGCGCCGGCGGTCTGATGGTCGGCGTCATGGCGATCATCGGCGACCTGATCCCGCCCCGTGAACGCGGCAAGTACCAGGGCATGATGGCCGGCGTGATGGCCCTCGCCATGATCGGCGGACCGCTGGTCGGCGGCACCATCACCGACCACTGGGGCTGGCGCTGGTCGTTCTACATCAACCTGCCGCTGGGCGCCGTCGCCCTCGCGATGGTCACCGCCGTGCTCCACCTGCCGAGGAAGGAGCGTGACCGCTCCACCCGCATCGACTTCCTCGGCGCCGGGCTGCTGACCGTCGGCATCACCGCGATCGTCCTGGTCACCACCCGGGGCGGTACGGAGTACGCCTGGGGCTCCGCGACCATCGTCGGCCTCTCGGTGGCCGGTGCCGCCGCGCTCGCCGCGTTCCTCTGGGCCGAGACCCGTGCCGCCGACCCGATCATGCCGCTGCACATCTTCCGCAGCCGCAACTTCACCGTCATGTCCGTGATCGGCTTCCTCACCGGCTTCGTGATGTTCGGCGCCGTCCTGTTCCTGCCGCTCTTCCAGCAGTCCGTGCAGGGCGCCTCGGCGACCAACTCGGGCCTGCTGCTCCTGCCGATGCTGGGCTCGATGATGGTCCTGTCGATGATCTCGGGCCGGATCACCACCAGCAGCGGCAAGTACAAGGTTTTCCCCATCGTCGGTACGGCGCTGATGGTGACCGGTCTCTTCCTGCTCGCGCAGATGGACACCGGCACGTCCCGCCTCACCTCCGGGATCTACATGGCGGTGCTCGGCGCCGGCATGGGCTGCCTGATGCAGATCACGATGCTCGTCGCGCAGAACAGCGTCGAGATGAAGGACATGGGCGTCGCCTCCTCCGCGACCACCCTCTTCCGCACCCTCGGCTCCTCCTTCGGCGTCGCGATCATGGGCGCGCTCTTCACGAGCCGCGTCCAGGACGAGATGGCGGCGCGCGGCGGCTCGGAGCTGACCCAGCAGTCGGCCCAGCTCGACGCGGCCTCGCTGGCGAAGCTGCCGGCCGCGGCCCGGGAGGCGTACCAGCACGCGGTGGCCTCCGGCACCCACTCCGCCTTCCTGGTGGGCTCGGCGGTCGCGGTCATCGGACTCGTCCTCGCCTTCCTGGTCAAGGAGGTCGCGCTGCGGGGAGCCGGACCGGCGCCGAAGCCGCAGGCCTCCGAGGGAGAGCCGAAGGTCGCCGAGACCGTCTGACCCACGGAAGAGGCCCTACGGGAGAGGGCTCCGGCACACCAGGTGTGCCGGAGCCTTCTCCCGTACCGCCGTACGACTCGCTAGTCCGCGAACTTGATCATCGGGAAGCTGCCCGTGTTCGTCGGCGCGTGGTCCGGCAGCCAGAGCACCGCGATCGCCCCGCCCGCGCCCTCCGGAGTGCCCTCGGGCGCGGCGTTACGGAAGGTCAGCCGGGCCCCCAGGACCCGGGCCTGCCCCGCCGCGATCGTGAGGCCGAGCCCGTGCCCCTGCCCCGCCCGGTCGCTCGCGCCGGTGCGGAACCGGCTCGGGCCCTCGCGCAGCAGCGCCTCGGGGAAGCCGGGGCCGTGGTCCCTGACCCGTACCACCCGGCCCTCCACCGTGACCTCGACCGGCGGCTTGCCGTGCTTGGCCGCGTTCGCCAGCAGGTTGCCGAGGATCCGCTCCAGGCGCCGCGGGTCGGTGCTCACCCAGGACTCGTGGACCACGCGCACGACCGCCTCCGGGTCGAGCGCCCGCACCCGCCGCTCCACGAACTCCCCGAGCGCGATCTCCTGGAGCTCGGCCCGTTCGGAGGCGCTGTCGAGCCGGGCGACCTCCAGGACGTCCTCGACCAGCGTCCGCATGGCCTGCGCCCGGTCCCGTACGAGCTCGGTGGGGCGCCCGGGCGGCAGCAGCTCCGCCGCCGTGAGCAGCCCGGTCACGGGGGTGCGCAGCTCGTGCGCGATGTCGGCGGTGACCCGACGCTCGGCCTCGATCCGCTCCTGCAGGGCGTCGGTCAGGGCGTCCACCGCGCGGGCCAGCTCGTCGGTCTCGTCGCGTACGACTCCGCCGATCGCGTCCCGTACCCGTACCTCCGTGTTGCCCTGCGCGACCCGGCCGGCCGCCGCCGCGGCCTTCCGCAGCCGGCGCGAGAGCTGGCCGCCGATGAGCACGCCGAGTGCGCAGCCGCCGAAGACGACCGAGACCGAGCCGATGATCAGCGCCCGGTCGAGATCCTTCATGATCGTGGCGCTGCGGTCGGCGAACGGGATGTGCAGGGACAGCACGTCGCCGTTGGCCAGCGGCACGGCCGCCCAGACGTCGGGCGGGCCGCCGTGGCTGTGCTCCTGGACGTACGTCCCGCGCCGCTTGCCCCGCATCAGCTGGTCGAGCTGGGGCGGCAGCATCGGGTCGTTGATCTTGGTGCCGAACCGGGGCTCCTTCGGCTTGGAGCTCTCGTACATCCGCTGCGCGAAGAGGAGCCGCTCCATCTGCACCTCGCGCGCGTTGTCGAGCATCGAGACGCGGGCGGAGTTGTGCACGACGAGGCTGAGGGTGACCGCGATGAGGGCGCCCACGGCCGCGATGGCGACGGCGATCTTCCAGCGGACGCCGGTACGGAGGGCGAGCGGCTTCACAAGTGCGCCACCCTATCCCTTGAGCTTGTAGCCGAAGCCGCGGACCGTCTCGATCCGGTCCTGGCCGATCTTGGTGCGCAGCCGCTGGACGTGGACGTCCACCACCCGGGTGTCGCCGCCCCAGCCGTAGTCCCAGACCCGCTCCAGGAGCTTGTCCCGCGACAGGACCGTGCCCGGCGCGGACGAGAACTCGAGCAGCAGCCGCATCTCCGTCGGGGTCAGCCCGACCGGCTCGCCGCCCTTGCGGACCTCCATGCCCTCGGTGTCGACCTCCAGGTCCCCGAAGACCAGCAGGCCGCCCTGGGGCGACCCGCCCTGCCCCGCGTCGCCGGCCGCCGGACCGCCGGCGTGGCCGAAGCGGCGCAGCACGGCCCGGATCCGGGCCACGAGCACGGACCCGTCGAAGGGCTTGGTCACGTAGTCGTCGGCCCCGGCCTCCAGGCCGAGGACGACGTCGATGGAGTCGGCGCGCGCCGACAGCATGATCACGGGCACGGTCGACTCGTCACGGATGCGCCGGCAGAGACTGACCCCGTCCATGCCCGGCAGCATCACGTCGAGCAGCGCGATGTCGGGCCGGTCCGCCCGGAACGCCTCCAGGCCCGCAAGCCCGTCGGGCATGGCGGTCACCACGAAGCCGTCCCGCTCCAGCGCGAGCTGGGTGGCCTCGCGGATGACGTCGTCGTCCTCGACGAACAGCACATGGGTCTCGGCCATCGTGCGCCCTCTCACTTCACCGATCTCACTTCACCGATCTCACTTCACAGATCTCGCTTCACGGATCTCGCTTCACCGATCTCGCTCAGCTGCCGCTCGGCTCGGCCGTCGCGGGGCCGTCGATGCCGCCGTCGCCGACCGCGCGGCTGTAGTCGTTGTGCACCCAGTCGTGCTGGGAGAACCTGCTCCCCGCCCAGCGGTACGTGATCACGTCCTCGCCGGAGGGGTACGCCACCGGGTCCCCCTGGGCGTACACCTGCTTGGTCACGACCAGGTCGCCCCGGTCGATCGTGGCGTACACCGCCGCGTCCTCGGCCATGAAGACGTTCTTGTAGCCGTCGCCGTCCTCGCGGTACACGTACGTGCCGATACCGACGGCGTCACCACAGGTCATCACGTTGACGACGACATCGGGCGAGCTGCTGTTGGTCAGGTTCCCATAGGACGTGTCCACCGGGTACGCGTCCGCGACGCAGGGCTTGAGATCCGCCTTCAGGCGCTCCCCGATCTTCGGGTCGCCCTTGATCAGCGCGATCGGGTCGACCCGCTTGGCGGGCATCTGGCCGACGTAGGCGGAACCGGAGCCGGAGGGCGACGGGGCCGGGGCGGCCGAGGACACCTCGTCGGCGCGGGCCGCTCCCTCGTCCCGCGAGCCCGTACCGCCGGTCGAGCAGGAGGTCACGAACAGGCCGACGGCGGCGAGCACGACCACCGCCGTGATGCTCGCCGCCTTGAAGGCCCGGCGGCGCGGGCCGCCGGACCCGTCGTCGCCGTATGTGTCGCCGTATCTGTCGCCGTCATATGTGGCGCCTAGGCCGCGCACCGGTCCTGCCCCCGTTCGTCACGTCGTACGGTCGACCGCTCCAGAGCGCGGGCGCCGTCGACGCCGCGGCTCTCCAGTTCCTGACGCAGTCGGGCCAGTGCGCGGTGGAGCGTGGACTTCACCGTACCGGTCGACATGCCGAGCGCGGCCGCCGTCTCCTCCGTGCTCATCTGTTCCCAGTGCCGCAGGACCACGACGCTGCGCTGCTTCGGGGCGAGCACCTTGAGGATGTCCATGAGCAGCGCCCGGTCGGCGTGCTGCTCGGTGGCATCGTCGACGGACGCGTCGGGGAGCTGCTCGGTGGGCACCTCGTCGAGCTTGCGGGCCCGCCACCACTCGGTCCGCGTGTTGATCATCACGCGGCGGAGGTAGGCGTCGGCGAGCGACTTGTCGGCGATGCCGTCCCAGCGGCCGTACGTGCGGACGAGCGCGGTCTGGAGCAGGTCCTGCGCGTCGACCGGGTCGGGGACGAGGCGGCGCGCGCTGCGCAGCAGCGCGTCCTGCCGAGTGCGTACGTACTCCTCGAAGTCGAGCACCTCGCCGTGCGACATCCCGACCGCCTCCGATCCCCGTGACCAGCTCGTTCCTGCTTGACGTCGACGACGCTACGGAGCTGTTGTCACGAGGCTGTGCGAGCGGGCCCTCGACGGACGCACGGCTGTCCATCGGTTGTGTAACAGGGGCGAGGAGTGGGTATAGGAGGTGATTTTCGTTGTGGGCATTCGTCCCGCTGGGGCGGGACGGGTGGGCACAACGGGACGGCGCCCTGACGGGCGCGTCCGCTCCTTGTGCCTGGGCCGGCGCCCATGAGCACGGCGCCCGTGCAAGGCCCCCGCCGTCAGGACCGCGGCAGCCGGTACAGGCCCTCCTCCAGCGGCTCCACCAGCCCGTCCGCGACCAGCCCGTCCAGCGCGCGGGCGCGCTGCACCGGCTCGTCCCAGACCGCGTCCAGCGCGGCCTGCGGCACCACGTCCACCGCGTCCCGCAGGACGGCGAGCAGCCGCCCCCGCACCTGGCGGTCCGTGCCCGCGTACGCCTGGCCGCGCCGGGCCGGCCCGGCGTGGGCCGGCTTCCCGGCCAGCCGCCACACACACCGGTCGGCGATCGGACACCGCCCGCAGTCCTCGTTCTTCGCCGTGCACACCAGCGCGCCCAGCTCCATGGAGGCCGCCGCCCAGCGGGCCGCCGTCCCCTCGTCCTGCGGCAGCAGCTCCCGCGCGAGCCGGCGCTCGGCGGCGGTCGTCGCGTTCGGCGGGTACTGCACACCCGTCGCCGCCCGCGCGAACACCCGGCGCACGTTCGTGTCCAGGACCGGATACCGCTGCCCGTACGCGAACGAGGCCACCGCCGCCGCCGTGTACTCCCCGATCCCGGGCAGCGCGAGCAGCGCCCCGTGCTCGCTGGGCACATCGCCGCCGTGCCGCTCCGTTATGGCCACGGCCGCCGCGTGCAGCCGCAGCGCGCGCCGCGGATAGCCGAGCCGGCCCCAGGCCCGGACGGCGTCGCCGGGCGCGTCGGCGGCCAGGTCGGCGGGGCGCGGCCAGCGCGCCAGCCACTGCTCGTACACCGGAAGCACCCGTACGACGGGGGTCTGCTGGAGCATGAACTCGCTGACCATCACGCCCCACGCCCCCGCCTCGGGGCGGCGCCAGGGGAGGTCGCGGGCGTGCCGGTCGAACCAGGCCAGGACGGGCCCGTGCAGCTCGGCGGGTGCCGGGGCGGCCGGGGTTTCGAACACGGGGGTGGAGGCATCGGTGGAAGTCATCGCACCCCGATCCTGGCACGTCCGGCACGCGTTCCGTACGCGCCGTGGCGCACGCTCCCGGGGCGCGTGGAGGCGCGTGGTGCGCGGACCGCGCCCCGCGCACCACACCACGGCGCCGTTCCGGCTCGACCGGCACCCGTGCCGAGGGACCACGACGACCCCCGACGAAAGCAGGGTGGATGTGATCATCGGCAAAACTTGGCGCCTGGGGCGGCGGGTGGGGCGGGAGTTGGCGCCGATCTCTCGTAAGGTTCGTGGCGTGGGATCACTGCGCAATCCGGTCGGGCCGCTTCCCTCCTCCATCTACTGGCGACGGAGGGCGGTCGCGCTGTGCCTGATCGCCCTCATGGCGCTGATCGCCGTATGGGTCGTCACCTCCGGTGGCGGGGGCGGGCAGAAGACCAACGACGCCGCCAACGGCTCGTCTCCCGCGCCCTCGATCACCCCCGGACCCTCCGGTTCCGGCCCCGCGATCAGTGAACAGCCGGGCGGGCGCGACGAGTCGGGCGACTCCGGCGAGAACGCCGGCGGTGACGGCGGCGACGGTGACGGCGGGAACGGTACGGACGCGGGTGCGGGCGCGGGCGGGGACGCCGGTACCGAGGGCGTCGGCAAGAACGGCGACACGGACGGCGGGGGCGGCGACGGCGGCGCGGGCGCAAGCGCGGGACAGCAGGTTCCGGCCGATTCTCCGCTGCCGAACTGCGCACCCGGAGCGCTCCAGTTGACGCTCCGCAGCGCCAAGGTCTCGTACGCCCCGGGCGAGAAGCCGCGCTTCCACCTGGTCGCCAAGAACACCTCGGCCACCGACTGCAAGGCCGATTTCGGCCCCAAGAACGCGGTCCTGACGATCAGCGACAAGCAGGACGACGAGGTCTGGTCCTCCCAGGACTGCCCGCGCCCCGCCGGCGCCGTCCTGCTCCGCGTCCCGGCGCGGTCGGCGATCACCCACACCGTGGAGTGGGACCGCGCCCGGAGCGCCCCGCAGTGCGCCACCGCCCCGGCGGGCCCGGTGGGACCGGGGACGTACCTGGTGGAGGCGACGATGCCGGGCGCGAAGGTGCTTCCGGCCTCGTTCACGCTGGCCAAGGACTGACGACCGCACGAGGAAGGGGCGGTACGGGATGCCCGTACCGCCCCTTCCTCGTACCGGTCCGCGACTAGACGTACCGCTCCAGGATCGAGGACTCCGCCAGCCGCGACAGGCCCTCGCGGACGCTGCGCGCCCGGGCCTCGCCGACGCCGTCCACGGTCTGGAGGTCGTCGACACTGGCCGCGAGCAGCTTCTGCAGGCCGCCGAAGTGCTCCACGAGCCGCTCGATGATCGCACCGGGCAGCCGCGGGACCTTGGCGAGGAGCCGGTAGCCGCGCGGGGAGACGGCGGAGTCGAGGGTCTCGGGGGAGCCGCTGTAGCCCAGGGCCCGCGCGACGATGGGCAGTTCGAGGAGCTCGGCGTGGCTGAGGGCGTCGAGCTCGGTCAGCGCCTCCGCGACCGTGCGCGAGCGCTTGGCCGTGGGCTCCGGCACGTAGTCGCGGATGACGAGCTCGCGCTCGGGCTCCACGCCCGCGATCAACTCGTCGAGCTGGAGCGAGAGAAGCCGGCCGTCGGTGCCGAGCTCGACGACGTACTCGGCGATCTCGGTGGCGATCCGGCGGACCATCTCCAGACGCTGGGCGACTGCGGTGACGTCCCGGACGGTCACCAGGTCCTCGATCTCCAGCGCGGAGAGCGTGCCGGCGACCTCGTCGAGCCGGAGCTTGTACCGCTCCAGGGTCGCGAGGGCCTGGTTGGCGCGGGAGAGGATCGCGGCCGACTCCTCCAGGACGCGGCGCTCGCCGTTCACGTAGATGGCGATGAGCCGCATCGACTGGGAGACGGAGACCACCGGGAAGTTGCACTGCTTGGAGACCCGGTCCGCGGTGCGGTGGCGGGTGCCGGTCTCCTCGGTGTGGATGGAGGCGTCCGGCACGAGCTGGACACCGGCCCGGTGGATCTTGGAGATGTCCTTGTCGAGGACGAGCCCGCCGTCGAGTTTGCACAGCTCACGCAGACGTGTCGCGGTGAACTCCACGTCCAGCACGAAGCCGCCGGTGCACATCGAGTCCACCGTCTTGTCCATGCCGAGCACGATCAGACCACCCGTGTTGCCCCGCAGAACGCGCTCGAGGCCGTCGCGCAGTGCGGTGCCGGGAGCGACCGCGCTGAGGGCCGCGCGCATCAGCGCTTCGTTCCCGTCCTTGGCTGCCACTGCACTCCTCCGGCTCGTACGGATGGGCGAGACCAGGGCAAAGTCTAACGACACCGGTTGTGGGCAATCGTTCCGTAGGGCGGAACGGGTGGGCACAACCCCACAAGAGCGGCGCCCTTACAGGCCTCGCCATCAGGGGCCAGGTCCTGGTCAGGACCCCTCCGCAGGCCGCCTCCCCCTGGGCAAGACCCTCAGCGCATCCCCCATGTCCGCCACTTCCGTGACCTTCATACCAGCGGGGACCCGGCCCGGGTCGGACGGGACGAGAGCGTGGGTGAACCCCAACCGATGCGCCTCCGCGAGGCGCCGCTGCACCCCCGTCACCCGCCGCACCTCCCCCGCGAGCCCCACCTCGCCGATCGCGACGAGGTTCTTCGGGAGCGGCGTGTCGCTGGCGGCGGAGGCCAGGGCGAGCGCGATCGCCAGGTCGGCGGCGGGTTCGGAGAGCTTCACGCCGCCCACCGTCGCCGAGTAGATGTCCCGCTTGCCGAGCGCGGTGATCCGGCCGCGCTGCTCCAGGACGGCCAGCATCATCGAGACCCGGGAGGTCTCCAGACCGGAGGTGGTGCGCCGGGGCGAGGGGATCTGGGAGTCGACCGTCAGCGCCTGCACCTCGGCGACGAGCGGCCGACGGCCCTCCAGGGTGACCGTCAGGCAGGTCCCGGGCACGGCCACGTCTCGCCGGGTCAGGAAGAGCCCGGAGGGGTCGGCCAGACCCGTGATCCCCTCGTCGTGCAGTTCGAAGCAGCCGACCTCGTCCGTCGCCCCGTACCGGTTCTTCACGCCGCGGACAAGCCGCAGGCGCGCGTGCCGGTCGCCCTCGAAGCTCAGGACGACGTCGACCAGGTGCTCCAGGAGCCGGGGCCCCGCGATGGCGCCGTCCTTGGTGACGTGGCCGACCAGGAGCGTGGACATGCCCCGCTCCTTGGAGGCCCGGATCAGGGCCCCGGCGACCTCGCGCACCTGGGCCATGCCGCCCGGCGCCCCGTCGATCTCCGGGGAGGCGACCGTCTGCACCGAGTCCATGATCAGCAGCGAGGGCTTGACGGCGTCGAGGTGTCCGAGGACCGCGGAGAGGTCGGTCTCGGCCGCCAGGTACAGATGGTCGCTGAGCGCCTTGATCCGGTCGGCCCGCAGCCGGACCTGGCTAGCGGACTCCTCGCCGGTGACGTACAGCGTGCGGTGCTCGTCGCTCGCGGCCTTCGCGGCGACGTCGAGCAGCAGCGTGGACTTGCCGACTCCGGGCTCGCCCGCGAGCAGCACGACCGCGCCGGGGACCAGGCCTCCGCCGAGGACCCGGTCCAGCTCGTCCACGCCCGTGGAGCGGGCGGTGGCCTGCCGGCCGTCGACCTGGCCGATCGGAACCGCGGCCGTGGAGACGCGGCCGGCGGCGGTGGTGCGGACGGCGGGCGCGCCGTACTCCTCGACCGTCCCCCAGGCCTGGCACTCGGGGCAACGGCCGAGCCATTTGGCGGTCGTCCAGCCGCATTCGGTGCAGCGGTAGGACGGCCGGTCCTTGGCGGATCTCGTACGGGCAGCCATGCGCCACACCGTAGCCGCCCGCACTGACAACGGGCGCCGAGCCGGGAGCCCGCTGGGCCCACGGAAGCGGAATGCCATCTTCCTGTCCCCTTTTGAGGGATACCTTCACCCGTAAGGATTAAAAGTGTTCAACCGGTACGAAGAGTCCGCCCTGTCCTGCCTACGGTCGCCCAGTGATGAGCAGCAGGCTGGAATCCTCCACGAACACCACCGGCGCACACCGGGCGCACCGGCGGGCGGCCGAAGGTCCCCGCACCCTCGGCCAGCACCCGCCTGCCCGCTATGAGGCGTATCTGGACGGTCTGTTCACCTACTGCCTCTCCGTGCTGTGCGACCACGACGCCGCGACCGCCGTCCTCGGCGACGTCCTCGCCGTCGCCGAACGCCAGCACGGCCGCTGCCCCTCCGACGAGGACGGGCGCAAGGCCTGGCTCTACGCGCTCGCCCGCTGGGCCTGTCTGCGCAGCCTCGGCGAGCAGCGCCGCAAGCGGCAGGGCGCGCACACCGGCCGTCCGCCCGTCGCCGCCCCCGAGCCGCCCCGGGTCTCCGAGGAGGTCGCCGAGCGCCGCCGCGCCGAACTGGCCCTGCTCGCCTGGCCGGAGGCCGCCGGCACCACCCCCGAGCAGCGCGAGGCGCTGGAACTCGCAGTCCGGCACGGCCTCGGCAACCGCGAGGTCGCCGCCGTGCTCTCCCTGGACCCGCTCGCCGCCCGCGAACTGCTCTCCTCGGCCGCCTGCGAGGTCGAGCGCACCCGGGCCGCGCTCGCGGTCGTCGAGACCGGCAACTGCCCCACGGTCGCCCGGCTCACCGGCGACCACCAGGTGCTGCTCTCCGCGGCCCTGCGCGCCGAACTCGTCCGCCACGTCGACGACTGCCCGCGCTGCCGCCGGGCCGCCGAGCGCGCGGGCGCGGGCGGCCCGTGGCCCGGCGCGACGACGCTCACCCCGGCCCGGCTGCCGCTGGTCGAGGCGCCCAGGGCGGCCGCGTACGTGGCGATGCTGCACGTCCCACGCGCGCGTGCCGGCGCTCCGCGCTTCGGCCCGGCCGGATTCCCCCTGGACCCCAAGGACCACGCGGCCCGCCGCGACCGGGTGCGGGCCCGCGCGGTGACGACCACCGTCGTGGCCGCCGTGGTCGCGGCCCCGGTGCTCGCCCTGTGGGCCTCGTACCGCGGCGGCCCCGTCACCGGCGAGGGCGGCCGCGCGGGCGCCCCGGTCACCGCGCGCGAGGCGGACGAGCCGGTGGGCCTCGACGGCTCCCCGTACGACCACTACGAGAACGCGGGCAACGCCCGCACCACCCCCGATCCGCGCTTCACGCAGGGCAGCCGGTCCCCGGACGTGTCGGTCGAGGTGATCAGCCCCGGCGGGCCGGTCGGGCCGTCCCTGCCGGGCCAGGCAGGACCCGGCCGGCTCACGGTCGCGGCCCAGGGGAACGGCGACACGACGCTGCTCACCCTCACCGCCTCCGGCGGCGCCCCCGTCGACTGGTCGCTGTGGACGGACGCGCCCTGGCTGTACGTGAGCCAGGCCTCGGGCACCCTGCGGCCGGGCGAGTCGGTGACGGTCCGGATCTCCGTCGACCACGCGCGCGAACCCGCGGGCTCCTGGTCCGCGCGGGTCGGGGTGAACCCCTCGGGCGCCGTCGTACGGATCGACGGCCGCGGTGCGACGACCCCGCCGCCCCCGACCTCGGAGGAGCCCCCGCCGACGACCGAGGAACCACCGCCCACCACGACGGAGCCGACGACGCCCCCGCCGACCACCGAGGAACCGCCCCCGACGACCGGGGAGCCGACGACCCCTCCTCCCACGACGGAGCCGACGCCGACGGCGGAGCCGACCCAGTCGACGGACCCGGGAACCCCGAGCGGCTCGGACTCCCCGCCTGCGTCATAGACCCCACGGACACGGACTGGACCCCGGATATTGGATCCAATGCGCTGGATCCAATATCCGGGGTCCAATGTCCAGGGCCCGACATCCGGCCCGATATCGGATCCAATACCCGATACCCGATATCCAATGTCCGATCTCGGGTCCGCTACCGCCCCGCCGGGTCCGCCGGGTGCGGAGCCACCAGCGGCAGCTGGGCGGCCAGCCGCGCCTCGCACAGCTCCACCAGCACGTCGTACGCCGCCTTGCCCATCAACTCGGTCAGCTCGGGCCGGTAGGTCACGTACACCGGCTCCCCGGCACCGTGCGCGGAGGTCGCCGACGTGCACCACCAGTGCAGGTCGTGCCCGCCCGGACCCCAGCCCCGCCGGTCGTACTCGCCGATCGACACCTGGAGGATCCGGGTGTCGTCGGGCCGGTCGATCCAGTCGTACGTCCGGCGCACCGGCAGCTGCCAGCAGACGTCCGGCTTGGTCTCCAGCGGCTCCTTGCCCTCCTTGAGGGCCAGGATGTGCAGCGAGCAGCCGGCGCCGCCCGCGAACCCGGGGCGGTTCTGGAAGATGCAGGACCCCTCCCAGCGGCGGGTCTGCCGGTCGCCGTCCTCGTCGAGCTGGACCCAGCCCGTCTCCGTGCCGACGTCGTGGAACTGCCACAGCTCCGGCGTGAGCCGGTCCACGTACGAGGCGACCCGCTTCTCGTCGTCCTCGTCGGAGAAGTGCGCGCCCAGCGTGCAGCAGCCGTCGTCGGCGCGGCCCGCCTGGATGCCCTGGCAGCCGCTGCCGAAGATGCACGTCCAGCGCGAGGTGAGCCAGGTCAGGTCGCAGCGGAAGACCTGCTCGTCGTCGGCCGGGTCGGGAAACTCGACCCAGGCACGGGGAAAGTCGAGGCCCTTCTCGTCCGGTTCGCCCGGCACGGAAGCCCCGTGCTGCTTCTTGGAGGTCTTGTGAGCCTTGGCAGTGCTGTCTTTGCCCGGCTTCGCCTTTTTCGTCTTTGGCACACGCCAAGCGTATGCGCGCGGGCGCAGTAGCGTTCCGTCCATGAGACTCGGAGTCCTCGACGTCGGTTCGAACACAGTGCACCTGCTGGTGGTGGACGCCCACCCCGGCGCCCGCCCGCTGCCCGCCCACTCCCACAAGGCGGAGCTGCGGCTGGCGGAGCTCCTCGACGAGGGGGGTGCGCTCGCCCCCGGCGGGGTCGAGCGGCTCATCGCGACCCTCCAGGGCGCACTGCAGGCCGCGGAGGACAAGGGCTGTGAGGAGGTGCTGCCGTTCGCGACCTCGGCGGTGCGTGAGGCGACCAACGCCGACACCGTCCTGGACCGCGTGCGGCGGGAGTCCGGCGTCGACCTCCAGGTGCTCACCGGCGAGGAGGAGGCCCGGCTCACCTTCCTGGCCGCCCGCCGCTGGTTCGGCTGGTCCGCCGGCAAGCTGCTCCTCCTCGACATCGGCGGCGGCTCCCTGGAGATCGCGTACGGCATCGACGAGGAGCCCGACGCGGCGGTGTCGCTGCCGCTCGGCGCCGGACGGCTGACCTCCGGCTGGCTGCCCGGCGACCCGGCCGACGCGGCGGACGTACGGGCGCTGCGTCGCCATGTACGCGCCCAGATCGCCCGTACGGTCGGAGAGTTCACCCGCTTCGGGAAGCCCGACCATGTCGTGGCCACGTCCAAGACCTTCAAGCAGCTCGCCCGGATCGCCGGCGCGCCCGGCTCCGGGGAGGGGCTCTACGTCCAGCGCAACCTGACCCGCACGTCCCTGGAGGAGTGGGTCCCCAAGCTCGCCGCCATGACCGTCGAGCAGCGCGCGGCCCTGCCGGGTGTCTCCGAGGGCCGCGCACCCCAGCTGCTCGCGGGCGCGATGGTGGCCGAGGGCGCGATGGACCTCTTCGGCGTCGACGAACTGGAGATCTGCCCCTGGGCGCTGCGCGAGGGCGTGATCCTGCGCCGCCTGGACCACCTCCCGGAGGAGTAACGGCTCCACGCGCGCGTGAATCCGCGACCACCGCACCACGCGCGCGTGCCCACCCCACAGACCCACAGAAAAACGCCGCCCACAGGCCGACCGGACAGCCCCAGGGTGACGGGGACCACCTCCCCGCCCCCCGCCCCGCCCCGTACCCTGTCCTTCGTGGCAGAACCAGTGGTGCGCATCCCGGATGCGAAGGTCGCCCTGTCGACGGCCTCGGTCTATCCGGAGTCGACGGCGACGGCCTTCGAGATCGCCGCGCGCCTCGGCTACGACGGCGTCGAGATCATGGTGTGGACCGATCCGGTAAGCCAGGACATCGAGGCGCTGCGCCGGCTCTCGGACTACCACCAGGTGCCCATCCTCGCCGTCCACGCGCCCTGTCTGCTCGTCACCCAGCGCGTCTGGTCCACCGACCCCTGGGTCAAGCTCCAGCGCGCCCAGGCGGCCGCGGAGAAGCTCGGCGCCTCCACGGTCGTCGTCCACCCGCCGTTCCGCTGGCAGCGCCAGTACGCCCGCGACTTCGTCAACGGCATCTGGCGGATGGCCGGCGAGACGGACGTACGGTTCGCCGTCGAGAACATGTACCCCTGGCGGTACAAGGACCGCGAGATGATCGCGTACGCCCCCGAATGGGACGTCACCAAGGACGACTACCGCCACTTCACGGTCGACCTCTCGCACACCGCCACAGCCCGCGCGGACGCCCTCGCCATGATCGACCGCATGGGCGACCGCCTCGGCCACGTCCACCTGGCCGACGGCAGGGGCTCGGCCAAGGACGAGCACCTGGTCCCCGGCCGCGGCAACCAGCCCTGCGCCGAGGTCCTGGAGCGTCTGGCGGTCACCGGCTTCGACGGCCACGTCGTCATCGAGGTCAACACCCGGCGCGCGATGTCAGCGGCCGAACGCGAGGCCGACCTCGCGGAGGCCCTCGCCTTCACCCGCCTGCACCTGGCGTCCGCCGCCGGTCCCTCCCGGGTTCCCCGCTCATGACCGATCCGGCCCCGCGCCGCCGCGGCCGCCCCTCCCGTAAGGAGGAGGAGAGCGGGCCCGGCGCCCGGGAACGCATCCTGGAAGCGGCCCGCGCGCAGTTCGCCGAGCGTGGCTACGACAAGACCTCCGTGCGCGGCATCGCCAAGGCGGCGGGTGTGGACCCGGCGCTCGTGCACCACTACTTCGGTACGAAGGACGAGGTCTTCGCTGCCGCGATCGAGGTCTCCTTCGAGCCGGCCCTCGTCCTCCCCGCGATCCTCGGCGGCCCCCGCGACGAGATCGGCGCACGGCTCGCCCGCTACTTCATCGGCGTCTGGGAGAACCCGGTCAGCCGCGCCCCGCTCCTCGCGATCATCCGCTCCGCGCTGACCCACGAGGCGGCGGCGAAGGTGCTGCGCGGCTTCGTCCTGCGCCGGCTCCTGGAGCGGATCGCCGCCGACCTCGACGTACCGAACCCGAAGTTCCGGGCGGAGCTCGCCGCCTCGCACATGATCGGGATCGCGATCCTGCGGTATGTCATCCAGGTCGAGCCGATGGCCTCCGCGGACCCGGAGGAGATCGTGGCCCACGTGGCCCCGACGCTCCAGCGGTACCTCACCGAATCCTGAGCCCAGCCCCGACCGAATCCTGAGCCCCCAGCCCCGACCGAAGGCTGAACAACGCGTCCGGCATGCGGACAAGCCGTCCAGATCTTGGGCGGTCGGCGTAGGCTCGACAGCAAGTACACCCGTCACTGAGCATCACTGAGGAGCGAGCGACGATGCCCGAGCTGAGGTCCCGCACAGTCACCCACGGCCGCAACATGGCGGGCGCACGCGCCCTTATGCGCGCCTCCGGTGTACCCGGCGCGGACATCGGCCGGAAGCCGATCATCGCGGTCGCCAACTCCTTCACGGAGTTCGTCCCCGGCCACACCCACCTCCAGCCGGTCGGCCGGATCGTCTCCGAGGCCATCACGGCCGCCGGGGGCATCCCGCGCGAGTTCAACACGATCGCCGTCGACGACGGCATCGCGATGGGCCACGGCGGCATGCTGTACTCGCTGCCCTCCCGCGACCTGATCGCGGACAGCGTGGAGTACATGGTCGAGGCGCACTGCGCCGACGCCCTGATCTGCATCTCCAACTGCGACAAGATCACCCCCGGCATGCTGATGGCCGCTCTGCGGCTCAACATCCCGACGGTCTTCGTCTCCGGCGGCCCGATGGAGTCCGGCAAGGCCACGCTGGTCGACGGCACGGTCCGTACGCTCGACCTGGTCGACGCGATGTCCGAGGCCGTGAACGAGAAGGTCTCGGACGAGGACATCCTCCGTATCGAGGAGAACGCCTGTCCGACCTGCGGGTCCTGTTCCGGCATGTTCACCGCCAACTCGATGAACTGCCTGACCGAGGCCATCGGCCTCTCCCTCCCCGGCAACGGCTCGGTCCTCGCCACCCATACGGCCCGCAAGGCGCTGTACGAGAACGCGGCCCGCACGGTCGTCGACATCACCCGGCGCTACTACGACGAGGACGACGACTCCGTCCTGCCGCGCAGCATCGCCACCCGCGCCGCCTTCGAGAACGCCATGGCCCTGGACATCGCCATGGGCGGCTCGACCAACACGATCCTGCACCTCCTTGCCGCCGCCCAGGAGGCCGAGCTGGACTACGGCCTGTCCGACATGGACGAGATCTCGCGCCGCGTGCCGTGCCTGGCCAAGGTCGCGCCGAACGTGGCGCCCGGCGGCACGTACTACATGGAGGACGTCCACCGCGCCGGTGGCATCCCGGCCATTCTCGGCGAGCTGTACCGCGCCGGGCTCCTCAACGAGGACGTCCACACCGTCCACTCCCGCTCCATCAAGGAGTGGCTGGAGACCTGGGACGTGCGCGGCGGCTCCCCGTCCGAGGAGGCCGTCGAGCTGTGGCACGCGGCCCCCGGCTGCGTCCGCTCGGCGACCGCGTTCTCCCAGTCCGAGCGCTGGGAGTCCCTGGACACGGACGCGGCCGGCGGCTGCATCCGCGACGCGGCCCACGCGTACTCGAAGGACGGCGGGCTCGCGGTCCTGCGCGGCAACCTGGCCGTCGACGGCTGTGTCGTGAAGACGGCCGGCGTGGACGAGTCGATCTGGACCTTCGAGGGCCCGGCGGTCGTCTGCGAGTCGCAGGAGGAGGCCGTCCAGAAGATCCTGACCCAGCAGGTCAAGGAGGGCGACGTCGTCGTCATCCGATACGAGGGCCCCAAGGGCGGCCCCGGCATGCAGGAGATGCTCTACCCGACCTCGTATCTGAAGGGCCGCGGCCTGGGCAAGGCATGCGCCCTGGTCACGGACGGCCGCTTCTCGGGCGGTACGTCGGGCCTGTCGATCGGCCACGCGTCGCCGGAGGCGGCCTCGGGCGGCACGATCGCGCTGGTCGAGGACGGTGACCGGATCCGTATCGACATCCCGAGCCGCTCGATCGAGCTGCTGGTCGACGACGCGACGCTGGCCGCCCGCCGCGAGGCGCTGGGCGGGGCCTACGCCCCCAGGAACCGTGAGCGGAAGGTCTCGGCGGCACTGCGCGCGTACGCGGCGATGGCGACGAGCGCGGACAAGGGCGCGGTGCGCGACGTGACCAGGCTGGGCTGAGCCCGGCGGTTCTGACCCTTCACGGACGTGGGGAGTGGGCGTGAACGCTCACTCCCCACGTCCGTGCGTGTGCGCTGCGGCATCGTCCACCGCTGACCCGGCTCACGCGGTCACCAGCGGGCCGGGTCCCGCCCGTCCACGGCGAACACGGACCCGTCGGGCGCGGTCCCGAACACCTTCTCCCCGGCGACGACGGGCGCGGGCACGGAGGCCGCGTACCCCAGCCGCCCGTCCCGCAGCCGCGGCCTGGTCTGCCCGATCAGCGCCCCGCGCCCGGTGTCGACGGCGAGCAGCCGCCCGTCGGCCACGGAGAGATAGAGCCGCCCACCGGGTCCGAGGACGGGCGCGGAGACGTTCCCGGCGGCGGTCTCGAGCTCCCAGAGCACCCGGCCGGCGGGCGCGGCGGCGGTGTCGAGGGCGGTGAGGCTGCCGGCGGTGTCGAGGAGATAGGCGGTGTCGCCGCGGACGGCGATCCGGGGGTCGTCCATCGCGTACGGCAGGGGGACACGGCGCAGGGAGCCGTCGGCCGGGTCGTAGCGGACGAGGGCGTCCGTCTGCGTGTCGGCGTTGGACGAGCGCAGGAACACCACGCCGTTCGCGCCCGCACCCACCGGCACGAGATCGCCCGCGAGCCGCTTCCGCCAGACGATCTCGCCCGTCCCCGGCCGCAGGGCGCCGAGCGAGGTGCGGGCGGCGCCACCCGTGGTCTCGAACACGGGCACAAGGCCCGACGCCTCGTCGTACGGGCCGAATCGCGGCGCGGTGAAACCGGGCAGCGCGTGCCGCCAGCGCTGCTTCCCCGTGGAACCGTCGACGGCCCTGATCGCCGCCGAGGAGGTCGGGAAGAGCAGGATGTCCCCGGCCGGGCTCGCGCCTTCCTGACGGGCGGCGGCGCCGGTGTCCCAGACCGGAGCACCCTGATCCGCGGTGAACGTCCGCAGGGTCCCGTCGGCCGCGACGGTCCCGAGCAGGCCGCCGACGAAAACGGGGGGCAGGACGTGCTCGTCGACCGAACCTGGCCGCGACCAGAGCACCCGGCCGGTGGCGGGGTCGAGCCGGGCGAGCGTGACGCCGCCGGCCGAGCAGTAGAGAGCGTCGGCCGCGGAGACACAGGCGGGGGCGGTCGGGTCGCCGCTCTTCTGCAGCGCGGTCTGCCATCCGTCGAACGCGGCGGCGGCCGCCTCGGCCGGGTGGGGCCGGGTCGCCGGGCCCTCGCCGCCGCCCGGGCGCAGCGCCAGGAACGACCCGCCGGCTGCGAGGACCGCGAGCGCGGCGGCGGCCACGACCCACGGCCGCCGGCGGCGCCGACGGGTGCGCGGCGCCGGGGCTCGTACGGGCGTGTGCGCGTCCCAGGACGCCGATCCGCCCGCTGTCGGGCCGGAAGGCGATGCGGACGGTGTAACAGGGAGTGTCAGCGGCCGCCGCTGGGCGGGTATGAAGGCCGCCGCCTCGTACGAGGGCGGCAGCAGGGCCGCCATGATCTCGGCCGGAGTGGGGCGCTCCGCCGCCTCCTTGGCCAGACAGCGGGCGACGAGCGGAGCCAGCTCGGCCGGAACCCCCGACAGATCCGGCTCGTCGTGGACGACCTGGTACGCGACGATGTACGGGCTGTCGGAGTCGAACGGCCCGTGCCCGGTGGCCGCGTGCACAAGCACGGAGCCGAGCGCGAACACGTCCGCCGCCGGACCGACCTCGCGGGGCCGCTGGAACTGCTCGGGTGCCATGAACGGCGGCGAGCCGATCAGCTTCCCCGTCTCCGTGTGCAGATCGCTGTCGACCGGCCGGGAGATGCCGAAGTCGATGACCTTCGGTCCGGTGTCGGTGAGCAGGACGTTGCTCGGCTTGAGATCGCGGTGGACGACACCGGCCCGGTGGATGTCGCGCAGCGCCTCGGCGAGTCCGGCCGTCAGCCGGCGCAGTTCGGCGGGGGAGAGGGGCCCGTTCCGCTTCACCTGGTCGGCGAGGGTGGGGCCGGGAACGTAGAGGGTGGCCATCCAGGGGCGTACGGCATCGGGATCGGCGTCCACGACGGGTGCGGTGAAGGCACCGCTCACCCGGCGCGCGGCGGCCACCTCCTGGCGGAAACGGGCCCTGAACTCGGGGTCCTCCGCGTACTCTCCGTGCACCACCTTGACCGCGAGCCGCAGCCCGGAGGCGGAGGTGGCCAGATGCACCACGCCCATGCCGCCCGCGCCGAGGCAGGCCTGGAGACGGTACTCGCCCGCGTACTCGGGCTCTTCCGCGTCCCGATCGGCACCGGTCCTGCGCAACGGCGGCATCGCCCACCCCCGTGTGGTTCCCCGTCGAGTCCGCGCGCGTGCGCGACGCACGGAGCCTAGTCGATGGCACCCGCGATGTCGGAGGGGCTTGCTAGCCTGCGCGTCGCAGAGAGTGAATTCAAGCGCAGCGCTTTGCGCCAACGGGGGAGGACGCCATGGGTGTCGACGAGACGAAGGAAGCCGAGACGGCCGCGGGGCTGGACGGGGTGTCCACGATGAGCGTGGTGCGCTACCCGGTCGCGCCGGGCTACCGCGTGAACGTGCGCTCGGGCCCGGGCACGCAGTACCGCATCGTCCGGACGCTGGCCGCCGGTGTGAGCGTGCCGATCTACTGCCAGACGCCGGGCGAATGGATCACCGGCCCGTACGGCACGACGAACCTCTGGGACAACATCGCGGCGGGCGAGTACATCTCGGACGCGTACGTGAAGACCGGCAGCGACGGCTACGTCGCCAGGCGCTGCGGCTGACCCCTTCCGTCCGCGTCCGGGGATAATCGACCTCGTGAGCGACGAAGACCAGACCGCCAAGCCCAGCAGCCCCGCCGGCCCGCAGCCCGAGGAGATCCGTTTCTTCGGGACGACCTGGGTCGACCACAGCGGCAACTACGTGCTGCGCCGCGTCGGCCTCGCCGTCGGGGCGCTGGCCGCCGCCGCGGCGGGCTCCTTCGTGCTGCGGTTCGCCTACCAGGGGCTCGAGATCGCCGAGGTCGGCGGCTTCGTGAACCTCCTCGTGGTCCTCATGTTCGCGATCTGCAGCGCCATCGCGTTCCGCAGGACCTGGGAGGGCTTCGTCCGCCGCCCGGCCGACCCGGCGCGCGAGGACTCGCTGCGCAGCCTCAAGATGATCGGTTTCGTCGGCTCCCTCCTCGCCTATTTCCTCCGCTGCTTCATGGAGGCGCCCGGCGAGCAGCTGCGCCGCGCCGAGTACGAGACGGCCCGCAGCCAGTACGAGAAGCGCCGCGGCGCCCGCACGGGCAACCCGGCGACCCGCAAAAAGCCCAAGCGCAAGTAGCCCCCGCCCCCGACCCTCCGCGAACTACGCCGAGGGTTGACGCCCCGACACCCCCAGGCGCATTATTCATCGCATGATGAATTACTCGGAAGGAGGCCGCCCCGCCGCAGCGATCGTCGCGCACGGCCTCACCGTCGTACGAGGCGACCGCACCGTCCTGCGCGACCTCGACTTCGTCGTCCCCCCGGGCCAGATCACCGGCCTCCTCGGCCCCTCCGGCTGCGGCAAATCCACCCTGATGCGCGCGATCGTCGGCACCCAGGCCCATGTCACCGGCACCCTCGACGTCCTCGGCCGCCCGGCCGGCGACGCCTCCCTGCGCTCCCGTATCGGCTACGTCACCCAGGCTCCGTCCGTCTACGACGACCTCACCGTCCGCCAGAACCTCGACTACTTCGCCGCCGTCCTCCTCCCCGGCCGCACCCACCGCGAGGACCGCCGCGCCGCCGTCGCCCGCGCCATCGACGACGTCGACCTCGCCTCGCACGCCGACTCCCTGGCCGGCCGGCTCTCCGGCGGGCAGCGCAGCCGCGCCTCCCTCGCCGTCGCCCTCCTCGGCACCCCGGAAGTCCTCGTCCTGGACGAACCCACCGTCGGCCTCGACCCCGTCCTCCGCCGCGACCTCTGGAACCTCTTCCACCGCATCGCCGAGGACCGCGGCGCCGCCCTCCTCGTCTCCTCCCACGTCATGGACGAGGCCGAGCGCTGCCACCGGCTGCTCCTCATGCGCGACGGCGAGATCCTCGCCGAGGACACCCCCGACGCACTGCGGCGCCGCAACGACACCGCCACCGTCGAAGAGGCCTTCCTCCACCTCGTCGACGCCGCCGACGCCCGCGAAGCCGTACGCCTCCAGGAGCCCCAGCGATGAGCGCCCACCCGTCTCCCACCACCACCCTTCCAAGGCCGCGCTTCGCGCCTTCTCTTTCTCGCACCCTCGCCACCGCCGCCCGCGTCCTGCGCCAACTGCGCCACGACCCGCGCTCGATCGCCCTGATGCTCCTCGTGCCGTGCCTGATGCTCCTCCTGCTCCGGTACGTCTTCGACGGCAGCCCGCGGACCTTCGACAACATCGGCGCCTCGCTGCTCGGCATCTTCCCGCTGATCACGATGTTCCTCGTGACCTCGATCGCCACCCTGCGCGAACGCACCTCCGGCACCCTGGAACGCCTGCTCGCGATGCCCCTGGCCAAGGGCGACCTCATCGCCGGCTACGCCCTCGCCTTCGGACTCCTGGCCATCGTCCAGTCCGCCCTCGCCACCGGCCTCGCCCTCGGCCTCCTCGGCCTCGACGTCGTCGGCTCGCCCTGGCTGCTCCTCCTCGTCGCGCTCCTCGACGCCCTCCTCGGCACCGCCCTCGGCCTCTTCGTCTCGGCCTTCGCCGCCTCCGAATTCCAGGCCGTCCAGTTCATGCCGGCCGTGATCTTCCCCCAGCTGCTGCTCTGCGGCCTCTTCATCGCGCGCGACCAGATGCAGCCCGTGCTCGAAGCGATCTCCAACGTGCTGCCCATGTCGTACGCCGTCGACGGCATGAACGAGGTCCTCCGCCACCCCGACATCACCGGCGACTTCATCCGCGACGTCCTCGTCGTCGCCGGCTGCGCCCTGCTGGTCCTCGCCCTCGGCGCGGCCACCCTCCGCCGCCGCACCGCCTGACGCACCCCGGCCGTACCGCCCCGGGCCCCGTACCGCCCCTCGGACGCCCAAGCCGCACGGCCCCGCACGGTGCGAGGATGTGCATGCGCGTGGACGGACTGTCCACGCAGATGGACAGGCACATGCCCCTTCCGGCGAGGTGAACAGAGCCATGACCCAGACCGTCGCAGTCCTCGGCACCGGCAAGATCGGTGAAGCGCTCCTCAGCGGCATGATCCGGGCCGGCTGGCGCCCCGCCAACCTCCTGGTCACCGCCCGCCGCACCGAGCGCGCCGAAGAGCTGCGCGCCCGCTACGGCGTCGAGCCCGTCACCAACGCCGAGGCCGCCAAGCGCGCCGACACCCTCATCCTCGCCGTGAAGCCCCAGGACATGGGCCGTCTCCTCGACGAGCTCGCCCCCCATGTCACCGCCGACCGGCTCGTCATCAGCGCCGCCGCCGGCATCACCACCTCCTTCATCGAGGAGCGCCTCACCACGGGCACCCCCGTCGTCCGCGTCATGCCCAACACCCCCGTCCTCGTCGACGAAGGCATGTCCGTGATCTCCGGCGGCAGCCACGCCACCTCCGAACACCTCGTCCACGCCGAGGAGATCTTCGGCGGCGTCGGCAAGACCCTGCGCGTCCCCGAGTCCCAGCAGGACGCCGCCACCGCCCTCTCCGGCTCCGGCCCGGCCTACTTCTACTTCCTCGTCGAGGCGATGACCGACGCCGGCATCCTCCTCGGCCTCCCCCGCGCCCAGGCCCACGACCTGATCGTCCAGGCCGCCATCGGCGCCGCCGTGATGCTCCGCGACAGCGGCGAACACCCAGTCAAGCTCCGCGAAGCCGTCACCTCCCCGGCCGGCACCACCATCAGCGCCATCCGCGAGCTGGAGAACCACGGCGTACGCGCCGCCCTCATCGCCGCCCTGGAAGCCGCCCGCGACCGCAGCCGCGAGCTCGCCTCCGGCAACGGCTGACCGGCCCGCCGGCCTACGCGGCCGCCGCCCCCTTCAGCACCTGCTCCGCCGACACGACCCGGGCGAACCGCCCGCCATGCAGCGACACCGCCGTCGCCCGGGTCAGCTCCTCGGCCGACGCCGCCCACCCGAAAGGCCCCTCCAGGTCGAACGTGTGCATCGCGTCCAGCGGAAACACCACGTCGTACCCGAGGTTCCCGCCCATCCGCGCCGTCGTCTCGTTGCACATGTTGGTCTGGATCCCGACGATCACGATCTGCTCGATCCCCTCCCCGGCCAGCCACCGGTCCAGCGAGGGCTCCCCATAGAAGGCCGAGTTCACGCTCTTCGTCACCAGCAGCTCCCGTCCGCTGCCCTGTCCCCTCCGCTCCTCGACGAAGTCCTTGAAGTCGTTCCCCACATGCCCGACCCGCAACGGCGACCGCGACTGAGCCGGCGAGTCGTGCCGTACGAACACGACCGGCCGCCCCGTCTCCTGCCACAGGTCGATCAGCGCCCCGATGTTCTCCTCGGCCGCAGGATTGTTCCGCTTCCCCCAGTACTCCTCCTCGAAGCCCTTCTGTACGTCGATGACAACCAGCGCTGCGTTCTCCGCGATCTCGATCTCCATGCCCACGATGCTGCCGCCCCCGAGCCGACCCTCCCAGAGGGAGGAAAGTCAGCGATCGATGGTTTACTGCCACCCATGCAGCGCATCGCCCTGATGGCCTTCCCCGGCATCCGCGCCTTCGACGTCTCTGTCATCACCGAGATCTGGGGAAGCGACCGCAGTACGCGCGGCGTCCCTCCCTTCGAACTGCGCCGCGTCGCAGCCGACCCGGCCATCCCGATCACCATCCGCGGCGGCCTCACCCTCACCCCCGACCGCCCCCTCGACTGGCTCCACGGACTGGCCCCCACCGATCTCGTCCTCGTCCCCGGCATCGAGAACCCCGACGCCGAGACCCCCGCCCCCGTGCTCGAAGCCCTCCGCCAGGCCCACGCCGCCGGTACCCCGGTCGCCTCCCTCTGCGCGGGCGCCTTCGTCCTGGCTCAGGCAGGAATCCTCGACGGCCGACGCGCAGTCACCCACTGGCACCTCGCCACAACCCTCGCCACCCGCCACCCCCAGGTCACCGTCGAGCCCGACGCCCTCTTCGTCGAGGACTCCGGTATCTGGACCTCGGCCGGCACCGCCGCCGGCATCGACCTCTGCCTCCATCTCGTCCGCACCGCCCACGGAGCCGAGGCCGCCGCGACGATCGCCCGCTCGATGGTCACCGCCCCCTTCCGTACCGGCACCCAGGCCCAGTTCATCGAGCACCCCACACCCCGCGCCGACCGCGACGCCGACGCCCTGGCCGCCGTCCGCTCCTACGCCCTCGCCCACCTCGACGAGCCACACACCGTCGCAAGCCTGGCCGCCCGCGCCGGTATGTCCCCGCGCACCTTCGCCCGCCACTTCCAGGCCACCACCGGCACCACCCCTCTCCACTGGCTCATCACCCAGCGCGTCGCCGCTGCCCAGAAGCTCCTCGAACTCACCGACCATCCCCTCCCCGAAGTCGCCCGCCGCGCGGGCTTCGGCAGCGAGGTCACGATGCGTCAGCACTTCGCCTCGCACCTCGCCACCAGCCCGCGCGACTACCGCCAGGCCTTCCGTCACACGGCCGAACGGCCGCCGAGGACGTGGGTTGACATGGGATTCCCCGATCCGTAGTGTTCTCCGAGTTGTCCGACGTGAGCACCGACTCCGGTCGGCCCCGGACAGCCATTCCGCAAGATCCATTAGAAGCTGACGGTGCTTCATCGTGCCGTCGTGCTTTCCGTGCGTTTTTGCGAAATGAGGAATCCGCGTTCGAAGGTTTGAGCGCGAGCCGCCCGATTAGCGTCGGGGGCAGGGAATCCGCTAAAGTCTCACTCGTCGGAACGGCCCAACAGCCGCGAGGACAACCCCCTCTGACTGGGAATCAGGCCCGAAAGGATCTGATAGAGTCGGAAACGCAGGAAGGCCGGA
>NZ_JBVHXA010000032.1:0-17015 GCF_055563935.1 Streptomyces sp. NPDC029169
CAACTAATCTGGCGTTGATTTTTGGCACGCTGTTGAGTTCTCAAGGAACGGACGCTTCCTTCGTACTCACCCTCTCGGGCTTTCCTCCGGGCTTTCCCTTCGGTCTTGCGTTTCCGACTCTATCAGATCTTTCCGATCCGATTTCCTCGGTGCTTTCCGGTTCCTTTTCGGTCCCGGTCGGCGTGTTCACTACTTTAGCCGAATTCCCCGGCGACTCATAATCGAGCCATTCGGATCAAATTTCGGCACGCCGAAACTCGCACCCTCTGGGGGTTCGTCGTAGGTAGTGGATGGCCGCTCCGAGGTGCCTTTTCAGGTACTGCCCGGCTCTTGCGGCTCGGACTACATTAGGCGTCCCCAGCACCCAGGTCAAGTCTCGTCAAGAGGTCCTCTTGCGGGGCGCGTGCGCGCGGTACGGGCTCACCGTCGGGTCGTCGTCGATCCAGAAGCGCCAGGGGTGGGGGGCGCCCTCGCCGCCCACCCCGGTGCGGGGGCCGCTGCGTACCTGGTCAGGCGGGGGTGGGGTGCCCCTCAACAAGGTGAGGGGTGCGTCCGGGCCGGCGCAGGTGTCGGTGCCGTTCAAGGAGAGGGACACGTCGAGGGCGGTGGCCAGGCGGGCCGGGCCCTTGGCCAGTTCGCTGTCGTATCGGGCCGAGAGTCGACGGGTGCGGGCCTGCTCCGCGCCGACCAGGATCTGTCCCGCCCGCAGCAGGACTCCGCTCGCGTGGCCCTCGGGGCCGCACACCAGGTTGAGGCAGTGCCACATGCCGTAGGTGAAGTAGACGTACGCGTGTCCGGGCGGGCCGAACATGACCGCGTTGCGCGCGGTGCGGCCGCGGAAGGCGTGGGAGCCGGGGTCGATCGCGCCGGCGTACGCCTCCACCTCCGTGAGGCGGAGTTCAATGCGGCCCGCCTTCGAGTTCCGTACGAGAGTGCAGCCCAACAGATCGGGGGCGACCTCCAGGACGGGTCGGTCGAAGAAGGCCCGCGGGAGCGGCGTACGGTCGGGGCTCTCGCTCATGGCGCCCGAGCGTACTGGGGAACCGGCTACGGTCGTCGCGCGTATGTAGGGGTCAGGAACAAGAAGGAGAGTGGACATGGGGTTCAAGAAGCTGCTCGCGAGCCTGGGTGCCGGCGGCGCGTCCGTGGAGACGGTCCTCACCGAGGAGAACGTCGTCCCCGGTGGCGTCGTCCAGGGCGAGGTGCGGATCCAGGGCGGTTCGGTCGACCAGCAGATCGAGGGCCTGTCCGTGGGGCTGCAGGCCCGCGTCGAGGTCGAGGGCGGCGACCAGGAGGTCAAGCAGGACATCGAGTTCGTGAAGGTCCGGCTCGGCGGTGCCTTCACGGTTCAGGCCGGTGCGGTGCACGTCGTGCCGTTCGGTCTGGAGATCCCCTGGGAGACGCCGGTCACGGCCATCGCGGGGCAGCAGCTGCGGGGGATGAACATCGGTGTGACCACGGAGCTGGAGATCGCCCGTGCGGTGGACTCCGGCGACCTGGACCCGATCAACGTGCACCCGCTGCCGGCGCAGCAGGCCATCCTGGACGCCTTCCTCCAGCTCGGCTTCCGCTTCAAGAACGCGGACATGGAGCGCGGGCACATCCGGGGGACGCGCCAGAAGCTGCCCTTCTACCAGGAGATCGAGTTCTTCCCGCCGCAGCAGTACCGCGGTCTGAACCAGGTCGAGATCAGCTTCGTCGCGGACGACCGTGAGATGGACGTCGTCCTGGAGATGGACAAGAAGCCGGGGCTCTTCAGCGAGGGCAGCGACTCGTTCCGTGCCTTCAAGGTGGGGCTGACCGACTTCCACACGACCGACTGGGCCGCTTATCTCAACCAGTGGCTCGCGGACGTCGGTGGCAAGCGCAACTGGCTCTAGGCTCGCCCCCGTACAGCAGGACAGGCGATACGGAGGTACGGACGTGGCCGAGGGGAAGAGGGCGCCGCTCCCTCACGACTTCCATCCGCCGGTGCCGGCGTTCACCGTGGTGAGCGACGACATCGTGCCGGGCGGAGTGCTGAAGGACGCCCAGGTGTATGAGGCGGGGAACACCTCGCCCCAGCTTCGCTGGGAGGGTTTTCCGGCGGAGACGAAGAGCTTCGCCGTCACCTGCTTCGATCCGGACGCGCCGACGGGCAGCGGTTTCTGGCACTGGGTGCTGTTCGACATCCCGGCGTCGGTCACCGAGCTGCCGGCGGGCGCGGGTTCGGGGTCGTTCGAGGGGCTGCCGGCGGGTGCCGTGCACGTCCGTAACGACTTCGGGTCCCGGGACTTCGGCGGTGCCGCTCCCCCGGCGGGCGACGGTCCGCACCGGTATGTCTTCACCGTGTACGCGGTGGACCGGGAGAGGCTCGGTCCGGATGCCGACGCCTCGCCCGCGGTGGTCGGATTCCATCTGCGTTTCCACGCGCTGGGGCGTGCCCAGCTGATCGGCGAGTACGAGAACCCCGCGCAGAGCTGAGCGTTCGCTTGTTGTTTGCCCGCTTCTGGTCTTGGAGAGATCAGAAGCGGGCATCTTTCGTTTCGCAGATATTGCGTTGTCCAACCCGGCGCGCCCGGCCACAGTTGATCCAAGCCCGGAGCCCCGCAGCGGGGCTGGGCCGGCACACGGGAGGTGGGCACAATGCGGGACACGCTGGTACTGAACGCGAGCTTCGAGCCGCTGTCGACGGTCACACTCAACCGTGCGGTGGTGCTTGTCCTCCAGGACAAGGCCGTCGTGGAGCAGGAGCATCCCGAGCTGCGTATGCGTGCCGCCGCCGTCGATATTCCGGTGCCGCGGGTGATCAGGCTGTGCCGCTATGTCCGGGTGCCGTTCCGAAGACAGGCTCCGTGGTCGAGGCGGGGTGTGCTGGTCAGGGACCAGCACCGGTGCGCGTACTGCGGGCGGCGGGCGACGACCGTGGACCATGTGGTGCCGCGGGCGCAGGGTGGTGGGGACAGCTGGCTGAACACGGTGGCGTCCTGCGCCGAGGACAATCACCGCAAAGCGGACCGGACGCCGGAGCAGGCGGGGATGCCGCTGCTGCACGAGCCGTTCGTACCGACGCCGGCGGACGCGATGCTGCTGGCGATGCGGGCCGGTGAGCGGTCGGAGCTGCCGCAGTGGCTGGCCGGTTCGGCGGCCTGATCCGGTACGTACGTCCGTGGTTGTGCGGGCCCGCTCCCCTCGTCGGGGTGCGGGCCCGGGTCGTTCAGCGGAGCAGCAGCTGGACGATGGCGACCGTGCCGACGGCGACGATGACACCGCGCAGCACGGCGGGCGGGAGGCGGCGGCCGACCTTGGCGCCGATCTGTCCGCCGATGGCCGAGCCGACGGCGATGAGGAGAACGGCGGTCCAGTCGGAGTCGGCGACGAAGAGGAAGAAGAGCGCGGCGATGCTGTTGACGATCGCGGCGAGGACGTTCTTGACGGCGTTGAGGCGCTGGAGGGTGTCGGCGATGAGCATGCCCATGAGGGAGAGGTAGATGATCCCCTGGGCCGCGGTGAAGTAGCCGCCGTAGACGCTGGCGAGGAGCAGTCCGGTCAGCAGGAGCGGGCCGCCGTCGGGGTCTCCGTGGCTGCCGTTGCGTTCGCGGCGGGCCTGTACGGCCTTGGAGAGCCGGGGCTGGAGGATGACGAGGACCAGCGCGAGGGCGACGAGGACGGGGACGATGGTCTCGAACGCCCGGGGCGGGAGCGTCAGCAGGAGTACGGCTCCGCCGAGTCCGCCGATGGCGGCGACGGTGCCGAGGCGCAGGATGCGGCGGCGCTGGCCCTTGAGTTCCTCGCGGTAGCCGATGGCTCCGCTGATGGAGCCGGGGATGAGGCCGAGGGCGTTGGAGACGGTGGCCGTGACGGGAGGGAGTCCGGTGAGGAGGAGGACCGGGAACGTGATGAGTGTTCCCGATCCGACGATGGTGTTGATGGTGCCGGCTCCGACGCCGGCCGCGAAGACCGCCAGTACTTCCCAGATGGACAACGCCATCTCCTCACAGGATCAGTGGTTCGCCTCCCCGCCCTGACGTCCGTCGGGGTCGAGGGGCTCGCACCGATCATGCACGACTGCGTGTACGTGTCAGTCGACCGGGGGCGCTTCGCGACGCTCGGTCTCGCTGCCGGTACGGCTGCCGGGCACGGCTCCGGTGTTGAAGCCGGGCGTGCCGCCGCCGAGGTTGCCGAAGGCGCCGGACAGGCCCTTGAGGGCGTCGCCGATCTCGCTGGGGACGATCCAGAGCTTGTTGGCGTCGCCCTCGGCGATCTTCGGGAGCATCTGGAGGTACTGGTACGAGAGGAGCTTCTGGTCCGGGTCGCCGGCGTGGATGGCCTCGAAGACCGTACGGACGGCCTGGGCCTCGCCCTCGGCGCGGAGGGCGGCGGCCTTGGCCTCACCCTCGGCGCGCAGGATCGCGGACTGCTTCTCGCCCTCGGCGGTCAGGATCTGCGACTGACGGATGCCCTCGGCGGTGAGGATCGCGGCGCGCTTGTCGCGGTCGGCGCGCATCTGCTTCTCCATCGAGTCCTGGATGGAGGTCGGCGGCTCGATCGCCTTGAGCTCGACGCGGTTGACGCGGATGCCCCACTTGCCGGTGGCCTCGTCGAGGACGCCGCGCAGGGCGGCGTTGATCTCCTCGCGGGAGGTGAGGGTCCGCTCCAGGTCCATGCCGCCGATGATGTTGCGGAGGGTGGTGACGGTGAGCTGTTCGATGGCCTGGATGTAGCTGGCGACCTCGTAGGTCGCGGCGCGGGCGTCGGTCACCTGGTAGTAGATGACGGTGTCGATGTTGACGACGAGGTTGTCCTGGGTGATCACCGGCTGCGGCGGGAACGGGACGACCTGCTCGCGGAGGTCGATCCGGTTGCGGATCGAGTCGATGAACGGGACGACGATGTTCAGGCCGGCGTTGAGCGTGCGGGTGTAGCGGCCGAACCGCTCGACGATCGCGGCGCTCGCCTGCGGGATGACCTGGATCGTCTTGATCAGGGCGATGAAGACAAGCACCACCAGAATGATCAGGACGATGATGACTGCTGACATCGTGTTCCCTGTGCCCTTCGCTGCCGGTTCTCTGCCGGATGTGCCGGGTTGATTCCGATGATCGAGTTTCCCAGAACGCGGGCCGTCGTGTGGGGCGTTCGGTCAAGCGGTTCGGTCACATGACCACGGCGGTCGCCCCGTCGATCTCGACGACGTCGACCTGATCGCCCGGTTCGAAGGCCAGTCCGGAGTCGAGCGTGCGGGCGGACCAGACCTCGCCGGCGAGCTTGATGCGGCCGCCGTTGCCGTCGACGCGTTCGAGGACGACGGCCTGACGGCCCTTCAGCGCGTCGATGCCGGAGGCGTGTTGGGGTGGCCCGTTGCGGTGCCGGGCCGCGATGGGGCGGACCACCGCGAGGAGCGCGACGGAGACGACCACGAAGACGACCACCTGCGCGACGATGCCGAAGCCGAGAGCCGCGGTCACGGCTCCGGCTATCGCGCCGACGGAGAACATGCCGAATTCGGGCATCGCGGTGAGGACGAGCGGAATCCCCAGCCCCACGGCGCCGATCAGCCACCAGACCCATGCGTCGATGTCCACGGGGTCATGGTAGGGCGGTGCGGAGAAGTCGGACAGGGCGCGGAGCTGTGCGGTCTCGGCGCCCGTACGTCACTTCAGCGGAAGGCCCTGGGCGGTGTAGCGCTCGCCGTTGCGCTCCACGACGAGCGGGAGGCCGAAGCAGAGGGAGAGGTTGCGGGAGGTGAGCTCGGTCTCCATCGGGCCGGCGGCGAGCACCTTGCCCTGACGAATCATCAGGACGTGGGTGAAACCGGGCGCGATCTCCTCGACATGGTGGGTGACCATGATCATGGAGGGCGCGTACGGGTCGCGGGCGAGGCGGCCGAGGCGGCGGACCAGGTCCTCGCGGCCGCCGAGGTCGAGACCGGCGGCGGGCTCGTCGAGGAGGAGGAGCTCGGGGTCGGTCATCATCGCGCGGGCGATGAGGGTGCGCTTGCGCTCGCCCTCGGAGAGGGTGCCGAACTTCCGGTCCAGGTACTCGGTCATGCCGAGGCGGTCGAGGAAGGCGCGGGCGCGCTGCTCGTCGACGGCGTCGTAGTCCTCGTGCCAGGTGGCGGTCATGCCGTACGCGGCGGTGAGGACGGTCTGGAGGACGGTCTGCTTCTTGGGGAGCTTCTCGGCCATGGCGATGCCGGCCATGCCGATGCGCGGGCGGAGGTCGAAGACGTCGACCTTGCCGAGCTGCTCGTCCAGGACCTTGGCCGTGCCGGTGGTGGGGAAGAGGTAGCTGGAGGCGATGTTGAGGAGGGTGGTCTTGCCGGCGCCGTTGGGGCCGAGGATGACCCAACGCTCGCCCTCCTTGACCGACCAGGAGACATCGTCCACCAGAGCCCGTCCGTCGCGGACCACGGATACGTCCACCAGCTCCAGTACATCGCTCATGAGCGCGTTGTCTCCCCTTGCGGTCGAGTCGGGTCGTCGCCTTTGCGCCTGTGGGCGCGGCGTCCAGGGAAAACCTACGCCACCGCCGCGGCGGGCCGGTCCTTAGGGCCGCCCCCTAGTCTTGGGGCATGCTTTCGGAACCACGCTCAGGACGGCTGGCCGCTTGGGGCAATGCCCTGTTGGCCGGGTCGGTATCGCCGGACGATGCGGCACTGGCGATTGTCGGGGACGACGCGGTGCACCGCGTGGAGGGGCTGCCGGGCGAGGCGAGGCAGGTCGGACTGACCCTGGCGCTCGGCCGGCTGCGGCGGCTCGGGGTGACCGGGTGGCGGGTGGCGCTGCCGGCGCCGGGGCATCCGCTGGGGCTGAGCGGGCCGCCCGACTTCAACGCGCGGGCGCTGGAGGCGGAGGAGGCGGTGGTCGGTTTCGGCGCTCCGTACGGCCTGGTGCCGGAGGTCACGGAGGCGGGTCCCGCGGGTGACGTGCATGTGGAGGTGGTCTGGCACTGCCTGACCGTGCGGGATGCCCCGCCCGCGGACGTGCCGTCGCTCGGTGAGGCGGAGCGGGAGCTGGCGGAGGCGCTGCGCGAGGCGACGGCGGTGCTGACGAAGCTGGACGTGGCGGCCTCGGGCCCGGTGGCGGACGCGGCGCGCGACGCGTACCGGGCGCGGGCGGAGGCGGGCCGCGAGGTCCTGGCCCCGGGCTATCCGGCCCGTGCGGTACGGGTGCTCGAGCTGGCCCAGCGGGTGGGGCTGCTGATCGACCTGGCGTACGACCACGGCCACGGGGGCGCGGTGAGCGCCTCGGAAATGGCAGCGAGGGGTGCGGCGCTGCGGCCGGTGGAGCGGGTGGCCCGACGGGCCCAGGTCGCGGCGTACAACGCGTACGTGGAGGAACGCGAGCGGGAGCGGTGACCTTCTGTGGCGGCGCGCACGGGGTTCGGGCATGGAGCAGCCCGGCCGCCGGGGGGATCGTCCGGGGCCGGGCTGGGTTCGGGGACGTCAGTGGTTGACGGCGTCGTTTCCGAAGGCCGGGTTGAGCAGGCCGATCACGTTGACCGTGTTGCCGGAGGCGTTCACGGGGACGTGCACCGGGGCCTGCACGAGGTTGCCGGACGCGACGCCCGGCGAACCGATGGCCTTGCCGTTCGCCTCCGCGCCGTGGGCGGAGGCGACACCCGCACCGGCGGCGACGATGCCGCCCGCGACGAGGGTGAGAGCAGCGGCCTTCTTGAGGTTGTTCACTTCAGGATCCTCCTGGTCTTCGCTGCGGCCGGCCGCCGCAGCACGCCCTGAAGAACGCCCGCACCCCCGCCGGGTTGCGCCGAATGGGGGACATCCACCCGACGGTATGAAGATGAGAACGGAGGTGCCCCTTCCGCCTCACCCGTCTCACGAGGTCACACCGTGCCGCACCGCCCACAGCGCCGCCTGCGTCCGGTCCGCGAGATCGAGCTTCATCAGGATGTTCGAGACGTGCGTCTTGACCGTCTTCTCCGAGAGGACGAGCGCCCGGGCGATCTCCCGGTTCGACCGGCCGTCGGCGATCAGGCCGAGCACCTCCTGCTCCCGCTCCGTGAGCGTCGTCCCGCGCCCCGTACCGCCGTGGCCCTCCTCCTGGGAGAGCAGCGCCCCGGCCACCTCGGGCTGGAGCAGCACATGCCCGGCGTGTACGGAGCGGATGGCGCCGGCCAGGGCGTCCGGGTCCACGTCCTTGTAGACGTATCCCGACGCGCCGGCGCGCAGGGCGGGGACGACCGTGCGCTGCTCGGTGAAGCTCGTGACGATCAGCACCTTCGCCGGGTTCGCCAGCTCGCGCAGCTTCCGCAGCGCCTCGATGCCGTCCATGCCGGGCATCTTGACGTCCATCAGGACCACGTCGGGCCGCAGCTCCTCCGCCCGCGCGACGCCCTCGGCGCCGTCGGAGGCCTCCCCCACGACCTCTATGTCGTCCTGGACCTCCAGGAACGTGCGCAGGCCGCGCCGGACCACCTGGTGGTCGTCGACCAGCAGCACCCGGATCACCTTGTCAGCCACCGGGAACCTCCATCTCGATCGTGGTGCCTCGGCCCGGGGCCGATGTCACGGTCAGCGTGCCGCCGACTCCGCCCGCCCGGTCCCGCATGGAGACAAGGCCGAGGTGCCGGCCGGCCCGGCGGACCGTACGGGGGTCGAACCCCTTGCCGTCGTCGGTGACGGTGAGCAGCGCGCCCTGGCCGTGGCGGACCAGGGAGACGGCGACCCGCTCCGGCTCCGCGTGCCGCAGCGCGTTGTGCAGGGCCTCCTGGGCGACCCGGAGCATGGCCTCCTCCTGGGCGGCGGGCAGCGCGCGCACCCCGGAGCTGTCGAAGGTGACCCGGGCGGTGTGGGCCCGGTCCAGGACCTGGATCTGCGTACGGAGGGTGTGGACCAGGCCGTCCTCGTCCAGCGCCGCGGGGCGGAGCTCGACGACCGCGGCGCGCAGCTCGTCCGCGGCCTCGGCGGCGAGCGCGGCGACCTGCTGGAGCTCGCCCTTGGCCCGGGCCGGGTCGCGGTCCACGAGGGCCGCCGCGGCCTGGGCGGTGAGCCGGAGGGAGAAGAGCTTCTGGCTGACGGCGTCGTGCAGCTCGTGGGCGAGGCGCGAGCGCTCCTCGGCGATGGTGAGCTCCCGGCTGCGCTCGTAGAGCCGGGCGTTCGTCAGGGCGATGGCGGCGTGCTGGGCGAGGATCGAGAGCAGCTCCTCGTCCTCCGCGGTGAAGCCGCAGCCGCCGTCCGGCTTGGGGCAGCGCTTGTTGGCGAGGAAGAGGGCACCGATGGTCTCCTCGCCGTCCTGGATGGGCAGGCCCAGGAAGTCGGCGAGCTCCGGGTGGGCGGCGGGCCAGCCCTCGAAGCGGGGGTCCTTGCGGACGTCGGCGAGGCGCTCGGGCTCGGCCTTGTGGAGCATGGCCGCGAGGATGCCGTGCTGGCGGGGCAGCGGGCCGATCGCCCGCCACTGCTCGTCGCTGACGCCGTCGACGACGAACTGGGCGAAGCCACCGTGGTCGTCCGGGACGCCCAGCGCCGCGTACTCGGCGTCGAGCAGCTCACGGGCGGAGGCCACGATCGTCTTCAGGACGTCGCGCACCTCCAGGTGGCGGCTCATCGCGAGGAGCGCGGTGCTCACGGCGGCGAGGCCGGAGCTCGGTCGGTGACTCATGACTTCACCGTACCGGTGGGCTGTGACAGTCCGTATCCGTCCGGGGACGGCGGTCGCCTAGGACCGCGGGACTAGGCCGAAGTGCCTTGTGGGGTCGGGGCCTGCGGACGAGGCGGCGGGCGGGGCGGTGGCCGGAGGCTGGATCCATCGGTGGGAGAGATCCATCGGCAGGAGAGGGGATGGGTGTCATGGCTGTCGCGATCATCACGGGGGCGTCGAAGGGTCTTGGCCGTGCGCTGGCCGGGGCGCTGGCCGGGCGGGGCTGGGATCTGGTGCTCGATGCGCGGACGCGGGATGTGCTCCAGGAGAGTGCGGAGGCGGCACGCGCGCGTGGGGCGCGGGTCGTGGCGCTGCCGGGGGATGTGACGGACGCGGGGCACCGCCGGGCGCTGGTGGCCGCTGCGCGGGAGCTCGGCGGCCTTGATCTGCTGGTGAGCAACGCGAGCGCGCTGGGGGCGGAGCCGCTGGTGCGGCTTGAGGCCCTCTCCCTGGACGGTCTGCGGGCGGCGCTGGAGACGAACGTGGTGGCCGCGCTGGGTCTCGTACAGGAGGCGCTGCCCCTGCTGAGGGAGAGCGGGGCCGGGACGGTGGTCGCGGTGAGTTCGGACGCGGCGGCCGAGGCGTACGAGACGTGGGGCGGTTACGGGGCGTCGAAGGCGGCGCTCGACCGGCTGGCGGCGGTGCTGGCCGTCGAGGAGCCGGGGCTGCGGGTGTGGGCGGTGGATCCGGGTGACATGGCGACCGATCTGTACGCGGCGGCCGTCCCGGGCGACGACGATCCGCGGCCGGCGCCCGAGTCCGTGGTGCCGGGGTTCCTCGCCCTGCTCGACCGCAGGCCGGCGAGCGGGCGGTACGTGGCGGCGGACCTGGTGGAGGCGGTCCGATGAGCCCGGCCCCCACCCGGCGGCCGGAGGCCGACGCGGCCGGTCGACGTCCGGGAGGCCCCCAGGGGCCGGGCGGTGCGAGGCCGGCGTCGAGGGGAGATGCCGCGGCCCCCACCCGGCGGCCGGAGGCCGACGCAGCCGGTCGACGTCCGGGAGGCCCCCAGGGGCCGAACGGTGCGAGGCCGGCGTCGAGGGGAGAGGCCCGATGAGCGTGCTGGATGCGCTCGGCGTACCCGCGGAGCGGTCGGCGCGGGTGCCGGCCGAGCAGCGCGGGCCGGGGCGGGGGCGGGACGACGTACGGCTGATGGTGTCGCGGGGGACGGAGGTGTCGCACCACGCGTTCCGGGACCTTCCGGGGCGGCTGCGGGCCGGGGACGTGCTGGTGGTGAACACGAGTGCCACGCTCCCGGCCGCGGTGACCGGGCGGCTGGGTGCGGACGGCGGCGGGGAGACGGTCGTCGTGCACTTCTCGACGCGCGGGGACGACGGCCGTTGGGCGGTCGAGGTGCGGGAGCCGGACGGCAAGGGGAGTACCCGGCCGCGGGCGGGCGGTCCTTCGGGGGCCGTGGTCCGGCTGCCCGGAGGGGCCGGTCTGGTCCTGGAAGAGACCCTCGCCCCCGGAGCGGCGCGGCTGTGGTGGGCGCGGGTGGACACGCCCGTACCGGCACTGCTGGCGCGGTACGGGCGGCCGATCCGGTACGGCTACACGGAGCGGGACCAGCCGCTCTCCGCGTATCAGACGGTCTTCGCGCTCCCCTCCCCCGACGGCGCCGGGTCGGCGGAGATGCCGAGCGCGGGCCGGCCCTTCACGGCCCGGCTGGTGGCGGAGCTGGTGAGCCGGGGGATCCAGTTCGCTCCGCTCACTCTTCATACGGGGGTGGCGTCGGCCGAGGCGCACGAGCCGCCGTATCCGGAGCGGTTCGAGGTGCCGGCGACGACGGCGCGGCTGGTGAACGCGGCGAAGGCGGGCGGGGGCCAGGTGATCGCCGTGGGGACGACGGCGGTGCGGGCGCTGGAGTCCGCGACGGACGACCGGGGGGTGGTGCGGGCGGCGGCGGGGTGGACGGATCTGGTCGTGACCCGGTCGCGCGGGGTACGGGCCGTGGACGGGCTGCTGACCGGGCTGCACGAGCCCGAGGCCTCGCATCTGCTGATGCTGGAGGCGATCGCCGGACGGCCCGCTCTGCACCGTGCCTATACCGAGGCCGTACGGGAGCTCTACCTCTGGCACGAGTTCGGCGACGTCCATCTCGTCCTCCCGGAGGAGGGCGCTCACTAAGCGCATTGCTCGAGCAACGGGTGGTGAGTTCGTTACGTGCCCGATGTGAGCCCGCGCATAGGACGCACGTCACTTACGAAGACCCCTAGTTGATCCGAATTGGGCTGATGAGGTCCGTATGAGCGGGTCCCAAGCGGGTCCCATAGGGGCTTCGGTGGCCTGTGCACGGGCCCCTGATCCACTACCCGGGATCGTACGTCACACCTTTGCCACAGCATTTTGCTGCCGCTAAGAATTGCAGCCGTCGCCGCCGAGAGGGCGCAGCGCCGCCCCGGCCTGAGCGACCCCCTGCTATTCGAAGAGGTAGTCCTGCATGTCCACGAACGGTCACTATCGCCTGAAGAACAAGCACAAGGCTTCCCTTGCCGGTGTCGCCGCCCTTGGCGCCGTCGCCCTCGGTTTCACCCTGGTCCCCGCCAACGCCGCCGCTGAGACCGAGCCCCAGGCGCTCAGCAACACCCAGCAGGTCGCGCTGGCCTACGACGCCAACAGCCCGCAGGCCAAGGCGCTGCACACGAGCCTCGCTGAGCAGCAGAACGCGATCAGCCTGATGGCCAAGGCCGAGGCGCAGGCGAAGGCCGCTGCCAAGGCGAAGGCCGACGCGAAGGCCAAGGCCGACGCCCAGGCGAAGGCCGCTGCCAAGGCCAAGGCCGACGCGAAGAAGCGTGCCGAGGCGAAGGCGGCCGCGAGCCGTGCCGCCGCCCGCAAGCCGGTCTTCGCGAACAACCTCGACGGCTGGATCCGCGAGGCGCTGTTCATCATGGACAAGCACAACATCCCGGGCTCGTACAACGGCCTGCACAAGAACATCATGCGTGAGTCCAGCGGCAACCCGCGGGCCATCAACAACTGGGACATCAACGCCATCAACGGCGTGCCCTCGAAGGGCCTGCTCCAGGTCATCTACCCGACCTTCAAGGCGTACCACGTCCCGGGCACCAAGTTCGACCAGTACGACCCGGTCGCCAACATCGTCGCCGCCGCCAACTACGCGGCCGACCGTTACGGCTCGATCGACAACGTCAACAGCGCGTACTGAGCCTGTCAGGACATACGCGAAGGGCGGCACCCCGTGCAGGGGGTGCCGCCCTTCGGCGTCTCGCAGTGGCCCGCTAGGGCCCCGCGGTCACTTGCGCATGACCTCGGGCTCGTGGCGGCGCAGCAGGCGCGCCACGGCGAAGGCGCAGACGACGCCGATGAGGACCAGGATCGTGAGGTTGAAGCCCCACTGGCCGACGGTGTGGTCCCACAGGGGGTCCAGGTTGGTCGGGTCCTTGTGGTCCCACGGCGGCATCAGGTGCGCGAGGTCGAGGGTCGAGCCCGCGGCGGCGATGGCCCAGCGCGAGGGCATCAGCCAGGCGAACTGCTCCAGGCCGGGCGAGCCGTACACCTGGAAGAGGATGCCGGTGAACACGACCTGGACGATCGCGAACATCACGAGCAGCGGCATCGTCTTCTCGGCGGTCTTCACCAGCGAGGAGATGACCAGGCCGAACATCATCGACGTGAAGCCGAGCGCGATGATCGTGACGCAGAGCTCGACGGCCGGCGGCATGACCAGGCCCTCTTCCGGCAGCTCGCGGGTGGCGAAGCCGATGCCGCAGATGATCACGCCCTGGATGGCGGTGATCACACCGAGGACGATGACCTTGGACATGAGGTACGCCGAGCGGGACAGGCCGGTGGCCCGCTCCCGTTCGTAGATGACCCGTTCCTTGATCAGCTCTCGTACGGAGTTGGCGGCGCCCGAGAAGCACATGCCGACCGCGAGGATCAGCATGATCGTGCCCGCGTCGCCGTTGAAGCGGGAGGGCGGGGTGGGCTTGCCGAGGCCGAAGTCGGCGGGGATGACGACCGAGACCGCGCCGAGGACGGCCGGCAGGATCACCATCAGGCCCATGAAGCCCTTGTCGGACGCGATCACCGAGGAGTAGCGGCGGATCAGGGTCCACAGCTGGGAGCCCCAGCCCTGGGGCTTCGGCGGCCTGGCCATCGCCTGCTGCGGCATCTGGACGGGCTGGGCGGCGACGGCGTCGATGTCCGCGGCGTACATCTGGTAGTGCTGCGAGCCCTTCCAGCGGCCCGCCCAGTCGTAGTCGCGGTAGTTCTCGAAGGCGGAGAAGACGTCGGCCCACGTGCTGTAGCCGAAGAAGTTCAGCGCCTCCTCCGGCGGACCGAAGTAGGCCACCGACCCGCCGGGCGCCATCACGAGCAGCTTGTCGCACAGGCCCAGCTCGGCCACCGAGTGCGTGACCACCAGGACCGTACGGCCGTCGTCGGCGAGGCCGCGGAGCAGCTGCATGACGTCGCGGTCCATGCCCGGGTCGAGGCCGGAGGTCGGCTCGTCCAGGAAGATCAGCGACGGCTTGGTGAGGAGCTCCAGGGCGACGGAGACGCGCTTGCGCTGGCCACCGGAGAGGGAGGTGACCTTCTTCTCCTTGTGGATGTCGAGCTTGAGCTCGCGCAGCACCTCATCGATGCGGGCCTCGCGCTCGGCCGGGGCGGTGTCGCCGGGGAAGCGGAGCTTGGCCGCGTAGCGGAGCGCCTTCTGGACGGTCAGCTCCTTGTGCAGGATGTCGTCCTGCGGGACCAGACCGATGCGCTGGCGCAGCTCGGCGAACTGCTTGTAGAGGCTCCGGTTGTCGTAGAGGACGTCGCCCTCGTTGGCCGGGCGGTAGCCGGTGAGCGCCTTGAGCAGCGTGGACTTACCGGAGCCCGACGGGCCGATGACGCCGATGAGCGACTTCTCGGGGACGCCGAAGGTGACGTCCTTGAGGATCTGCTTGCCGCCGTCGACGGTGACCGTGAGGTGGCGGGCCGAGAAGGAGACCTCACCGGTGTCGACGAACTCCTCGAGCTGGCCGCCGACCATCCGGAAGGTCGAGTGGCCGACACCCACGATGTCGTTGGGGCCGATGAGGACGGAGCCGCCCTTGGCGATCGGCTGACCATTGACGTACGTGCCGTTGTGCGAGCCCAGGTCGCGGATCTCGAAGCGGCCGTCGGGCGTCGCGTGGAACTCGGCGTGGTGGCGCGAGACCTGGAGGTCGGAGACGACCAGTTCGTTCTCGAGCGCACGACCGATGCGCATGACGTGGCCGAGGGCCAGCTGGTGGAACGTGGTCGGGCTGCGGTCGCCGTAGACCGGTGGCGCCCCCGCGGCGCCGCCACCCTGGGCGGGGACCTTCTGCGCCAACTGCTCGGCGGGGCCGCCCTGCTGGTGCGGGAGGTGCGAATGCTGAGGCTGCGGGGCCTGCTGCTGCCAGTTGCCCTGCTGCTGCGGCGGGGCCTGGTCCTGCGGCGGGGCCTGGTGCGTGGCCCAGTCGGCCTGTGCGGCGACCTGCTGGGCGTTGGGCGCGGCGTGGGCCGCGGCCTGCTGCGGGGCGGCGGCAGCGGCCCCAGCGGCTCCGGCGGCGAGATTCAGCCGCGGGCCGTCGGTCGCGTTGCCGAGGTGCACCGCGGATCCGGGGCCGATCTCCATCTGGTGGATCCGCTGCCCCTGCACGAAGGTGCCGTTGGTCGAGCCGTGGTCCTCGATGACCCAACTCCGGCCGCCCCAGCTGATGGTGGCGTGTCGCCACGAGACCCTGGCGTCGTCGATCACCAGGTCACCCTGCGGATCGCGTCCCAGGGTGTATGACCTGGACGGATCGAGCGTCCAGGTCCTTCCGTTCAATTCCAGTACGAGTTCTGGCACTCCATGCCCCACTACTTGTCCCCCGATGTACCCCCGAAGCCGGGAGTCTAGGGATGGCGAACATCGGGGGGAACTATTTCAGGCCGGGCCCGTACTCCGAAAGTCGGGCCGTGTGAAGACCCCGCACAGGCATGCGAGGAGAGCTACCGTGGCAGGGGTGCCGCCCGGCCGGGTGTCCGGTACGCGGGACAGGGTGACTGGTGGCACCGCGTGCCCGATACGGTGGAAGCACCATGAGCGCATCGCAGACCTCAGACGTTCCCACCCTTCTCGTCAAGATCTTCGGGAAGGACCGTCCCGGGATCACCGCCGGGCTCTTCGACACCCTCGCCGCCTACTCCGTCGACGTCGTGGACATCGAGCAGGTCGTCTCCCGCGGCCGCCTCGTCCTGTGCGCGCTCGTCACCGAGCCGACCGTCGCCTCCCAGGGGGAGCTGCGGGCGACCGTCCACAGCTGGGCGGAGTCGCTGAAGCTCCAGGCGGAGATCATCTCGGGCACCGGTGACAACCGTCCGCGCGGCGTCGGCCGCTCGCACGTCACCGTGCTGGGGCACCCGCTCACCGCGGAGCAGACCGCCGCCATAACGGCCAGGATCGCCGAGAACGGCGGCAACATCGACCGTATCTTCCGGCTGGCGAAGTATCCGGTGACGGCCGTCGAATTCGCCGTCTCGGGCTGCGAGACCGAGCCGCTACGGACGGCGCTGGCCACCCAGGCGCACGACATCGGGGTGGACGTCGCCGTCGTCTCGGCCGGTCTGCACCGCCGTGCCCAGCGGCTGGTCGTCATGGACGTCGACTCGACGCTGATCCAGGACGAGGTGATCGAGCTCTTCGCGGCGCACGCGGGCTGCGAGGACAAGGTCGCCGAGGTCACCGCGGCGGCGATGCGCGGCGAGCTGGACTTCGAGCAGTCGCTGCACGCGCGGGTGGAGCTGCTGGCCGGGCTCGACGTCTCGGTGGTGGACAAGGTCCGGGCCGAGGTACGGCTGACGCCCGGCGCCCGCACGCTCATCCGCACCCTCAAGCGGCTCGGCTACCAGGTCGGTGTCGTCTCCGGCGGGTTCACGCAGGTCACGGACGACCTCAAGGAACGGCTCGGGCTCGATTTCGCCTCGGCCAACACCCTGGAGGTCGTCGACGGGAAGCTGACGGGCCGGGTCACCGGCGAGATCGTGGACCGGGCGGGCAAGGCGCGGCTGCTGCGCCGGTTCGCGGCGGAGGCGGGCGTGCCGCTGTCCCAGACCGTGGCGATCGGCGACGGCGCCAACGATCTGGACATGCTGAACACGGCCGGGCTCGGGGTGGCATTCAATGCCAAGCCGGTGGTGCGCAAGGCCGCCCACACCGCGGTGAACGTCCCGTTCCTCGACACCGTCCTGTATCTCCTGGGGATCACCCGCGAGGAGGTCGAGGCGGCGGACGGCGACGAGGATCTGCTGCACTGACCGTCCCGCGCCTCGGGGGGGGGGGGGGGGGGGGGGGGGGGGGGGGGGGGGGGGGGGGGGGGGGGGGGGGGGGGGGGGGGGGGGGGGGGGGGGGGGGGGGGGGGGGGG
>NZ_JBVHXA010000033.1:0-15094 GCF_055563935.1 Streptomyces sp. NPDC029169
ACCCGCACACCCGGATCAGCCACACCCCGCTCCAACACCGAAGCGAAATGCCCCACCAAACGCTCCATCCGACCCCGCTCGAACAACTCCGTCGAATACTCGAGCCAGACGCGGAGCTGTCCGTCGGCGGCCTCGTTGACCTGGAAGGCCAGGTCGAAGCGGGAGGTTCCGTTCTCGACCGGGAGGGCTTCGACCGTCACGCCCTCGCCCAGGCCGAACTCGCCGACCATGGCACCCGTCAGCAGGGTGAAGCTGATCTGGAAGAGCGGGTTGCGCCCCGGAATCCGCTGGGGGCGGAGTTCCTCGACGAGCGTGCCGAAGGGGACGTCCTGGTGCTCGAGGGCGCCGAGGACGGTCTGCTGGCAGCGGTGGACGAGTTCGGCGAAGGTCGGGTCGCCGGCCGTGCTGGTGCGCAAGACCAGCGTGTTCGCGAAGAAGCCGACGAGCGGCTCCACCTCGGAACGGGTCCGCCCCGAGAACACCGAACCCACTGCCAGATCATCCTGACCCGTATAACGCGACAGCACCGTCAGGAAGGCGGCCTGGAGGACGGCAAGGAGCGAGAGACGCTCGGCCCCCGCCCAGTCGCGGACGGCAGGGCCGAGGTGGGCCGGCAGCGGCAGTTCGAGTTCCGCGCCCGCCCAGACGGGGTGGGAGGGGCGGGGGCGGTCGGTCGGGAAGTCGAGGGTGGGGACGCCGTCGAGGGCGGTCCGCCAGTGGGCGATCTGGGCGTCCTGGGCGCCCGCGGCGAGCCGGCGCCGCTGCCAGACGGCGTGGTCCACGGGCTGGGCGACCAGTTCCGGCAGGTCGGCACCCTCGTACAGGGCGGACAGGTCGCGGGTGAGGACTCCGACGGACCAGCCGTCGGTCACGATGTGGTGCAGGCAGAGCAGCAGGACGTGGTCGTTGTCGCCGATCCGGAGGAGGTCGGTGCGCAGCAGCGGTCCGGCCGCCAGGTCGAAGGGGGCCCGGGCCTGGGTCTCCACCCACGCGCGGATGCGGGCTTCCTCGGTCGTGGGGCCGCCGTCGGGGGCGGGCACGGTGGCGAGGTCGGTGACGGGCAGAGGCCAGGTGTCGGGCTCTTCGTCGATGAGCTGGTACGGCACGCCGCGTTCGGCGTGGAAGCGGGTACGGAGCGCCTCGTGGCGGGCGACCAGGCCGCACAGGGCCCGGCCGAGCGCCGCCACGTCAAGGGCGCCGCGCAGCCGCAGCGCGAACGGCACGTTGTAGACGGGCTCGTCCGGGGCCAGCTGGTGCAGCAGCCAGAGGTGCCGCTGCTGGTCGGAGACCTCGACCGGGCCGGTGCGGTCCACGGGCACGATGCGGTCGCGTGCGGCCGCGTCGGCCCGCTGCCGGCTCAGCTTGGCTTCGAGCAGGGCGCGCTTGATGTCTGCGAGGCCGCCCTTGCCCGCCGCGCCGCCATCCTGATTCGTCATGCTCATCTCTGGAATCCCTTCGAGCCCTTCGACCTGTCCGTGAAGCTATGCGCTCGGTGCGGCGCTCCGCGTCCACTCAGCTGCTGAGCCCCGCCGGTGCGTGTGGACGTGCGGCGTACGTGATGCGGAGGGTGTCGTCGACCGTGGCGAGCGTGGCGTCGAGCTCCCGGTGGCCGGTGGTCCGGCCGTACACGATGGCGGCGAAGCTCTGGGTGCCCCGGCGCCAGTCCACCGGTTCGCCGGGGCGCCGGACGATCTCCACGCGGACCACTCCGGGAATGCGCCGGGCCTCCTTCTCGCCCTCGACGGTGTGGACGGCCGCCGCCGTGAGGGGCGGGGGCGCGAAGCGCTGGAAGGCGACCCGTGGCGGCTCGGCTCCGGCGGCGGGCGCGTCGATGCGGGCGGGCACGGGTGCGCCGGTGGCGAGGGCGTTCTCCAGGGCGATACGGAGCATGCCGACGCCGGTGGAGCGGCTGACGAGGTCGTTGACGAAGCCGCCGAGGCGGCCGTTGACCTCGATGAGACGCGGCCCTTCGGGGGTGAGCTTGAACTCGGTGTGGGTGACCCCGGAGGTCACTTCCAGGGCCCGCAGCGCCTGCGTGGTGCCGTCCAGGACCGCGTTCGCGGCGGTCTCGGGGAGCGTGCTGGGGAAGAACACTCCGCTCTCGCGGAAGGGTTCGACCAGCGGAAGCTTGCCCGTGATGCCGATGTGGGTGATCCGGTCGCCGTCGACGACGGACTCGACCGACACGTAGTCGCCCCAGCGGGCCCCGGCGACGTCGGGGTCGCCGACGAGGCGTTCCTCGGCGATGAGCCGGTCCTCTCCGGCGGCGAGCAGGTCGCCCGCCACGCGGCGGAACGCCTCGGCGGTGGCGACGGGAAAGGTACTGCGGCTGCCGGCGCCCTCGCGCGGCTTGAGGACGGCGGGCAGTCGTACGGTCGCCAGGGCCTCCTCGATGCCGGCGGCGGAGGACAGTTCGGCGAACCGCACGACGGGCATGCCGGCGGCGGCGAGGCGCGCGCGCTGGTGGAGCTTGTCGGCGAGGCGCTGGGCGACCTCGGGGGTGTGGAAGCGCAGGCCGAGCGTCCGGGCCAGCTCGGCGGTGTCGCACAGCAGGGCGTCGGTGAACGTGGTGATGCCGCTGACGCCCAGTTCGGCGAGGCGGCGGCCGGTCTTCTCGGCCGCGGTGCCGGGCTGGTGCGGGACGAGGGTGCCGATGGCCTCCAGTACGGGCAGGGAGGCGGCGACCGCCGGTGCGGACGGGTCGAGGACCAGGACGATGTCGCACAGGCCGGTCGCGGCGTGGGCGATCTCGACGGGGCTGACCGCCCCGTTGTCGTAGACGATCGCCAGGCGCGGGAGCGCGGTCGCCGGTCGGTTCATGTACCTCTCAACCCCTCATTGTGTGGAGCACCAGGAAGAACGCCGCGACCCCGAGGGCGGCGGCGAGCAGCATGCGTTTCGTGGCGAGCCCGGCCACGAGGGTCACCAGGCCGCCGGCGAGGGACGCCGTGGTGAGGCCCGCGCCGCCGTGGGACGGTCCGGTGACGGCGGGGGCGACCATCGCCGCGAGGACGGCGGCCGGGACGTAGCCGACGGCCGAGCGCAGCGGGCCAGGGAGCTCGCGCTCGCGTGGTACGGCGAGCGGCAGGTAGCGGACGGCGAAGGCGCACAGCGCCATGCCCGTGATCAGCAGGACGGTTCCCATCAGGCGGCGCCTTCGGCGTGCCGGTCGTCCTGGTCGCTCGACGCGCCCGCGGAGGCCGGGCCGGACGCAGGGACCGGGGCGGCCGGGGGAATGAGGCGCTCGCTCAGCATCCCGGCCGCGGCTCCCGCCAGGACGCCGGCGATCAGCCCGAGGTTGTAGGGCAGCGGCCGGGCGAGCAGGGCGATCGCCGCCGCGGCGGCCGCGGCGGTCCACAGCCGCCGGTCGACCAGCGCGAGGGCGAGCATCGCGATGAACAGGGCGGTCATCGGGAACTCCAGGAGGACCTGGGGCGAGTCGCCGGGGACGGCGAGGCCCAGCGCCAGGCCGAGCGCGGTGGAGCAGGTCCAGTTCGCGTACATGGCGCCGGAGGCGCCCAGGAAGTACCAGGCGCGGGCCCGGGGATCGCCGAGTCCGGCCCGGTAGCGTTCCAGGGCGGCGAAGAAGACGGCGTCGACGAGCCCGAAGGCGAGCGCGATCCGCCAGCGGCGCGGGAGCGAGGCCAGGTGCGGGCGCAGCAGCGTGGCGTAGATGAGCATGCGCAGGCTCAGTACGAGCACGGTCAGCAGCACCACGGGCCAGCCCGCCCCTGCGCGCAGCAGTTGCACGGCGGCGAGCATGGCCGTGCCGGAGTTGACGGCCATGGCCATGCCGAGGGTGCCGAGCGCGCCGAGGCCGGCGGCGAGGCCGGCCGCGCCGGCGATCAGGCCCATGGGGAAGGCCGAGATCATGAACGGCACCATGGCGCGGGCTCCGTCGAGGAACTCGCGCCGTGGTGTCACCGTTGCCGGCCCTCCGGCCGGCAGGTCGTCATCGGTCACGCGGTCCGGCCGGGTCCTGTTCCGGCGTCGGCGGTGCCGGTCGCCCCGCCGGTCTCCTCCTGGAGCAGGCGCAGGGCCTCCTCCTCGGTGAGATCGCCGAGGAGGTCGAGCAGTCCCTCCTCGACGAGTTCGGCGAGCCGGCCGACGCTGCCCTCGGCGAAGACGACGGGCAGCGGGATCTTCACTCCGTACGTCTCGTCGATGCGCGTCATGAGGCGGACGGCCTGCAGGGAGGTGCCGCCTGCCTCGAAGAGGCTCTCCTCCGGGTCGACCTCGTCCGTCTCGGGGATCTCGAAGATCTCCCGCCACAGGGCGGTCAGGTCCTCCTGGAGCTGCGTGGGGCGCGTTTCCTCGCTCATGCGCCGGTGCCTCCCGTCGTGCCGGTGCCGAAGGCCGTGTCCCACTCGGTCGCCGCGATGCCGGCCGCCTGCTCCCACGGGTGGGTGTACGGCAGGGCGGCGGCCACGCCCGCGAGGGTGTCGCGGTGTTCCCAGACCTTCTCGAAGGCGTCGGCGTAGCGCTGGAGCAGCGGCCCCGCGCCGGGGTGCAGGTGGGCCTTCTGGAGGGCGAAGGAGTCGTCGATCACCCGGTGGGTGACGGGGAAGTCCTCCTCGCGGAAGGGGCGTTCGGGGACGCCGGGCAGCGCCCAGGGGTAGCCCCCGAGGCCGCGCTTCTCGCGGAACACCTTCTGCGCGGGCAGCGGCATCAGCTGGTACGGGGCGGCGGGGACGCCCTCTGCCCGCAGGGCCCGCTGGACGGTGGCCCGCAGCGGTCCGGCGAGGTGGTCGTCGAGCCCGAAGGTCGCCGGGTCGACGCGGAAGCGCAGGATGTGCCAGGCGTGGGTGCGGTCCTCGGGTGCCCCGGGGGCGAGCAGGCCGGGCAGTGCGGCCACCCGGTCGAGCAGCGCCCGTACGTTGGTGTCGCGCTGTGTGGCCTCGGCGGGGAAGCGGGCGAGCTGGCTGCGGGTGAACGCGGCCTGCAGGGCGCTCGGCTTGTTGTTCCAGCCCAGCAGGTGGGAGACGTAACTGCGTTCGCCGCGCCCGGGGATGAGCTCGCCGAACTGGCGCAGCATGAGGGCGCGGGTGGCGAGCCGCTCGTCGTCGGTGGTGATCAGACCACCCTCGCCGCAGGTCGCGAGGTTCTTGCTGACGTTGAGGCTGAAGGTGTTGATCGCGCCGATGGAGCCGACCTTGCGGCCGCGGTACTCCGCGCCGTGGGCCTGGGCCGCGTCCTCGACGACGGGGATGCCGTGGCGCCGGGCGACGGCGTCGATCTCGTCCATGTCGGCGGGCAGGCCGTGCAGGTGGACGACGACGATGGCCCGGGTGCGCGGAGTGATGGCGGCTTCGACGGCGGCGGCCGTCATGTTGTACGTACGCGGGTCGATGTCGACGAAGACCGGTACGGCCATCAGGTGCAGGGGGGCCGCGGCGGTGGCGATGAAGCTGAGCGCGGGCACGATGACCTCGTCGCCGGGTTCGATGCCGAGCGCGCCGAGGGCGAGGGAGATGGCGGCGGTGCCGTTGCTGACGGCGACGGCGTGCCGGGTGCCGGTGTAGGCGGCCCACTCCTGTTCCAGGCCGGGGATCGCCTGCTCGCCCGCTGAGGCGGTGGTGAAGCGGCCGGAGTCCAGGGCGTCGAGGACGGCCTGCCGGTCCTCCTCGGTCACCTGCGGCCAGGGGGCGATGCGCAGGTCGCGCGGGACGGCCCGGCGGCCGCCGAGCATGGCCAGCTTCCCGGTGGTGGCCGTGGCCGTGGTTCCGGGTGTCGCCGGGACGGCGGCGGAGGTGGTCACAGTGCTGCCCTTTCGTGCTCCAGCCCGTAGAGGGCGCTCTCGTGGTCCTTCATCAGTGCGTGGACGCGCCGGGACAGGCGCTCCGGGGTGATGCCGGGGGGCGCGTCTGCACCCCGGGTGAGGCCGGCCATGATGCGTACGGCCGACCAGTGGTGGGCGACGCGGTCGACGGACCTGGCCTGCTCGACCAGGCCGGGCAGGCCGAGGGCGCGGCCGGCGTGGCCGAGCCAGTCGGCGTGGACGGCGGTGCAGGCGAGCGCGGCGCCGGCGACCACGAACAGGTCGTCGCGTATGTCCTCGCCCGCGCCGAATCGCTTGACGCACTCCTCCAGGAAGGCGCGCTGTCCGGCGAGGCCGGTGTACGCCTCGCCGTCGGCCGGGGCGGAGAAGTGGGCGAGGTTGAGGCCGATGATCCGGTGTGCCTCGGCCCGGTCGAGGACGGGGAAGTCCTCGGGAGGGCAGTCCAGTTCGACGGAGAGCCAGCGGTTGCCGATGCGGACGCCGGTGAAGAACATGTCGCGCTCGTGGACGAGTTCGTTGCCGGAGTCGCGGGAGGCGGCGAGGTCCGCGAGGGCGATGTCGCCGTGGAAGGCGGGGGGTACGGCGTCCATGACCCGCACGGTGCCGCGCTCTTCGTCGTATCCGTGGACGATCACCATGTGGTTGGAGTGGACGTCCTGGTAGGCGGGCCGGAAGGGCAGGTGGAAGTTGTCCACGGCGATCGCGACCGCATGGCCGGCGGCGAGCTGTTCGCGCACCTCGCGCCAGCCGACCTCGGCGTCCGCGGGCTCGTGCCAGCGGGAGCGGACGGGGTGGTACGGGGCGAGCGCGGACAGCAGGGACTCGCCGCTCGCGCACGGGTAGTAGTACTCCTCGCGGCGCACTCCGCCGGGGAAGTGACGGAACGTCCAGGCGGCCCCGAGGACGGGTAGTGCCTCGACACCGCGGTGCTCCAGGAGGGTGGCGAGGCAGCCGTGCAGGCAGCCGCCGAGGTCGTGGCGCCAGGGCCGTATGCGGTCGAGGAGCACGGTCATGCCGCCACCTCCGCGGGGGTGTCGTAGCGGGCGGGGACACGGGGTGGTGCGGGGACGAGGGTGAGGGCGAAGATGTGTACGGCGGGGTTGTCGGGCAGCCGTACCGCCGTCAGCTCGGCCTCGCGCGGCACGGGCACGCGGTGGCGCCACAGGGTCGGGCCGAACTTCCGCTCGACGTGGCGCGGGTAGTGCAGCCGGCCGCAGGTGTAGGCGGGGGTGCCGCCGAGGCGGGAGGCGGTCTCGGGCCAGAAGTCGGAGACGCGCAGCCACTCGGGGTCGACCGAGCCGTCGCCGTAGTGCAGCAGGACCTGGTCCTCGGTGCGCCGTTCGGCCGCGGCCAGGACCTGGATCCAGTCGTAGCGCCCGGTCGGCAGCTCGATCAGCTGCCCGGCGCAGCGGATGTTGTCGGGGGTGCCAGGGGCGTGCCGGGGGAAGAGGAAGGGGATGCCGTCCACCTCGACGGGTCCGCCGGGCGGCAGCTCCTCGGCGGGAAAGGTGTTTCCCCACAGGTTGAAGGCGCCGGCGTCGAGGGCGTCGGCCGGGGTGATCCCGGTGTTGTCGGCGTGGGCCGTCAGATCGACGGGTACGGCCAGGGGAAGTCGTTCCATCACGTGCACCTGACTGCGGCAGTTGGGAGGACAGTGGGCGGGGCCTTGGGGGGCTCGGTGAACGCGCTGTTCGGCCAGGGGAGTTCGGCGCCGGGAGGCAACCGGTACCAGGCGTACAGGCGCGGTTCGACGGTGCGCGGCATGATGTGGGCGGGCGTGGCGGCCCGGCCGCCGGGGAAGACGACGGTGCCGGTGCCGGCGCGCCGCCCGTTCCCGGAGGCGGCGAGCCGCTCCAGGAGCACGAGCCGCTCCGCTTCGCCCGCTCCCGGCCACAGGTCGGCCCCTGCCAGCCGCACACCGCCGGGGTTCTCGGCCAGGTGGCGGAGTTCGCCGGACGCCGGGTCCGTGGTGGCGATCAGGGCGGCGTCGGTGAGCAGCCACAGGATCTGGAGTCCGGGTGTGGCGGCGGGGTCCAGGTACGGCAGGGGCGCGGTGGCGTGGCCCGCGGCCGGCCGGCGCTCCAGGGTGACCTCGGTCAGCGGCTTGTCCTGGCTCTGCCAGTGGCGTACTGGCCGGAAGCCGAGCCGCGTGTAGAGGGTGGGCAGGCAGCGTTCGACGACCGCGTCGAGCCGCAGTGCGGGTACGCCACGGGCCGTGGCCACCTCGTCCACCGCGGAGAGCAGGGTGCGGGCCACTTGCGTGCCGCGCGCGGCCGGGGCGACCGCGACGCGGCCGATCTCCCACGCGCCGTCGACCCGGCGCTCGACGCGCAGGGTGCCGACGGTCTCGCCGGAGGCCGTCTCGGCGAGCCAGACCACGGCACCGTGGTCGCGCACCTGGGCGCGGAACGCGGCCTCGGTCTCGTGGGCCCCGTCGGGGACGGGCAGGCCGGGCAGCGGGTCGGAGCCGGTGTAGGCAGCGCGGGTCAGCGCGGCGATCCGCGCCGCGCGGCCGGGCGCGAGCGCCTCCGCCGTGGACAGGGCCCGGACGCGGAGGTCGTCGTGCCCGGTGCTCGGGCCCGTGCTCGGGCCCGGGCGCGCGGTCCGGTCCCGCGCGGGGAGGTCTTCGGTGTGCGCCCGTACGCGGACGCCCTGTTCAGCCATGGCCGGCCAGCAGGGCGTGGAAGCAGTCCGCGCCGAACTCCAGCGACCGCACGTTGATCCGCTCGTCCGGGCAGTGCAGCCGGCCGCGGTAGGAGCGGTCCGGTCCGTGCAGCAGCGGCAGCCAGCCGAAGGTCTGGATTCCCAGGCGGGGGAAGAGGCGGGCGTCGGTGGACGCGGTGGTCACCATGGGGAACGGGATGCCCTGCGGGTCCTTGGCCTTGAGGACGGCCGCGAGCCGGTCGTAGAAGCCGTCGAGCCGCGGCTGCGGCATCCGCTCGCCCTCGACGAGGACGTCGAGGTCCATCGGGCAGCCGGCCCTGGCCTGCAGCGTGGCCAGGAAGTCCTCGCGGGAGTGCTCGCCCGGCAGGAGCCGCCCGTCGAGTTCCACGGTGATCCGCGCGGGCAGCACGTTGGTGGCGGTGCCGCCGTGGACGACCGTGGCGTTGACGGTGTGCTGGACGAGGGAGTGCAGGTAGCGGACGTCGGCGTCGTCGAGGCCCGTGAGCGCCGTGTCGTCCGGGTCGGCGCGGAAGGCGGCGAGCCGGCCGGCGTACGGTTCGGGCAGGGCACCCGACAGTTCGGCGAGCATCCGGTCGACGACGGGGGTCATGAGGGTGCCGAGGCCGCCGCCGTCGATGGCGGCGAGCAGCCGGTGGAGCTTGGCCGCGGCGCCCTCGGGTCCGGCGACGCGCGAGGCGTGACCGGGGGTGCCGTGCAGGGTGGCCCGTACCCACAGGGCGCGCTTCTCGGCGACGACGATCGGGTGCAGCCGCGTGGCTCCGCCGAGCCGCAGTTCGGCGCCGCCGTCCTCCCCGATCGCGTACCGGACCCCGGCGAAGAGTTCGGCGTGGCGTTCGACGAGGAAGCGGGCGCCGGTGGCGCTGCCCGCCTCCTCGTCGGCGACGACGGCGAGGATGACGTCTCCGGCGGGCGGGGTGCCGTCGGCGGCGAGCCGCAGCAGGGCCGCCAGCATCATCGCCAGGTGGCCCTTCATGTCGACCGCGCCGCGCCCCCACAGTTCGCCGTCGACGATGTCGGCGGCGAACGGCGGCCGGCTCCAGTCCTGGCCGGTGACGGGGACGACGTCGACATGGGCGTGCAGGAGCAGTGGGGGTTCGGTGCCGCGGCCGCGGAGCCGGGCGACCAGGTTGGGCCGCTCGGGATCGAGGGCGAGCAGCCGGGTCTCCAGGCCGGCGGCGTCGAGCAGGTCGCGGATCCAGTGGACGCACGCGGCCTCGGCGCCGGGCGGGTTGACGGTCTCGAAGCGGATCAGGCGCTGGGCGAGCGAGACCGGGTCGGCCGGGAGGTCGCGCGGGAGCCCGGGGGTGGTCGCGAGGGTGGTCATGCGGCCACGAGTCCGTCCTGGAGGGCTTCCCGCAGCAGGTTCTCGGCGCCGGGGCGGAGCCGGGCGGTCAGCGGGAGGTGCTTGATGCCGGCGACGAAGTTGGACTCCAGGTGGGCGACGGGGCCCGCGACCCGGAACTCCTCCACGACCCGCACGATCTCCTCGAAGAGGATGTTCAGCGCGACCTTCGCCAGCGGGGCGCCGATGCAGTAGTGCGGGCCGAAGCCGAAGGCGACGTGCCGGTTGGGGCGGCGGGTGATGTCGAAGCGGTACGGGTCGGGGAAGACGTCCTCGTCACGGTTGGCCGAGCCGAGCCAGGTGACGAGCGCGTCGCCCTCCTTGATCTGGACACCGCTCAGCTCGAGGTCGTGCACGGCGTAGCGCATGAAGTGGTTGGCGGGCGAGGACCAGCGCAGTCCCTCGTCCACGGCGCCGGGCACCAGGGAGGGGTCGGCGAGCAGCCGCGCGTACTCCTCGGGGTTCTCGATGAGGGCGAGGACGGTGGCGGCGATGGCGTGCGGGGTCGTGACGTTGGCGCCGAGCAGCAGGCTGTAGCAGTTGAAGACGATCTCGTCGTGGCGCAGCCGCCGGCCGCCGGCCTCCATGCCGATGAGGAAGCCGACCAGGTCGTCGTCGCCGCCGGGGTGGCGGCGGACGAACCGCGAGAAGTAGTCGAAGAGTTCGTGGTGGGCGGCGACGAGCGTGCCGTGGGCGCTGCCCTCCTGGAACTCGCTGTCGGAGGGCGCGATGGCCATGGAGGTGAGCTTGGTCAGCCGCGGCCAGTCCCGCTCGGGCAGCCCCATCAGGGTGCCGGTGAACGCCATGGGGAAGTCGGCGGCGGCGGCCGCGATGTCCCAGGTCCCGCCGTCGAGGAGGTGCGCGAGCATGCGGCGGTGCACGATGCGGCGGATCTGCGGCCGGCGCTCCTTCATGGCGCGGTGCGACATGACCTTCATCAGCGGTTCGCGCATCGCGGTGTGCACCGGCGGGTCGCTGGCGGCCATCATCTTGCCGCCGGCCGGGTCCTGGGAGCCGAGGATGCTGAGCAGGGTGCCGCGGCTGGAGGTGAACCGCGTGTGGTCGCGCAGGACGTCGTTGACGTCGTGGTACTTGGTGATCGACCAGAAGGAGCGGCCGTCGGGGAGGGTCTGGCGGTGCACGGGCGCCCGGTGGCGCAGGGTGTGCCAGATCCGGTGGGGGTCGCCGGTGGCGTACAGGGCGGGGTCGAAGAGGTCGACGGTGTCCAGGTCGATCTCGGGACCGGAGTAGGAGGGGGCCGTGTCGTCGGTCCCGGCGTGGTCGGGGACGGTGATCCTCACCGCTTCAGCTCCTCGATGGTCGGGGCGAGTTCGCCCACGGTGGGGTTCTCGTAGAAAGAGCGCGCGGTGATGTCGACGCCCCACAGGGCGGATATGCGCGAGGTGATCTGGGTGGCCATGAGGGAGTGGCCGCCCAGCTCGAAGAAGTCGTCGTCGACGCCGATCTCGTCGATCTCCATCAGGTCGCCCCAGATCTCGGCGAGGGCGCTCTCGATCTCGCTGCCGGGGGCCCGGTAGTCGCTGCCGAGGTCCGGCCGGTCGCGGAAGATCTCGTGGGCCAGGGCCGCCCGGTCGACCTTGCCGTTGGGGGTGAGCGGCAGGGCGGTCATGCGGACGAACGCGCCGGGCACCAGGTACGGGGGCAGGGTGCGGGCGAGTCCACCACGGAGCTCCGGGACGGAGAGGCCCTGGTCGCTGACGTAGAAGGCGACGAGGCGGCGGCCCATGCGCGCGTGCTCCTGCGCGATCACGGCGGCGTCGGAGATCTCGGGGCGGGCCAGGAGCGCCGCCTCGACCTCGCCGGGCTCGACCCGGAAGCCGCGGATCTTGACCTGGTTGTCGACCCGGCCGAGGAACTCGACGACGCCGTCGACCCGGCGGCGGACCAGGTCGCCGGTGCGGTAGTAGGTTCCGCCGGCCCGGGCATCGGGTGAGCCGGCGGAGGCTGTGGGGTCGGACACGAAACGCTCGGCGGTCAGGTCGGGCCGGCCGAGGTAGCCGAGCGCCACGCCCTCGCCGCCGGCGTACAGCTCACCGGCCTCGCCGTCGGCGACCGGCCTGCCCTGCTCGTCGAGGACGAGGACGGTGGTGCCGGTGACCGGGCGGCCGATCGGGACGGTGTCGGTGTCGACCTCCTCCGTCATCACGTGACAGCAGGTGAAGGTGGTGTTCTCGGTGGGGCCGTAGCCGTTGACGATCCGGCAGCCCGGGAGGGCGGCCAGCGCCTTGTTCACATGGGGTGCGGAGAGCACGTCGCCGCCCGCGAGCAGCTGGCGCACGCCGGTGAGCCGGTGCAGCGGGCCTTCCACCATCTGGTGGAACAGTCCCGCGGTCAGCCACATGACGGTGACGCCCTCGGCCTCGACGGTGTCCGCGAGCTGGTCGAGGGTGGGGTCGAGGGCGGGGTGGACGGCGAGCCGGGCGCCGTTCAGGAGCGGTGCCCAGATCTCCAGGGTGGACGCGTCGAAGGCGATCGGCGCGAACTGGAGCATGACGTCGTCGGGCCCGATGGTGAGGAAGTTCGGCTCGGTGACCAGGCGCAGGACGGCGCGGTGTGGCACGACGACGCCCTTGGGGACGCCGGTGGAGCCAGAGGTGTAGGCGATGTACGCGGGGCGCTCCGGGTCGGCGGGCAGCGCCGGGTCGGTGTCGGGCTGCCGGTCGCGGTCCGGGTCGTCGGCGTCGACGACGAGCGGCCGTTCGACGAGTCCGTCGAAGACGCCGAGGAAGGACCGCTGGGTGAGGAGCACCTCGATCCCGGCGTCCGTGAGGATGGTCCGGTGCCGCTCCTGGGGCTGCTTGGGGTCAAGGGCGACGTAGGCGCCGCCGGCCTTGAGGACGGCGAGCAGCGCGGTGATCAGCCGGGGCGAGCGCTCCAGGCACAGTCCGACGTGGACGCCCGGGCCGACACCGCGGGCGCGCAGCTGGTGCGCGAGCCGGTTGGCCGCCGCGTTGAGCTCCGCGTAGGTGAGCCGCTCCGGGCCGCGGGCGAGCGCGATGGCGTCGGGGGTGCGGGCCGCCTGGGCCTCGAACCGGCCGTCGATGGAATGGGTGGTCAAGACGGGATCCTTCTGCCGCGAATGGACGAGGGACGAGCCGCCGCGTACGGACGGGCACGCGAACGGTGGGAGGGTGCCGGCGCCGGTGGCCGTCAGGGGGTGTCGCCGGCCGCGCTCGACACGCGCAGGCTCAGCGGGCGCATGTCGGTCCAGACCTCGGCGACGTATGCCATACATGCGTCCTTGGGGCCCTGCTTCCCGGCCGCGCGCCAACCCCGCGGGAGCGCCTTGCGGGCCGGCCAGAGGGAGTATTGCTCCTCGTCGTTGACGACGACGGCGTACTCCGTGGAATCCGCTTCCTCGGTCGACATCGCGATTCCCTTTCTCCTGGTTCCGGTGCCGGTGCGTCCCGCGGTCTCGTCGGCACGGCGTGAGGTTCCTGAAAGCTATGGCGTGGCACGGTGGTTGTGCGTCCACGCCGTGGTGGATTCCCGGCGTCCCCGGGCGAGCTCAGACGTGGACGGACCGGACGCCGGGCGTAGCCGTGTCGTTGACGGCGGCCCACACGGCGGACGCGTGGGCGACGAGCCGTCCATCGGTGGTGTAGAGGGCGGTGGCGTTGACCGCGGTGCGGCCGCTGCGGCGCAGCCGGCGGCCGAGGACGACGTACGTGTGGCCGGCCTCGGGCGGTTCGGTGACACGGGCGGTCATCCGGCTGAGGACCATCGGCTCCAGGGCGGGGTCCGAGGTCCAGCCCCCGGGGCAGTCGAGCGCCGCCCACAGGACCGGCCCCCGTACCCGCCCGTCGGGCTCGGTGACCGTGTCGTCGGGCGTCCAGGCGCAGGCCACGGTGGCGGTTCCTGTGTCGGTGCCCATGTCGGTGGCGGTTCCTGTGTCCGTACGGCCGGCCAGGAGGCCGGGCCGCATCCGCAGCCCGTCGGCCGGGCCGCGGTCGACTCCGCACACGAAGCAGGTGGGGAAGGGGTGGCCGTCCTCCCCGTGGAAGCGGCCGGAGGCCGCGGTGGCCGCGGTGAGGGACACGGGCGGCAGCACCTCGATCGGCCCGCCGCCGGCGGTGACCGTGGCGATCAGCGTGTCGCCGTCCCGGATCTGGGAGCGGCGCCCGCCGGGGTGGAAGGTCAATGGGGTGTCGAGCGGCGGCGGCGCGAGCAGGGTGACGGCGGCGGCGTCGCCGTGCAGGTAGGCGCCGAGGGCGGCGAACAGTCCGCAGGCGTAACCGCCGTTGGCGGAATCCGGCGGCCCGTTGAAGCGTCGCCCGATGGTGAACGTACGGATCTCCTGGGCTTCCTGAGCCATGGTGGTTGGTGGTTCCCCTTCTCGCCCGGCCTGTCAGGCGGCCTGGCTCATGAGCCCGGCCTGGTAGGCGAAGGCCACCAGCTGGGCGCGGTCCTTGAGGTCGAGCTTGTGGCGGATGCGGTGCAGGTGGGTACGGACGGTGCTGATCCCGATGTAGAGCTCGCCGGCCACGTCGTCGATCGTCAGGCCGCGGCCGATGAGCTGGAGCACCTCGCGCTCGCGTGCGGTGAGGGCATCCACCTCGGGGTGGGCGGAGGCGGACCGCGGGGCGGCACCGCGCTCGCGCACCCAGCCGACGAGCCGGTCGACGATCTCGGGAGCAAGGACGGTACGGCCACGGGCCACGCCCCGGGTGGCGGCGATCACCTCGTCGCTGGTGGCGTCCCGGTTGATGAGCCCCTTGGCGCCCTCGCGCAGCAGGTCCATCACCATCACGTCGTCGTACTCGGAGTGGAAGACGACCGGATGGGGCGGCGGACCGTATGGGCCGTCGAGTGCGCCGAGCCGGCGGATCAGGTCGAGCCCGGGTTCGAGTTCGGCGAGTCCGATGAGGACGACGTCCGGGCGGTGGTGCCGGGTGAGGGCGACGGTCTGCATGCAGCTGTCGGTGGTGGCCACGACATGGGTGTCGGGCAGTGCGTCCAGCAGCGTGCGCAGTCCGTCGCGCATCAGGGGCAGTTGGTCACAGATGAGAACTTTGATGGACACGGAAGGATCACTCCTCGCGTTCGCCAGAACAGCGATCTGGCCTTGGCCTTGTGGGCCACACAGGGACGGCGCTGCGGGGGCGAACAGGCGGTGCCGTGGGGGGGGGGGGGGGGGGGGGGGGGGGGGGGGTGGGGGGGGGGGGGGGGGTGTGGGGGGGGGGGGGGGGGGGGGGGGGGGGGGCGGCCCCCCCCGGGGGGGGGGGGCGGGGGGGGGGGGGGGGGGGGGGACAGGGGGGGGGGAAACG
>NZ_JBVHXA010000034.1:0-14595 GCF_055563935.1 Streptomyces sp. NPDC029169
TCGTACTCACCCTCTCGGGCTTTCCTCCGGGCTTCCCTTCGGTCTTTCGTGTTTCCAGCTTAGCAGATCCGTTTTCCGTTTCTGCCACCCGCTGGAGCGGGCTTGCCGTTTCGGGAATTCGCTTTTCGCGCTTTCCCTTGCGGCGGGGTCAAACACTACCAGGCTTTTTCACTCTCCCCGACCACGGCCTTCGCAGGCACGCAGAGGTGTAGACCACTGGGGTTAGGATCTGGCTTGATAGGTGCTGCCGACCCACGACTCAAAGTCGCGTTGGGGTCAAGCAGGAGTACGACAGTACATCCGACCGTCAGACGAGGCAAATCGTTTCCGGCTAGTCCCTAGGTCCGCCAACTAGTACGTCTCGTGCGGAACCGGGACTACCCATGACATACGCTTCTGAACAGTACGCCGTCCAGGACAGGCAGTGACGGCGCCACACCATCTCCGCCCCTGGGAGGCTTCCCATGACAACCGTGACGTCGCCACTTGCTGGACGCGCCATCGGTCTCGCCGCTGTACCCGACCCGGTCTTCTCCGGCGCGATGGTCGGTCCCGGCACCGCCATCGATCCCGTACGTGAGCCGTCGGAGGCCGTGTCGCCGGTCGACGGCGTCATCGTCTCGCTGCACCCGCACGCGTTCGTCGTCGTCGACGGTGAGGGGCACGGCGTACTGACCCACCTCGGCATCGACACCGTTCAGCTCAACGGGCAGGGCTTCGAGCTGCTCGTGAACAAGGGCGACACCGTCACGCGGGGACAGGCCGTCGTGCGTTGGAACCCGGCCGAGGTCGAGGCCGCCGGCAAGTCCGCCATCTGCCCCGTCGTGGCCCTGGAGGCCACGGCCGACTCCCTCTCCAATGTCGTCGAGGACGGCGATGTGAAGGCCGACGACGAGCTCTTCAGCTGGCGCTGACGTCGGCGTCGTCTTCGTGACGACCGCTGGTACGACATTCATCGCGGCGGCCGGATGCCGCCGCTCTATCGGAGACGGGTGAGATGGAGACAACGCTGCGAGGCGTCGGCGTCAGCCACGGGGTGGCGATCGGCGAGGTCCGGCACATGGGTACGGCCGTTCTCGAGCCGCCGGCCAAGCAGATTCCCGCCGAGGAGGCGGAGCGCGAACAGGGGCGCGCCCGCCAGGCCGTGGAGGCTGTGGCTGCCGACCTGATTGCGCGCGGAAATCTGGCCGGCGGCGAGGCTCAGCACGTGCTGGAGGCCCAGGCGATGATCGCTCAGGACCCCGAGCTCATCGCTGATGTCGATCGCCGGATCGCGGTGGGCAGCACGGCCGAGCGCGGTATCTACGACGCGTTCTCCCACTACCGCGAGCTGCTCGCGGGCGCGGGTGAGTACATGGCCGGGCGCGTGGCCGACCTCGACGACGTGCGGAATCGTATCGTCGCGCGTCTGCTGGGTGTGCCGATGCCGGGTGTGCCGGACAGTGACGAGCCGTACGTGCTGATCGCGCGGGACCTCGCTCCCGCGGACACGGCGCTGCTGGACCCGGCGCTGGTGCTCGGTTTCGTGACCGAGGAGGGCGGGCCGACCAGCCACAGCGCGATTCTCGCGCGGGCGCTGGGTGTGCCGGCCGTGGTGGCGCTGCCGGGCGCGGGTGAGATCGGTGAGGGCACGGTCATCGCGGTGGACGGTTCCACCGGGGAGATCTTCGTGAACCCGACCGAGGAGCACAAGGCCCGGCTGGCGGCGGCCGCCGCCGCGCGGAAGGCCGCGCTGGCCGCGTCCAGTGGTCCGGGTGCGACGTCGGACGGGCACAAGGTTCCGCTGCTCGCCAACATCGGCGGTCCGGCGGATGTGCCGGCCGCGGTGGAGGCCGGCGCGGAGGGTGTCGGGCTGTTCCGTACGGAGTTCCTCTTCCTGGACGACAGCAAGAAGGCTCCGTCGGAGGAGAAGCAGGTCGAGGCGTACCGCAAGGTGCTGGAGGCCTTCCCCGAGGGTCGTGTGGTCGTGCGGGTGCTGGACGCCGGCGCGGACAAGCCGCTCGACTTCCTGACTCCGGTGGACGAGCCGAACCCGGCGCTGGGTGTGCGGGGTCTGCGTTCGCTGCTCGATCACCCGGAGGTGCTGCGGACGCAGCTGACCGCGCTGGCGAAGGCCGTCGAGGGCGTGCCGGTGTACCTGGAAGTCATGGCCCCGATGGTTGCCGACCGTACGGATGCGAGGGCGTTCGCCGACGCCTGCCGTGCGGCGGGGCTGCAGGCCAAGTTCGGTGCCATGGTGGAGATTCCCTCCGCCGCTCTGCGGGCTCGTTCGATCCTGCAGGAGGTGGAGTTCCTGTCGCTGGGCACCAACGACCTGGCGCAGTACACCTTCGCCGCCGACCGTCAGGTCGGTGCGGTGTCGCGGCTGCAGGATCCGTGGCAGCCGGCGCTGCTCGACCTGGTGGCGCTGTCCGCCGAGGCGGCCAAGGCCGAGGGCAAGAGCTGTGGTGTCTGTGGTGAGGCCGCTTCGGATCCGCTGCTGGCCTGTGTGCTGACGGGTCTGGGTGTCACCTCTCTGTCGATGGGTGCCGCGTCCATTCCTTATGTACGGGCGGCGCTGGCGAGGTACACGCTGGCGCAGTGCGAGCGGGCCGCGGCCGCGGCCCGGGCTGCCGACACGGCCGAGGAGGCCCGCGTGGCCGCGCAGGCGGTGCTGTCCGGGGAGTGATCCCCGTTCGTTCGTAGGGTTCGTTCGTAGGTACTGAAGGGGCTTCCCGTCACGGATGTGGCGGGGAGCCCCTTCGGCGTCAGTGGTGGGTGGGCCAGTCGTCCTCGTCGGGGGTGAGGGCGAAGCCGGCCCGGTAGTCGACGCCCGGCTCCGGGGCGACCGGTTCTCCGGTGTGGGCGTCGGTGCAGTAGGCGCTGAAGACTTCGGCTTCGGTGAGGGGGTTCAGGGTGCCCCCGGTGAGGCGCCAGCCGTGGAGGCGGTCGCGGCTTCCGGGGCTCTGGGTGCGCAGGACCACTCCCCCGGGGCTGTCGAGGGCGACGCCGACGGCGAGGACGGTGGCGAATTCGGCTCCTTCGACGCTGTCGAGGTGGGCGGGCCCGCCCTCGTCGCAGGTCGCGTGGAGTACGGCGAGGAGGTGTTCGTCGTCGGCCGGGACGCTGCAGACGAGGTGGTGGGTGCCGGGGCCCGCGGCTTCGAGGAGTCGCATGAGCAGGCGTGAGGCACGTTCGAAGGCCGCTCGGCCGATGTCCTGTCCGCAGGTGGCGCAGTCTCCGGTGTCGGCGAGGAGCGTCGTGGCGTACTCCCAGGTGGCGCGGCGGGCGGCGGTGTCGATGAGGGTGGGGACGAGGGTGGTCATGGGTTGCCCGGTGTACGGGACGAGGGCGCCGGTGGCGGCCAGTTCGGCGGTGTAGCGGCTGCGGCTGGCGGGGCGGTCGGGGTCGATGCCGGTGTCCTCGCAGTACTGCGCGTACTCCTCGGGGTCGAAGAGGGCGACCGTGGTGTGCCCGCCCCGGGTGGCGAGGGCCTTGAGGAGTCCCTCGACCTGGCGGAGGTAGGCCGGGTGGTCGTCGAAGGCGAAGGTGGCGTACCGGCGCATGGCGGTGAAGTCGTCCTCGTCGGCGAGGAGGCCGACGGTGCTGGGGACTTCGCGGCGCAGGGCGCGGCGCATGGATGTGGTGGTGGTGCCGGTCTTGCTCATGTCTCCCCCTGAGCGCTGTCTATCAATGCTCACTCACCGTAACCTCCGGCACTGACAGTGACGGTTTGGTGATCCGGTCGCGGATCAGGCGGTGCTGTGCCGCGCTCGCGGCGACGAGGCCGAGGCCGAGGAGGGGCCAGGCGAGGGCGCCTGCGGACATGACTCCGGTGACGAGGAGGGGTCCGGCGAATCGCTGGGTGGAATGGGCGAGGCCGTGGACGCCGAGGTAGGCGCCCTGGGCCTCGGCGGGGGCGAGGGCGACGGAGAGTTCCCAGGAGGCGGTCGCGTGGATGATCTCGGCGAAGGTGAGGGCGATGACCGCGGCGACAAGGGCGGTGATGGCGAGGGCTCGTCCGCCGGCAGCGGAGGCGGCCAGGGCGAGGGTGCCGAGCACGAGGAGGCCGGCGAGCGGGACGAGGAGGCGCCGTGCGGCCCTCGTGGTGGCGCCGAACCGGGCGAGCGGGACCTGGAAGAGGACGACGAGGACGGTGTTGAGCACCAGGAGCAGCGGGGCGAGCCCGACGGGTGCGGCCGTGGCGTGGACGATCCAGAGGGGGATGGCGACCTGGAGGATCGTGTCGTCGAGGAAGAGGGCGGCGTCGGTGGCCGTGTAGGCGAGGAAGGTGCGGTCGCGCCAGGGGCCGGCCGGGGTGGCGGGTGCTCGGTCTCCGGGGGTGTCGGAGGTGGCGGCGACGCGGGCGGGGGCGGGGGGTTCGGCGCAGCGGAGGGTGAGGACGGCGATGACGAGGTAGGTGAGGACGTTGCCGACGAGGAGCAGTCCGTAGGCGCGGGTGCTGCCGGTGGCGAGGGCGGCTGCGGCGCCGAGGCCGCCGATGGACCAGCCGATGTTGACGGTGGTGCGCTGGATGGCCTGGTAGCGGACGCGCTCGGGGCCGGCGAGGCGGGCCGCGTAGAGCTTGATGAGGACACTGCCGGCGCGGTCGGGGAGGGCGCCGAGGGCGGAGTAGAGCGTGAGCAGGATCAGGTTGTCGGTGGTGAGGAGGGCCAGGAGGGCGCCGCCGCGCATGAGTTGGGCGGCGACGATGAGGCGGACGAGGGGGAAGCGGTCGGCGAGGCGGCCGGCGAGTGGGGCTCCGGCGATGCCGACTCCGCCGGAGACGGTCATGAGGAGGCCGACCTGTCCGAGGCCGAGGCCGGAGACGTAGGTGAAGTAGAGGACGGTGCAGCCGGCCCAGAGGCCGGTGCCGGTCTTGTCGATGATGCTGACGAGGAGCATGCGGCGGCCGTCGCGGCCTCCGGGGATGCGGTTGAGGACGGTGCTGTACCTCGGAGTCCTGCGGCTCACTCGGTTCCCCCTTGACCTGAGTTTTGTATTGATACATAGTTCTGTACGTGGCAACACAATATTCTGTTCAGGGGACGTCGGCCAAGGGGATTGCCGCGTCCGTCGAGCGCGGTGTGACGGAAGGCGAGCTCGCACCGGGCGACGCGCTGCCTCCGGTGCGACGTCTCGCGGACGAGCTGGGTGTCAGCCCTGGCACGGTCGCGACGGCGTACAAGGAGCTACGGCAGCGGGGCCTGGTGGTCACGCGCGGGCGGGGCGGCACGGTGGTCGCGGAGGTGCCTTCGGTGGCCTCGCGGCGCCCCCCGCGCATACCGCCGGGCTTGGTGGACCTGGCCAGTGGCCTTCCCGACCCGGCCTTCCTGCCGGTGCTGCGGCCGCCGGCCGAGGTACGCCCCGTCTACGGGTCGCACCGCGCCGCGCCCCGCCTCGCGGCGCTGGAGGAGCTGACCCGCGCCTGGTTCGCCCGTGACGGCGTGCCGGCGGAGCGGGTGACCTTCGCGCACGGGGCGCTCGACTGCATCGCCCGGCTGCTCTCCGTCGAACTGCGGCCGGGTGACGCGGTGGCCGTGGAGGATCCCGGTTTCCACCATCTCCTGGATCTGGTGCCGGCCTTGGGGCTGCGGATGGTCCCCGTGGCCGTTGACGGTGAAGGGATGACGCCGGACGCGCTGCGGGCGGCGCTGCGGGCCGGGGTGCGGGCGGTGGTCTGCAGTCCGCGGGCCCAGTGCCCCACCGGGGCGTTCTTCTCGCCGGCGCGGCGGGATGAACTGGCCGCGATGCTGCGGGAGTTCCCCGAGGTGCTGGTCGTCGAGGACGACTACCTCGCGGAGCCGGCGGGACCGGAGGCGCCCACGCTGGCGGCGGCCGGGCTGGAGAGATGGGCGCAGGTGCGGACGGTCTCGAAGCGTCTGGGGGTCGACCTGCGGTGGGCCGGGGTATGCGGTGATCCGGTGACGCTCGCGCGGCACGACGGGCGGATGCTGATGACGTCGGGCTGGGTCAGCCACGTTCTTCAGGAGACGGTCGTCGGGCTGCTCTCCGACCCGGCGGTCGCGCGGCTGGTGGCGGCCGGGGAGGCCGCGTACACGGAGCGGCGGGAGGCGCTGATCGGGGCGCTCGGCTCGTACGGCATCCGGGCGGTCGGGGCGAGTGGGCTGAACGTGTGGGTGCCGGTGCGGGACGAGTCGGCGGTGGTGAACGGGCTGCGGACGCGGGGGTGGTGGGTGGCCGCGGGCGCCCGCTTCCGGATCGCGGCGCCGACGGCGGTGCGGATCACGACGGCGACGCTTGGGGTGCGGGCGGGGGGCCGGTTGGCGGGGGACTTCGCGGAGGTGCTGGGGGAAGGGGAGGCGACGTATGGGGGGTGACTGCGCCGCGCCGCGACGTACCGGGGTCCGGCTCCCCCACCGCTCCCCCCGGCGCGCCGGGGGAAGGGAGCTCCCCCACCCCACCCCTTCCCGAAACTCTGACGAGACCGGGGGCTGCGCCCCCGAACCCCCGCGGCGCGGCAGCTTCGCGCCGCGGGGGTGGGCGGGCCGGGGGCCGCTGGGGGCGGGCGCCGGGCGCGCGTCGGCCCCCGGGCTACGGGGCACGCTTGGCCCCGGGCTGCGGGCGAGGGCCGGGCATCGCACCGGCCCCCGGACTACACGGCATGCGTGGGGCATCGCTCCGGGCTGCGGGCCGACGCCCCCCGGACTACGGGACACGCCCCTGGCATCGGCCCGAGTGGTGGACCGTGTTACTTGGTGCGGGTGCGGGCTAGGTCCTCGTAGAAGTGGAGCAGGTCGAGGTTGTCGACCGAGCCTGGGTTGACGGCCTTGGACAGGGGGGTGCCCTGGAGGAGGCGTTTGACGGGGACTTCGATGCGCTTGCCTGTGAGGGTGTGGGGGACGCCGGGGACCTCGATGATCTCGTCGGGGACGTGGCGCGGGGAGAGTTCGGTGCGGATCGTCTGCTTGATGCGGGCGATCAGCGCCTCGTCCAGGGTCGCGCCCTCCGCGAGGTGGACGAAGAGCGGCATCCAGTAGCCGCCGTCGGGCTCTTCGAGGCCGATGACCAGGGACTCGCGGATCTCCGGGAGGCGTTCGACGGCCTCGTAGATGTCCGCGCTGCCCATCCGTACGCCCTGCCGGTTCAGGGTGGAGTCCGAGCGGCCGTGGATGACGACGGAGCCGTGGTCCGTGATCGTGATCCAGTCGCCGTGGCGCCAGACGCCCGGGAACATCTCGAAGTAGCTGTCGTGGTAGCGGCTGCCGTCCGGGTCGTTCCAGAAGTGGATCGGCATGGACGGCATGGGGTTGGTGACGACCAGTTCGCCCACCTCGCCGATGAGGGGCTTGCCCTGCGGGTCCCAGGCCTGGAGGTCGGTACCGAGGCACGGCGCCTGGAGTTCGCCGATGTGGACGGGCAGGGTCGGGACCGCTCCCGCGAAGCAGGAGCAGACGTCCGTGCCGCCGCTGACCGAGGCGATCCAGAGGTCCTCGCGGACCTCGTCGTGCAGCCAGCGGAAACCGTCGGGCGGGAGCGGAGAGCCGGTGGTCGCGACGCACTTGACCGCCGAGAGATCGAAGTCCCGGCCCGGGTGGACGTCCGCCTTGGCGCAGGCCATGACGTACGCGGCGGAGGTGCCGTACAGCGTGGCCCGGGTCCGTTCGGCGACGCGCCATTGGGCGGCGGTGTCGGGGTAGCCGGGGCTGCCGTCGTAGATGACGACCGTGGTGCCGGTGAGCAGGCCGGAGACGAGGAAGTTCCACATCATCCAGCCGGTGGAGGTGTACCAGAAGAACACGTCCTCGGGGCCCAGGTCGCAGTGCAGGCCGAGCTGCTTCAGGTGCTCGATCAGGATGCCGCCCTGGGACTGGACGATCGCCTTGGGCAGGCCCGTCGTGCCGGAGGAGTACAGCACCCAGAGGGGGTGGGAGAACTCCACCTGTTCGAAGACCGGTTCCACGTCGGCCGACGTGAGGTCCGCCCAGGCCAGCGCGCCCTCGGGGGGCTCGGTGCCGAGGAGGGGGATGTGGACCACGGCGCGCAGGGTGGGGAGTTCGGCGCGCAGCTCGGCGACGGTGTCGCGGCGGTCGTGCTCCTTGCCGCCGTAGCGGTAGCCGTCCACGGTGAACAGGACGACCGGCTCGACCTGCTGGAAGCGGTCCAGGACGCTGCGGGCGCCGAAGTCGGGGGCGCAGGAGGTCCATACGGCGCCGACGGCCGCCGTGGCCAGGAGGGCGGTGACCGCCTCGGGGATGTTGGGGAGATACCCGCTGACGCGGTCGCCGGGGCGTACCCCCAGGGCACGGAGTTCGGCGGCGAGGGAGCCGACCTGGCGGCGGAGCTCGGCCCAGGTGACCGGGCGCGGCTCATGTGTCTCGTCCACATGGAGCAGGGCCGGCTCGTGGGGGCGCTCGGCGGCGGCGCGCAGGGCGTGCTCGGCGTAGTTGAGGGTGGCTCCCGGGAACCACTGGGCGCCCGGCATGGAGCGGTCGCCGAGGACACGCTCGTACGGAGTGGCGAAGCGGATGTCGAACCACTCGGCGACGGCCTGCCAGAACGACTCCAGCTCGTCGACCGACCAGCGGTGCAGGGCCGGGTATCCGCCCTCGGACGGGGCCCCGTGGTGCTGGGCGGCCCAGGCCTGGAAGCGGGCGACCGCGGCGGCGGCGATGCGTTCCTCGTCCGGCTGCCAGAGCGGTTCGGTGTGCGCTGATGTCATGGGGCGGTTCTCCCTGGGCGTACGCGGGTCTGCGTGTGTCGCGCGCACGTGCTGGGGTGTGCGCGTGACGCGGCTGACAGGGACGATGCCATGGGAGCGGCTTTCGCACCAGGGTTCCCCGCCCATGGTGGGAGGCCTGAATATGTGCTCCCACCACGGGTGAACGGCAGTTGAACGAACCACGCGCGGGCCCTGGCGAATGGCAGGGTGAGCTGCATGGACGGTCGTGAGCTGGTGCGTTCGGTGAGGGTGTTCGGATCGGTGCAGGGGTTGCGGGCAGTGCGTTCGGCGTGGCGGCAGCGTCGTACGGATGCGTGGGGGTTGCCGCCGCGGGGAACGGAGCGGGCGCGGGTGCCCGGGCCGGTGGGCGAGGCGGAGCCGCTGCCCGGTGGTGGGATCGTCCGGTTCGCCCGATCCGAGCTGCGGATCAGCGTGTCGGCCGGGGGCACGGTGTTCTGGGGCTGGGACGGGGCCGAGCCGCTTCCGTCGTACGCACTGGCCGGCGACGCGCCCGAGCCTGACCCCCGGGCCCGACTGGAGCCGGACACCGACGGCGGCTGGCGGGTGGTCTCGGAGCGGGTGACGGTCGCGGTGTCCCGGCACGGGGCGGTGGAGATCCGCACGCCCGGCGGTGTGGTGCTGCGCCGGGAGCTGCCGCCGCGCTGGTGGGAGCCGGTCGCCGGCGGTCCCGCGCGGTGGGTGCAGCGCAGCGAGGTGCCCGCGGACGCGCGGTTCTTCGGGCTCGGCGGGCGGGCCTCGGGGCCGCGCCTGCGGAACGGTACGTACCGGCTGTGGAACACCGACCCGGGGAGCTTCTCCCCCGGCGAGGATCCGCTGTACATCACGATGCCGGTGCAGTTCGTCGTCGCGGACGCGGGCACGCATCTGGCGTTCCACGACAACTCCTGGGAAGGCCGGGTCACCCTCACCGAAGGTGAGGAGGGGGCCGGGTCCGGGCACGACCGGCCGGGGACCAGCGAGGTCAGGATGGGCGGCGGGCCGCTGCGCTGCTGGGTGGTGGTCGGCACCCCCGCGCGCGTGCTTCACGGCTGGGCGGCGCTCACGGGGGCGCCGGCGCTGCCGCCGTCCTGGGCGCTGGGTCCGCAGCACGCGCGGTGGGGGTTCGGCAGCGAGCAGGAGGTGCGGCGGGTGGTGCGCGGGTACCGCGAACGGGGCCTGCCCCTGTCCGTGCTCCACCTGGACATCGACCACTTCGACGCGCACCAGGTGTTCACGGTGGACCGCGAGCGGTTCCCCGACCTGCCGGGGCTCGCGGGCGAGCTGCGCGAGCAGGGCGTACGGCTGGTGTCGATCGTCGACCCCGCGGTGAAGGCGGAGCCGGGGAACGCCGTGTACGACAGCGGGACGGCGGCCGGCGCCTTCGTCCGCGACGGGCGGGGCAACGAGGTCCACGGGGTGGTCTGGCCGGGCGAGTGCGCCTATCCGGACTTCACGGACGCGGCGGTACGGGAGTGGTGGGGCGGCCTGTACGAGGAGCGGCTCGCGCAGGGCTTCTCCGGGGTCTGGCACGACATGAACGAGCCGGTTTCCTTCTCCCCCTTCGGGGACCGGACGCTGCCCCGCTCGGCCCGGCACGCCTTGGAGGGGAGCGGGGGCGACCACCGCGAGGCGCACAACGTGTACGGGCTGGCGATGGCGAGGGCCGGCTACGAAGGGCTGCGCCGGCTGCGGCCGGACGAACGGCCGTTTCTCTTCTCGCGCTCGGGGTGGGCGGGCATGCAGCGGTACGGCGGGACCTGGTCGGGCGATGTGTCGACCGGGTGGCCGGGGCTGCGGGCCTCCCTGTCGCTGGTTCTGGGGCTCGGCCTGTGCGGGGTGCCGTACTCGGGGCCCGACGTGGGCGGTTTCGACGGGAGCCCCTCGCCGGAGCTGTTCCTGCGCTGGTTCCAGCTCGGGGCGTGGATGCCGCTGTTCCGTACACACGCGGCGATCGACACCGGGCGGCGCGAGCCGTGGGAGTTCGGTCCCGAGGTCCTGGAGCACGCGCGCGTGGCGCTCGCGGAACGGGAGCGCATGCGGCCGTACTTCGTCACCCTCTCGCAGCTCGCGCGGCTGACCGGGGCGCCTTACATCCGGCCCGTGTGGTGGGGTGCGCCGGAGGACAGGGCGCTGCGGGACTGCGAGGACGCCTTCCTGGTGGGCGACGCCCTGCTTGTGGCGCCGGTGCTCGCGCGGGGCGCCGACCGGCGGGCGGTGCGGCTGCCGCGCGGGCGCTGGTACGACACGGCGACGGGCCAGGCGTACGACGGGCCGGGGCAGGTCCTGCTCGACGCGCCCCTGTCCCGTATCCCGGTGCTCGCGCGGGCGGGGGCTGTCGTTCCGGTCAGGGGCGAGGACGGGGGCCTTGAGCTGGAGGTGTGGGCTCCTGCGGCCGGGCGGACCGGCGGCGGGCTCGTCGTACGGGACACCGGTGACGGGTGGGAGTCGGCCGAGATCGAGCGGTACGCGTCGCGGCTCGTGGACGGCCGGGTGGTGGTGGAGCGCGTGACGGACGAGGGCACGGTCGAGGCGGGGCTCCCGGTGCGGGTGCGGGGGGTGAAGGGGTAGCCGCCGCGGACGGGCCGGTCCGGGGCTTGGGCGTTGGATGTTGGATGTTGGATGTTGGATCCAACATCCGTGATCCGTGATCCACGAGCCGTCCCCTCAGGCGTACCTCCCCGCGAACCAGCGTCGTACCGCCTCCGTGTGCAGGGGGAAGGCCAGTTCCGCAGGCTCGTGGAGCACGTGCCAGCCGGTGGTCTCGTCCGTCGGTTCCGAGCGCGGAAGTTCGGTGGCCGGGCGGGGTGGGAGGAGGCCGAAGAGGAGCAGGTGTCCGCTCGGGGAGCTGAGCGCGTCGGCGATCCGCACGTCCTGCGCCGCCGCCTCGATCCCGGTCTCCTCCCGCAGTTCGCGGACGACGGCGTCGCGCCAGTCCTCCGTCTGGTCGATGAATCCTCCGGGGAGGGCGACTCCGCCCCGGGCGGGTTCGATCGTGCGGGTGATGACGACAAGTCCGGTTCCCCGTACGTCGGTTACGGGGAGCAGGGCGATGGCGACGGGCAGCGGGTTGCGGTAGGCGACCGAGCCGCAGGCGGCGCAGGTGCGGGGCCAGTCGGCGGGCTCGGCGTAACGGGTGCCGCAGCTGGAGCAGTAGGAGTCCTTCACGGCAGGACCGTATGCGATCACCCTTTCCCGCGCCCCCCCGGAACTGATAGACGGTGCACATGACAGGACTTGCTTCCGTTTTCCGCACCCTTGGCGTGCTGGCGAGCGCCGGGCTGCTGGCCGCCACCGCCGCCGTACCGTCCGCGCAGGCCAATCCGGAGCCAAAGGCGCCGAAGGAGTTCGTGGCGCTGAGTTCGGTGGACCGGACGATCATTCAGGAGATGCGCTACACCACGGAGCACAACTTCGTGGGCGAGGCGGTCGACGGCTACCGGCAGCCGCTGTGCATCCTGACCCGGCCCGCCGCCGAGGCGCTGCACCGCGCGCAGGTGAGACTCCGCGCGCAGGGCTACTCGCTGAAGGTCTACGACTGCTACCGGCCGCAGCGCGCCGTCGACCACTTCGTGCGGTGGGCGAAGGATCTGGGCGACGAGCGGATGAAGAAGGAGTTCTATCCCCTGGTCGACAAGTCGAGGCTGTTCGCGGACGGTTACATCGCGGAGAAGTCCGGACACAGCCGCGGCTCGACGGTCGATCTGACCATCGTGCGACTGCCCGCCGCGCCCACTCGCCCGTACGTGCCGGGTGAGGAGCTGGTGGAGTGCTACGCGCCGCAGGCCGAGCGCTTCCCCGACAACTCCGTCGACATGGGTACGGGCTTCGACTGCTTCGACACGCTCTCGCACACCGACGACCCGCGCATCCAGGGCGCCCAGCGGGCCAACCGGCAGCTCCTGAAGAGGACACTGGCCGCCCAGGGCTTTGTGAATCTGCCCGAGGAGTGGTGGCACTTCACGTTCAAGCCGGAGCCGTTCCCGAGCACCTTCTTCGACTTCCCGGTGGCGCGGCGGTCGGTGGCGGGGCACTGACGGCACTGCCCTCGGCATGTGCGACGGGCGGCCGGGACCACCCCCGTGGGTCCCGGCCGCCCGCCACGTACGTAAGGACGCCGTAAGGGTCCGTACGGTTCTCAGCGCGCGGCATCCGTGCCAGACTTCTGACGCATCGTCAGATCAGGGGAGGGCTGTCGTGGCACGGACGCGCAAACCGGTGGTGGACAGGTGGTTCACCGAGGACGACACGGGGGCGGAGTTTCGGCTCCTCGGCACGCGCTGCACGGCGTGCGCCTCGGTCTTCTTCCCCCGCGAGGACTCCTGGTGCCGTAATCCCGGGTGCCCGGGCGGCGGCGGACTCGTCGAGACCCCGCTCTCCCCCCGGGGCCGCGTCTGGTCGTTCACCGACGGCCGCTACCGCCCGCCCGCGCCCTACGTCTCCGACCCGGACGCGCCCTGGGAGCCGTACACCCTGATCGCGGTCGAGCTGGCGGCCGAGGCGATGGTGGTGCTCGGCCAGGCGGCGCCGGGGGTGCGGATTGCGGACCTCGCCGTCGGCATGGAGGTCGAGGTGGTGCCGGGCGTCCTCAACGAGGACGAGGAGCACATCTGGACCACCTGGCACTGGCGGCCGGTGGTGCACGCGCGCGTGGCCGAGGAGACGGAGGGGCGGTCATGAACGACATCGCCGTGCTGGGCGCCGGAATGCACCCGTGGGGCAAGTGGGGCCGCAGCTTCGTCGAGTACGGTACGGCGGCGGCACGGGCGGCACTCGCGGACGCGGGTCTCGGCTGGCAGGACGTCGGTTCCGTGGTCGGTGCGGACACGATGCGGTGCGGGTACCCGGGTTACGTGGCGGGCGCGACGTTCGCCCAGGCGCTGGGCTGGCAGGGGGCGCGCGTCACCAGCGTGTACGCGGCCTGTGCCTCCGGCGCGCAGGCCGTCGGCACCGCGCGGGCGCAGATCCTCGCCGGCCTGGCGGACGTGGTGCTCGTCGTCGGCGCGGACTCGGCGCCCAAGGGTTTCTTCGCCCCGGCGGGCGGGGAGCGGCCCGACGACCCCGACTGGCTGCGCTTCCGGGTCCTCGGGGCGACCAACCCCGCGTACTTCGCGCTCTACGCCCGCCGCCGGATGGCGCTGTACGGGGACACAGTGGACGACTTCGCCCAGGTCAAGGTGAAGAACGCGGCGGCCGGAGCCCTCAATCCGCTGGCGCGCTACCGCAAGACGGTCAGCGCGGAGGAGGTCTCCGCCTCGGCCGTGGTCGCCGATCCACTGCGGCTGCTGGACATCTGCGCGACCTCGGACGGGGGCGCGGCGCTGGTGCTGTCCAGCATGGAGTTCGCGCGCCGGCACGGGCACCCGGACCCCGTCCGTATCCGGGCCGTCTCCACCGTCACCCCGACGTACCCGAAGGCGGTCCTCGACCTGCCCGACATCGCGACCGACTCAGCGGTCGCCGTCTCCCCCGCGCCCCACACCTTCCGCGCGTCGATCGCGCGCGCCGCGTACGAGGAGGCGGGTCTCGGGCCCGAGGACCTGTCGCTCGCGGAGGTGTACGACCTGTCCACGGCGCTGGAGCTGGAGTGGTACGAGGACATCGGCCTGTGTGGAGCCGGTGAAGGCGCGAAGTTGGTACGGGACAGGGTCACGGCGCTCGGCGGACGCGTACCGGTCAACACCAGCGGCGGTCTGGGCTCGTTCGGCGAGGCCGTGCCCGCCCAGGCCATCGCGCAGGTCTGCGAGCTCACCTGGCAGCTACGGGGCACGGCGGGAGCCCGGCAGGTGCCGGGCGCGCGGACCGGGATCACGGCGAACCAGGGGCTGTTCGGGCACGGTTCGGCGGTGGGGGGGGGGGGGGGGGGGGGGGGGGGGGGGGGGGGGGGGGGGGGGGGGGGGGGGGGGGGGGGGGGGGGGGGGGGGGGGGGGGGGGGG
>NZ_JBVHXA010000035.1:0-14434 GCF_055563935.1 Streptomyces sp. NPDC029169
CCCCCCCCCCCCCCCCCCCCCCCCCCCCCCCCCCCCCCCCCCCCCCCCCCCCCCCCCCCCCCCCCCCCCCCCCCCCCCCCCCCCCCCCCCCACCGCCGTCTCATGCGATGTGCGCTTCAGCCGCCCTGCAATGCGAGCCGGGCCGCGAAGCCGATCAGCAGCAACCCGGTGACCTGCTCGATCCGGCCACGCACCCGAGGCCGCCGCAGCAGGCCGCCCAGCCGGTCCACGGCCACCACATAGGTGCTGAACCAGGCCAGGTAGAGCGCCGCGAACACCGCGGAGAGCAGCAGCGCGCGCGGCAGAACCTGTCCCTGCGCCGGCAGGAACTGGGGCAGGAAGGTCACGAAGAAGAGCGCGACCTTCGGATTGAGCGCGTTCGACAGGAACCCGTGCCGCAGGAACCGCGCGTCAGCCGCCCCGCCCTCCGGCGCCGCCCCGCCCTCCGCGCCCGACAGAGTGCGGCGGGCACCGCGCAGGGTGGCGATGCCCATCCACACCAGGTACGTGATCCCCACCGCCTTCAGGACGGTGAAGGCCGTCGCGGAGGCGACCAGGACCGCCGAGATGCCCAGGGCGGCGGCGGTGACGTGCACACTGAGGCCGAGCACCCCGCCGACCATGGTCAGCAGCCCGGCGGCGCGCCCGCCGGCCAAGGCGTTACGGGTGATCAGCGCCTGGTCGGGGCCCGGGATCATGATCAGGACGAGTGACGCGGCGGCGAAGGTCAGCACGGCGACCCCTCCGTCGTGGCGCCACCCGTCGTGGCGCCACCCGTCGCGACGCCACCCGTCGCGACGCCGCCCGTCCCCGGGCTCGCCGAGGGCACCCGGGCCGCCCTGACCTCCGCGGCCAGCGCCCGCAGCACCTCGGCCGGGTGCTCGCGCAGGTAGAAGTGGCCGCCGGGGAAATGCCGTACGGTCACCTCGCCCGTCGTCAGCTCCCGCCAGGCCGCGAGCTGTTCCGGCGTGACCCGGTCCTCGCGACCGCCGAAGACCGTCACCGGCAGCTCCAGCGGGGCCGACTCCTGCCACACGTAGGTCTCCAGGAGCCGGTAGTCCCCGCGCAGCGCCGGCACCGTCAGCGCCCGCAGCTCGGGCGAGTCGAGCACCTCCTGCGGGATGCCGCCGTGGCGCCGCGAGACGGCGTCGAGCAGCTCCTCGTCCGGCAGGGTGTGCAACTCCGTCCGCTCACGCGGCAGATGCGGTGCCGGGAAGCCCGAGACCACCAGCCGGGCCGGCAGCGCGGGGGCGCCGAGGTCACGCAGCCGGCGCGTCACCTCGTACGCGATGAGCGCCCCGAGGCTGTGCCCCAGGAACACGAAAGGCCCCGGCCCGAGCGGGACCTGGGCGACGAACGCCTCGACCAGGGCGTCGAGGCTCGCGGGCAGCTCCTCGGCGGCGCGCGAACCGCGCCCCGGGAGCTGTACGCAGTGCAGACCGGCACCCGGTATGGTCCGGGCCCAGCGCAGATACTCCGCGGCCGAGCCGCCCCCGTGAGCGAAACAGTAGAGCTGGGGGGCGGAAGGCCGCGGCGCCCCGCTGACGAGCCAGCGGGGCGACGCGGTGTACTGCATGATCGGTTCAGACCTCCGAGGTGCGGGGCCCGGCCAGATACCTGGCCAGCGCGTCCGCCGAGTAGTTGTCGAGCACTTCCCTGGGCCGCACGTGCAGCCCCAGCTCCTCCCGGAGCCTGGCGCAGATCACCAGCGTCGTCGCCGAGTCCACCCCCAGATGGTCGAGCGGCGTCGCCGGGTCGATCTCGTGCGGTGCGACGTCCAGCGTCTCCGCGAGGAACTCCACGATCCAGGCGACGACCCGCTCCTGATCGGGCATGTCACCGCCTCGTTCTGCGGCCGGCGCCGGCTCCTGTCGTACGGTCGAGCCCACCGTCACTTCTCCTCTCCCAGCAGTTCGGACGGGCCGAGCAGCTGTCCGAGGTAGTCGTCGAGTGCCTCGACCGTCGTGTACTCCAGGACCGTGCCCACCGACACGGACACGCCGAACGCGGACTGGAGGTTGGCGACCAGACGGGCCGCCAGCAGCGAGTCGCCGCCCGCGTCGAGGAAGTCGTCCGCGAGGTCGACCTGGTTCAGACCCAGGACCTCCCGCCACATCTCGACCAGCTTGCGCTGCCGGTCGGTCCGCGGCGGGCGGGCCGGGCGGCCGCGTGCCGAGCCGCGGGCGCCCACCTTGGCCAGTGCCGCCCGGTCGACCTTGCCGGTCGCGCTCAGCGGCAGCTCCTCCAGGGCGAAGAGCTGGGCCGGCACCATGTGCTGGGGCAGTTGCTCCGCCGCGAACGCGCGCAGCGCCTCCGGGTGGAAACGGCGCCGGCTCCGCGGTGCGCGGGCCACGATCACGTCGAAGCCCACCGAGCCCGGTCCGCCCGAGACGGTCAGCACCTCGACGTCCGTGAACCCGGCCGCCGCCAGCTCCTCGTTCCACTGCTCCCGGCTCAGCAGGCAGTGCCCGTCGCGCAGCTCCGTGTCCTCGAAGCTGTCGAAGCCCTGCTGGAGCCCCATCACCAGGTCGAACCACGGATGGAAGGTGGTCTGCTCGACCAGCAGCAGCGTGCCGCCGGGAGCCATCGTGGCGCGCAGCGCCTTCAGGGTGCGGCGGATGCGCCGCATGTCGTGCAGCACGCTCGCGGCGACGACGAGATCCGCCGCCTGCTCCTCGAAGCCCTGTGCCTCCGGCGGCAGATCCAGGTCGAACAGCTCGCACCGCAGGAACGGGTAGGCCTCGAAGGCGGTCTGTGCCCGGTCGGTGAAGTAGCGGGAGACGTCGGTGAAGACGTACTCCGTGCGCTCCGCCGGCAGCAGCGGCAGCAGATGCCGGGTCAGCGACCCGTATCCCGCGCCGACCTCAAGCACGTTCAGGGCCCGCTCCCCGGGCCACCGGCCGACCAGGCGCCGCACCGCCTCGGTTGCCGTCACGTACGTCGGGCCGAACAGCCGCTCGTAGATGCCGGGAGTACGGTCGGAGGCGTACAGCTCCGCGGAGTGCACCGACTGGGTCAGCACGCCCGCGACGTCCCCCGCCAGCGCCAGCATCCACGCGGTGACGTCCTCGGGGATCTCCAGGACCTCGGCCAGCACCCGCCGGGCCCGCTCCGCGAGCTCCGGCGACAGCCCGGCGGGCAGTTCCCGGCCGACCTCCAGGCCCCCGCCACCGGCCGGCCGCAGATGGCCGGCCTGCTCCAGGTTGCGCACGGCCCGCACCAGCCAGCGCTCGTAGCGCGGGGCGATGCCCAGACCGCGCAGCGCCTCCGGGGCGAACGGCGCCCCGGCCGTGTGCGGCAGCCCGAGGGAGCGGAAGGCGACGGCGGTCGCGGTGACGGTGATCTCGTCGAGGACCGCCCAGGCCCGGGCGAGCTCCTCCGGGGACGGGCCCGCGGCCGGCAGCGCGGCGGCGCCGCACACTGCCTGCCACGCGTCCCGGCTCAGCTCCGGATCGGCCTGCTCGGTCACGAAGAGGGAGTCGTCCTCCCGCTTCGGCACGACGTACCCCAGCAGCCGGGCGGCGCCGCCGCGGTCCTCGCCGGACTTCACCACCACCGACGCGTCGACACCAGGGTGCCGGGTCAGCGTGGACTCGATCTCGCCGAGCTCCACCCGATGCCCGTTGATCTTCACCTGGCCGTCCCTGCGGCCCAGGAACTCGATCGTGCCGTCCGGCAGATAGCGGCCGAAGTCACCCGTGCGGTAAAGCCGTTCTCCGGTGCGGGGGTGGGTGACGAAGGCCGCGGCCGTGCGCTCCTCGTCGTCCCAGTAGCCGCGGGCCAGGCCCACACCGCCGATGTACAGCTCGCCGGCTGTCCACACCGGGCAGGGGTCGAACGCCGGGTCCAGGACGTGGAAGGACTGGTTGCGCATCGGCGTGCCGTACGGGATGCTCCGCGCGCCCGGCTCGACCTCGCCGACGGGGTGCTGGATCGACCAGATCGACGCCTCCGTGGCACCGCCCAGGCTGATGATCCGCACGTCCGGCCAGAGCGCGCGGATCCGGCCCGGCAGGTCCACCGGAATCCAGTCGCCGCTCAGCATCACCAGGCGCAGGGTCTCCGGTATGTCGGCGGCGCCCGCCTCCAGGTGCTCCACGAGCATCTGCATCTGGGCGGGTACCGAGTTCCACACGGTGACGCCGTGGCGGCCCATCACCTCGGCCCAATGGGCGGGTTCGGAACGCATGTCGGCGTCCGGCAGCACGAGCGCCGCGCCCGCGGCCAGGGTGCCGAACAGGTCGTAGACCGACAGGTCGAACCCCAGGTCGGCAAGGCCGAAGACCCGGTCGTCGGGCCCCACCCCGTACCGCTCGTTGACGTCGGTCACCGTGTTGAGCGCCGCGTGGTGCTCGATCATGACGCCCTTGGGGGTGCCGGTCGACCCGGAGGTATAGAGGACGTACGCCAGATCACCGGCCGCCGCCGGACCCGCCTCCGCCCGGCCCGTCGAGCCGGTCGTCGCGTTCGTCGTCACCCGGGGCAGACCCGCCGGCCACTCCAGGGTCCCGTCGAGCACGGCGTCGGTGACCACGGCGGCGGCACGCCCGTCGGACAGGATGCGGGCACGGCGCCCCGCCGGCAGCGCGGGGCCGACCGGCAGATAGGCGCTGCCGGCCATCAGCACCCCGTACGCTGCGGCGACCTGGTCCGCGCCCTTGGGCAGTGTGATGCCCACGAGACGGTCCCGGTGACCCTCGTCCGCGGTGTGCGCGCCGACCCGGGCGGCCACCTCGGCGGCCCGCGCGGCAAGCTCGCCGTACGTCATGGCGCCCGCGCTCGTCAGCACGGCGGCGCGGTCGGGGTGCTCGGCGGCACGCGCCAGGAACGGCTCGTGCAGCAGCCCCGCGGGCCGCGGCCCCTCGGTGCGGTTGGCGGCCGCACGGGCGGCGAGCTGCCCGGCCGGCAGGGTGACGGACAGCTCCTGCTCCCACAGGGCGTCGTCGACGGCGAGCCGCTCCACCAGCGAGGTGTAGACGGCGAACATGTCGTCGAGCATCCCCTCGGGGAACAGCTCCTCGACACAGTCCCAGGTCAGGTTGAGAGTGCCGGTGATGTCGACGACCTGGTGGTCGAACCAGATCTGCGGAGTCTGGCTGATCCGGTAGGTGATGTCACCGAAGTACCGCATGGCCTGCGACACGTCGGCGGCCGTGCCCAGCCCGCTGGTGAACACCACCGGCATCGTCTCGAAGCCGTTCTGCAGGCCGAGGCGGCGCCGCTCGCGCAGTGTCTCCAGGGCGCTGACGTGGCGGTGGCGCAGATCGCGCTGCAGCTGCAGCTGGGCGGACTCCACCCGGTCAGCGAGCGGCCGGCCGCCCGCGGCGTCCATCTCCAGGAGACAGATGGAGGTGAAGTCGCCCACCACCCGCCGCAGATGCGGGTGGACGGATTTGTGGCCCGAGCCGTTGTCGGTCAGGAGCAGCGGCAGCCGGTTGAACAGCGTCAGGTTGAGAGTGAAGCGGCGCGTGCCGCTCCAGGCCGCGAGCACCTCGGAGAACACGGTGGCCAGCACGGCCGTCGGCGTCAGACCGCGCTCTTCGCACCGCTCCTGCAGGCGCCGCCAGTCGGCCTCGGGCAGATGGAACTCACGGTGGCTGAACCGCGGCTTGTGCACGCTCACCGGCGGCTTCGCCAGCGGCAGGTCCGGCGGCGGGGCGAGCGTGGCGGCGCGGGACGTCCAGTACTCGTACGCCTTCTTGTGGCGCGGTGCCTGCGTGCCCTCCTCCAGGGCCAGGGCGTACTCGCGGAAGGTGACGTCGACCGGCGGCAGCTGGAGCTGCTCGTCCTGGCACAGCGCGCTCCACTCGCTGAAGAGGAGCGTGATGCTGGCCAGATCGACCATGAGCAGGTCGAGGCTGATGTGCAGGCGGTCGTGGTCGGGCAGCCGCGTCAGGCGGACGTCGAACAGAGGCCAGTCGGCGGCCGTGTAGACATGGTGCGACATCTCCTCGCGGATCTCGTCCAGGGTCTGCTCGCGCACCTCGGGGGAGACCTCGCGCAGATCCGTGCAGCGGATCTCGAAGGCCGGCACCGTGGCGAGGACGCGCTGCTGCCCGTCCTCGGCGACGACCGCGCGGAGCATGTCGTGGCGCTCGATCAGCCGGCGCCAGGCGCGGGTGAGGACCGCCGGGTCGAGACGGCGCCCCTCCAGTTCGAAGTAGGCGTGCGGGGCCACATTGCCCAGGACGAAGTTGGGGCCGCGGCCGACCCAGTACGCGTACTGGATCTCCGTCAGCGGGAACTCGCGGTAGCGGGCGTCCACGGCTTCTTCGCTCGTACAACAGGAAGGATCGGACACGGAGTTGTGCCTTTCCGGTAGCGGTGGTGTCCACCGTGGCCCGGTCGTGCCGGGCCACGGCATGGGGAATACGACGCGTGATGTGAGGGCCGGCGGGGTCGGCCGGAGCGGGCGGGTCAGGCCGTACGGGCGGCGACCGCGCCGCGGGCCCGCTCGGCGACGGCCGTGGCCGTGATGCCGTTGCGCTCCAGGAGATGGCGCTGCCCGCCGGAGCCGGCGGCGAACCGGTCGGCGACCGCCACCCGGCGCACCGGGCAGCCCGTGCCCAGCTCGGCCACCACCTCGGCGACCGCCGAGCCGAGCCCGCCCGACGCCCAGTGCTCCTCCACGGTGACGATCCCGCGGGTGGTCCGCGCGGCGGTGTGGAGCGCCTCGACATCCAGCGGCTTGACGGTGTGCATGTTGAGGACCGCGGCCGAGATCCCCTCGGCGGCCAGCGTGTCGGCGGCCTCCAGGGCAGCGAGCACCGGGTACGGGCCGGTCGCGACGATCGTCACGTCCTCGCCCTCGCGCAGCGGCTGTGCCCGCCCGATCCGCAGCGGCGGCAGCCCCGGGCCGAGATCGGCGGTCGCCCCGCGGCCCAGACGCAGGTACACGGGACCCGACAGGTCCACGCACGCCCGCACCAGCTCCTCGGTGGCGGCCGCGTCGGCGGGCACGAGGACCGTCATGTTCGGCAGCATCCGCATCACGGCCAGGTCCTCCAGGGCGTGATGGGTCGACCCGAGATGACCGGCGGACAGACCGCTGTGGGTGGCGGCGATGCGCACCGGCAGGTTGTTCAGCGCGATGTCCAGCTTCACGGCCTCGACCGCGCGGGACGCGGCGAACGTCGCCATGGTGTTGACGAACGGGATACGGCCGGACCGTGCCAGGCCCGCGGCCGCGCCCATCAGATTCTGCTCGGCGATGCCCAGGTTGACGTAACGGTCGGCGGCCGCGCCCCAGTCGACGGGGGAGAACAGGCCGGTGTCGCTGTCGAGGCAGACGATCCGTGGGTCGGCCGCGAGCAGGTCCACCAGCGTGTCCCGGTACACCTCGCGGCCGGGCCGCGGCTCCGGGGCGGAGGCGACGGCGGCCGCGGCCCGCTCGGGCGACGGGACGGCTGTCCGGTCGGCTACGGTCACGGTCATGTCGTGGGCTCCTCACGCGTGGCCTGGGCGCGCAGGACCGCGAGCGCCCTCTTGTGCTGCCGCCCGGCCATCCGGGCGTAGTGGCTGCGGGCCTGGCCCTCCACCTGCGGCAGGCCCTTGCCCTTGACGGTGCGTGCCAGGACCACCGTGGGGCGGCCTGGCACCCGCGGCGCGTCGCCGAGCGCGGCGTACAGCTGACGGGTGTCGTGCCCGTCGACCTGCAGCACGTTCCAGCCGAACGCGCGCCACCGGTCCGCGAGCGGCTCCAGGCCGGCCGTCTGCTCCGTGGACCCGGTGATCTGCAGCCCGTTGCGGTCCACGATCGCCACCAGCCGGTCGAGACGGTGCGTGGACGCGGCCATCGCCGCCTCCCACACCGAGCCCTCCTGGAGCTCGCCGTCCCCCAGGACGACGAAGCAGCGCCGGTCGCTGCCCGTCAGGCGGAAGTCGAGGGCGAAACCGACCCCGAGCGAGAGGCCGTGGCCGAGCGAACCGGTCGGCATCTCGACACCGGGCACGGCGGGGTTCGGGTGCGCGGTCAGCATGCTGTCCGGCATCCCGTACTCGGCCAGCAGCTCGCGCGGGAAGAAGCCCCGCTCGGCGAGGGCCGCGTACAGGCCGATCGCCCCGTGGCCCTTGCTGAGCACGAGCAGGTCGCGGTCGGGCGCGTCCGGCGCGTCGGGGGAGATGCGCAGCACCCGGTGGTAGAGGGTCACCAGGATCTCCACCAGGGACATGGAGCCGCCGAGATGCCCCCCTTCGGGGTTGGCGCACAGGTCCACGATCATCTCGCGGACCGTCTGGGCGTGCTGGCGCAGGGTCAGCTCTGTCACTGTCACGCGGATGCACCGTCCGTGGCGGAAGGGGAAGAGGCGGTGGAAGGAGAAGAGGTGGCGGAAGGCGAAGAGCCGGTCGCGGTCGAGGCCTCCGATGCGGCGTCGACCAGGGACAGCCGGCGCGCGGACGGCTCGGTGCGCGGCGCCAGCCGCTCTCCGAGGTCCACCAGCGCCCGGGTGAGCACGTCGACGCCGCGCAGGAAGTCGCTCAGCTGGACGTGCTCGTCGTCGGCGTGGTCGAGACGGCTGTCCCCCGGCCCGTACGTGGCCATCGGGACGTCCCACTTCTCGGCCAGGGTGTTCATGTCGGAGGTGCCGGTCTTCACCTTCAGCACCGGCTGCGCCTCCTGCGCCCGGATGGCCCCGGACAGCGCCCGTACCACCGGGTCGGAGCGACCCACCCGGACGGCAGCCACCGAGTTGACGACCTGGAGCCGTCCCCGCTCGGTGTCCAGGCGCTCGGCGAGCCGGGCCACCAGAGCCTCGGAGTCGTAGCCGATCGGGGTACGGACGCTGAACTCGGCCTCGGCCTCGGTGATGTCGCCCGAGACGGACACGAGCGTCGGGCCGGGCGTGTCGAAGCGTCCGTGGCCGACGTCCGGACCGAGCAGCTCAAGGAGCACCGGCCAGGCCTCGCAGACCAGCTCGGACGCCTTCGGCACCGGATTGCTCGGGTGGGTGGACGGGCACCGCACCTGGTAGCGCAGGTCGAGCTTCCCCTTGTAGCCGAGGACGACTGTCTCCCAGCCGCTCGGCTCCCCGATGATCAGCGCGTCGGGGCGCTCGTGGGTCTCCCTGATGTGCATCGCGCCACGAGAGAGCGGAGTCTCCTCCTCCACCGCGCCGACCACCACGATCCTGCCGCGGAACGCGCTCGCGTCGGCCGCCGCGCAGATCATCGTCGCGAGCGGCGTCTTCGCGTCCACCGCGCCGCGCCCGTACAGCCGGTTGTCCTCGATGCGCACCGGGATGTCGCCCGGCACCGTGTCCATGTGACCGAGCAGCATCACCGTCGGCCCACTGCCGCGGACGATCTCACCGACCGCGTTGCCCGCCGCGTCCACCCGAGCGGAGAAACCCATCTCCCTCATGGTGCGCACCAGGTGCGCGGCGAGCTTCTGCTCACCGTACGAGGGCGAGGGGATCTGCAGCATGCTGCGCAGCAGCCCGACGGCGTACGCCTCGGAGCGCGCGCCGGCCGGGCCCCCGTCGGAGCCCGTGTTCAGGTCGCTCATCGGCCTGCCCCCGCCCCGGCCGCGCCACCGCTGCCCGCGAGCGCGGCGGGCGCGTCATCCAGGACGACCCGCGTCGCCCGGCCCGCGAGCGCGGCGCGTACCGGCTCGGAGCACCGGCCGTCCGCGATCAGGACCCGGCCGACGCCGCCCTGCAGCGCCTCGCGGGCGGCGACGAGCTTGAGGCCCATCCCGCCGCCCGTGAATGGCGGCGGCCCCGCGGCGGGCACACGGCACACCGGGAGCACCGAGCTCTCGTCGGACGGGTCGGCTAGCACCCCGGGTGCGCCCGTGAGCAGCACCAGGACGTCCGCGCCGAGACCGGCCGCGACGGCGGCCGCGGCCCGGTCCGCATCGGTGTTCACCGGCCGGTTGTCCTCGGCCAGCGCCGGCGGTGACAACACCGGCACATGGCCGGCGGCGAGCAGAGAGATCACCAGCCCGGCGTTGACCTCGGTGATCCGGCCGCTGTGATCGTCGCGCACGATGATCCTGCGGCCGTCCACGACGGCACGCTGCCCCGTCTTGCGGCGGGCCCGCAGCAGCCCGCCGTCGAGCCCGGTCAGCCCGACCGGCGACACTCCGGCGTCCGCGAGCGCCTTCAGCAGCCGGGGCTTGGCGAGGCCGGCCAGCGCCAGATGCACGACCTCCAGGGTGGCGGCGTCGGTGTAGCGGGCCGAGACCCCGTCGGGCGCCGTCAGGCGGCGCCCGGGCACGCCCATCCGGGCGGCGAGGTCCTCGATGTCGGCCGAGCCTCCGTGGACCAGCACCACGGGACGGCGGTCACGGGTCAGGTGCGCGATGTCCTCGCACACCGCCCACGGGTCGACGGCGGCGTTGCCGCCGCACTTGACCACGATGGTCTCTTGCATTGTCGTCCCCTGCTTCGATCGGTCCGTCAGTTGGGGTGGAGGCCGAGGAACTCGAGACCGGTCTCCTCGGGGAAGCCGAAGCGCACGTTGAGGCACTGCACGGCGTTGCCGGCGCCGCCCTTGACGAGGTTGTCGAGCGCGCCGACCACCGAGGCCTCGCGGCCGTCGGCGTCCACCACGAAACCGACGTCGCAGAAGTTGGAGCCGGAGAGGATCTTCGGCTCGGGCAGCCGGTAGGCCCCCCGCTTGTGGGCGACGACCCGCACGAACGGCTCGCCCGTGTACGCCTTGCGGTACGCCTGGCGCAGATCGGTCTCCTTGACTCCGTCCGCAAGCCGCACACGGGCCAGCACCTGGACCCCTCGTACGGCCTCCACGCCGGTCGCCGTCATGCGCACCGGCAGGCCGGTGGCCTGGGCGATCTCCGCCTGATGACGGTGCCGGGTGGGCGCGAACAGCCGCATGGCGCCGCTGCGTTCGGCGTGCAGATTGGCCGGCCCCGCGGACACGCCCGAGCCGCTGGAGCCGGTACGGGCGTCCACCCGCACCGTGCCCTTGAGCAGCCCGGCCTCGGTCAGCGGACGCAGCGCGAGGATGCCGGCGGCGGCCATGCAGCCGGGCACCGAGATCCGGTCGCCGGTGCGCAGTTCGTCGCGGTGCCACTCGGGAAGGCCCGTGACGAAGGAGCCGATCAGCTCCGGCGCCGCGTGCGGCACGCCGTAGTACTCGGCGTACGCCTCCGGATCGCGCAGCCGGAAGTCCCCCGACAGGTCGATCACGGTCCCGGCGAGCCGCAGGTACTCGGCCATCCGGCCCATCGTCTTCATGTGCGGCATGGCCAGGAACAGGACGTCGTACGCACCGGCCCGCTCCCGCAGCGTGTCGTGCGGGACGAAGGTCAGATCGGTGCGCCCGCGCAGATTGGGGTGCGGGCCGTCCAGCCGGCGGCCGGCGAAGGAGTCCGAGGACGCCATCGCAAGATCCACCTCCGGATGGCCGATCAGCAGCCGCAGCAGCTCGCCGCCGATGTAGCCGGAAGCACCGGCAACCGCTACTCGAAGCATTCTCGTGCCCTCACAGTCAGGTGATCGACAATGTGTTCCGCCACCGGCTCGTCCGGACCGACGGCCCGCTGGAAACCGGAGAACTCCACGCCGTGGTTGACCTCCAGGACGAGCAGTCCGCGATCGGCGTCCTCGACGAGATCGACTCCGGCGATGTCCGCATGCACGCACTCCGCGGCCGTGACGGCGAGCTTCTCCAGCTCTGGCGTGAGTACGCACCGCTCCGTCACCGCGCCCCTGGCCACGTTCGTACGCCAGTGCTCACTGCGCCGGTACGTGGCGCCGATCGCCCGGCCGCCGACCACGATCACGCGGATGTCCCGGTCCGGCTTGGCGATCAGTTCCTGGAGGTAGACGATGTGCGACACCGGCGCCGGGAGCGCCGCGACGTACTCCAGGACCGTCTCGGCGGTCTCCCGGTCGGGCAGCCGGGACACCAGCCGCCCCCACGAGCCGGTCAGCGGCTTGACCACCGCGGGATAACCGAGCTCCTCCAGAGCGTCGAGCGCCGCCTCCGGCGTCAGCGCGAGAGCGGTGCGCGGCGTCGGCAGGCCCGCGTCGCGCAGCGCCACCGAGGTGCGGTACTTGTCCCCGCACACATCGATCGCACGGGCCGGATTGACGACGGTCGAGCCGGCCGCCTCCAGGAGCCGCGCCGCGTACAGGGCACGGGCTTGGCCGATCTCGCGGTTGAGCACGATCGGCCAGGGTGTGCCGGGCTTCTGGAGCGTCCGCCACAACGCCCGGCTGTCGACGAACTCGTAGGCGATACCCCGGCGTTCGAAGACCTCCAGGATGCGCTTCTCGTCGGCCCGCAGCCGGGACGCGACGATGGCGATCGGCGCGGAGGCGGCCGGGCGCGTGGCGTGACTCACTCGCCCCAGTCCTCCTCGACATCGGGAGCGAGTGCGACCTGCAGCGGCGCGACCGTGAGTACCTCGAGCTCGCTGGAGCAGTCGCGGCACTCGATGATTTCGCCCGCCTTCGGCGGCTCGGCGAGGGCGGTCTGGCTCTCGCACTCAGGACAGGTGACCATGGTGGGTTGTTCCTTTCCGAGATCGTGCAGTCCCCGCTTGCCGGGGCCGGATCTCCAATGGATCGCAGGACAGTAGAGCGGTCCGGCCCTTCTCTCTGCGTCCATCGCCGTGATGAGTACGGACGCCCAGTGGCGTTGATGGCCCGCTCCCCGGACAGCACGGCACGTCGACGCGCCTGAGCCCCCGATGGACGCCACGTCGACACTGTGTCCCTCTTTGCCCGGGCGGGCCGTCCGGCCTTTACAGCCCGGCTCGCGCCGTGCCTGACTGGCCCACCGAGCCGGCCCGGTCCGCCCGTGAGGATCCGCAGGACCCACGGCCGCCGTGCGCCCGCCGGCCGCCCAGCCCATGTGCCCGTGAGAGGGAAGACTTGTGAGCGACCTCGCATCCCGAGCGAATGTCCTGGCACTGTGGAGTGCCCCGCGCAGCCGATCGACCGCGTTCTTCCGCATGATGTGCGAGCGCGGTGACTTCGCCGTGCTGCACGAGCCCTTCTCCTACCTGGCCGAGTTCGGAAAGGTAGAAGTGGACGGCTCGTACGCGCAGTCCGAGGCCGAACTCCTCGCGGAGATGCGGAAGATGGGGGCCCGCGCTCCGCTGTTCTTCAAGGACACCACCGACGAGCGGTACGCCGGAGTCCTCGCCGACGAGCGCTTCCTCGCCGAGGACGCGGTGCACACCTTCATCATCCGGCACCCCGCCGAGACCATCGCCTCGTACCACGCGGTCAATCCGGGCGTGCGGCTCCACCAGATCGGATTCGAGGCGCAGTACGAGCTCTTCGAGCGGATCCGGCAGCTCACCGGCACCGCACCCGTCGTGATCGACGGCGACGACCTGGCCGCCGACCCGGCCCGCGTCGTCGAGGCCTACTCGAAGGCCGTCGGCATCCCGTACCGGGCAGACACGCTCTCCTGGCAGCCGGAGTCCCGGCCGGAATGGGCGCCCAGCGAGCGCTGGCACTCCGACGTGAGCGTGAGCAGCGGCTTCTCCGCGACGCCGCGCCGCACGGCCGGAGTCGACGTGCGCGAACACCCCGTGCTCTCCGGCTACCTCGACCACCACCTGCCGTTCTACGAGGGGCTGCGCGCCCACCGGCTGGCCGTCTGAGAACGGAGCGAAGGAAGATGACGATCATTCAGCAGACCGCGGCGCTGCGCGAGCCCGCGGAACACGAGGCGACCTGCACCTGCCGGCCCGGCACCACGGTGTGGCTCACCGGCCTGCCGAGCTCCGGCAAGACCACCATCGCCTACGAGCTCGCCGGCCGGCTGCGCGCAGAGGGCCGCCGGGTCGAGGTGCTCGACGGCGACGAGATCCGCGGCACCCTGTCGGCGGGCCTCGGCTTCAGCCGCGAGGACCGGCATACCAACGTGCAGCGGATCGGCCTGGTGGCCGAGGTCCTCGCGCGCAACGGCATCACCGTCCTGGTACCGGTGATCGCCCCGTACGCCGCCAGCCGTGAGGCCGTCCGCGCACGCCACCGGGCGTCCGGGACCCCGTACCTGGAGGTGCACGTGGCCACGCCGGTGGACGTGTGCTCGGTACGCGATGTGAAGGGGCTCTACGCCAGGCAGGCCGCGGGCGAGATCAGCGGTCTCACCGGCGTCGACGACCCGTACGAGGAGCCCGAGAAGCCCGATCTGCGGATCGAGTCCCAGAACCAGTCCGTCGCGCAGTCCGCTGCCGCGCTCCACACGCTCATCGTCGAAGGGAGGCCGGAATGACGCTCGTCATCACCGAACACCGCAGGACCGAATCGCCCTACGCCCTGACTCACCTCGATTCCCTCGAGTCGGAGGCTGTCCACATCTTCCGTGAGGTGGCGGGCGAGTTCGAGCGGCCGGTGATCCTCTTCTCCGGCGGCAAGGACTCCATCGTCATGCTGCACCTGGCGCTGAAGGCGTTCGCGCCCGCGCCGGTGCCGTTCACGCTGCTGCACGTCGACACCGGGCACAA
>NZ_JBVHXA010000036.1:0-5872 GCF_055563935.1 Streptomyces sp. NPDC029169
AAAGATCCCCTCCTACTGGTAAAAAAAAAAGGGGCCTGTCTTGGTCTTGGGGGGGGAAAAGGGGGGGGGGGGGGGGGGGAAAAGGGGGGGGGGGGGGGGGGGGCCCCCCCCCCCCCCCCCACCGGACCGGCCGGTCCCCCTTTCTTCTCCGGCCGGCTGGGACCGTCAGGTCCCGGCGGTCACGCCCCGGGCGCCGGCCAGCTGATGTCGTCGGACGAGCGGTCGACGGAGGCGCTGCCGGCCACCTGCACCGGGGCGGCCGGGCTCGGCCAGCTGATGTCGCCCGCGACGACGACGGTCGACGAACCGTCGGCTCCCGGGACGGGCGGCGCCACGGGCCAGCTGATGTCGTCGAGCGGCTGCGCCAGCGAGACGCTGCCGATGGTGGCGCCGGTCCCGGCGATCGTCGCGATCAGAGCGGTCGCGGCGATGCCGACGATGCGCGGGAACTTCTTCACTACTTCTCCCCAAAAGAGTGTCGCTGGTTCGGCGGTCCACGGACTCCCCGTCCGGCTGCCGCCACGCGGATCAAGCTACTGAACCGATCCACGGTAGGCAATATTTTGCCACATCCTTGACAGGTGACTTCAGACATCCGCCACCAAGGAGCCATCGTCTATGCCCAGCTCATCACAGGCAAACGCTCCCGAGTGGCCTGAAATCCACCGCATTGGCACGTCAGATGGCCGACTCAAATCGTTCCACGTTTGGCAATCTTTTGGCAACACTTTTGTCTTGGGCTATTCTGAGCTGTCAAATCAGCCCCACGCTAAGGTGTCATCGCCGCGCCTTCACGGCTCCTCGCCGTGCGCGCGGCCGGCACCCGGCTGGGCCCACACAGGCTTGAGGATTGATCACATGCTGGAACAGCCGTCATTCGGCCGGCGGCTCAGGCAGATGCGAACCGAGAGAGGCCTGTCCCAGGCCGCCCTCGCGGGCGACGGCATGTCCACCGGCTACCTGTCCCGGCTGGAGTCCGGAGCCCGGCAACCCACCGAGCGTGTGGTCGCCTATCTCGCCGGGCGGCTCGGGATCACAGTCGCGGACTTCGAGGAGCCCAAGGCCGGTTCACTGGCCCAGGCCCTCACCGTCGCCGCGTCCTCCGCCTCCGATGCCGCCGTGTTCGAACTCGTCGGCGCCCTCGCCTCCGGGGAGGACCAGGACCGGGCGCTGCGCTGGCAGGGCCTCTGGCTGCTCGCCCGCGCCGAACGCCAGAACGGCGACAGCACCGCCGAACTGGCCCACCTGGAAGAGCTCGTGGAGCTCGGCGAGGGCCTCGGCCTGCCCGAGCTGCGCGCCCGCGCCCACACCCAACTCGCCCGCTGCCTGCGGTCGATGGGCGACATCACCCGCGCCGCGGGCATCGCCGCCGACGCCTACCGCATCGCCTCCGAGGCCGAACTCTCCATCCACGACACCGCCTCCGCCCTGCTCGCCCTCGTGGCCGTCGAGACGGAGGCCGGCCGGCTGGCCGACGCCCAGTCGCATGCCGACGAACTGCGCGCCCTGACCCGGGAGGAGACCGGCACCCTGCCGATCGAAGCACTGTGGACCGCCTCCACCGTCCGCCTCCGCCAGGGCGACCACACCGCGGCCCGGGCCCTCCTGGAGGAAGCCCTGGAGCGCATGGACAGCCATGACAGCCTGCTGCTGTGGATGCGGCTGCGTCTCGCCGCGGCCTCCCTCCACCTCCAGCAGGACCCGCCCGACACCGCGCGAGCCGCCTATCGCCTCGCCGAGATCGCGCCCGTCCTCACCCTCATCGGCACTCCCGTGCACAGCCAGGAGATGACCCTCCTCCAGGCGCAGATCGCCTTCCACGAGGGGCGTGACGCCGAGGCGCGCAGGCTGCACGACAGCCTCACCGACCCTTCGACCGAGTCCGCCTGCCGAATGACCTTCCGCGACCGCGTCACCCTCGCGGTCCTGCACAACCGTCTCCTCGCCCGCGAAGGCCGCCTCGACGAAGCCATCGCGGGCCTCCAGCAGCTCGGGCGCGACACGCATGCCGGCTCCAACATCGACATCGCGGCGGAAATCTGGCGCGTCCTCGCGGAACTCCTCACCACCACCCGCCCGACCACCCCACCGAAGGACGCGTGACCTGTAGCGCCCCTCACAAAAACATGTGAAAGAAAACCGCAGGGTCTTTGATCAGCCGGCTTCCGTCAATGCTGCACGCGCCGTGGTGAGGATCTCCTCGGAGAGCGGGGAGCCTTTGGTGGCCCGGGCCAGGACGAGTGCGCCGAGCATGGTGCACAGCCGGGTGATGCCGTCCTGATCCTCGGTCGCGAGCCACTCGGCGAAGTCGCTCACGCCCTCGGTGTAGACACGGCGGGCCTCGCAGTCCCCGGGCTCGCGCGCCATGTCGGTGGCGAGCGCGGCGGCGGGGCACCCGTCTGCTGCGCTGTCGCGGTGCTTGATCGAGAGGTAGGTGTCGATCAGTGCCTGCTGGGCGGCGTCGCGCCGCCCGGCGTGCTGCTCGAGTCCGTCGTTGCGGAGCCGGGTGAGTTCGTCGAACGCGTGGGCCGTGGCTTCTTCGATGAGCGCCTCCTTGGAGGCGAACTGCTTGTAGAAGCCGCCGTGGGTCAGGCCGGACGCCTTCATGAGGTCGGCGACGCTGACGTGGGTGCCCTGCTCCCGGAAGAGCCGGGACGCGGTTTCCACGACACGCCGGCGGTTCTCCTCGGCTTGCGCCTGCGATACGCGGCCCATCAGCCACCTCCCCAATTGGATGTCGTTTGACATCTATCATAGACCAGGAGTTAGATTGCAGTCGTAATCTAATTAGTGCGGGGCGCGCTTGGTGCCCGCAGAACGCTGGGAGTGGGCATGGAACTGAAGGACGCGGTCGCGGTGGTCACCGGAGCCAACCGGGGGCTCGGGCGGCATCTGGCTGCCCAGCTCGTGGAGCGAGGAGCGAAGGTGTACGCGGCGGCCCGCCGCCCCGAGACGGTGGACCTGCCCGGCGTCATCGCGCTGCGGCTGGACGTGACGGACGAGGAGTCGATCCGGGCCGCGGCCCGCACCGCGTCCGACGCGACGCTGCTGGTGAACAACGCCGGCATCTCCACCGCCACGCCGCTGATCGCGGGCGGCCTGGACGCGGTGCGCCTGGAGATGGAGACGAACTTCTTCGGTCCGCTCGCCGTGACGCGCGCTTTCGCCCCCGTCATCGAGGGCAACGGCGGCGGCGCCGTGCTCAACGTCCTGTCCGTCCTGTCCTGGCTGCACCCGGCCGGCCTCGGGTCCTACGCCGCGGCCAAGGCCGGGGCATGGGCGCTGACGAATGCGGCCCGGGAGGAACTGGCGCCCCGCGGCATCAGCGTCTCGGCGCTGCACGTCGGATACATGGACACCGACATGGCCGCGGGCGTTCCCGCCGATCAGAAGGCCGACCCCGCCTTTGTCGCCGCACAGGCCCTGCACGGCATCGAGACGGGACTGCCCGAAATCCTCGCCGACGAGACCACCCGGTACGTCAGGCAGAGCCTGGCCGCTTCGCCGAATGCGGCGTGAGACACGCCACGCCTCCCGCATCGGCGAGGGGCCCCGAAGAACCGAAGTAAAGACCACAAAGTGGCTCGTACCGGTCTGAGCCCCGGATGGACAGAGATCCCGCCCCACGCGGACGGGCAACGGAGACGACGATGAAGACCTTCATGATCGAGCGGTACGGCGACAAGGCCGGCGCGCGCGCCGCCGAGATGCCCGACCCGCAGGTGGGCGCCGACGACGTCCTGATCCGGATCCACGCGGCGAGCGTCAACCCGCTCGACCTCAAGATCCGCGACGGGGACTTCAAGGCGATCCTCCCGTACCGTCTCCCGCTCATCCTGGGCAACGACCTCGCGGGGGTGGTGGTCCAGGTCGGATCCGCCGTCACGCGGTTCGGGGTGGGAGATGAGGTCTACGCCCGCCCCGACAAGGACCGCATCGGCACGTTCGCCGAACTCATCGCCGTCCACCAGGACGACGTGGCGATCAAGCCGGCCACGCTCACCATGGAGGAGGCCGCGTCCCTTCCCCTGGTCGCCCTCACCTCCTGGCAGGCGCTGGTCGAGCGGGCGCATGTGCGCCCAGGCCAGAAGGTCCTCATCCACGCGGGCTCCGGCGGCCTCGGCACCATCGCCGTCCAACTGGCGAAGGAGCTGGGCGCGCACGTGGCCGCCACCGCGAGCACCGCCAATGTCGACCTGGTGAAGGAACTCGGCGCGGACGTCGTCGTCGACTACAGGAAGCAGGCTTTCGAGACGCTCCTCCACGACTACGACGTCGTCCTGGACAGCCTCGGCGGCGAGACGCTCGAGAAGTCCCTGCAGGTACTCAAGCCCGGCGGGGAGGTCATCAGCGTCGCGGGCCCTCCCGACGCGGCCTTCGCCCGCGAGCTGGGCGCGAACGCGATCCTCCGACTGGCGATGAGCGCGCTGAGCTTCAGGACCCGGCGCCGCGCCGAGCGCCGCGACGTGACGTACTCGTTCCTGTTCATGAAGGCCAGCGGCGAACAACTGAGCAAACTCACGCCGCTCATCGACGCCGGAAAGATCCGTCCCGTCGTCGACCGGGTCTTCACGTTCGACAAGACCCGGGAAGCCATGGAGTACGTCGAGAAGGGCCGCGCGAAGGCCGGCAAGGTCGTCGTCACGATGAAGTGAGGGCAGACCCTCACCGGAACGAACGGTGAACACCTCCCCAGGCGACGAGAAGATCCCCGCACCCCCACTACCCCCAGGACCCGGTCATGAGTGCACCGCGGAGTTCCCCCACCCCCAACCCCGCCCCCACCCCGTCGTCCTACCAGAACGCGCCGACCCGTTCCGTGTCCGTGCGCGGCGTCGACTTCGTCTACCGGCAGCTCGGGCCGGAGGACGGCGTACCGCTGATCCTCCTCCACCACCTGACCGCGGTCCTGGACAACTGGGACCCACGCGTCATCGACGGACTCGCCGCCCGACGCCGAGTGATCACCTTCGACAACCGCGGAGTCGGCGCGTCAGGCGGCTCCACGCCCGACACCATCGAGGCGATGGCGCACGATGCGGTGCTGTTCATCCGGGCCCTCGGACTCGAGCAGGTCGACCTGCTCGGCCTGTCGATGGGCGGCTTCATCGCCCAGGTCGTCGCAGCAGAGGAACCAGACCTCGTACGCAAGGTCATCCTCGCGGGCACGGGCCCCGCCGGAGGCCCCGGCATCGACAACGTCACGGCAGTCACCATCCGCGCCATTCTGAAGGGCGCCCTGACCCGCCGGGATCCGAAGCAGTTCCTCTTCTTCACCGACACCGAGGGTGGCCGACGGGCAGGGCGCGCCTTCCTTGAACGGTTGAAGGAGCGCACGGACAACCGCGACAGAGCCATCTCGCTTTCGTCCTTCCGCGCCCAGTTGAAGGCCATCCACCGATGGGGCGTCCAGGCGCCGGCCGACCTGTCGCGCATCCACCAGCCGGCCCTCGTGGCGAACGGTGAGAGCGACCGGATGGTGCCCAGTGAAAACACGCTCGACCTGGCCGCCCGGCTGCCCCGGGGCGAACTCGTGCCCCTCTACCCCGACGCGGGACACGGAGGGATCTTCCAGTACCACGACGAATTCGTCGCCCAGGCGCTTGAGTTCCTCGAGCCGTAGCCAGGCGCGCGGGCGCATGGCGAAGGCCCCCGTCCCTTGCGGGGACGGGGGCCTTTGGGGGTGCTGGGGTCAGCCCTGCCAGGAGTGGGAGGGGCGGAAGCCCGACTGGCGTTCCAGGCGGCGCCAGCCGGCCGTCGAACGGCCCTCGGGGGTCGTCTCGGCGGGCTGGGCGGCGGCGCGGGCGAGGAGGACCGCGGTGATCGCGGCGAGCTCCTCGGGGTCGGCGTGGCCCTTCTCGACACGGAGAAG
>NZ_JBVHXA010000037.1:0-5424 GCF_055563935.1 Streptomyces sp. NPDC029169
GGGGTGGGCGTAGGGGCACGGGGCGGAGGCGCCCGCAAAGGCGCCGTCCGTTGTGCCCACCCGTTCCGCCCCAGCGGAACGAATGCCCACAACGGACACAAGCGCGGGGCGGTGTCTTCCCGGATCGCCGTCCCGTACCGGCCCCGGCCGGAGGCCCTCGCAGCCGCGGCCGGCTGCGCGGCCCCCGGCCGGGGCAGTCCACGTGCCGAAAGGACCGTCATGCTCGACCACCTGATCAAGGGCGCCACCGTCGTGGACGGCACCGGCGCCCCCGCACGCGTCGCCGACGTCGGGATACGGGACGGGCGGATCGCCGTCATCGCGGAGGGCGTCCAGCAAGACGCCCGGACCACCGAGGACGCCACCGGCCTCGTCCTCGCCCCCGGCTTCGTCGACCCGCACACCCACTACGACGCCCAGCTCTTCTGGGACCCCTTCGCCACCCCCTCCATGAACCACGGCGTCACCACCGTCGCCGGAGGCAACTGCGGCTTCACGCTCGCGCCCCTCCACCCGGACCGGCCCGAGGACGCCGACTACACGCGCCGCATGATGTCCAAGGTCGAGGGCATGGCCCTCAAGGCCCTGGAGGAGGGCGTCGACTGGAGCTGGTCCTCCTTCGGCGAGTACCTCGACGCCCTCGAAGGGCGGATCGCCGTCAACGCCGGCTTCATGGTCGGACACTGCGCCCTGCGCCGGTACGTGATGGGCCCCGAGGCCATCGGGGGACAGCCGACGCCCGAGCAGCTCCAGCGGATGACCGACCTGCTCCACGAGGCCATGGACGCCGGTGCCTGGGGCCTGTCCACCACCCAGTCCTCCACCCACTCCGACGGCGACGGCGCCCCCGTCGCCTCCCGGCACGCGACCCCCGCCGAGCTGATCGCGCTCTCGAAGGCCGTCGGCGAGCACGAGGGCACCCAGCTCGAAGCGATCCTCGCCGGCTGCCTCGACCAGTTCTCCGACGACGAGATCGACCTCTTCGTCGACATGACCGCCGCCGCAGGGCGCCCCCTGAACTGGAACGTCCTCACCATCGACGCCACCGTCCCCGAGCGCGTCCCGCGCCAGCTCGTTGCCTCCGAACGCGCCCGCAAGTCCGGCGGCCGGATCGTCGCCCTCACCATGCCGATCCTGACCCCCATGAACATGTCGCTCGGCACGTTCTGCGCCCTCAACCTCATCCCCGGCTGGGGCGAGATCCTCTCCCTCCCCGTCCCCGACCGGATCGCGACCCTCCGCGACCCGGCGGTACGGGAGGAGATGCTGCGCCGCGCGGACTCCAAGGAGGCCGGTGTCTTCCGCCGCCTCGCGCACTTCGGCCGGTACGTCATCGGGGACACGTACACGAAGGAGAACGAGGGGCTCACCGGGCGGGTCGTCCGCGACATCGCCGCCGAGCGCGGCCAGGACCCCTTCCAGTGCCTCGTCGAGATCTGCGCCAACGACGAGCTGAAGACCGTCCTGTGGCCCATGCCCACCGACAACGACCCCGCCTCCTGGGCGCTGCGCCGCGAGACCTGGGAGCACGAGGACGTGATGCTCGGCGGCTCCGACGCCGGCGCGCACCTGGACCGCATGTGCGGCGCCCCGTACACCACCCGCTTCCTCGGCGACTGTCTGCGCGGCCGGAAGCTGGTCCCGCTCGAACAGGCGGTGAAGATGCTCAGCGACGACCCGGCCCGGCTCTTCGGGCTCCGCGAGCGCGGGCGCATCGCGGAGGGCTTCCACGCCGACCTGGTCCTCTTCGACCCCGAGCGGATCGACGCGGGCCCGGCGACGCTCGTGCACGACCTGCCCGGGGACAGCCCCCGGCTCGACTCGCGGGCGAGGGGTGTCGTCTCCGTCCGCGTCAACGGCGTGGAGACCATCCGCGACGACGAGGTGACCGGCGCGATCCCGGGCCGCGTCCTGCGTTCCGGCCGAGACACGAAGACGGTGAGCACCAGGTGAGGACCGATAGGACCGAGAGGCTGTACATCGGCGGCGCGTGGGTCGAGCCCGACTCCGGTCACTACGAGGTGATCAACCCCGCCACCGAGGAGGTCGTCGGCCTCGCGCCCGAGGCGTCCCGGGCCCAGGTGTACGAGGCGGCGGAGGCCGCCCGGGAGGCCTTCGCGACCTGGTCCCGTACGAAACCGGAGGAGCGAGCCGCGATCTTGGACCGGGCCGCGGACCTGATGGCCCGGGACGCCGAGGCGAACACGGTCCTCGCGCAGGCGGAGACCGGGGCGACGACCGGCACCGCGCGCGGGATGCAGGTCGCCGTCGGCTCCTCCCGGTTCCGGCGGTACGCGCGCGGGGCCCTGGAGCCGGTCGAGCAGGCGCTGCCGCCGCAGATCAACGAGGCCGGGCCGATGGGCAGGGCCGGGGTCTTCGGCGCGGTGGCGGTGCGCCGCCCGGTCGGGGTGGTCACCTGCATCACCTCGTACAACAATCCCTGGGCCAATCCGGCCGGCAAGATCGCCCCCGCGCTCGCCATGGGCAACACGGTCGTGGTGAAGCCCGCCCCGCAGGACCCGCTCTCCGTCTACGCGATGGCCCGGGCCCTGGAGGAGGCGGGCATCCCGCCGGGTGTCGTCAACGTCGTCACGGGCACGAGCACCGCCGTCGGAGAGGCGGCCGTCGACTCTCCGGCGGTCGACATGGTCTCCTTCACCGGCTCCACGGCCGTCGGGCAGCGGATCGGCGAGGTCTGCGGGCGGGCGCTGAAACGGCAGCTGATGGAGCTGGGCGGGAAGGGCGCGGCGCTGGTCTTCGACGACGCCGACCTCGACTCCGCCGTCATGGGCATCGGCACCACCTTCGCCTTCTACAGCGGACAGATCTGTACGGCCCCGACCCGGGTGCTCGCCCAGCGCGGGATCTACGAGCAGCTGATCGAGAAGCTCACCGGCTATCTGGCCTTCATGAAGGTCGGCGACCCGACGGTCCAGGGCACGGTGGTCGGTCCGGTGATCTCGGCGGCCCACCGCGACCGGGTGGAGTCGTACGTCGAGCTGGGGAGGAAGGAGGGCGCGCGGGTCGTCGCGGGTGGCGAGCGGCCACCCATGGAGCGGGGCTTCTATGTGGCGCCCACCCTGCTCGCGGACTGCACCAACGACATGCGGGTGGTGCGGGAGGAGATCTTCGGGCCGGTCGTCGTGGTGGTCCCCTTCGACGACGAGGAGGAGGGCGTCGCGCTGGCGAACGACAGCGACTACGGGCTCCTCGACTACGTGTGGTCGGGGGACGTGGCCCGCGCATTCCGTGTCGCGGCGCTGCTGCGGGCCGGTGGCGTCGGGGTGAACACCGTCGGACGGAACATGGAGGCGCCGTTCGGCGGGTTCAAGAAGAGCGGAGTGGGGCGGGATGTGGGGTCGTACGCGCTCCATGCGTACAGCGAGACGCAGGCGGTCGTCTGGCCTGGCTGACCCGGCCCTCTGGTCCGGCTGACCCCCTTCCCGCGCGGCTCGGAAAATTCTTCGGGAAATTTTGAAAACGGACATTTGGGGCACTGCTGCGGTTCCCGCATAGCGGACAGTCGCTGAGACGCCTACCAATCGGTCGGTGCCGACAGCTGGTCGATCTTTCAATCAATGCCAGGAGGGCGTTCTCGCCCTCTCAATGCAAGGTGAAGATCGACCGTTGTCCCGGAGTGATCTCCTCCGGATGTGGAAACCGCAGCACTTACCGTCCTTTACATGACTCAGGTGGATGCACGGCCCCAGGCCGGAGACACGGTAAGGGGCGTCACCGCCCAGGGCGACACTCATGGCGTACGTACCAAGGGACTCGGCGGCAATTCCGTCGGACTGATGGCCAGTGCCGTCATCGGCATCTCGACCGTCGCCCCCGTCTACTGTCTGACCTCCACGCTCGGCGCGACCGCCGGCGAGGTCGGACTCCAGATGCCCGCGGTGTTCCTCGCGGGCTTCCTCCCGATGCTCCTCGTCGCCTTCGCGTACCGGGAGCTCAACAAGGCGATGCCCGACTGCGGCACCTCCTTCACGTGGACGGTGAAGGCCTTCGGCCCCAGGATCGGCTGGATGTGCGGCTGGGGCCTCGTCATCGCGACGATCATCGTCCTGTCCAACCTGGCAGGCGTCGCGACCTCCTACTTCTGGCTCCTCGCCGGTGAGATCACCAACAACCCGTCCGTAGCGGCCCTCGACGACAACAAGGCCGCCCACATCGGTACGACCCTGGTCCTGATCGCCATCGCGACGGCCATCAGCTACCGCGGCATGACCGCCACCAAGGGCGTCCAGTACGCGCTCGTCGGCCTCCAGCTCGTCGTGCTCGCGCTGTTCGTGACCCTCGCCTTCACCAAGGTGGGCAGCGGCGAGTTCACCACCGGCGCCGACTTCTCCTGGTCCTGGATGAACCCGTTCGCGGTCGAGTCCTTCTCCGCCTTCACCGCCGGACTCTCCCTCGCGATCTTCATCTACTGGGGCTGGGACGCCTGCATGGCGACCAACGAGGAGACCACCGGCAGCGCGAAGACCCCCGGCCGCGCCGCGATGATCACCATGATCGTCCTCGTCGGCTCCTACCTGGCCACCGGCATCGCCGCCCAGATGATCGTCGGCGCAGGCGACACCGGCCTCGGCCTCGCCAACCCGGAGACCTCCGACAACGTCTTCGCGGCCCTCGCAGGCCCGGTCATGGGCCCGGCCCTCGGCATCCTGCTCTTCGTCGCCGTCCTCGCCTCGGCGGCGGCCAGCCTCCAGACGACGTTCATCCCGGTCGCCCGCACGGTGCTCGCCATGTCGACGTACGAGGCCCTGCCGCCCTCCTTCACCAAGGTCCACCCGCGCTTCAAGACCCCGGGCCTGGCCACGGTCGTCGCGGGTGTCGCCACCGGCGTCTTCTACACGGTGATGACCCTGGTCAGCGAGAACGTCCTGGTCGACACGATCTACGCGCTCGGCCTGATGATCTGCTTCTACTACGCGCTGACCGCCTTCGCCTGCGTCTGGTACTTCCGGCGCGAGCTGTTCCGGTCCGGCAAGGACTTCGTCTTCAAGGCCTTCTGCCCGGCGCTCGGCGGCGTCATGCTGACCGCCGTCTTCGGCAAGACGCTGTACGACATGTGGGACCCGGCCTACGGCTCCGGCTCCTCGGTCTTCGGCATCGGCTCGGTCTTCGTGATCGGCGTCGGGCTGCTGCTGCTCGGCGTGGTGATCATGCTGGTCATGCAGCGCAAGAGCCCCGCGTTCTTCCGCGGCGAGGTGCTGACCAAGGAGACGCCGTCGCTGGTCGTGGCGGACTGACCGTCCTCCGTACGCACCCCTGAGTCACGAACGCACGAGGTGGGGGGGGGGGGGGGGGGGGGGGGGGGCGAGGAGGGGCGGGGGGGGGGGGGGGGGGGACGAGGGGGGGGGGGGGGGGGGAAGGAAGGGGGGGGGGGGGGGGGAGGGGGGGGGGATGGCGGCTCATGGG
>NZ_JBVHXA010000038.1:0-2772 GCF_055563935.1 Streptomyces sp. NPDC029169
CCCCCCCCCCCCCCCCCCCCCCCCCCCCCCCCCCCCCCCCCCCCCCCCCCCCCCCCCCCCCCCCCCCCCCCCCCCCCCCCCCCCCCCCACCGCCGTGTGGGGCGCGGAGGTGACGTCAGTCCCGCTCGCCCGTCACGCAGAACTCGTTGCCCTCGATGTCCGCCAGGACGGTGTGGCTCTCGTGCTCGGCGAGGACCTTCGCGCCCAGGTCCACGAGCCGGGCGATCTCGCTGCTCGCCGTGGCGCCGTCGGACGGGGCGATGTCGAGGTGCACCCTGTTCTTGCCCGCCTTCTCCTCGGGGACACGCATGAAGTAGATGCTCACGCCGCCGGCGGCGTTGCGGACGACGGCTTCGTCAGGACTGTTCCAGTCGGCCGGCTGCCAGCCTGTGACGGCGGCCCAGAAGGTGGCGAGCTCGGCAGCGTCGGCGGCGTCGATGACGACGTTCTGCAGGGTGCTGGTCATGGTGTGGTGCGTCCTTGCCTGGTCGGGAGGTCAGTTGGCCGTCTTCTGGAGGGATTCTGCCGCGTCGGCGGGCGTGCGGCCGTCGTCGGGCACGACCTCCGACAGGTCGCGCAGCCGGGGCAGCGGCGAGCGGGCGATGAAGAGCAGGGCGAGGAGGGTGCAGCCGCCGACGACGAAGAGGGTGGCGCGCAGTCCGATCAGGCCGCCGAGCCAGCCGCCGAGCAGGGCACCGATGGCGGCGGTGCCGGTGACGAGGAAGCGGTAACCGGCGTTGGCGCGGCCGAGGATCTCGGACGCGACCGCGGTCTGACGGAGGCTCATCACCTGGATGTTGCTGACCACGACGCCGATGCCGTTGAGCATCAGCGCGCCGCCGACGATGATCACGGTCGCGACCGGGCCGCCGCCGGCGGCCGGGACGAGCAGCGGCGAGCCGCAGGCGATCACCATCGTGATCATGATGGTGCGTCCGATGCCCCAGCGCCGGCCGATCCGTCCGGCCACCAGGCTGCCGAGGAAGGCGCCGACGCCGGTCATCGCCATGACGACGCCGAGGGTGAAGGGGCTGAAGCCCAGCTCACGGGTCAGGTAGATGATGAGCACGGCCCACAGGGCCTGGTTGAACAGGTTGTACGTGGCGGCCTCACCGGCGATCGCCCGCATGTAGCGGTTGCGCCAGACCAGCCGGAGGCCCGCGCCGATGCGGGACACCACGGAGCCCTCGACGGCGGTCCGCGGCGGCGGCTCCTCGACACGGCGGATGAACAGCAGCGCGAAGGCGGAGACGAGATAGGTGGCCGCGTTCAGGAGCACCGCCACGGGCGCCGAGGCCACACCGACGAGCACGCCGCCGAGGCCCGGGCCGCTCGCCTGGGCGAGCGAGCGGCTGCCCTCCAGCTTGCCGTTGGCCTCGATCAGCTGCGGCCGGCCCACGAGGGACGGGATGTACGCCTGGTAGGCCAGGTCGAACACCACGGTCAGGGTCGCGGCGAAGAAGACGATGGCGCCGAGCAGGCCGATGCTCATCAGGTCCAGGGCGGTGAGCACCGGGATGAGCCCCAGGACGAGCGCCCGCCCGAAGTTGGCGACGATCATGATCGGCCGGCGGCGGCTCTGGTCGATCCACACCCCGGCGAGCAGGGTGAACAGCATGTACGGGGCGAACTGGGCGGCGTTGACGATGCCCATCTGGAAGGGGGTGGCGTCCAGCGTGGTCGCCGCCACCAGCGGGATCGCCAGCAGCGAGATCTGGGCGCCGAACATCGAAAGGCTCTCCGCGGACCAGAACTTCAGGAAGTCCTGATCCCGCCAGAGCCCTCCGGGCGCCCGCTCGGTCGACTCGGCCTCGCTCATGCGTCACTCTCCTTGTTCTCTCGGCGCACGCCGTCCGCCCGGTCGAGGCGGTCTCGCAGCGCGCGTGCCAGCACCGGCAGATGGGGGTGCTGGAGCAGCGTGTGGTGGGTGCCGGGGACGGTCTCGTGGTCGAGTCCGCCGGTGGCGTGGGTACGCCACCAGGCCAGGTGGTCGGCGGCGTCGGCCGCGGTCCGCGCGCCCTCCGCCGTCAGCAGGGTGACCGGCCCGTCGTACGGCGCCGGCCGGTGGACGTGGTACGCCCGCGAGGCGGCCAGGAAGACCTCGGCGCGGGTACGGAGCTCGTCGCGCACCCCGGCGGGGACGAGGCCGGACCGCTCCAGGACGGGGAGCAGCTCGTCGACCTGCTCCTGTCCGTCGAGGACGGGCGGCCGGAGTCCGGTGAGCCCGGCGAGGTCGCGCGTGAAGGCGGCGAGCAGCTCGGCCCGGCCGGGCGGGGTCGCCGCGCGGGGCGGGACCCCGGTGTCGAGCAGGGCGACCAGGTCCACCCGCTCGCCCTCGGCACGCAGCAGCGCCGCCATCTCCAGGGCCACGGCCCCGCCGAGCGACCAACCGGCGAGGTGGTAGGGGCCGTTCGGCCGCACCTCGCGCACGGCCCGTACGTAGCGGGCGGCGAGGTCGGTGAGCGTGCCCCCGTCGGCGGGGGCTCCGTCGGAGAGGCCGGGGTGTTCCAGGCCGTAGACGGGGGTCTCGGGGTCGAGCAGGCGGGTCAGGGGCACGTACGGGACGACGGAGCCGCCGACCGCGTGCACGAGGAACAGCGGGGTCCGGCTGCCGGTCGCGCGGAGCGGGACGAGGGGCGAGCGGCCGTCGGCGGAGCGTGCCTCCTGGGAGGTCAGCTGGTCGTCGATGCGGGTGGCGAGGTCGTGCAGGACGGGATGGACGAACAGGGTCCGCGGTTCCAGAGCGACCTGGAACACGTCACGGATCCGGGA
>NZ_JBVHXA010000039.1:0-2241 GCF_055563935.1 Streptomyces sp. NPDC029169
GCGTACGTGACAAACAGCCCGGGTATCACCGATTCGGGCATGGGGATCGCCATCTACCGCACGTATGCGCGGACCTCTCCCCCCCCCCCCCCCCACCACCCCCCCCCCACCCCCCCCCCCCCCCCCCCCCCCCCCCCCCCCTCCGGCGTCCGTGTGTGCCCGGGGCGGCTCAGTAGTTGCCCAGGCCGCCGCAGACGTTGAGCGCCTGCGCCGTGACCGCCGCCGCGTCGTCACCGACCAGGTACTCGACCATGGCGGCGACCTCACGAGGCTCCACATAGCGGCCGATCGGGACGCGGGTGGTGATCCGGTCGTGGGTCTCCTGCTCGCTCACGTTCCAGATGGCCGCGTAGTGCTCCCGTACGCGCTCCGCCATGGGGGTCTCGACGAAGCCCGGGCACACCGCGTTGACGGTGATGCCGGTGCGCGCGAGCTCCAGGCCGAGGGCCTTGGTGAAGCCCACCACGCCGTGCTTCGACGCCGAGTAGGGCGCGGCGTGCACGACGCCCTGCTTGCCGCCGGTGGAGGCGATGTTGATGATCCGGCCGCGGTCCTTGGCCAGCATCCCGCCGGTGGTGAGGACTTCCTTGGTCATGAGGAAGACGCTGTTGAGGTTGGTGTTGATCACGTCGAGCCACAGCTCGTCCGCGATCTCGGCGGTGGCGCCGCCGCCGCTGCGGCCCGCGTTGTTCACCAGGATGTCCACCGTGCCGTGGCGCTCGACCGCGGCCCGCACGAACTCCTTGATCTGCTCGTGCCGTGACACGTCGCAGACGCTGCCGTCCACGTCGAGCCCCTGGCCCTGGAGATCCTTCAGGGTCTCCGCGAGCCTGTCCTCGTCACGGGCGCAGATGTAGACGCTCGCGCCGAGTCCGGCGAGCCGCTTCGTGATCTCCAGACCGATGCCGCTGGTCGCCCCGGTCACCAGGGCGACGGGCTTGGCCGCCTTCGCCATGTGCTCTCCCGTATCCGCTTGTCGATGGTTCCGGCCGAGCGTGGCCACCGCGGCTCGAACCCGGGTGGAAGCCGTCTCGAGCCGTACCGCTCCAGTCGCGTTCGAGCCGGTGGGGGCACGGTGGTGTCCCTGTCCCGACCTTCCGGAGGAGCGCGATGACCGAGACGTACGCACCGTCGCAGACCGGCCTCTACGTGGCTGTGCAGGCGTTCTACGCACGCCAGATGCAGGCACTCGACAACGGCCGGTTCGAGGAGTACGCGGCGACGTTCACCGAGGACGGCACCTTCCAGCACACGCCGGGCACCGAACCGGCCCGGACCAGGGCCGGGATCGTGGCCGAACTCCGCCGGTTCCATGAGCAGTTCAAGGACAAGCCGGTCCAGCGCCGGCACTGGTTCGACCAGCTCGTGCTCGACCCGCAGGCCGACGGCTCCGTGCGCTCCACGGCGTACGTCCTGGTGGTCCGCACCACACCGGGGACGCCGAAGCCCGAGATCTGGCCGAGCTGCCAGATCAACGACGTCCTGGACATCGACGGGGACCGGATCCTGATGCGCTCCCGCGTCGTCACGTACGACCACCTCGACGGGTGATCCCGGACGTGCGCGTGGACCGCCCCGGCGCCTCCTGGAGCCCCGTGCGCGAGGCGCTGCGGCGGTCCGGGGTGGTCCTGGTGCACGGCGCCGAGACGGGCTGGGAGACCTCCGGTGCGGCGGCGGACGGGCTGCTCTCGCCGCGCGAGGCGGAGCGGTACCGGGGCATCCGCAACCCCGTGGTGCGCCGCCGTCACCTCGCCTCGCGCGCCCTGCTCAAGCACGCCGCGGGCGCCGTCCTCGGCCTCCGCCCCCACGAGGTCGAGCTGGTGCGGGAGCCGGGCGGCAGGCCGCGCCTGAGTGGCCGTCCGGGGTTCTCCGTCAGCCTGACGCACACCCGGGGACTCCTCGCGGTGGCGCTCAGCCGGGTCGGTCCGGTGGGCACGGACGCCGAGCGCACGGCCCGCGCACTGGACGGGACCGGCCTGGAGCACCGGATGTGCACGCCCGCGGAGCGGGTGGCCCTCGCGGAGCTGCCGGCCGGCCGGCGCAATGCGGAGCTCGTGACGCTGTGGACCGTGAAGGAGGCCTACGGCAAGGCGCTCGGGGTCGGGCTGCGGCTGCCGTTCACGACGGCGGGCTTCGCCCTGAAGCAGGGCGGGGGGGGGGGGGGGGGGGGGGGGGGGGGGGGGGGGGGGGGGGGGGGGGGGGGGGGGGGGGGGGGGGGGGGGGGGGGGGGGGGGGGGGGGG
>NZ_JBVHXA010000041.1:0-1446 GCF_055563935.1 Streptomyces sp. NPDC029169
GCATGAAGCCTGAGACCTGATGCCGAGCCGATTGTGGTGAAGTGGATGATCCTATGCTGTCGAGAAAAGCCTCTAGCGAGTTTCATGGCGGCCCGTACCCTAAACCGACTCAGGTGGTCAGGTAGAGAATACCGAGGCGTTCGGGTGAACTATGGTTAAGGAACTCGGCAAAATGCCCCCGTAACTTCGGGAGAAGGGGGGCCATCACCGGTGATCGGATTTACTCCGTGAGCTGGGGGTGGCCGCAGAGACCAGCGAGAAGCGACTGTTTACTAAAAACACAGGTCCGTGCGAAGCCGTAAGGCGATGTATACGGACTGACGCCTGCCCGGTGCTGGAACGTTAAGGGGACCGGTTAGTGACCTTTCGGGGTTGCGAAGCTGAGAACTTAAGCGCCAGTAAACGGCGGTGGTAACTATAACCATCCTAAGGTAGCGAAATTCCTTGTCGGGTAAGTTCCGACCTGCACGAATGGCGTAACGACTTCTCGACTGTCTCAACCATAGGCCCGGTGAAATTGCACTACGAGTAAAGATGCTCGTTTCGCGCAGCAGGACGGAAAGACCCCGGGACCTTTACTACAGTTTGATATTGGTGTTCGGTTCGGCTTGTGTAGGATAGGTGGGAGACTTTGAAGCCGTGACGCCAGTCATGGTGGAGTCGCCGTTGAAATACCACTCTGGTCGTGCTGGATGTCTAACCTCGGTCCGTGATCCGGATCAGGGACAGTGTCTGATGGGTAGTTTAACTGGGGCGGTTGCCTCCCAAAGGGTAACGGAGGCGCCCAAAGGTTCCCTCAGCCTGGTTGGCAATCAGGTGTTGAGTGTAAGTGCACAAGGGAGCTTGACTGTGAGACCGACGGGTCGAGCAGGGACGAAAGTCGGGACTAGTGATCCGGCGGTGGCTTGTGGAAGCGCCGTCGCTCAACGGATAAAAGGTACCCCGGGGATAACAGGCTGATCTTCCCCAAGAGTCCATATCGACGGGATGGTTTGGCACCTCGATGTCGGCTCGTCGCATCCTGGGGCTGGAGTCGGTCCCAAGGGTTGGGCTGTTCGCCCATTAAAGCGGTACGCGAGCTGGGTTTAGAACGTCGTGAGACAGTTCGGTCCCTATCCGCTGCGCGCGCAGGAACATTGAGAAGGGCTGTCCCTAGTACGAGAGGACCGGGACGGACGAACCTCTGGTGTGCCAGTTGTCCTGCCAAGGGCATGGCTGGTTGGCTACGTTCGGGAGGGATAACCGCTGAAAGCATCTAAGCGGGAAGCCTGCTTCGAGATGAGTGTTCCCACCTCCTTGAGAGGGTAAGGCTCCCAGTAGACGACTGGGTTGATAGGCCGGATGTGGAAGCCCAGTAATGGGTGGAGCTGACCGGTACTAATAGGCCGAGGGCTTGTCCTCAGTTGCTCGCGTCCACTGTGTTAGTTCTGAAGTAACGAACTCGCC
>NZ_JBVHXA010000042.1:0-1393 GCF_055563935.1 Streptomyces sp. NPDC029169
ACCCGCACCAGCCACTTCGCACGACTTCGCCCCGCCGACCAAACGATCGACGGGGCGAAGAAGGCATAAGGCCCCGGATAAACCAACAGCATCCCGGCTGGTGCGGGGCCCCTCTCCGTACGGGACGGACGAACGTCAGCGGCTGTGCTGGGAGTCCGCGACCGTGACCTCGACGCGCTGGAACTCCTTGAGCTCGCTGTAGCCCGTGGTCGCCATCGCGCGGCGCAGGGCGCCGAAGAAGTTCATCGAGCCGTCCGGGGTGTGCGACGGGCCCGTGAGGATCTCCTCGGTCGTGCCGACGATGCCCAGGTCGACCAGCTTGCCGCGCGGCACGTCCTCGTGGACGGCCTCCATGCCCCAGTGGTGGCCCTTGCCCGGCGCGTCCGTGGCGCGGGCCAGGGGGGAGCCGATCATGACCGAGTCGGCGCCGCAGGCGATCGCCTTCGGCAGGTCGCCCGACCAGCCCACGCCGCCGTCGGCGATCACGTGGACGTACCGGCCGCCGGACTCGTCCATGTAGTCGCGGCGGGCCGCGGCCACGTCGGCGACCGCGGTCGCCATCGGGACCTGGATGCCGAGCACGTTGCGCGTGGTGTGCGCCGCGCCGCCGCCGAAGCCGACCAGGACACCCGCGGCGCCGGTGCGCATCAGGTGCAGGGCCGCGGTGTACGTGGCGCAGCCGCCGACGATGACCGGGACGTCGAGCTCGTAGATGAACTGCTTGAGGTTCAGCGGCTCGGCCGCGCCGGAGACGTGCTCGGCGGAGACCGTCGTGCCGCGGATGACGAAGATGTCCACGCCGGCGTCGACGACGGCCTTGGAGAACTGCGCGGTGCGCTGCGGGGAGAGCGCGGCGGCGGTGACCACACCCGAGTCGCGCACCTCCTTGATGCGCTGCCCGATCAGCTCCTCCTTGATCGGGGCCGCGTAGATCTCCTGCAGACGGCGGGTCGCGGTGGCCTCGTCCAGCTCCGCGATCTCGTCGAGCAGCGGCTGCGGGTCCTCGTACCGGGTCCACAGGCCTTCGAGGTTCAGCACGCCGAGGCCGCCCAGCTCGCCGATGCGGATGGCGGTCTGCGGCGATACGACCGAGTCCATGGGGGCGGCCAGGAAGGGGAGCTCGAAGCGGTAGGCGTCGATCTGCCAGGCGATCGAGACCTCCTTCGGGTCCCGGGTGCGCCGGCTCGGTACGACGGCGATGTCGTCGAACGCGTACGCCCTGCGGCCGCGCTTGCCGCGCCCGATCTCGATCTCAGTCACGATGTGTGGCCTTTCCCTCTACGTCTGCGCCTACCAGTATCCCCGACACGCGCGCGTGGGGGGGGGGGGGGGGGGGGGCGCGGCCCCCCCCCCCCCCCCCCCACCCCCCCCCTCTCTTTTGTCCTGCTCCCCC
>NZ_JBVHXA010000043.1:0-1384 GCF_055563935.1 Streptomyces sp. NPDC029169
GCTCTCACTTACCGGCATTCGGAGTTTGGCTAAGGTCAGTAACCCGGTAGGGCCCATCGCCTATCCAGTGCTCTACCTCCGGCAAGAAACACACGACGCTGCACCTAAATGCATTTCGGGGAGAACCAGCTATCACGGAGTTTGATTGGCCTTTCACCCCTAACCACAGGTCATCCCCCAGGTTTTCAACCCTGGTGGGTTCGGTCCTCCACGAAGTCTTACCTCCGCTTCAACCTGCCCATGGCTAGATCACTCCGCTTCGGGTCTTGAGCGCGCTACTAAATCGCCCTGTTCGGACTCGCTTTCGCTACGGCTTCCCCACACGGGTTAACCTCGCAACACACCGCAAACTCGCAGGCTCATTCTTCAAAAGGCACGCAGTCACGACCCACATCCGAAGATGTGAGCGACGCTCCCACGGCTTGTAGGCACACGGTTTCAGGTACTATTTCACTCCGCTCCCGCGGTACTTTTCACCATTCCCTCACGGTACTATCCGCTATCGGTCACCAGGGAATATTTAGGCTTAGCGGGTGGTCCCGCCAGATTCACACGGGATTTCTCGGGCCCCGTGCTACTTGGGTGTCTCTCAAACGAGCCGTTGATGTTTCAGCTACGGGGGTCTTACCCTCTACGCCGGACCTTTCGCATGTCCTTCGCCTACATCAACGGTTTCTGACTCGTCCTGTCGCCGGCAGACGACAGAAGAGAGATCCCACAACCCCGTATGCGCAACCCCTGCCGGGTATCACACGCATACGGTTTGGCCTCATCCGGTTTCGCTCGCCACTACTCCCGGAATCACGGTTGTTTTCTCTTCCTGAGGGTACTGAGATGTTTCACTTCCCCTCGTTCCCTCCACATGCCCTATGTGTTCAGGCATGGGTGACAGCCCATGACGACTGCCGGGTTTCCCCATTCGGAAACCCCCGGATCAAAGCCTGGTTGACGGCTCCCCGGGGACTATCGTGGCCTCCCACGTCCTTCATCGGTTCCTGGTGCCAAGGCATCCACCGTGCGCCCTTAAAAACTTGGCCACAGATGCTCGCGTCCACTGTGTAGTTCTCAAGCAACGACCAGCCACCCGTCACACACCGATTACTCGATGCTTTACCGGGGCCGGCATCGCGAAGGTTCGACCAACCGGCCGTACCCTCAGATACCCAACAACGTGCCAGGCACAGTCCGTTCCTCGAATCCCGTGTTCCACGCCGAAGCAGTACTAACGGTTTCTCGGTCACCGACTGTGCCAACTAATCAACGTTCCACCCATGAGCTGACCGTGCAGAACATTTGCCTGCAATCGGTGCTGTGCTCCTTAGAAAGGAGGTGATCCAGCCGCACCTTCCGGTACGGCTACCTTGTTACGACTTCGTCCCAATCG
>NZ_JBVHXA010000044.1:0-1330 GCF_055563935.1 Streptomyces sp. NPDC029169
GGTGTCCTGGCCGCGGCCCGGGAGAAGGGTCTGCTCAAGAAGGCGGGCCGGGCCCGCACGGACTCCACGCATGTGCTGTCGGCGGCGCGTGAGCTGTGCTGGCTGGAGATGGTGGCGGAGACGCTGCGGTCGGCGCTGAACGCGCTGGCGCAAGCGGCCCCGGACTGGCTGGCCGCTGTCGCCGAGCCCGACTGGTTCAGGCACTACGCGACCAGGGCCGAGGACAGCCGGTTTCCCACCAGCCGCGCGAAGCGGGACGAGGTGGGGATGCGGATCGGCCGGGACGGAACACGCCTGCTGGCGGCCGTCTTCGCGACCGGCACCCCCGACGGTCTGCGCGGGCTTGCCGAGGTGGAAACCCTGCGACAGGTGTGGGTCCAGCACTTCCACCAGGCGCAGGGTGAGGTGAGACGGCGGGACCCAAAAGACCGCCCACCGGGCGCGATGCGCCTGGTCACCCCCTATGACACCGACGCACGCGGCAGCGTCAAACGCGACACGATGTGGGACGGCTACAAGGTCCACTTCACCGAGACCTGTGAGCCGGACACTCCGAACCTGGTCACGAACGTTGTCACGACGGTGGCGACCGTCCAGGACCGGTCGATGGCCGAGACGATCCACACTCAGCTCGCCGCGCGTGACTGCACCCCGGGCGAGCACTGGGTGGATGCCGGCTATCCCACCGGCGCTGCCCTGGTCAGCGCCCGGCGCGAGCACGGCATCACCTTGCACGGCCCCCTCCAGGCCGACAACAGCGCCCAGGCCGGTGCGGACAGCGGCTTCGGCCAGGACGCCTTCACCATCGACTGGGACAACCAGCAGGCCACCTGCCCCGGCGGCCACACCAGCACTACCTGGAGCGAGCGGCTCTCCCAACGGGGACAGCCCGTGCTCCGGGTGAGGTTCTCGACGCGGGACTGCCGCCCATGCCCCCTACGCCAGGCATGCATCAACTCGCCCACCGGCACAGTCCGTGAACTGCGGCTGCGTCACCACGACGAACACCACGCACTCCAAGCGGCCCGAGCTAAGCAGAAGACCGACGACTGGAAGGAGCGCTACAAGATCCGGGCGGGGGTCGAGGGCACCATCGCCCAAGCAGTCGGCCGCTGCGACCTGCGCAGGTCCCGCTACCGAGGCTTGGCGAAGACCAGCCTCCAGCACCAGCTCACCGGCGCCGCGATCAACCTCGCCCGCATCGACGCCCACCTCACCGGCACACCACGAGCCCGCACCCGCACCAGCCACTTCGCACGACTTCGCCCCGCCGACCAAACGATCGACGGGGCGAAGAAGGCATAAGGCCCCGGATAAACCAACAGCATCC
>NZ_JBVHXA010000045.1:0-1204 GCF_055563935.1 Streptomyces sp. NPDC029169
ACCCGCACACCCGGATCAGCCACACCCCGCTCCAACACCGAAGCGAAATGCCCCACCAAACGCTCCATCCGACCCCGCTCGAACAACTCCGTCGAGTACTCGACGACGATCTCGAAGGGGCCTTCGGGGTTCTCGATGACGGTGACGCCCAGGTCGAAGCGGGATCCGGCCTCATGGGTGTCGGCGAACGGTTCGACGGTGAGTGCCCCGAGGCGGGCGTCGCGGCCGCTGGTGCCGGCGGCCTGGAGGGTGAGGCTGATCTGGAAGAGCGGGTTGCGCCCCGGCACCCGTTCGGGGCGGAGGGCGTCGACGACCATGCCGAAGGGGACGTCCTGGTGGCCGAGGGCGCCCAGGACGGTTTCCTTGCAGCGTCGTACGAGGTCCCGGAAGGTCGGGTCGCCGGCCGTGCTGGTGCGCAGCACCAGCGTGTTCGCGAACAGGCCGACCATGGGCTCGACCTCGGAGCGCGTCCGCCCCGAGAACACCGAACCCACCGCCAGATCATCCTGACCCGTATAACGCGACAGCACCGTCAGGAACGCCGCCTGAAGAACGGCGAGGAGGGAGGTCTGCTCCTGCTGGGCCAGGTCGCGCAGCCCCTGCCCCAGTGCCTCGGGCAGCAGGGCGTTGAGGGTGGCTCCGGCCGAGGTGGGCTCGGCGGGCAGCGGCCGGTCGGCCGGGAAGTCGACGACCGGGAGGTCGGCCAGGGCGGTTCGCCAGTGGGCGAGCTGGCGGTCCAGGTCCGCGCCGGTCAGGCGTGCCCGCTGCCATGCGGCGAAGTCGGCGGCCTGCCGCGTGAGTTCGGGCAGGTCCGCGCCCTCGTACAGGGCGGCCAGGTCCTGGAAGAGGATGCCGGTGGACCAGCCGTCGGTCACGATGTGGTGCAGGCTGAGCAGGAGGACGTGGTCGTCGGCACCGAGCCGCAGGAGTCCGGTGCGCAGCAGCGGTCCGGCGGCCAGGTCGAAGGGCCGTACGGCCTCGGCCCGTACGAGCGCGGCGGCGCGGGACTCGCGCTCGGCGTCGGGCAGGCCGGACAGGTCGGTGACGGGCAGCGGCCAGGTGTCGGGGGCGGTGTCGACACGGAGCCGGGGCTCTCCGTCCACCTCGTCGAAGCGGGTACGGAGCGCCTCGTGGCGGGCGACCAGGCCGCACAGGGCCCGGCCGAGCGCCGCCACGTCAAGGGCGCCGCGCAGCCGCAGCGCGA